>JAFBAO010000003.1 GCA_019247715.1 Caulobacteraceae bacterium
TCGCTCACCCCCAGCCAGATCATCCGCCGCCAGGTGCACGCCTCCTTCCAGTACGACCGGGCCTGCATCATGTCCCGCTCGGTCACCGGCCACCAGGCGCTGCTCTGGGGCGCCGACTATCCGCACCACGAGGGCACCTTCCCCCGCTCGCGCGAGGTGATCGCCCGTCTCTTCGACGGCATCGAGATCTCCGAGGAGGAGAAGGCCGACATCATCGGCGGCAACGCCGCACGGCTCTTCCGCCTCGACCGGCCCGAGTTTGCGCAGGCGGCTTAGGCGGCGCCCTCCCAGGTTGCGTGTGACCCACGAAAGGCGGTGCCGCTGGCCCGCCGGCGGAGGTAAGGTGTCCGCCAGGAGTGCGCAGCGGCGGGAAGCGCCATGGCGGTGATCGAGTTCAAGGGGTTCGGCGGCGTGCGTCTGGCGGCGGACGAGCTCGGGTCGCAGGACGATCCGGCGGTGCTGATGCTGCACGACGGCTACACGACCCGCGCCTCGTGGTCGCGGACCGCTGAGGCGCTGGTGGGCGCCGGCCGTCGGGTCATCAACCTCGACCTGCGCGGCCATGGCGAGAGCGAGCGGCCCGCGGACGGACGCTACGACCTGACCGCCTTCGCCGAGGACATCCGCGCCGTGCTGCGGGTGCTGGGCGCCCGGCCGGTGATCGTGGCCGGGTCGCTGGGCGCCTGGGCGGCGGTTGTCGCCCTCGGCGAGGAGGCGGCCAACCTCGCCACCGGCCTCGTCCTGGCCGACGCGCCCACCGAGGTGCGTGAGGAAACCAAGGCCAGGATGCGCAAGCGCCTGGAGCAGCTGGTCGCCGAACGGGCCGACCGGCTCGCGTGGGATCCAAGGCTGGTTGGGGCGATCGACGCGGACGACGCTGTCGAGAAGGTCAACGCCCTGGCGGCGCGGATCGGCATTCCCGTGCTGGTGGTGCGCGGGGCGGCCAACGACCTTGCGCGGCGCGAGGCCATCGACGCCTTCGTCGCCCGGCTGCCGCAAGGCGAGTTCGCCGAGATCGAGACCTCCAGCCTGCTGGTGGCCGCCGACCCGACCGACGAGTTCAACGGCCTGCTGCTGGAATTCCTCGAGCGCAAGGCGCCGCGCACGCCCATCGAATATCATGCCGGCTCGGACCCCCGCACGCTGCGCGACGCGCTCGGCAGCTTCGCCACCGGCGTCACGATCGTCACCACGCTCGCCGCCGACGGCACGCCCGTCGGCCTGACCGCGAACTCCTTCGCCTCGGTCTCGCTGGACCCGGCGCTGCTGCTTGTCTGCGTGGCCAACACCTCGAGCAGCCTGCCGAGCCTGCTCGCCGCCCAGCATTTCGCCGTCAACATCCTGCACATCGGCCAGCAGCCGATCTCGAACCGCTTCACCCGCAAGGACGAGGACAGGTTCGCGGCCACCGCTTGCCAGCCCGGCCTGCACGCAATCCCGCTGATCGCCGCGGCGTTGGCGAATTTCGAATGCGAGCGGTTCGCCGTCCACGAGGCGGGCGACCACAGGGTCTTCATCGGGCGCGTGGTGCGGGCGCGCTTCGACCGCTCGCGCGATCCGCTGCTGTTCTACCGGGGGCGCTACCGCAGTCTCCACCTGTCCTAGGGGCTGCTAGACGAACGGGGAGGGGGGCCGGAAATCCTTCATGCGCGTGATCGAGCGCTGCAGCCAGGCGTCGTAGTCTTCCGCCTTCTTGCGGAAGGAGCCGCCGACGGCGGGGTTCGGCAGGATGAGGAAGCGCTCTGCGGCGAGGCCCTTGACGGTGATGTCGGCCACCTCTTCCGGAGTTTGAACGAGGCCGATGTTCGCGCCCATGGTGGTGGCGGGGTCGAACTGGTTGTCGCGGGTCTGGACGGCGGTGGGGCAGAGGCAGGAGACCTTGATGCCCTTGTCGCCGTAGTTGATCACCAGCCACTCGGCGAACCCGAGGCCGGCGTGCTTGGTCACCGTGTAGGCGACGGCGGACGGACCGGTGATCAGCGCCGCCGCCGAGAGGGTCTGCAGGAAGTAGCCGCCGCCCCGCGCCATCATCAGCGGCACGAGCTGCTTGGCCGCCCGGATATGCGACATCACGTTGACCTGCCAGGACAGCTCCCAGGTCTCCTCGGTCGTCTGGAAATTGCCGCCTTCGGGGCCGGAGAAGATGGCTGGATTGGCGCAGTAGAGGTCGATGGGCCCGACGTCGGCCTCGACCCACGCGATGAAGTCGTGGAGGTCCTTGGCCTTGCCGACGTCCACCGCCCGCGCCGGGCCGCCCACCGCGGCGGCGGCCCGCTCGGTGAGCTCCGGACTGATGTCCGAGACGACGACCCGGGCGCCCTCGGCCGCGAAGCGTTTCGCCAGGCCGAGGCCAATGCCGTTTCCGGCGCCGGTGACGACCGCCAACTTGCCTTTCAACTCCATCTCGGCCTCCCTCGGCGCGTCGCTGTTCAGTTCGAAACTAGGCGACGCCCAACTCGCGAGACAAGCGCGGCGGGCGCCAGCCGCCCGACTTCGAAAAATCACTGACCATTTTGGGAAACGCCGGCCGCTTCGATTTTTCGGCTAGTGCGGGCTGCGCGACTACGGCAAACCGCAACGGCCATTAGCCCGGTGGGAGATGACCATGCGCGCGATCCAGATGAGCGAATACGGCGCCCCCGAGGTGCTCCGCCTTGTGGAGGCGCCGACCCCGGAGCCCGGCCCCGGCCAAGTGCGGGTCAGGACGGCGGCGGTGGGCGTCAACCCGGCCGACTTCAAGTGGCGGGCCGGATGGTTCAAGGAGAGGCTTCCGCTGACCTTCCCCCATATTCCGGGTTACGACGGCGCCGGGGTCGTGGATGCGCTGGGAGCCGGCGCCCAGGATCTGGCGGTCGGCGACCGGGTGGTCTTCATGATGCCGCCCGTGGCGCAGGGAGCCTACGCCGAGTACGTCGTCATGCCGACGGCCACCGCAGCCCCGATTCCATCCAACCTCGACTTCGCCACCGCCGCGGCGCTGCCGACGCCTGGGCTCACCGGCGTGCAGCTGATCGAGGATCATATCGCGCCGGCCCCCCGCGACATCGTGCTGATCACCGGCGCCGTGGGCGGCGTCGGCCGCTTCTCCGTCCGTGCGGCCAAGCTGCTCGGGGCGCGGGTGGTGGCCGCCGTCCGGGCTCGCCAGGTCGAGGAGGCGCGCGCCCTCGGCGCCGACGAAGTGATCGTACTCGGCGAGGAGGACTGGAGCGGCCCGCTGTTCGACCATGTGGCCGATACGGTGGGCGGGCCCGAAGTGGCGAAGCTTTGCCTGCGGATGAAGCCCGGCGGGCGCCTGCGCACGGTCTCCACGACGCCGATCGATCCGGCGGGTTTGCCCGCCGAGCCGCTGTTCATTGCGGTCCGGCAGGATCGGGCCAAACTGAGCCAACTCGCCCAGTGGGCCGCGAGCGGGGAGCTTCCCGTGCCGGTGGCGCGTCGGATGCCGCTGGCCCAGGCCCCGGAGGCTCAGCGCCTGATGGAAGCGGGCGGCCAGAACGGCAAGATCGTGCTCGAACTCTGATCAGGCCGCGAGCGACAGACGCGTTCGGGGGGAAGAAACATGCGGATGCCGAGTGGGATCGACGACATCACGCCCGGGTGGCTGACCGAGGCCTTTGGCGAGTCGAATCCAGGGCTGGAGGTGCAGGACGCGGCGGTTCGGGACGTCGCCCACGGGGCTTGCACCAAGCTGCGGATCGGCCTTCGGACGAACCGCAACGACTTTCCCTCGACGGTGCTGATGAAGGCCGGCTTCGAAGGCCACAGCCCGCACATGCGCCGGATGCACGTCAACGAGTATCACGCCTATCACGACCTGGTTCCGACCCTCGGCAAGTTCAGTACGCCGCATTGCTTTTTCGCCGGGCAGGACGAGCGGGGCCACGCCCTGGTCGTCCTGGAGGACCTTTGCCTGAGGGACGTGAGCTTCCTCTCCCTGCAGCGGCCGATCGGTTACGAGCTGGCCGCCCGCTTCCTCGAGGGCCTGGCCCGCCTGCATGCGCGCTGGTGGAACTCGCCCGAGCTCGACAGCCGGTTCGCCTGGGCGCCGGACCCCACCGAAGAGGGGATGGCGCACTACTTCGACCTCCTCACCACTCCCGAAGAGTTCGGCCGGTATGTCGCCGCGCCGCGCGGCGCGGCCATGCCGCGCATGCTCATCGACGCTGCGCGCATCCGGCGCGCGCATGCCGCCATGCGCGAGGCCATGGAGACCCAGGCGCAGGTGGTCAACCACGGCGACATGCACCTTGGGAACCTCTACCTGAACGCCGACGGCAGCCCGGGATACCTGGACTGGCAGCCGCGCCGCGGCGCCTGGTCCATCGACGTCAGCTATTTCATGATCGCCGACCTCGACGTCGTCGACCGCCGGCGCTGGCAGGGCGCGCTGCTCGAGCACTACCTCGCCAGCCTGCGCGCCCTCGGCGTCGCGGCTCCCGGCTTCGACGAGGCCTGGACCGCCTATCGCCAAGGCGTCGTCTGGGGGCTTCTCATCTGGTTCCTGAACAGCTCCAGGTTCCAGACCGAGTCCAACAATACGGCCGCCGCCGCCCGCTTCGGGGCCGCCATGGTCGACCTCGACACGTTCAACCTGCTCGGCGTCTGACAGCAGGCCCCGCCCGGACAGCAAGACCGCCGCGGGCGGTCGTCCGTTCGGCAGCCTACCGCGCCATCGCCTCCTTGCGGATCGTGGCGGCGGCGGCCTCCGTGGCCCGGAGCTCGCCCTTCGCCTCCAGCTCGGCGATCCTTTCCGGAGCATAGCCGAGCCAGGCCATGATCTCCCGCGAATGCTCGCCGAGCTCGGGCGCCAGCCGGTAGTCGGGCAGGCGCGCATCGCTCACGCGCACAAGCCGGGCGATCTCGCGCACATTGCCCTTCACCGGATGCCAGGCCTCGGCGACGCGGCCGATCCGCCGCTGGACCGGATCGTTGAAGAAGGCGTGGATCTCATCCTCGCCCACCGGGTTTGCGACCGTCACGCCCGAGCCGGCGAAGAAGTCGATCCATTCGCCGGTGGTCCGCCCGTCAAAGACGTCCCGCAGGAGATCGGCCAGGTCGTCCCGGTTCTGGGCCCTCGCCTCGACGGTGGCGAACCGCTCGTCGTCCAGGATCTTGAGGCTCAGCCGCTTCTCGAGCGCACGGATCTCCGCGTCGGTCTTGACCACCAGGCAGACGTAGCCGTCGGCGGTCATGTAGAGGCTCTCCAGCGCCTCGACGCCCATCTGCAAAACGTCCAACTTTCCCGCGCCGACCGCCTCGCCCGCGGCGTTGCGCACGATGTGGTTGATCAGTCCGAGGGCGGCGTTGAGCTGCGGATTCTCGCAATAGAAGGCGTGGCCGGTGCGCCGGCGATGCAGCAGGGCGATCATCAAGCCGATGGCGCCCATCAATCCGTTGCCGGGATCCTCGTTGCCGGAGGTGGGCAGCGGGGCGTTGTGCTCACCGGCCACCTCGTAGGAGAGGCCCACATAGCCGGTCATCTTCGGCGCGAAGCTCTGACGCATGGCGAACGGCCCGCTCGTCCCCCAGCCCGGCGCATGCAGATAGATCGCCTGCGGATTGATGGCCCGCACCTGCTCCAGCCCCAGCCCGAGGCGCTCGGCCGCGCCCGGACGCATGTTGTGGTGGACCACGTCCGCCCACTTGATCAGCGCTTCGATCGCCGGGCGGACCGCCGGCGACTTGAGGTTGGCCGACAGCGAGCGCTTGCCGGCCTGGGCGGCGAAGAAGGGCCGCTCGATGCCGCGCAGCTGGTCGCCGGCGGTGGGTTCGACCTTGATCACGTCGGCGCCGAAGTCGGCCAGCAGGCGCGAGGAAAACGGTCCGGCGTAGAAGGCGCCGAGGTCCATGACCTTGACGCCCTCCATCAGCGGCCGGTCGTCCGGCGCGCCGGACGGGGCCTTGGGCGCCCAGCCCGAGGGGGCGGCGGGCTGATCGAGCTCGGCCAGCACCTTGGCGGTGTCGCGGCCGGGCGCCGGCGCCGGCTCGGGCGTCGGAGGGGCCCGGCCGTCCAGCCGGATCCCCGGGCCGACCTGCCGGACGCGCCCCAGCACCGGATCGTCAACCTCGATGATCACGCCGTTGTGCACCGTCTGCGGCTGGCTGAAGGCGTCGGTGGGGGGGAAGTGCTCCACCGCGCAGACGTCCGCCTCCATCAGGCGCTTCACCCAGTACTCGCGCGGATGGGAGGCGAAGATGCCGTGGATCGAATTCTCGATGGCGTCGGATTCTTCGTCGGTGAGCGGGGTTCCCAAGGTGAAGCCGCCGGTCACCGGCTTCACCTTGTCCTGAAGGCCGAGGACCTCCATCAGCCGGTCGAAGGCGCCGACCGCCCCGGTGTGGATGCCGATGTACTCGCCGTCGCCGCAGAGGAAGGCGCGGGTGATGATCCTGTTGCGGGCGCGGCTCAGCAACGAACGCCGGTCGACGGCGGCGGCCGCCTTCAGCGAGGCGTCGGTCTCGCCCCACAGCATCTGGTGGAACACCAGGGCGCCATCCAGAAGCGAGGTCTCGATCCGCCGGCCGAAGCCGTCGTCGAAGCGCCGGTACAGGGCGGCCAGGATGCCCACGGCCGCCAGATACGACGACCCGATGGCCGCGAAAGGGTGGGCTTCGAAGATCGGGGGTTCGCGATGGCCCGCCTGCACCGCCAGGCTGCCGGCCAGGGTGTGCACCAGGGCCTCGTAGGCCGGCAGGTCGCGGCGCGGATCTGCCTCGCCGAATCCCGAGATGGAGCAGTAGATCAGCTGCGGGTTGCGCTTGCGCAGCTCGGCATGGCCGAGGCCATGGGCCTGCGCCTGGCCGGGCGCCCAGGATTCGATGAAGACGTCGGCGCGTTCGGCGAGCCTGGCGATCGTCGCCCGGTCCTCAGCCTTGTTCACGTCCAGGGTGATGCTGCGCTTGCCGCGGTCGAACACCGAGACGGCGGCCGGCTGCTCGCGCCGAAGGGGATCGCCGCCCGGGGGCTCCACCCAGATCACCTCCGCGCCGTAGTCGGCGAGCAGGCCGCTGGTTTGTGGCCCCGCGCTCCCGAGCGAACAGTCGAGCACCCGTAGTCCGGCCAAGGGTCGCGCCATCGGTCTTCCTCGCTTGATCAACCTGTCGACTCGTGGCCGCAGATCGCTAGATTTCTAATTGGTATCCTGCTTCAAACGGGCCCTCGTTGCAATCGAGACGGCCCCCGGCCGGGCTCGGGCGTCGCGCCGCAGCCTGGGAGAAAGACGGACTAAGATATGGATTTTTCAGACACACCCGAGGAAGCCGCCTACCGCGCCAAGGCCCGCGGCTGGCTGGCGGCCAATGCTCCCAAAGAGGAACTGGCGTCCGAGGAGGACGGCGGCATCGCGCAGGCCAGGGCCTGGCAGGCCAAGAAGGCCGCGGCCGGCTACGCCCAGATCACCTGGCCCAAGGAGTGGGGCGGCCCGGGCGGCACCGCGATCCAGAGCGTCATCTATGCCCAGGAGGAGGAAGCCAAGCTGGGCGTCAACAGCTCCCCCTTCGCCATCGGGCTGGGCATGTGCATCCCGACGGTGATGGCCTTCGCGGACGAGGCCACCAAGAAGCGATTCGTGGGCCCAGCCCTGCGCGGCGAGGAGATCTGGTGCCAGCTCTTCTCGGAGCCGGGCGGCGGTTCCGATGCGGCCGGCGCCCGCACCCGGGCGGTGCGCGAGGCCGACGATTGGGTGGTCAACGGCCAGAAGATCTGGACCAGCGGCGCCCAGCGATCGGACTACGGCATCCTGCTCACCCGCACCAACCTGGACGTCCCCAAGCACAAAGGGATGACCATGTTCTGGATCGACATGCGCTCGCCCGGAATCGAGGTCCGTCCCATCCACCAGATGGCCGGCGGCTCGGGCTTCAACGAAGTGTTCTTCACCGACGTGAGGATCCCCGACCGCCAGCGGCTGGGGCCGGTCGACGACGGCTGGAAGGTGGCCATCGTCACCCTGATGAACGAGCGGCTGTCCATCGGCGGCGGGTTCGGGGCGACCTACAACGACTTCCTGCAGCTGGCGCGGGAGGTCACCATCGACGGCAAGCCGGCGCTGAAGAACCAGGCCTTCCGTGAGAAGCTGGCGGACTGGTGCGTGCAAGCCGAGGGCCTCAAGAACACCCGCATGCGCACCATCACCGCCTTGTCGCGGGGCGAGACGCCGGGCCCCGAAGGCTCGATCGGCAAGGTGGTCAGCGCCAACCTCTCCCAGGCGATCGCCCAGGAGGCGATGGAGATGCTGGATCAGTTCGGGGTCATCAGCGACCCCGCGGTCGCGCCGATGGCGGGCTTCTTCCAGACCCAGGTGCTGTTCACGCCCGGCCTGCGGATCGCCGGCGGGACCGACGAGATCCTGCGCAACGTCATCGCCGAGCGGGTCCTCGGTCTGCCGGGCGACGTCCGGCTCGACAAGGACGTGGCGTTCAAGGACATACCCACCGGACGGTGAGCGGCGGCGCTCCCCCGGAGAAGAGTCGCGTCAGGCCACGGTTGGATTGCTCAGAATCCCCAAAGTCGGCGTCGACTCGGGATTAGGGGCGGGTAATAAGGCTTGCGTTCCCAGGGAGGATGACCCCGTGTTCACGCTGGAGCAGCAGGCGGCCTCGCCGATCGCCGCCGAGAACATCTACCACCTCGCCTACCTCGTGCCGGACCTGCTGGCGGCGATGGATTCGATGTCGAAGAGCCTCGGGGCGACCTGGGCCATCCCCTTCGAGACGGACTCCAGCTACGAGAGGCCGGGCGGCGGCGTCGACTCCGCCCAGGTGCGCATCACCTATTCGCTGCAGGGACCGCCCTTCATCGAGCTGATCCAGTTCGTGGCCGGGCCGCCCGACGCCATCTTCGCAGGTCCTCCCGGCGGCATTCATCACATCGGGGTCTATGCCGCGCGCTGGCGCGACGAGACGGCGCGCCTGGTGGACCTCGGTTTCATCCACGAGCGCAACGGCAACGGCCTCGCCTTCGTGCGCGACCCGGTGCTGAACATCCGCTACGAGATCGTCAGCTTCAAGGGCCGCGACTTTCTCGACAACATCTTGAACGGCACGATCGAAGGCGCCTCCCGCTGCGAGAGCCCGCTTGATGGAGCGTGATGTCGCCTCGACCACGCTCGGTCGGCTGAGAGGCGTTCGTGAAGGCGATGTCCAGGTGTTTCGTGGCGTGCCCTACGCCGCGCCCCCGGCCGGAGAGCTGCGCTGGCGGCCGCCCCAGCCAGCCCAGGCCTGGTCTGGCGAACGGGAGGCCAGTGTCTTTGGCCCGATCGCGCCGCAAGCGATCGGCGCCGGCGCCCTCGCCCGCAGTGGCGGGCGAATGTCCGAGGATTGCCTCTATCTGAACGTCTGGACGCCGGCCGCGGACAACGCCGGGCGCCCGGTCATCGTGTTCCTGCACGGCGGGGGGATGTCGTCGGGCTCCGGATCTGCGCCGCTCCTGAACGGCGCCGGGCTGGCGGGCCGAGGCGACCTGGTGGTGGTCACCTTGAACTACCGGCTGGGGACGCTGGGCGTGCTGAACGCCGGCGAGCGGCTCGGCGCGGCGAGCGGCGAGACCACCGCGAACCTGGCTCTCCAGGATATTCTCGCCGCGCTGGCTTTCGTGCGGCGCGAGGCCGCGGCGTTCGGGGGCGACCCGGGAAACGTCACCCTGGCCGGCCAGTCGTCCGGCGCAGTGGCGACCGCCTGTCTCATGGCCTCTCCGGCGGCGCGCGGCCTGTTCGACAAGGCGATCCTGCAAAGCGGGGGGCTCGAGCGGGTGATCGCGCCGGAGGACGCCGCCGAGGTTGCACAGCTCATCCTGGCGCGCCTGGGCGATCCGTCGCCCGAGGCCCTGCGGCGACTGCCCCTGGAGGCGATCCTGGAGGCGCAGGCCAACGCCTTCCGCCCCCGGGTCCTCCCACCGCGCGGCGAATTCCACCCGTTCTACGATGGGGTTATCCTGCCTGAGCATCCGATCCTCGCCGCGCTCGGCGGGCGATCGGCGCCCGTACCGTTGCTGGCCGGGACGGCGGCGCACGAATGGCGGACGTTCGACGCCAATGCTCCGGATGAGGCTTTCGAGGAGCTGCTGCTCGTGGAGCGTGGACGGCTGCTTCTGGGTCCGCGCGAAGATCCAGCCACGGTCGTCTCCATCTACCGCGAGGAGCGAAGGGAAGAGGAGGCCACGCTGGTGCGACGCGCCATAGCGGCCCAGATGGTGGGCGACCGGCATTTCACCGCCTCCACCGAGCTTCTTGCGCGCGGCCATGCGGCGGCCGGCAATCGCGTCTACCACTACGAGATCGCCTGGCAGTCGCCGACGCCGCGCCTGGGCGCCTGCCACAACATCTGCCTGCCGCTGGTCTTCGGGACGCTGGAAGTGGGCGCGAAGCTGTCCGGGGCGGGAACGGAGGCGCAGGCCATGTCCGCAAAGGTGCAGGACGCCTGGGCGGCCTTCGCCCGATCGGGCGACCCCTCCACGCCGGCCCTGGGACGATGGCCTTCCTACGATCCGATCGGCCGCCGCAGCCTGCAGCTCGGGGCCGAAGCGCGCATCATCGAGCGCCACCGGGCCGCGCAACTCGGCGTGTGGCCGCCGGTCTACCCGTGGATGCCGACCGAAGCGACGCTCTGAAGCGAGGTCGCCGCAGCGAGCGGGGGCTCTCTACCCGGCCGCGGCCGAAACCCGGCCGCCGTCCACGAACAGGACCTGGCCGGTCGTATAGGACGAGGCGTCGGAAGCCAGGAAAAGCATCGCCTGGGCGGTCTCCTGAGGGAGGCCGACGCGCCGCAAGGGCACCAGCGGCAGCACGTTGGCCCAGGCGTCGCGCCGGCTCTCGCCGCCGTCCTCGGCCGTGGTGCCCGGGCAGACGGCGTTGAAGCGCACCTTCGGCGCACACTCCTTGGCCATGTAGCGGGTGAGCATCCAAAGCGCCGCCTTGGTGGTCCCATAGGGCCCGAAGCTCGGCAGGGGCGTGAACCCCGCGGTGGAGAGCACGTTGATGATCGAGCCGCCGCGCCCTTCGAGCATCCGGCGCGCCAGGGCCTGGGAAAGCTTGAAGGGCGCCTCCAGGTTGGCGCCGATGCAGCGCGTCCAGTCGGACCAGTCGATCTCCAGGATCGAGCGACGGAAGGTGTCGCCGGTGTCGAAGGCGTTGTTCACCAGCACGTCGATCTGCTCGAACTCGCGGTCGGCCGTTTCGAGGAGGCGCTCGATCCCGTCCGCATCGGCCAGGTCCGCCGCCAGCGTGACCACCCGTCGGCCGGTGGCGGCGCGAAGCTCCTCGGCCTTTGTCTCCAGCGCGTCGGCGCCCCGCGCCACGATCAGGAGATCCGCGCCAGCCTCCGCGAAGGCCGTGGCCGTGGCCGCGCCGATGTTGCGGCTCGCGCCGGTGATGAGAGCCGCGCGGCCCTTCAGTGAAAGCGTGCTGGCCACGGACAAGTCTCCCTTCCGCTTGGCTCTCCCAATCATCGGGGCTGGCGGACCGCTTGTCCGCCTCCCTCAGGGCTTCGGCTTTTCGATCTCGATGCCGAAGCGCTCGCGATAGGGGGCGAACTCCTCATGCAGCTGCTCCACCGGCGTCTCGAAGATGTCGATCGGGTAACGGAACTTGCCATGCCGGTCCGAGCGGTTGTTCGGCATCCAGTCCAGCATGGCGCGCCGATAATCCTCGGTGAAGGGCAGGCCGGCGGACTTGTAGACGCCTTCGATCTGGCCGATCGGGTCCTTGACGAAATCGGAATAGCGCAGGTGGCGCACGCGCGGATCGTCGGCCTCGGGCGCGACGGCCGCCTTGGCGAAAACCTCCCGACCGAAGGCGAGGGTGTGCCGGGTGAAGGCGCCCCAGTCCAGCGTTCCTGCGATCCCTTCCTGGATCTGGCCGATCAGCTGAACGCGCGAGGCGATGGCCTGTACGGGGTCGCGGTGGATCCAGACGACGAGCGCGTCGGGATAGGTGGCAAGCACCGTCTGCAGCCGATGATGGTGCTGCGTGCCCTTTGTCACCCAGCGCTTCTTCGGGCCGCCGTACTGGAGCTGCTGCAGCATCATCTTGTGGATCCGGTACTGCGCCGGCGGATCCTGGGGGCTGGCGGCGATCATCGGCAGCGGCACGCGCCACCAACCCGAGGGACTGGTGCTGCGCAAGTCCATCGCCCAGGTGCGTTCGTCCTCGGGCGGGTTGCGGCCCAGCATGTCGTTGTAAGGGTGTGAGATCAGCCACAAGGGGATCTGCTCGAGGATCTCGCGCCAGTCGGCGTCGGCCTGGGCGCGGCGCGGATCGGCGGGCCCGGCCAGCGAAGGCGGCGGGGAGGGGTGCATCACCTCCCAGAACTCCAGCAGCCGCGAGCCCGGATCCTGACCGAACAGCATCTGGCAGAAGGTGGTGCCGCAGCGCGCCTCGCCGGTGATGATGATCGGCCGCTCGATCACCTCGGTTGCAAGGTTCAGCCGCTTGTGGTCGTCGAAAAGGCGCAGCCGGTCGCCGAGCAGCCACAGAAAGACGCTTCTCGCCCGCCGCCGGCCCTCCTCGTCGAGGCCCGCCTCGTTCATCGCCGCGCACAAGGCCTCCGCCCGCGAGGCGAGGGTCGGGTCCCCATAGTCGCTGAGCCCGGTGGCCGCCTCGGCCGCCGCCATCAGGGTCCGGGCGTCCAACCCGGCGCCGTCTCGCAGTGAGGTCGTCTTCGCGCTCATTCAGGAATAACGGGCCCCCCCGGCGATCACGATGGTGGCGCCGCTCACCCACTCGGCGGCGTCCGAGGCCAGGAACACGGCCATCGCCCCCATGTCGCTTGGCTCGCCCAGCCGGCGCAAGGGAATGTTCTGGGCGGCGGCCTGCTCGGCCTCGGTGGTGGTGAGGATCTTCTCGAGCGTCGCCGAGCGCGTGGCGCCCGGACCGATGGAGTTCACACGGATCTTGTGGGGCCCGAGCTCGACCGCCCAGAGCTTGGTCATCTCGTTCAGCGCCACCTTGGCGGCGCTGTAGTTCTGAACGTTGGTCGACGGATAGAAGGCGAAGGCGGAGCTGATGTTGATGATCACCCCGCCGGTCCCTTGCTTGATCATCGCCTGGGCGGCTCGGCGGGCGGCCGCGTAGGGCGAGGTGATGTGCAGGCGGAAGACCTCGTCGACCACCTCGTACGACGCCTCCAGGAATCCCTTCCAGCCGTCCTGCACGTTGCGGCTGCCGCCGGCGTTGTTCACCAGCACGTCCAGCTTGCCGAAATGCTCCACGGTCTTGTCGACCACCGCCTCCACCGAGGGATAGTCGTAGGCGTCCATGTGGACGACCAGGGCCCTGCGTCCCCTGGCCTCGATCTCGCGGGCGGTGACCTCCAGATCGGGGATGGTGCGCGCCGAGATGGCGACGTCCGCCCCCGCCTCCGCGAAGGAGATGGCGAGCCCCTTTCCGATCCCGCGGCTCGCGCCCGTCACGATCGCAACTTTGTCGAGCAGCGGCTTTTCCGACACCTCGATCTCCTCCCGATGAACGCGGCCCAGGAGCCGGGCCGTCGATTGCGCAGAAAATGACGCAATATTTCGCGCGGTTTCAAGGAAAAACTCTAAATCCGCGCATTTTGCGCGTCCGTGAGCGGCTAGTCCGGGCTGATGAAGGCCAGGTCGTAGCGGTGATGGGCGAAGCTCGTCGCCGGCCTCAGCTGGACGTCTTCGGCCGGGCCGTCAGTGATCTGGCCGCAGATCTCCCAGGCCTGCGGCCACGACGGGGCGTAGATCGAAACCAGGAGGTTGTGGGGTCCGGTGGTCACCGTCGCCCCGAAGACGTTGGGGTGCTGGCAGATGGCGGCGCTGAGCTCGCGCACGGCGCCGGGGGGCGCGCGAAATCGCGCGAAGACCAGGGCGTTGTAGCCGACGCGTTCGGGATTGCAGATCAGCACATAGCGCAACAGGCCCTTGTGCTGCAGGCCGCGGATGCGGGCTCTCACGGTCGCCTCGGCCACGCCCAGCGTGCGGCTGATCTCGCGGTTGCTGATGCGCCCGTCGCGGGCGAGAATCTCGGTGATCTGGTCCTGCAGGTCGCCTTCGCCGTCGCGGAGGCTCTTGAGGCGCGGCGATTCCAGATTGCCGAACCCGGCGCGCATGTGCCCGCCGCCCAGGGAGACGTTGACGTCCACGCGTCGGACCGCCGGATCGCCGCCCAGCTCCTGAAGCGCGATCCGCGAGAGCTCCACGAGATCGGCCGCCGCGATCTTGACGAACAGCTCCGGCGTCCCGGCCATCTGGAAGATGCTGACGACGTTGGGCTTCGCGTGCAGGCGCGCGACCATCTCCTCCGGATCGCCGCCCTTCAGGTAGACGTCGAGGTAGGCGCTCACGTGCCAGCCGAGTGCGCGGACGTCCCTTTGAGCGATCACCCGCGCGACGTTGGTGCTGCTGAGCCGCTCGAGGCGGACACCGATGGTCGTCTCGGAAAGGCCGAGGGCTTGGGCTATGGCCCGGTTAGAAGTCTGCGGCGCCCTGCCAAGGACATCGAGGAGCTCGCGATCGATCTTATCGATCATCGCGCGAGGGGAGGCGGGTCTTCATTGGAGTGAGACTACGCGATCTGTCGCAACGCCTTCAACGCCTTGGCGCCCGTCCGTGCGCCGCGGCAGTTTGATGATGTTTCGCCGCCGGCCGTCGTCGGAAACTCCGCGGACGTGTTGACAGCGCGGAAGATGCGCATTTTTTTGCGAGGCGCGCGCAAGGCGGACTGCGCTCGGAGCCTGGGCGATGCGAGCGTGGGAGCGGCAAGACACTCAGGAGGGGGCCGGGCCCCCTTCACCCCGCGACCTCGGCTCCGCGTCAAGCCCTCGGGGAACGGCTGAGCGCCCGTCGGCGCGCGACGCCTCCAGCCGGGCCGGACCCTTGGCCTGGTTCACCCTGGCGCTGCTGACCCTCACCTACGTGATCGCCTACACCGACCGCCAGGTGCTGGGCATCCTGGTGCAGCCGATCAAGCGCGAGTTGCACGTCTCGGACACCGCCCTGGGTTTCCTGGGCGGGACGACCTTCGCGCTGTTCTACGCCAGCCTCGGGGTGCCGCTCGCGCGCCTGGCCGACCACCTGCCGCGGCGTTCGGTGCTCTCGGCGGCGCTGGCGGCCTGGAGCGTCATGACCGGTCTCACGGCCCTAGTCGGCAACTTCTGGCAGCTGCTCGTCCTGCGCATCGGCGTGGCGGTGGGCGAGGCGGGCTGCAATCCCAGCGCCCATTCGCTGATCGCCGACTATTTCCCCGTGCGCCAGCGCGCCACGGCGCTCTCCCTTTACGGTCTCGGCCTGCCGTTCGGGATAGGCTTCGGGATGTTGATCGGCGGCCTGACGGCCCAGCATTTCGGCTGGCGCGCGGCCTTCCTCTTCCTCGGCGCGCCGGGGCTCGTCTTCGCGCTGGTTCTGAGGCTGGTGCTGCGCGAGCCGCGGCGGGGCCTTTCGGATGCGCACCGGGCCGACGGCCACGCCGACGAGAACATGCCCATCCGCCAGCTGCTGAGCTATCTGCTGTCGCTGCGCTCCTACGTGCACATGACCGCCGGCGTTTCGTTGCAGGCGGTGGCCATGACCGCCGCCTCCATGTGGAATCCCGCCTTCCTCATGCGCAGCTACCACATGAGCATCGGCGCGGTAGGCGTGACCTTGGCGCTCATCCAGTGCCTGGTGGGCGGATCGGGAGCGCTGGCTGGCGGGGTGCTCTCCGACCGCCTGCAGCGCCTCGGCGCCTCGCGGCAACTGGTCCTGCTCGCCGTGGCCTCCATCGTGGCCTGTCCGGTGGCCTTCGCCGCCTACTCCGGGCTTCCCGCCCCCACGGTGCTCGCGCTGATCGCCGGAGCGGTCTTCCTCCAGAACATACAGTACGGCACGAGCACCAGCCTCTCGACGCGTCTGGCGCCCTTACGCGGGCGGGGCCTGATCACCGGTCTGTCGCTGTTCACCTCGAACCTGCTGGCCGCGCTGCTCGGAGCGCAGCTGGTGGGGTTCATGAGCGATCTGCTGCAGCCGAGCCGCGGCGTGGACTCGCTGCGTTACGCCATGGGGGGCACGGCGGCGGTGTTCCTGACCTGGGCCACGGCGCACTACCTTCTCGCCGCGCGCGCCGTCGGAGACGATCTGAAGCGCTTCGAAGGGCCCGGCGCCGGGACTTCCGGGAAACCCTACCATTGACGCATCGAAGCCGCAGGCGATGGCGGCCGCAGGAAAGGAAACGAAGATGGCCTATGGCGACAGTCCTTACGACGCTCCGATGCGGGAAGCCTGGGCCGCGTTCTGTGATCGGCTGAAGGCGGCGGGCGAGCTAGTCTTCAAGGAGTGCAATCCGCCCAACGGGCTGCAGCGGGCCGACGGGTTCCGGTATCTCACCCAGAACCTCAGCCAGGCCTTCGACCTGGCGCTGGAGACCAAGGACACGAAATACCCGGCCATCCACGCCTTCTGCTCGCCGACCCGCAAGCTGGGCTC
>JAFBAO010000061.1 GCA_019247715.1 Caulobacteraceae bacterium
GCCTTCGTCACCGCCTACAACTTCGCCAAGCACCTGAAGGCCCTGCGGTGGCGAACGCCCTACCAGGTGATCTGCGATGCCTGGACCAAAGACCGATCAATCTTCAAGATCGATCCGCACCAGCTCATTCCGGGACCACACAGCTAGGCCCCGACGTCGAGATCGCCATCGAGGCGATCGACGAGACCAACCGGCGGATCGACGTCCCCGGCCTGATCGCCAGATTCCGGCGCAACGGCGGCTTCGGCCTGGTGGGGCTGGTGGGCGTGCAGTCGAACCAGTACCCGCGCGCCCTCGACATCGCCCGGCCGCTGCGGGCGGCGGGGATCGGCGTGGTCATGGGCGGCTTCCACATCTCCGGCTGCCTGGCCATGCTGGACGGCGAGGCGGTGGGGCTGGAGGCCTGCCGCGCGCTTGGCGTCTCCATGTTCGCCGGCGAGGCGGAGGACCGGCTGGAGCGGGTGCTGAGCGACGCCGCCGCCGGACGGCTCGCGCCCGTCTACGACTTCATGGACGCGCTGCCGGACCTTCGCGGCGCGCCCGAGCCGCTGCTGCCCCGGCGCTACGTGCGCGGCAACCTCGGCCTTTCCACCAGCTTCGACGCCGGGCGCGGCTGCCCCTACCAGTGCTCGTTCTGCACCATCATCAACGTCCAGGGCCGCCAGTCGCGCTACCGCAGCGCCGACGACGTGGAGCGCCTGGTGCGCCGCAACTGGGCGCAGGGGATCAGCAAGTTCTTCATCACCGACGACAACTTCGCCCGCAACCGGGCCTGGGAGGAGATCCTCGACCGGCTGATCCTGCTCAAGGAGCGCGACAAGATCCCCCTCGGCCTGATGATCCAGGTGGACACCCTCTGCCACAAGCTTCCGAACTTCGTGGCCAAGGCCAGGCGCGCCGGGGTCACCCGCGTGTTCATCGGGCTCGAGAACATCAATCCCGACAATCTGACCGCGGCCAAGAAGCGCCAGAACAAGATCACCGAGTACCGCTCCATGCTGCTGGCCTGGAAGCACGAGGGCGTCATCACCCTCGCCGGCTACATCCTGGGCTTCCCGGCCGACACGCCGCAGACCATCCGGCGCGACATCGCCATCATCCAGCGCGAGCTGCCGCTCGACGTCATCGAGTTCTTCTGCCTGACCCCGCTGCCCGGTTCGGAGGACCACCAGGGGCTCTGGCGCAGCGGCGCGCCCCTGGATCCCGACCTCAACCGCTACGACGTGGAGCACGTCTGCGCGGCGCACCCGCGCATGAGCCGCGGCGAATGGGAGGCGATCTACCGCGAGGCCTGGGCGCTCTACTATACGCCCGAGCACATGCGCACCCTGCTGCGCCGCGCGGCGGCCACCGGGGCGCCCGCGGGCAGCCTCATCAAGCTGCTGGTCAACTTCGCCACCACCGTCCGGATCGAGGGCGTGCACCCGCTGCAGGGCGGGCTGCTGCGGATGAGACACCCCTCCGAGCGGCGCCCCGGCCTGCCGCGCGAAGGGATGATGTTCTGGCCCCGCCTCGTCCTCGAGACGCTGCGCAAGCACCGGACCATCGCGGGCCTCGCCCTGCGCCTCGTCGCCTTCAACCTGGCCATCGGCCGCGGCCCGAACGCGCGCGCCTATACGGACCTCGCCCTGAGGCCGGCGGAGGACGAGCTCGACGCGCCGCTCGACCTGCTCAGCAAGACCACCGGCGCGGCCGCCGCCGGCGCCCACCTGCGCCGCGTGGCCGAGATCACCGCCGCGGCGCGCTCGGCCACGCGGTGAGGCCCTCACCCTCCCACCCTGCTCCGCAGGGCGGGCCCCTCCCTCTCCCCGAGGGGGCAAGTATATATGTGACAAAGCACACTAGCTGAGCCATAATCGGGTCGTTGAAAAGGCCCGACCGATGAACCTCACCGATCCGATCTTCACCGACGCCGACAAGGCCCGCGAGCACCTTGAGCGCACCCGCTGGCCGCATGGTCCGGTGTGCCCGCATTGCGGCGTTGTGAACGAAGCCACGGGCCTCAAGGGGAAGGCTCACCGTCCCGGCGTTCTACCAGTGCAACGCTTGCCGCGAGCAGTTCACCGCGACCGTGGGAACCGTGTTCGAGCGCTCCAAGGTGCCGCTGAACAAGTGGCTTCTGGCGTCCTACCTCATGGCGTCATCGAAGAAGGGCGTCAGCGCTCACCAACTCCACCGCACGCTCGGCGTGACCTACAAGACCGCGTGGTTCATGGCCCATCGCCTGCGCGAAGCCATGGATGACAAGTCACCCGCTCCGATGGGCGGAGAAGGCAAGACCGTCGAAGCCGACGAGACCGTGGTGGGCGGCAAGGAGCGCAACAAGCGCCTTTCCAAGCGCAACCCGAAGAACATCAGCGCGGTCGGCAAGCAAGTTGCCTTCACGCTGGTGGAGCGCGGCGGTCGCGCCCGTTCGTTCCACGTCGCTAACGTCACCGGCAAGACGCTCGCCCCGATCATCTTCAAGAACGTCCACCGCACGTCCACGCTGATGACGGACGACGCGGGCCAGTACCGCCCCATCGGAACCGAGTTCGCTCGCCATGAGACGGTCAACCACGGGATCGAGGAGTACGTTCGCGGCGACGCCCACTCAAACACGGTTGAAGGCTACTTCAGCATCCTGAAGCGCGGCGTCATCGGACCTATCACCACGTCAGCGAAGCGCACCTGAAGCGCTACCTCGCCGAGTTCGATTTCCGCTACTCGAACCGCATCGCCCTGGGCGTCAACGACGCCATGCGCTCAGACGAGCTGCTGCGCGGGATCGCCGGTAGCCGGCCTGTCACGCGACGCCAGCATCTCCGAATCAGCCTGCTTTGTCACGTATATAAGCTCCCCCTCAGGGAGAGGAGGGGCCCATGCGCGCCAGCGCATGGGAGATGAGGGGTGGGCCGTAAGGCCGCGGGCCCTTCGGCCGACACCGGATTGACCCAGCGCAAGGGCCGGTTGAAGTTTTCGGCGATCTAGCTTGGCCGGGAAGCACTCGCGGATGCGGCGCCCTTCGACGAGCCTGCGCGAACGCCTGCGCGCCCTGCTGCGGCGCCTGCCCCAGCCGCTCGCCGTGGCGCTGGACCTGGCGGCGATCGACCCGGCCGAGGCGGCCGAGATCCGCGGCGCACAGATCTTCGCCATCGTGCGCCTCAGCCCCATCGCCATGGCCGCCAGCTGCCTGAACGCGGTGATCTTCATCGTCACCTGCCGGGCGGCCGGGGCGTTCCGGCCGGCGCTCTGGGCCTGGGCCGCGCTGGTCTTCGCGGCCGCCGGCTACTACTGCCGCGGCTGGCTGCGAGGGCGGGGGCGGGCGGCCCGGCGGCCGGCCTCGCGGCGCGCCCTGAGACGGGCGACGCTCGGCGGGGCGCTGTTCGGGGCGCTCTGGGGCGCCGTCCCGGCCCTGTTCTTCCCGGGCGCGCCGCCGCAGATCCAGCTGCTCATCGGCGTGCTCACCGCCGGCATGATGTCGGGGGGCGCCATCGTGCTGGCCAGCGTGCCGACGGCGGGCCTCGCCTACGTGGCGCCGGTGGCGGCCGGCTCGGCCGTCGCCCTCGTCCAGGAAGACGCGCCGGCCTACCTCGGGCTCTCGGCCCTGCTGGTCAGCTACACGGTGGTGGTCGCCGTGAACGTCACCTGGAGCGCCGCCCTCTTCGTCAGCAGCCGGCTGGCCGAGGCGAAGGTCAGGAGCGAAGTGATCGCCCGCGAGCAGGCCCAGGCGCGCGCGGCCCACGCCGAGCGGATGACGGCGCTGGGCGAGCTGGCCGGCGGCATCGCCCACGACTTCAACAACGTGCTGCAGGCGGTGAGCGGCGGCGCCAGCCTCATCGAGCGCCACCCGGAGGCGCCCGAGTACGTGCAGCGCCAGGCCAGGCGCATGGAGGCCGCCGTGGAGCGCGGCAGCGCCATCACGCGGCGCCTGCTGGCCTTTGCGCGCCGCGACGTGCTGCGCGCCGAGGTCGTCGACGTCGCCGGCCTGCTGCGCGAGATGCCCGAGCTGCTGGCCCCGGTTCTGGGGCCGCAGATCGCCCTGCGGGCCGGCGCCGACGGCCGGGGGCTGAGGCTGCTCGCCGATCGGCGCCAGCTGGAGTCGGTGCTGGTGAACCTGGCCACCAACGCCCGTGACGCCATGCCGGACGCCGGAACCCTGACGGTCTCGGCCGCCGCCGAGGCGCAGGCCGAAGGCCCCGAGGCGCACGGCCTGAAGAAGGGCGGGCGCTACGTGCGCCTCACCCTCGCCGACACCGGCGTCGGAATGGAGGCCGCCACCCTCGCCCGGGCCGCCGAGCCGTTCTTCACCACCAAGCCCGCCGGCAAGGGGACCGGCCTCGGCCTCTCCATAGCCAAGGGCTTCGCCGAGCAGTCGGGGGGCGCCTTGGCCATCGCCAGCGCGCCCGGCGAGGGCTGCGCGGTCACCCTGTGGCTGCCGCAGGCCGATGCGCCCGTCCTGGCCGCGGGGCGCGCCGCCCCCGCCGTTCCGGCGGCCGGCGCGCCCGCCCGCTGGGTGCTGGTGGTGGACGACGACGACCTGGTGCGCGAGATGCTGATGGCCTCCCTGGAGGACGCGGGCTTCGCGCCCCTGGGCGCCGAGAGCGCCCAGCGCGCCTTGTCCCACCTCGACGCCGGCGCCCCGGTGGACGCCCTGATCACCGACCTTTCCATGCCGGGCATGAGCGGCTGGGACCTGGTGCGCCAGGTCCAGCAGCGGCGCCGCGACCTGCCCACCATCATGCTCACCGGCCACGTCGGCGAGCTCGAGACCGAGCTCGCCCAAAGCCCCAGGAGCCGGCGCTTCCTGCTCCTGCAAAAGCCGGTCTCCCCCGCCCAGCTCACCCGGCGCCTGGAGGCGCTGCTGGCGCCGGAGCCGGCCTAGAGCACGATGCGATCAGACGGAATCGTCTGATCGTTGAATCGTGCTCTAGAATTCAAAGACTTGGAGCGCGTTCTCGTCGCAAAAGCGGTGCCACTTTTGCGGAACGCGCTCTAGCCAAGTTCTGAATCCAGTGTGGTCCGCCAATTCGAAGTCGGCCGCGCCGCCCGCCCCGAAAATCAAGCGACCTTCAGGTTCATCACGCTGGAAGCCGGATC
>JAFBAO010000099.1 GCA_019247715.1 Caulobacteraceae bacterium
ACCCATGTGGTAGCCGTGGAAGGCGTCGAGCAGGCCATCCTTCAGCATGGTGTCGACCAGGGCGAGGTCGCCCATCTTCTGGCCGGAGCGAAGGTTCTGGGCGTGCGGGGACTGGCTCATGCTCTCCTGGCCGCCGGCGACGATGATCCTGGCGTCGCCCCCGGCGATCTGCTGGGCGCCCAGCGCCACGGCCCTGAGGCCCGAGCCGCAAAGCTGATTGAGGCTCCAGGCGGGGCTGCCCGTGGGCACCCCGGCGTTCACCGCCGCCTGCCGGGCGGGGCCCTGGCCGGCCCCGGCCTGCAGCACCTGGCCGAGGATCACCTCGTCCACGTCGGCTAGCTCCACGCCCGCCCGCTGCACGGCCGCCGTGATGGCGACCTTGCCGAGCTCATGGGCGGCGAGGCCTCCCAGCGCGCCGTTGAAGGCGCCCACCGGCGTGCGGGCGGCGGAGAGGATGACGATGTCGCCGACAGTGTCGCTCATGGGAGCCTCCGGACAGCAGAGATGTGCTCTAGATAGGCACAAACGCTGGGCTATCGTAAGGCCGCGGCGGCGCCGACTTAACGCTTATTGAATGGCCCTGTTTGCATCTGCGATAGTGCGGTGCGAAAAACGCTTGGCGAAGGCGGGGCGAAGGGACGACATGACCGATCAGGGCCAGGCGCGAAAGGCCACGTCCGACAGGGTGGTGATCCAGAAGTACGCCAACCGGCGCCTCTACAACAAGGCGACCAGCAGCTACATCACCTTGGAGGATCTGGCCGCGATGGTCCGCGAGGGCGTCGACTTCGTCGTCTACGACGCCAAGACGGGCGAAGACATCACCCGCAAGGTGCTTACCCAGATCATCTTCGACGAGGAGAACCGGGGGCAGAACCTGCTGCCGATCCAGTTCCTACGCCAGCTGATCCGCTTCTACGGCGACCAGATGCAGGCCTTTCTGCCGAGCTACCTGGAGCTGTCGCTGGAGGGCTTCATCCGCCAGCAGGAGCGGCTGCGCAGCCAGTTCGCGGCCATGAACCCGGCCGGCGGCGCCTACGAGGATCAGATCCGCCAGAACCTCGCCCTCTTCGACCGGGCGATGAAGATGTTCACCCCCTTCGCCTACAAGCCCGAGGAGTCGCCCCCCTCGCCCGCGTCCCCGGCGGCCGAGACGTCCAAGGACGACCTCGAAGACCTGCGCAGCCAGCTCAAGGCTATGCAGGAGCAGATCGCGGCCTTGGCGAAGAAGGGCTGAACCCGGCGCTAATCCGATCTCACCTTCCGGAGGGTTAATTCGGAGGGTGCAGGTTAATTCGGAGGTTAATTCGGGGACAGGAGCAATATTCCCCGATTACCGGAACAGCGCCGGCTGATCCGGCGTCGCCAACCTCGGCTTTCGCCCGGCCGCGCGGCGGGCGATGCGGCGTCCCAGCCGGCGCTCGAGATCGGCCACGAACTCGGCGGCGCCGAGCGCCCGTCCGGTTGTCTCGGCCGCGCGCAGGGCCGCGAAAGCCGGCTCGTCGGCGTCCGCGGCGATGAGCTCGGCGAAACTCTCCACGCGCTCCAGCACCGGGTCCACCATGACCAGGCCGTCGTCCTCGCCGGCGAGATGCGCGCCCACGCTCGACCACGGCCACTCTTCGGCCCTCGCGACAAGGCGGGCGCGGACCGGGTTGAGGCTGACGTAGCGCACGGCCGCCAAGAGGTGCGCCTCGTCCATTGCCACAGAGGCGAAACGACCGTCGAAGAGATGACCGCGCCAGCGCCCGCGCGCGTTGACGAAGTTGGCCCACCGACGGTGGGTCGCGCCGAGCGCCTGCGCCAGGCCCGCCTCGCCCGCCGGGCGCAGGATCAGATGGACGTGGTTGGGCATCAGGCAGTAGGCCCAGACCTCGACGCCGGCCTTGCGCGTATGCTCGGCCAGGAGGTCGCAATAGACGTCCTGATCGCCGTCCTGAAAGAAGATCGGCTCGCGCCGGTTGCCGCGCGCGGTGACGTGGTGCGGAAGACCGGGAGCGACGACGCGGGCGAGGCGAGCCATGCCGCGAGCTTAGCGGAACCGGAACAAAAAGGGAATATTGCTCCTGTCCCTAAGAGCGGAGATTGCCGCTGAAGGCGGCGAGCGCCGTGAAGTAGCCGAGGTCCATGCCCCGCGCGACGACGCCCTTCTCGCGCGAGCGCGTGAGCTTGAAGGGGGTCGGCTGCTCCGAGCGGTTCTGTTCGGTTCCGCTCATGCGATGAGCCGCGGAATGGAGGCGAGGGTGAAGCTCGCGAGGCGCGCCAGCAGCACGCCGGAGAAGCCCAGGGTGGCCGGCAGGGCGATGAGGATGACGAGGCTCTTCACCTGCAGCCCCAGGATCAGCACGTTCATCTGCGGCACGGTGCGCGAGAGAAGCGCGATGGCGAGGTCGGCAAGGAAGAGGCAGAGGATCGCCCCGCCCGCCACGCCTAGCGCCGTCACGAACACGGCCGAAACGAACTCTGTGAGCGGCGCGAGCGCAGCCGGAAAATGACCGGCGCCCAGCGGGACGGCCTGCAACGAGGCCTGCAGGATGCGCAGCAGGTCTTCGGCCCCGCCGAGCGCGAAGAACACCGCGCCGGCTTCATAGGTCAGGGCGCTGCCGATCAGCGGGGTCTGAGCGCCGGTCGACGGATCGATCGCCGCTCCGAGGCCAAACCCCGCCTGGATATCGAGCGTGCGGCCGGCCACGTTCAGCGCCCCGAACATCAGCTGCAGCGCGAGGACGGAGATGAGCCCAAGCGCCAGCTCGCGGACCGAGCCGACGATCAGGAACGCCGCGCTGAAATCCGTGATGCGCGCGCCCGGATCGGCGCCCGCCAGCGCCGCCGAGATCCCTAAGCCGAACAGCGCCCGGAAGAGCCGCGGGACCCCCGTCAGCGAAAACGGCGGCGCCAAAGCGAACGCCGGCGAGACCCGCAGGCTCAGCAGAAGGCTGGAAAATATCCAGCTCGTCGGATCCAAAGCCCCCACGACGATCGGCTCAGCTCAGCGACGGGATCAGCTTGATCATCTCGACCGCGAACTCGGTGACCCGATGGATAATCCAGGGCCCGAGCGCCACCAGCACCAGGGCCGCGGCGAAGAGCTTGGGCACGTAGCTGAGCGTCATCTCCTGCAGCTGCGTCGCCACCTGCAGGACGCTGATCAGCACCCCGACCACGAGGCACGCAATCAGTACCGGCGCGGCCACCAGGAAACACGTCCACAGCAGCCGGTTAAGCAGCTCCAACGCTTGATCCGACGGCATCCGGCCCCCCTGCCCGCGCACCGACTTTGCCTCGTGCCACGAACTTGGCCGCGGCCGCAAGGGGGCGTTGCAGATTCTAAGCTGAACGATCTATGGCTGTGGGCGTCGGCACGCACCGTGGCACACCGATGAAGAACCGCGAGAGACGGGAGACGGGAAATATTACCCCCTCTCCAGGCTCTCGTTAGTTATCATACATAATTCCAGCAAATTTGCCGCTTCTATATCCGACGCGCGCGGATCTAAGTACATAATGATCCGCCCCCTCACGGGGCATCGTATAATATATATTTATTCCTAGGTTATTTGAGCATTTATGTTCATCTCTAAGTTCAATTGAAGCGCCGACAACACTTACGATCACACCACGACCTCCCGGCGATAGGCCGGAAAGCAACATAGTCTCACCCATTATTACGTTGATTCCATCACAATTTACCAAGATATCGAAATCATCATTTCCGATTATGGCGATTTTTACTTCATATCTCGCGCCCCTCTCCGCCGCAGATCTGATCACAATCTCCCTGTTCGGGAGAAGTGATTCGCCGTCAGCGGTCACGTAACGAGGCGGCGCATGCGTGCCGCAAGATGCCGAGCCACACCCTAGAGCCACTAGGGTAGCGACTGCACACCGTGACAAGATCCTGCTCATCGAGGCTGCAACGCTGTTGTGTGATATCGCCAGATCTTAACCCATCCTGGTGTAGTACCCACTATAACGGCCTGCTTTTGGACGTCTATTCTCAAAGTTGCCAGTGATGATGCGGTAGAGTAGATCGACATATTGCCATTTCCGGCAACAATTGCTAATGTGTCTACACGCGCGTCCCAACCATTACCGCGGTCTATGTCGCTCGCAAGGCTAGTGAAGTCTTGCTCAGATGCATTAGGATATCCAATCAATACGTCAGGATGCGAGTGTATGCCAAACCCATAGTCCCAAAAACTTATCTCAGGTACTTTACCCGAGGGGGCCGGAACGCCCAATGTGATGGTACTATACACGTAGTTGCCGGCATAGCCTCCAGACATCGACGGCGACAACCCGAACGAGACAGCGCCCTCTTGGCGCGGTCCGGTGTTCTCGAGGATGGATCCTCCGGCCATGCGGATCTCGGTTAGCGGGTCTGAGTTGACGATGGGACCGGTCCCTATGGCACGCTCCCCGCTTATAGCATTTAAATTCGTCGCAGACCCGACGCTTACCGCGCCGAACTGGTCGGCCAAGGTGAATTGGGGAGCATTGCCGTAGTTATTTAGCAACCCCCTATCAGGTCCGCTTGCGGGGCTGGCATCGCCAAGCCAATTGGGCATGGGCTCGTTCTTATCCGCCCCGAACTTCTTCGCCTCGGCGAAGCTGTCTTGCTGTTGACTTTCCGCTGCGCCGATCAAATTCCCGATGGTTTGGCCGATGATGCTGGGCAAGGTGTTTTGGAGATTCTGGCCGAAATCCTGGCCGGTGAGCAGCGAATTGGTCGCTGACGCCGCAATCGCGCCTGCCGCGCCAGACACGAGGTGGTTGGCGAATCCTCCCAACGAACCGGCGGGGCCATTGAAGGGAAGCGCCTTGGAGACACCGTAGGTGGCGCTCGCAGCGACCGCGCTGACGGCGACATCCGACCAACTGAACGGTATCGGAATACAGGGACGGAATACAGGGACAGGAGCAATATTCACCCAACAAGAGAACCTTCATCAAATCCGCTCTGATCAAGCTTCCGGATGAAACGAGTCTCGACTTGGCTGAGCGACCTTAGGAAATAGGGAAATATTGCTCCTGTCCCCGAATTACTCGAATTACTGAATTACTGAACCCGGCGCTAATCCGATCTCACCTTCAGCCGCGCGCCGCCCAGGATGCCGGTGACGGTCACCGCGGCGCGGGCGGGAAGGTCACCGCCGCCTTCGAGCTCGGCGGCCCACTCCTTGCCGTCGACGAACACCCGGCCGCGGCCGCCGCGGAACTCGGCCGCCGCCTCGCCCCGATGGCCTACCAGACGCGGCGCCGGATCGTTGATGTCGACTCCCGCCTTGGCCGCCGGCGGCAGGAGGCGGCGCCCGACATAGGTGGCGACGATCGCGGCGGCCACGAAGAGGACGATCTCCAGCGGCCAGCCGAGCGGGACGAAGGCGGTGAGGAGCCCCACCAGGGCCGCCGCCCCGGCCGGCCAGAGCAGCCAGCCGGAGGCGCTGACCAGCTCGCCCACCAGGAAGACCGCCGCCACCGCCAGCCACACCCAGAAGGGATGGGCGAAGAACAGCGCCTCGGCGGCGGCCACCTAGGACCTCGTCGGCGAAGCGGCGGTCGGCGGCCGCGGCGGCGCGGAGGGACCGCCCCCCGCGGTCGCGCCGCCCCCTTGCGCGCCCCTCACCAGCTCGGCGATCCCGGCGATGGAGCCGGCGATCCCGCCGAAGTCGGCCGGGACGATCACCGTGCGCTGCTGGCTGGATTCGGCAAGCCGGGCGAAGGCCTCCACGTACTTCTGGGCCACGAAGTAGTTGAGGGCGTTGACGCTGCCGGTCTCGATGGCGTCGGAGACCACCTTGGTGGCCTGGGCCTCGGCGGCGGCCAGGCGCTCGCGGGCCTCGGCGTCGCGGAACGCCGCCTCCTTGCGCCCCTCGGCCTGCAGGATGGCGGACTGCTTGGCCCCCTCGGCTCTAGCGATGGCGGCCTGCTTCTCCCCGTGGGCCTCCGTGATCACCGCGCGTCGCTCGCGCTCGGCCTTCATCTGCCGGGTCATGGCGTTGGTGATGTCTGGGGGCGGCTGCAGGTCCTTGATCTCGATCCGGGCCACCTTCACCCCCCAGGGGCCGGTGGCCTCGTCGATCACCGCCAAGAGGCGGCTGTTGATGTGGTCGCGGTTGGAAAGCACCTCGTCGAGCTCCATGGAGCCCACCACGGTGCGCAGGTTGGTCATCACCAGCTGGGTGATGGCGCCGCTGAGGTTGGCGACCCGGTAGGCGGCGGCGGCCGCGTCCATCACCTGGATGAACACGATGGCGTCCACCTGGACGCTGACGTTGTCCTTGGTGATCACCTCCTGCTGGGGGACCGGCAGCACCTGCTCCATCATGTTGATCCGCCGCCCCACCGTCTCGACGAAGGGGGTGAGGATGGTGATACCGGGCTTCAGGGTGCGCATGTAGCGGCCGAACCGCTCCACCGTGTACTCGTGACCCTGGGGCACTGTCTTCACCGACATGAAGACGACGATGAGCGCCAGAACCAGAAGAATGAGAACGATCGCGCCGGCCATGGCCCCTCCCCCGTCGCAGGCGCCGATAGCTTAGCCAATCAACCGCCTACACGCCAAGGGCGACCCGCGCCCTAGCCGCGCGGCTGCGTCCGGGCCTCGGCGGCCCGGGCCGGGCCCAGAACCGCGCAGTCGTGGTCGAGCAGCTCCTCGGCGCCGCCGATGTCGCCCTCGGAAGGCTCGGCGCGGTCGGCGACCAGGACGAAGCCGGGCTTGCGGTCGGGGAAGACCGTCCCCACCACCGCCAGGGTCCAGGCCCCCATGTCCGAGCGGGCCTTGGGATCGGAGGCGGCCAGGATCTTGAACGGATCGCGGGTCCCGAGCTCGGACCCGTCCAGCCGGCGCGCCCGGTAGCGGCGCGGGCCGAGGGCGAGGCTGGTCCAGCCACGCCCGATCCTCCCGGCGTTGGCCCTCAGGGCCGCCTGGACGTCCGGCCGCACGCAGTCGATGTGGATGTGGAGTTGGTTCTGGCTCCGGGCGTAGCGGGAGTTGATCGCCAGACCCAGATCCTGACGGGGGACCTCGCGCCCCGCCCGCCGCTCGAGAAGGCCCCGCGCCGCCCAGGCCGCCTGCCAATAGTTCGGTGAGCCGGGCGCGAGCAACCTCGGGCTCTCGATGCCGGGAAGGCGCTGCGTGGGAATGAGCAGCAGCTGGGTCGCCCCATGGATGTCCTTGAGGACCGCGTGGCCGCCCGCCAGGTCCACCGCCGTGCAGGGAGAGGGATCGCCGGCGCCCCGCATGTTCGGGACGCAGAGATCGTGGACGATGTGCCAGAGCGCGCCCGGATCGGCGGCTCGGCTGGGCGCGGCCGCCGCCCAGGCGAGGGCGGCGAGCATTACGGCCAGGGCGCCGGCCGCCCGCCGCGAGAAGTCGGCCGGAATCAGTCGCATCCGCCCGCCCTTAGCAGAGCCGGGCCGGGGCGCGCACGTTAAGGTTCGTTAGGCCTCGCTCTGGGACCCTTGCCTTGAACAGGGTTCGGTGTACCGATGTTCGCCGAGCGCTCCAAAGACGACCAGGAGATCAAGGCCCATGTCGGCGTCCCTCTACGACATCCCGCTGAAGACCATCGACGGCGCGCCTGCATCTTTGCGCGACTACGCCGGAAAGGTGCTGCTGGTGGTGAACGTCGCCTCGAAATACGGGCTCACGCCTCAGTACGAGGGCCTGGAGAAGCTCTACCAGGCCCGCAAGGGCGAGGGGCTCGTGGTGCTGGGCTTCCCGGCCAACAATTTCCGCGAGCAGGAGCCGGGGACCAACAGCGAGATCGCCCAGTTCTGCAGCACCACCTACGGCGTCGACTTCCCGCTGTTCGAGAAGATCGAGGTGGTGGGGCCCGGCCAGCACCCGCTCTACGCGGCCCTGACCTCGGCCAAGCCGAAGGCCGAGCGGGACGACGGCATGCGCAAGCGCCTGGAGGGCTTCGGCATCAAGACCGGCGGGCCGGGCGAGGTGCTGTGGAACTTCGAGA
>JAFBAO010000056.1 GCA_019247715.1 Caulobacteraceae bacterium
GCCTTCGTCACCGCCTACAACTTCGCCAAGCACCTGAAGGCCCTGCGGTGGCGAACGCCCTACCAGGTGATCTGCGATGCCTGGACCAAAGACCGATCAATCTTCAAGATCGATCCGCACCAGCTCATTCCGGGACCACACACCTAGTGAACGTCCCGATCGGCAGCGTGACGCTGAACGCCGCCCAGCAGACCATCGGCTCGGCGAGCAGCGAGCACATCACCTGGTCCTACCAGACCACCGCCCCGATCCCGTTCATCCCCGCCGTCGGCTACAACTTCACCGGCTCATTCGACGTCCCGCTGGCCACGCCTTAGCTGTGTGGGCCCCGGATGCGGCTCGGCGCCGTGGCCGTGCCGATGGTGGAGGTCCGGGTAGTGGGGATGGCTGTGCCGGGCGGGCGCGTGCCGGTGCCGGTGCGCATGTGGCTCGCCGGGCGGGTCGTCGGGGCGGTGCGCGTGCTGGTGATGCAGGTCGTGCACGTGCCGGTGCTCGTGTTCCAGCGCCTCGTGGCGGTGCTCGTGCTCGTGGCGTTCGGAAAGATGCAGCCAGACGCCCAACCCCATGAGCGCCGCGGCGACCAGCAGCTGGGCGCTGGGCGCCGTGCGGAAGACGACGAGCGACAGGGCCGCGCCAAGGAAGGGAGCGGTGGAGAAATAGGCGCCGGTTCTGGCCGCGCCCAGGTGGCGCAAGGCAAGGACGTACAGCACGAGGCTGACGCCGTAGCCGAAGACGCCGACCACGGCCGCGCCGGCGATGGCCGAACATCCGGGAAAGCGGGCGCCGAGGATGAGGGCGAGGGCGAGGTTCACCGCCCCGGCCGCGAGGCCCTTGATCGCGGCGATCTGGACCGGATCGGCGGACGAGAGCTTGCGGGTCAGGTTGTTGTCGGCGCCCCAGGCGACGCACGCCCCTAGCACCGCCAGCGCGCCTGGGCCTGCGGCCGTCGGGCCTTCCCGCCACGACAGGATGAGGGCGCCGGCCAGGATGGCGGCGGCGCCGGCCAGAAGCCGTCGGTCGAAGTTCTCCCGGAAGGCGGTCCAGGCGATCGCCATGGTGGCCAGGCCCTCGACGTTGAGCAGCAGCGCGGAGGTCGAAGCGGGCGTGGTCGAGAGGCCGAACATCAGCAGCACGGGCCCGACGACGCCGCCGGCCAGCACGACCAGGGCGAGCCACGGCAGGTCGCCCCGGCGCAGCGGCGCCTCCGCCGAACGAGCCCCCAGGCCGGCGCGCACCGCCAGGGCGAGGCCGAGCCCGATCCCCGACGCCAGATAGAGCATGCCGGCCAGCAGCCAGGGGTCGACCCCCTCGCCTAGCAGCAGCTTGGCGAGCGGGGCGCCGGCGCCGAAGAGCGCAGCCGACGCCAGGGCCATCGTCGCTCCGGGCCAAGCCAGCGCGCTGCGTTCAGGCATGGCGGAATGTCATGCCCCAGCCGCCGGCGCCGTGCGAGCCGAAACTATGGCCGACCGCCGATCAAGCTCGGTTCGTCCGGGCGAGAGCCGCGGCCAGGCCCGCAGCGAGCGACTTCGCCGGGCCGTGGCCCCAGAAATGGAGGAAGAAGAGGCGCGGCTGATCGTTCAGCATGTGGCTGTGCAGTGCGGTGACTTCGATTCCATGCGCGTGCAACGCCTTCACCACCGGGTTCACCTCGCTCGCGAGAAGGACGAAGTCGCCGGTGATCGCCGCCACCCCGGGCCCCGCCGGCTGGACGTTGATCGAGATCGCCGTCCCCATCGCCGGCGGCACGGGCGCATCGCCGTCGTGGATCGGCTCCTTGCGCGCGATGGCGTACTGGAGCACGGCGCCGTTGAGCTTGCCTTTGGCGCCGAGCGCCTGGTCGATGGCGGCGACGTCAAGACCTGACGGCGCTGCAGCGGCGGGCGGCGCCCCTCCGCCGAACGGCGTCTTGCTGAGCGCGAGGCCTGCATGCAGCGCCTCGGCCAGCTTCAGCGCGTCGCCACGGCCTTCGACGTGCAGGTAGAGGGTCATCGGAGCCGAACGCAGCAGGTGGTTGTGCAGGGCGGTGACCTCGATCCCGCCCGCCTGCAGGCGCGCCATCACCGGATTGGCCTCAGCCTCAGTGAGCACAAGATCGCCCATCACCATGGCCTGATCGCCCATGGGCTCGAACGCCAGCCATCCGCCGAGCGCAAAACCCGGCTTCAGCGCAATGCCGTCGAGGGTCACGCGCAGGTCGGACCTGGGCAATGAGACCTTGTAGACGCCGCCGGGCTGCATCGCGCCGGCTTTGCCGAGGGCCTGGGCCACCTTCGCCCAGTCCGGATCGGCGTTGGCCGCTCCGGCTGTCAGGACCAGCGCTGCGGCCAGCGCCGCGGCGAGCGATACCTTCATGGCTTCCTCCTTTTTTGGCGAGCTATCGGGTCACTTCAGCATCACCCATGTGGGCTTCAGCATCGGGAAGGCGATGAGGCCGACGATCGCCGCGGCGGCGACGAGGGCTGGGTTGGGGATCTTGAAGCGGAAGAGGAGCGCTAGCGCCGTCAGCGCCAGCAGCGCGGTGAGCGCGTCGCCGATGGCGATCTTCCCGAGCAGCACGCAGGCGCCGAGGATCGTGCCGATCGCCGCCCCGTAGGCGCCCTTGATGAAACCCTGGACATCGGCGTTCCCGCGGTGGCGCTTGAGCAGCGGAGCGGCGACCAGCACGAAGATGAACGAGGGCAGGAAGATCGCCACGGTCGAGGCGAGCGAGCCCCAGAAGCCGGCCACGATGAAGCCGACGAAAGTCGCGGTGATGACCACCGGGCCGGGGCTCAGCATGCCGACCGCCACGGCGATCAGGAAATCGCGCGGCGTCAGCCAGCCGTTCTCCTGCACGAGCCCCTTCTCGAGAAAGGGCACGATCACCAGTCCGCTGCCGAAGGTAAGGCTCCCCGCTTTCAGGAAGAACAGGATCAGCTTGCCGATGACGCCGGGGGACGCGGCGTGCGACGCGGCGGCGGGCGCCAAGGGCGCGAGCGCGACCGCCGTGGCCGGCGGCGCCGGCCGGCGCCGGAAGAGCGAGCCGTAGTAGGCGATCCCCACCACGCCGGCGGCGACGAACACCAGCGCGACCTCGGCCTGAAGCACCACCGTGACCAGGAAGGCCGCCGCGCCGATGGTCCATTGCAGCCAGTCCTCCATGCCCATCTTCGCCAGGCGCCAGCAGGAATGGAGGATCAGCGCGATCACCACCGGTGCGACGCCGTAGAAGACGGCGGTCATCCAGGGGAGATCGCCATAGTGGACGTAGAGCGCCCCCAGCAGCGCCACGATGACGAAGTTCGGCAAGATGAAGGCCCAGCCGCCCGCCCAGGCGCCCCAGAAGCCGCCGCGCATGTAGGCGGCGAAGATTCCCACCTGGATGGCGAGCGGCCCCGGCATCGACTGGCTGACCGCGATCGCCTCGCGCATCTCGGTCTTGGTGAGCCAGCCCTTCTCGTCGACCAGCTCCCGCTCCATGAGGCCGCAAAGCGCCACCGGCCCTCCGAACCCGAGCGTCCCCAGCCGCAGGAAGTAACCGGCCAGTTGCGGAATCGGGACCCGACGCGGCGGACCCCCGGCGTCGCCAGGCTCGGACCCGGAGGCGCCGACCGATGCTGAGGGGGAGGCTTCGTCCATGCGTCGCTCCATCGTCCCGCAGGGGACCGGAGCGGGTCTTGGACGGCGAAGCCATCTGACCGGGCGCCCGCGCATGCCCGGCGGCCGCCAGTTAACTCCCAGGCGCCCCGTTCCGCAAGCGGCCGGCGCGTCGTCCAGTGCGGTAACGCTTTCGAGATTCACCCGTTTTGGCAAAGGCTGATGAACCGCTTTGGAGTAAGCTCCAGCTAGGGGATGGAACCAAGGGTGAGGCTATGAGCGTATCTTCCATTTCCCTACGAGCGGCGCTGTGCGCTGCGGTGGCGCTGGCCTGGCAGGCCGCGCCGGCCCTGGCGCAGCCGAGCCAGGATCCACAGAGCAACGGGGCCTATGACGGGCCGGACGCCTATCGCGACGGGCGCGATCCGCCCGATGCGTACGGGGACGGCCAGGAGGGCCGCGACCGCGGCTATCTCGACGATGGGGGGCGGCGCCAGCACCGCAGCTACGACGATCCGCGCCGCGGCTACGACCGCGGCGACGACGCCGACGGCCCCCAGGGCGACGGGCCGTCCGATAACGTCGCCGCCAGCGCCGCGCCGCCGCCGCCCGAACCGCCAGCACCGCCGCCCCCGCCCGCGCCTCCGACTCCGGCCAGCGCTCCGGCCAGCGCTCCGGCCAGCGCTCCGGCCGCCTCCGGCCTTCCCGGCCAGATCGCCGCCACCAGCTGGGCCGAGGACGATGCGGTGGCCCGGGCCCAGGCGGACAGCTTCGCGCGCTTCAACGGTTGCGTGGCGGCCATGCGCGCCGCGACCACCGAGACCGAGCTCGCCAGCGCCCAGACCTGCGTGCGCGAGGAGCAGCGGACGCTGGACACCCTGACCAAGATCCGCGCCGCCCAGGCCGGGGCCGCCTCCGCGACCGCCGGCTCGGACGATGGCGGACGCCTCGTGCAGGCCGAAAGCCGCGTCGGCCCCGCCGCCACGCGGGCCGATCTGCCGCCGGCCAGAGCCGCTGACCCGCCGTCTCCGACCTGGGGCACGGTGCGTTAGGGCAGGGCGCTCCTCTCCCCTCGCCAGGAAGGGGGAGCCTCTGCGCCAGACGGAGGGCGGAAGGGCCAGCGCCCCTCCTCGTCGCCACGGCGTTCGGCCGATCCGCCTGCCCGCTTCGCGAGGGGAGGAGAGCGGTGGACGCCGCTCGGCGCCTGTGGGCACACTAGCGCCGTCTGGGCGCGGCGCGCGTTCGAGAGCGCCGGCGCCAAGGGCGGGACATCAGCATGGCGACGGCCGCTTCGAGGTACCAACGGCCCCTGTGGCGATGGTACGCCGCCACGCTCCTGATGCTCATCTACACCTTGAGCTTCCTGGACCGGGGGGTGGCGAACACCCTGATCCAGCCGATCAAGGCGGAGTTCCGGCTCAGCGACACCCAGGCGGGCCTGATCACCGGCTTCCTGTTCGGCCTCGCCAACGCCGCGGCCGGAATCTTCGTGGGGCCGCTGGTGGACCGGATGAACCGGCGCAACGTGCTGGGCGCCTCGCTGCTGGTCTGGAGCGTGCTCACCGGGGTCTGCGGCGGGGCCGGAAGCTTCGCGACCCTGCTGGCCGCCCGGGCGGCGGTGGGCGCGGCCGAGTCTGGGGGCGTTCCGGCCTCGCTCTCGATGCTCGCCAGCATCTTCCCCGAGGGGAAGCGCTCCACGGTCACCGGGGTTTTCTTCCTGAGCTCGCCGTTCGGCTACCTGCTGGCCAGCGCCGGCGGCGGCCTGATCGCGGCTCATTTCGGCTGGCGCGCGGCCTTCTTCGCCGCCAGCGGACCGGGCGTGCTGCTGACGCTTCTCATGATGCTCACCCTGCCCGAGCCCCCGCGCGAGGCGGCGAGGGGCGAGCCCGGCGGCGCGCCCCTGGGCCCCGGCCTGCTCAGCGCGCTCGCCTATGTCCTGCGCCACGCGGTGCTGGCGCCGCACTATCTGGCGGTGGTCCTGCTGGCCCTCGTCACCGGCGGGCGCTCGGCCTTCATGGTCGCCTTCTTCATGCGCGAGCACGGCCTGCCCATCGCGCGCGCCGGTGTGCTGGTGGGCATGATCGCCTGCGTGGGCGGCATCGTCGGCGCGCTGACCGGCGGCATCGTCTCCGACCGGCTGGCGCGGATCCGGGCGAGCCTGCCGCAGTGGTGGCTGGCCCTGGTGGCGGGCGCCGTGGGCGTCTCGGACCTCGTCCTTTATCTGCATCCGGACCTGACGGCCGCGCTCGTGGCCGCGGTCGTGTCCGCCGCGGTGGTCAGCATGTGGCTGGGGCCGGCCTACGGCGTGGTGATGTCCATCGTGCCGGAAGCCATGCGGGGGCGCGCGCTCACCCTGATCCAGATCGGCGCCAACATCGCCACGGCGCTGGGCGCGCTCGCGGTCGGCATGCTCTCCGACCTCTACGGCGGTCCCCACTCCCTGCGCTGGGCGATGGCCAGCATGGCGTGCGTGTTCTTCCTGGTGGGCGCCTTCTTCGCCCTGGCCGCGACGCGCAACCTGGGCGGGCCGGTTGGGCTCGACGCGCAGACCGCCGCCCCGGCCGTCGGCCCGCCGGGGGCCGATGCTCCCGTCAGCGCCTCATCGGCCCAGCCGGGCGAATAGCCGCCTCGCGCGACCGCCTCAGGCGTGGGCGACGGGTAGGGCCTCGCGGGCGAGCCACTCCAGCAGCGTCATCCGGTCGGCGAGAGAGCGCGCCTGGCACTGGAGGACCATGCTCTGGACGCCCAGCTCGCGGTAGGCGCGGACCAAGCCCAGGATGCTGTCCGGGGCCTTGGGAGCGCCGCTCTCGTAACGGGCGGTGGCGGCGCCGTGCCAGAGCAGACCCTGGGGGTCGCGGCCGGCGGCCTCGGCGGCCTTGCTGACGTCTTCCATGCCCGCGGCCTGGGCTTCGGCCGGGAGGCCGGTGGTCATCCAGCCGTTGCCGATGCGCCCCGCGCGCCGCTTGGCCGCCGGCGAGTGGCCGCCGACCAGGATCGGCACCGGCCGCTGGGCGGGGAAGGGGGCCGGATCGATCTCATCGAAGTGGTAGAAGCGGCCGTTGTAGGAGACGTAGGGCTCCGACGCCGTCCAGAGCGTCCGCAGCACGCCAATATGCTCCTCGGTGCGCACGCCGCGCTCGTCCCAAGGAAGCTGCATGGCCTCGGCTTCCTCCTTCAGCCAGCCGGCGCCGATCCCGAGGTCCACGCGGCCGCCGGAGTAGGCGTCGATGGTGGCGATCTGGCGGGCGTTGTAGATCGGATTGCGCAGCGGCAGCACGAGCACGCCGGTGGAGAGGCGGACGCGGGTGGTCAGACCCGCGGCGTAGGCCATGGTGGCGAGGATCTCGTAGAGTGGCGTCAGGGTCCTGGTGAGGTTCCCTTCGGGGATGGCGACCGGCGATGGGCCGAGATCGTAGAGCGAGGCGACCTTGCGCGGCATCGCCACGTGGTCGGCGGTCCCCAGCACGTCGAAGCCTAGCGCCTCTGCGCCGAGGGCGGTCTCGCGCACCGCCTCGGGCGAGGCGAGCGGTCCGTGGTGGGGCAAGGTGACTCCGAGGAGCATGCGGGTTTTCTCCCTGATTTGATCGGCGGCGCAGTCAGCCCCGCGGGTCGATAAACAGCGTCTGGTGGGTGTAGGCGAACGGGCCGAAGGGGTCGGAGAGACGCCCTTTCGCCAGGGCCCGGCCCAGCCCCTGGCTGACGGTCTCGGCGGCCAGATGGATCCACGGATCGCGCGGCGCCCGGGTCAGATGCATCGAAAGGTCGATGTTGGCGTAGCTGTATTCGCGCCAGTTGAAGACGCTGCCGAGGCCGCTGCCCTTGTCGGTGATCATGGCGGCGGCGACAAACGGGGTGATCGGGAAGCCGGCGACGATGTCGGCGTCATAGCGGAACCAGGCCTCTCCCGGACCCAGTTGCTCGAGGCCTCCGGCCAGCAGCTTGGAGGCGAAGGGGCTGCGCGCCGAGCGGCGGCGGAACGGCGGCGCCTCGATCGCGTCCGGATCGGCCGGCGGCCCCGGCTCGCTGAGGTCTGGGCTCTCGCCGATGCGCAGGCGCGCGGCCATGGCCCGGACGAGGGGCCGGCCCTCGGCGCTGAGCTCGATCTCCACCAGGCGGATGCGCTGGCCGCTGCGCAGCACGCTGCGGCGGACCTGGCAGGGCTCGCCGAAGGGGGCGGGCCGCAGGATCTCCAGCTGGAAGCGGGCGATGTCGAGGCCGGCGGCCTCCGGATCGGTCTCCACCAGGTGCGCCATCAGCCCGGCGAGGGCCACGCCGCTCTGGGCGCGCGGGTCCCAGGGGCCGGTCGCGGGGGGCTGGGCCACGTAACCCTCGGGGACGGCCTCGTAATAGCATGCGCGCGCCGAGCCAGCTTCGGGGGTCGCCGTTTCACTCACCGCAGGGATGCCTCCCTCCTTGTTCTTTCCGGGCGGAAGCTGCTTCTACCCACCGGTATTGAAAGGGGCAACGCCGCCGCCTCTTTTCTCCGCCCCCGCGCGGCGGTCGCACGGCGGGGAAGGAGGGGCGGCGAAGGGGCGCGAGCGCGGAAAGGGTTACGGCGACCGGCGAGTTGGAAGATAGTCGGCGCAAGCATTAGCGGGGATCTGAATGAGCATCGTCGAGGCAGACATCCATCCCGACTTCCTCGCCCTGTTGGGCGAGATCGATTTTGACCCCGAGGCGCTGCACGCGCGGTATCTGGTCGAGCGCGACAAGCGGCTGCGCAGCGACGGGACCGGTCAGTACCTGAAGACCCGGGGCGCCTTCTCCCACTTCGACAGCGACCCTTTCTCCCCCGAGCCGGCGCCGCGGGCGCCGGTCGGCGATGCGGTGGAGGCGGCGGTGATCGGGGCCGGCTTTGGCGGCCTCATGGCGGCCGCGCACCTGCGTCGGGTGGGCGTCGGGCGCATCCGGCTAATCGATATCGCCGCCGACGTGGGCGGCACCTGGTACTGGAACCGCTACCCGGGGGCGATGTGCGACATCGAATCCTACTGCTACCTCCCGCTGCTGGAAGAGCTCGGCTACATGCCGAAGCACAAGTACTCCTTCGCCCCGGAGATCTTCGAGCATTCCCGGCGGATCGCCCGCGCTTACGGGCTCTACGAGGACGCGCTGTTCCAGACCGCGGTCACCGAGCTCGCCTGGAGCGAGGAAAAGGGCCGGTGGAGGGTGAGCACCGACCGCGGCGACGCCTTCGAGGCTGAGTATGTGGTCATGGCCAACGGTCCGCTCGGCCGGCCGAAGCTGCCAGGCATCGCCGGCATCGAAAGCTTTCGCGGTCACATGTTCCACACCAGCCGGTGGGACTACGGCTACACCGGCGGGGGTCCGGAGGGAGGCCTCGCCGGCCTCGCCGACAAGAAGGTCGGGGTGGTGGGCACCGGGGCCACCGCCATCCAGTGCGTCCCGCACCTCGGGGCCTCGGCCCAGCGGCTCTACGTCTTCCAGCGGACTCCGTCCTCGGTGGACGTGCGTGGGAACCGGGAGACCGATCCCGTCTGGTGGGCGAGCCTGGAGCCCGGCTGGCAGGACCGCCGATCCGAGAACTTCGACATCCTGGTCAGCGGCGGCCACCAGGACGAGGATCTCGTGGCCGACGGTTGGACCGACATCTTCCGCCGGCTCACCGGCCGGGCCGCGGCTGAGGCCGCCCGGCGACTGGGGCGCCGGCTGTCCACGGACGAGCGGGCGCGGCTCCTGGAGCTCGCCGACTACAAGAAGATGAACGAGGTGCGCGCCCGCGCGGCGGCGATCGTTGAGGACCCGGCCGTCGCCGAGACTCTGAAGCCCTGGTACCGGCAGTTCTGCAAGCGCCCCTGCTTCCACGACGAGTACCTGGACACCTTCAACCGCCCGAGCGTGAGCCTGGTGGACACCGAAGGGAAAGGGCTGGAGCGGCTGACGCCGGCCGGGGCGGTGGCGAACGGGCGCGAATACGAGCTTGACTGCCTGATCTTCGCCACCGGCTTCGAGGTCGGGAACGCGTTCACCGAACGGGTGGGCTACGAGGTGATCGGCCGGGACGGCCGCACGCTTTCGGCGCACTGGGCCGAGGGACCCAGGACCTTCCACGGGCTCACCATCCACGGCTTCCCCAACGCCTTTCTGGTCAGCCGCACCCAGGTGGCCACCACCTCCAACCTCACCTTCGGGATGCACCGGCAGATCGACCACCTGGCCTACATGATCAGCCGCGCCCACGGCCTTGGCCATCGGGTGCTGGAGGCGGAAGCGGAGGCCGAGGCGGCCTGGGTCGAGGAGATCCGCCGCGGCGGTCTGGCCCGGATCAACGAGCGTTTCTACCAGGAATGCACCCCTGGCTATTACAACAGCGAAGGCTCCGCAGGAAACAAGACCGGCTTCTTCTCACACACCTACGGAGGCGGCTCCATCCAGTTCAACGCGCTCCTGAGGGCCTGGCGCGAGGACGGCCGAATGACCGGGATCGCGCTCCGCTGAACGGGGCGCCAAGGAGGAACGACGCCATGAGCTATGTCGACATCGAGGTCGAGGATATCGGGGCGGTGCGCCGGATCTGGCACAACCGCCCCGCCATGCGCAACGCCGAGAGCCAGAACCTGCTCGACGAGCTCGACGACGCCCTCGTGCAGGCGGGCGACGACCACGCGGTGCGGGTGGTGATCCTGGGCGGGCGCGGCGAGCACTTCTCGGCCGGCCACGACCTCAAGGAAAGCCGCGAGAAGCGCAACAACCTCACCGTGGAGGAGCGCTACCGCTACGAGCAGAAGCGCTACCTCGACTATTGCCTGAGGCTGCGCGACGTGCCCAAGCCGGTGATCGCCCAGGTGCAGGGCGCCTGCATCGGCGGGGCCTTCATGGTGGCCAACATGTGCGACCTGATCGTGGCCTCGGACGACGCCTATTTCGCCGACCCGGTGGTGCACTCGGTGGGGGCTTCGGCGGTGGAGGTGCTGATCCACCCCTGGGTGCTGGGCGAGCGCAAGGCCAAGGAGTTCCTCTACACCGGCGAGAAGATCGGGGCCGAGGAGGCGCTGCGCTGGGGGATGGTGAACCGGGTGGTCCCGCGCGCCGAGCTGGAGGCCGCGACCCTGACGCTGGCCGAGCGGATCGCCCAGGCGCCCCTCTTCGCCCTCACCATCACCAAGCGTTCGATCAACCGCAGCGTCGACATCATGGGCCAGCGCAACGCTATCCTCGCCCACTTCGACACCCACGAGCTCTCGCACTTCACCGAGGCCTTCAAGTCCACCCGCCCGGCGAGCCGCGAAGAGGCGGTGGCCAAGGGGCGCACCGCGGTGGCGTGAGGGGCGGGGGCGCCGCGGCGCGGGAGCGGGGGCCGGATCAGAAGCCGGACATGCGTTCCGGGGGCTTCAGTGCCGCACGCTCTGGCAGAGCTCGTGGTCGGCCAGCACTTCGATCACCCGGCACTCGGCCACCCGGCCGTGCGAGGCGCTTTCGATCATGCGCTCCAGCTCCGAGCGCAGACTGAGCAGCTTGGCGATCCGCGTTTCCACATCGGCCAGACGGGCGCGCACGACGTCGTCGCACGCCTCGCAAGACTGGTCGGGGCGGTCCTGGAGCCCCAGGAGCGTGCGGATCGGTTCGATATCGAACCCCAGCTCGCGCGCATGGCGGATGAACTTGAGCCGCCGGATGTCCGCCTCGGCGTAAAGCCTGCGGTTGCCCTCCGAGCGCGGCGGCGCCGGCAACAGCCCGATCGCCTCGTAGTAGCGGATGGTGGGGACCTTGACCCCGGTCTCGACCGCCGCCTGTCCGATGGAACGCTCGCCGTGCGACATCGCGCTTGCTCCTACAGCCGCCTGAGAATGTAGACGGTCGCGGCCGGGCGCGGAACGCGTTCTGCGGCGCAACCCGGCCGTCGCGCCGCTCCTCCCGCCGGCGAGGTCAGACGGCGTCGGGCGGCGCGAGGGCGCAAGAGCGCGACCCGTTGCCGACTTCGAACTGCAGCGTGGCGTGATCGATCCTGAACCGGCGGCGTAGCCCGTCGGAGACGTCGAACATCAGATCGTCGTCGGCCGCGCCCGCGGGCCGAACGAGGTGGGCCGTCAGCGCGGTCTCGGTGGTGCTCATGCCCCAGATGTGCAGGTCGTGCACGTCGGTCACGCCGGCGACCTGGCGCAGGAAGGCCTCCACCGCCACCTGGTCGATCCCGGCCGGGACCCCCTGAAGGGCGAGGCTGAGAGACTCGCGGATCAGCGACCAGGTGCCCCAGACGATGACGGCGGTGATCACGAGGCTGATGGCGGGGTCTAGCCAGAGCCAGCCGGTCGCCAGGATCAGGCCGCCGGTGACCACGACCCCCAGCGCCACCAGGGCGTCGGACGCCATGTGCATGAAGGCCCCCCGCACATTGACGTCGCCCTTGCGGCCCGAGGCGAACATCATCGCCGTGGCTCCGTTGATGACCACGCCGGCGCCGGCGACGATCATCACGGTGAGGCCGGCGGCCGGCTCCGGCTTGGCGAGGCGCAGGATCGCCTCCCAGGCGATCCCGCCGGTGACCACCAGCAGGACCACCCCGTTGCTGAGGGCCGCCAGGATCGAGGAGCCGCGCAGGCCGTAGGTGAAGCGCTCGCTGGGCGCCTTGCGGCCCAGCCAGGCGGCGAGCCAGGCCACCGCGAGCCCCAGTACGTCCCCGAAGTTGTGGCCGGCGTCCGCCAGCAGCGCGAGCGAGTTGGAGAGGACTCCGTAAACGGCCTCGGCCGCGACGTAGATCATGTTCAGCGCGATGCCGACGGCGAAGGCCCGGCCGAACGAGGCCGGCGCATGCGCGTGATCGCCGCCGCCGTGGCCGTGTGCGCCGTGGTCATGGTGGTGGTGGTGGTCGTGTCCGCGCCCCCGACCAGGGTGGGATTGGGGTTCTGTAAGCTCTTGGCTCGGGGACATGGCGGGCGACTCCTTGGCGCCCGAGCGTAGCTTCTCTAGCCGCTAGAGAAGCAAGAGGGGTGGAGTGGGGAAGGGAGGCAGGGGCCTCCGCTTCCCGCCGGACGCCGCTTGGGCTTGCTTCCGGCGAGGCCCTCAAAGCTCCCGGTAGGCCGCCAGCAGGGTGCCGGCGGTGAGGGCGGCGTCGAAGCGGTCGCAGACGAAGCCGCGGGCCTCGCCGGCCCGGCGGCGGTGCGCGGGAAGGTCGCCGAGGGCTTCGTCGAGCCGGCGGCTCAGCGCGTCCGCGGTGCGCGCCTCGGTGAAGAGAAGACGCTGAGCGACGTCGTGGCTCTCGTAGGCGGGCAGGGGGTTGGTCACCACCGGCAGGGCGCAGGCGAGGCACTCCAGGAAAGTCACCGGAAAGGCGTCCATGGCCGGGAAGTTCACCGCCAGATCGGCCATGGCGTAGAGGGCGGGAAGCTCGGCGTAGGGGACCTCGTCGATGATCCGCAACCGCTCGCCCGCTCCGAGGGCGGCGGCGATGTCGATCAGGCGTTCGCGGTAGGTGTCGTCCCAGCAGTCGTAGGCCTTGATGACCAGGAAGGCGTCGCGGGTGGCCAGGGCGGCGAAGGCCTCGACGATCAGGTGGTGGCCGTAGAGCTCGCGTAGCGCCCGGGGCGAGAGAATCACCGGGGCGTCCGCGGGAATTTCCAGGCGCCGGCGCCAAGCGAAGGCTTCGGCCTCGAGGCCCGGACGGAAGAACCTGGTGTCGATGCCGATGGGCAGGGAGAGTGAGCGCAGCGGCCGGCCGGCCAGCGCGCCCGCCTGCTCCAGGAGGTCGGCGCTGTCGCCGATCAAGAGGGCGGAGCGCGAAAGGGTCTCGGCGATCCGCGCGCGGGCGCCGGCGTCGAAGGCCGGGTCGCGGGTCTGGTTGATGTCGGTGCCCCAGGCGGTGAGCACCAGCGGGCGCGAGACGGCGCGGCCGATCCGCCAGGCCCAGTCGTCCACCCACTGGACGTGGACGACATCGGGGCGGAAGCTGGCGACGAGGAACTTCAGCTGCGCGGCGATGAACCGTTCGGTGAGCGCCTCGGCGCGCGGGGCGCCAAGGACGCCGAAGAGGCGTCGGCCCTGCAGGGGGCCCGCGAAATAGCGGCCTTTCAGCAGGGCCGGCGGGTTGGGCGGGCAGCCCTTGTCGAGGGCGAAGACATCGCAGCCCGCCTCGTGGAGGATCTGGAAGTAGCGACGGGTATGGACGACGTTGAAGTCGCCGAACAGCAGGACGCGCGGGGGGCGCGCCACGCCAGCCGCCGCCTGCGCGGGGGGGTCATCGGCCCAGGAGGATGTCGCAGACGATATCGACACTGTCGGGGCTCATGGTGGGATAGAGCGGCAGGGTGATGGCCCGCTCGACGAAGCGGCGGGTCTGGGCGAGGCGGGCGCCGCGAAAGGCTTCGAAAGCCTCGAAGTCGGCGATGCAGGGATAGTGGAGGCTCGACTGGATCTCGGCCTCCCGCAGCCGCCGCACCGCCTGCTCGCGCTGGGCGCCGTCCGGGGCGAGGGCCACCATCAGATGCCCGGCGCTACCGCAAATCCGCTCGGCGAAAGGCATCCGCCACGCGCCCGCCGCGCCGGCGATCCGCGCCCCATAACGGGAGAGGAGCGAGCGTCGGCGCCCGTTATTGCCGGCGAGCTTCGCCAGCTGGGCGCGGCCGAGGGCGGCGTGGAGCTCGTCGAGCCGGTAGTTGTAGCCGTGGAGCACGACCCCGTAGCTGCTGGCGTGGCCGCGGTGGCGGTCCCAGGTGGGGGCGGTCATGCCGTGCGAACGCAGCCGCCGCAGCCGCTCGGCGAGCTCGGCGCCATGGGTGGTGACCATGCCGCCTTCGCCGGTGGCGAGGTTCTTGTTAGAGAAGAAGGAGAAGGTCCCGAGGTCGCCGATGGCGCCGGCCATGAGGCCCTCCGGGCCGCGGCCCGAGCCGTCGCCGTAGCGCGCGCCCACGGCGTGGCAGGCGTCCTCGATCAGGATGATCCCGCGCCGTTCGCAGAGCCGCTTCAAGTCGGCCATCCGGCAGAGGTTCCCGCCGTAATGCATGGCTACCACGGCCTTCGTGCGGGGCGTAATCAGGCCCTCGACCTCGCCGGGATCGAGCGTTGGCTCCTCGAGGGCGCAGATGTCGGCGAAGACGGGCCTCGCGCCGCAGGCGATGGTCATGTTGGCGGCGGCCACGAAGTTGAGGGCCGGCTGGATCACCTCGTCGCCCGGCCCGACCCCGACGGCGAGGAACGCCAGATGCAGGCCCGCGGTGGCGCTCGAGCAGGCGACGGCTTGGGGAACGCCGACCATGGCCGCGAACTCGGCCTCGAAGGCCTGGACCTCGGGTCCGGAGGTCAGCCACCGCGAGGCCAGCACGCGCAGCGCCGCATCTTTCTCGGCCTCGCCGTAGTCGAGGTCGCTGAGCGGCACGCGCCAGGCCATCAGACCAGCTCCGGCGCGTCGGCGAGGAAGGTCTCCGGGCGGTTGGCGAACAGGTCCTGGGCGCGGGCGTAGTCGTCGGGCCGCCCGATGTCGAGCCAGAGTCCGTCCCAGGGCCAGGCGCAGACCTTCTCCCCGGCGGCCAGCAGCTTGAGGACGAGGTCCGGGAAGTCCAGGTACTTGCCGTACTCGATGTAGTTCAGGACCCGGGGCTCGTAGACGTAGACCCCCATGCTGACCATGTATTTCAGCTCCGGCTTCTCGCGATAGCCGGTGAGGCGCCCGTCGTCGCCCACTTCGAGGACGCCGAGGTCTATCTTGATGGTGCGGGCGTGGGTGGCGATGGTGAGCGCCGCCCCCTCGCGCCGGTGGAAGGCCACCAGGGCGTCGAAGTCGAGGTCGGTGAGCAGGTCGCCGTTCATGGTCAGGAAGGTCTGGTCGAGCCCGTCCACGAAGGAGAGGGAGCCGGCGGTGCCGGTGGGCTGGTCCTCCTGGACGTAATGGAAGGTGAGCTGGGAGCAGAGCTTCTGGCGCCGGTCGAAGTAGGCCCGGATCAGGTCGGCCAAGTGCCCCAGCGTCAGGGTGACGTCGGTGATCCCGAACTCCACCAGGCGGCGGACCAGCACCTCCACCACCGGGATGTCGCCGAGCGGCATCAGGGGCTTGGGGAAGGTGACCGTGAACGGCTTCAGCCGGGTTCCCTTGCCGCCGGCCAGGATGACGGCCCGCATGCCCTTGGCCGCGCCCTTCATGCGGCGACGCCTTCGAACGCCACCGCCGCTTCGGCGATGCTGCGGTTGCCATAGTAGTTCGGCCGGGCCTCGACGTCGTCGTAGAGTCCGCAGGCGATGGCGTGGGCGAGGCGGGCGATGGCCTCCGGCACGGTGCGGCGGGGCGCAAAGCCTAGGGTGCGGGCGATCTTGGCGAAGGAGACCCGATAGTCGCGCGGATCGCCGCCACCGGTCCCATACTCCACCTTCGCCCGCGGCTCTGCCTCGAGAAGGGCGTCGACGATCATCCGCTTGGTGAAGTTGTTCGCCTCGCAGCCGACGTTGAAGACCTCGCCGCGCACCTTCGCCTGCGGCGCCTCCAGCACCGCGATGATCGCCGCGGCGATGTCGTCCACGTGGCAGTAGGGCCGCCAGGTGTCCTCGTCGTAGACCATCAGCGGGCGCCCGAGCGCCACCTCGCGGGTGAACTCCGACACGGTGAGGTCGAAACGCATCCGCGGCGAGAGGCCGAAGGCGGTGGCGAGCCGCAGGATGGTCGGCGAGGCGGTCTCGTCCGGCTCCTCGAGCAGGTGGCGCTCGAAGGCGACCTTGGTCTCGGCGTAGACGGATTTCGGATTGAGCTCGGTCTCCTCGTCGGCCAGCGCCCCGCCGGGGACGATCCCGTAGTTGCTGCAGGTGGAGGTGAAGACGAGCTTGCCGACGCCGGCCCGGCGCGCCGCCCGCCAGACGTTGATGGAGCCGGCGAGGTTCACGTCCCGGGTGAGCTGCGGGTACTTCTTGCTGATCGGATCACCCACCAGGGAGGCCAGCAGCACCACGTCGGTGACGCCGGGCAGGGCCTGGGCGAGGGCGTCCTCGCTGCGGATGTCGCCCTCGAGGAAGGAGAAGTCGGGGTTGTTGAGGAAGGGCGCGACGGCGCCGCCGGTTCCGTAGCAGAGGTTGTCGAGGCAGCGCACCTTCCAGCCATGGGCCAGCAGGGCGCCGATGAGCACGCTTCCCACGTAGCCCGAGCCGCCTGCCACCAGCACCTGCCGCTCCAGCGGCGCGCCGCGCTCGGCCGCCGCGCCCAGGCGTCTCAGCTCCTCGCCGAAGATTTCGGCGGCCGCCGCCGGGCCGCGGGCGGTCAGGTCGAGGGCGAGGCGTCTCGCCACGACTTCGGTCAGACGGTCAATTTCACGCATCGAATATCAGGCAAATCTTCGCTGCAGCCCCAGGTCACCTGCCGCAACGCCCCGCCCGCCGCGCCCGTTCCCCCTCGGGACGCAAAACACCCCGAGACTCTCCCCTCGCGCGAGTCCTCCTCGCTCGCGGTCGGATGGAGGGGGCGCTACAGCGGGTCGAGTGGGGGCTGAATCGATCCTCTCATCGCTGCCGCGGACGGCCTGCAAGGCCGACCCCGGGGGCCGTTACCTCCGGTTCTCAGACGAACTCCAGCTTGCGTCCGCCCGTCCGGCCCCCTTCGCCCGGGCTGACGGGTTGTTCGATTCACTTCAACGCGATCCGATCCTCCTCTCGCAGCGGGGGAGGACCCCATTCGCGCCCTGGGACCGAAGGCGCCATCAGCCCCGGGCGCCCCTCGGCCGCGGATCCGAAAGGGGCGGCGGCGCGCGGGCGGGGAGGGGCGCGAGGAGCCGGCAGAAGGCGGCGGCGTAGGCGGCCGCCTCGACGGGGCGGCGGGAGCGCAAGGCGGCGCGGGCGCGCCAGCGCAGGGGCCGGGCGAAAGCGGGCAGCAGGCGCCGGCCATAGGGGCTCTGACGGAGGGCCGCGCGCAGGGCGCCGAGCAACGCCGGCGTTTCCAAGAGCTCGGGGCAGCCGTACTTGCCGGCGAGGGCGGCGGCGGCGATGTCGCGCTCGGCGTCAATGGGCCACGCCTCACGTCCGAGGCGGGCCGACTGGCGCAGGTCCTCGGCGGCCTCGTTCCAGAGCTTGCGCCGCGCCATCACCGCCGCGCGCTTGAGGTAAGCGGCGCGCAGCCGGACCTGGGGCGGGGCGGGGGCGAGCCCGTTCGGCGCATAGGCCTCGATGGGCAGGGCCGCGCGCAGCTCGGTGAAGATCTTCTGGTCGTAGGCGATCCATTTGTCGAAGGCGTCGGCGGCGGCGAAGCGGTCGGCGCTGGAGCCCCGCTCGCCGGCGTGCTCGCGTTGGAGGAAGACCGGCCCTTCGATGCGGGCGGCCGGGAAGCGGCGCGCGAGCCTGAGGATCATCTCGTAGTCCACCGAGCGGACCAGATCCTCCCGGAACGGGCCGACGGCGGCGAACGCGCCGCGGCGCACCAGGGTGGCGAACTGGAATACGAACATGTCGTCGAGCAGGGCGTGAAACGTGTCGGCCACATCGTGGGGCGGCGGCTGGTAGCCGGGGCCGAAAAGCTCGCGCCGGCCGCCCTCCTCGCTGAACCGCAGATAGCCGCCATAGGCGAAGCCGGCCCCGGAAGCGTCGAGGGCGCCGCCCAGCGCCTCGGCCGCCTCGGGCAGCGCCAGGTCGTCGTCGTCGCAGATCCAGACGTAGTCGCCGCGGACTTCGCAGAGGCCGAGGTTGAGGGCGGCGGCCTTGCCGCGGTTGGGCTGGCGGATCAGCCGGATAGGCCCCGCGAGGCCCGCGAGCTCGGCGGCGACGTCGAGGCTGGAGCCGTCGTCGACGATGAGGATGTCGGCCAGCGGGCGCGTCTGGGCCAGGAGGGAGGCGACGCATTCGCGCAGCAGTCCGGGCCGTTCGTAGGTGGGGACGATGGCCGCGATGGCGCCGCCCGGGGCGGCCGGCCCCTGGGGAACGGGGTCAGGCTTCATGGGCCGCTTCCGCCGCCGGCGCGCGGCGCACCAGCCCGCCCCCGAGCGCCGCGGCCTTGGCCAGCATCCGCCGCTTGCTCTCGAAGAGGGCGAGCACCGCCAGGGTGACCGCGTAGCTGAGGACGAGCGCCGCGGCCGCGAAGCTCCAGCCGAACGGCCCGGCGATGCGTCCGAGCGCGAAGAGGGCGGCGGCGGAGGCGCCCGAGGCGAGGACGTGCGGCCAGGAGAGCCGCCAGATGTCGGCGGCGCTTACCGGGCCGCTGCGTCCGATCCACCAGACGAGCGGCGCGGTCTTCAGGTATTCGGAGAGCGCGTAGGCGCCCGCCACGCCCACCGCGCCCCAGCGCAGGCCGATCACGAAGGCGGCCACCGAGAAGGCGGCGTTGACCGCCCCCACCTTGAAGGTGTCGCCGCCGCGGCCCTGGCTGAGCAGCAGCCAGCCGACCCCGAAGGTCAAGGATTGCTGGAGCCCCACCAGGCCCAGCCACTGGAAGATCGGCGCGGCCGGCGCCCAGCGCTCGCCCAGCAAGAGCCGGAAGACGCCCGGGGCGTAGAGGACCGCCACCAGGATCCCCGGCTGGACGGCGGTCATCATCAGCGACACCCCCTCGGCGAAGGCCGCGCGGTAACGCGCCGGCTCGCGCTGCAGGTGCGAGAGGAGCGGCACCATCACCTTCTGCATGGGCGCGCCCACCTGTTGGAGGGGGAAGAGCAGCAACCGGTAGGCCCGGTCGTAGAAGCCCAGGACGATTTGGCCGAGGAAGCGGCCGATCAGCATGTTGTCGGCGTTGCGGCTCAGGAAGTTGAGGACCTGGAAGCCTGCGACGCCGCCGCCGAAGCGCAGCAAACCGCCGAGCTCGGCATGGCGCCGTGGCGGACCCGGCCGCCAGCCGCAGGCGATCCAGGCGCCGGCCAGGGAGATCGTGGCGCCCACCAGGGTCGAGAGGAAAAGCGCCCAGTAGGAGCGGGTGGCCCAGGCGACCGCCACGGCGACGGCGAAGCCGGCCGAAGCGGCCAGGGCGTCGAGAACAGCGATGACCGAGAACCGCATCTGACGCTGCAGCAAGGCCATGGGCTGGCCCTGGGCGCCGTAGATCAGCAGGACCAGGGCGAAGGCGGCCGTGAGCGGGGCGACCCGTGGCTCCCGGTAGAAGGCCGCCGCCGCGGGCGCGGCGAGCGCCATGGCCAGCGCCGCCGCCGCGCTGGCCGCCAGAGTCAGCCAGAACATGGCGTCCACGTGCGCCGCATCGAGCCGTTCGCGCTGGACCGTCGCCTGGCCAAGGCCGACGTCCTGGACCAGCACCGCCAGGCTCATGGCGGTCATGGCCATGGCGACGACCCCGAAATCGGCCGGCGCCAGCAGCCGCGCCAGCAGGACGCCGGACCCGAGGCTCAGGAGGGTGCGCCAGACCTGGGCCGCAGCGACCAGGGCGAAGCCGTGGGCGGCGGCGCCATTGCCGGCCGGCGCGAAGACCGCAGCGTCCATGCATCCATCCGCAGGGTCCTGAGCGCCCCGCTGATGAACCGGCATCTTGGCGTTGGGTTCCGCTTCAGCCTTCGCCGGTCGTCGTCGGCCCCGCTCTTTTGACGGCCGCCCGGGAGGCGGATGGCTTCCTCCAGACGAAGAGGTAGTCGCTGAACCGGTCCGAGGGCCGCCAGGGGCTGTCGAAGCGCCGCCTCAGCCCTGCGGAAAGCGCCGCTGTGAGGGGCAGGCAGGCGGCAGGCGCGTAACGGTGAGACGCCAGGCGCTCCAGCAGGCCGAGGTGCCGCTGCAGGACCGAGAGGGACTCCAGCTCGAAGCCGGCCGCCTTGAACGCCGGCAGGAACGCCTCCGGGCCTCCATCCAGATACATCTCGCAGTTCACCACGCAGCCGCCGGGCTGCAGGACGCGGTGCATCTCGCGCGCGATGCGGTCGTAGACCGGCCTCTCGACCAGCAGGCTGTAGCGCAGCACCGCGCAGACCCAGATCCCGTCAGCCTGGCCGTCGGCGAGCGGAATGCCGACGCCGTCATTGCGCTGGAACGTCGCGTTGGGGATGCCGAGCTCGCCCGCCGCGGCGATCATTTCTGCGGTGACGTCGAGCCCGAGCACCTCGGTGAACCGGTGCGCGAAGAAGCCCGAGAACCGGCCGTTGCCGCAGCCGAAATCCACCAGCAGTACGCGCCCGCGGAAATGGCTCAACGACGCACGGGCGGCGAGGCGATGGACCCGATGGGTGAAGGCGTTCCTGCGCCCGCCGCCGGTGGGCGAGAGCACCGCCTCCAGACCGCCGAGCCCCGCGCGCTCCGCCCACGTCAGGCCGCTGGTCTGGAAGTCGCCTATCTCATCGGGCAAGGCCAAGACTCCTCTTCGCCAAAGCGGCCGCCTTCCAAAGCGGGTTCTCCCAATGGAACGACCAGTAGGGAGCCTTGACCGCGCCCCAGTGCTCCTTAAACTGCTCCACCGAGCGCGCGCCGAGCGAAGATCCGAGGTTCACGCTGGTCAGGCCCAGGGCGTGCGCCAGCCGGATTCCTTCCGAGACGAGGGCGTAACTCGGATTGAGGGCCTTGTGTTCGCGCGAGATGGCCGACTGCCAGTAGAGCAGGGACGCCCCGTCGACGATGAACCACGCCGCGCCGACGGCGCGGCCGGCGAGTTCCGCGACCAGCAGGTAGACGTCGCCCTCGAGCGCGATCAACTCGTCGAAGACCGAGCGCGGATAGACGCCGCTCCAGGGGCCCTTTCGCTCGATGGCCCGCTCGTAGAGGGAGACGAAGAGGGAGACGTCGCTTTCGCTGTGGCCCCGCCGGACCTCCAGCGGCGAACGCTCGGCCCGGCGCACGAGGTTCCTGGCGGTGGCGCCGAAGTTGGCGAAGTCGGCGTCAAAGCTGCGGGAAAGACGGAGGATGTGGGTTGAGAGCGTCGCGGCGGAGAAGCCGCAGTCGGCGAGCCCGGCGGCAAGCTCGGCCTGGTCGTGGCGCACGTTCCAACCCAGCGAGATGGTGGGCAGGGACTTCAACGGGGAGACCAGGCAGGCCAGATCGCGCCGAGCGGGCGCGTGCGGGGGCGCGGCCCAAAGACCGAACGCCGAGAGGCTGATGTGTCGTCGGCCGAAGCGCGCCGGTTGCTGCAAACCGAACATCTCGTCGTCCGACGGGACCGGAATGGCGACCGGCTCGACGCGGGGGAGCGCGCGAACCACCGCACTCACGAACCGGTTCGACGAGAAGAGAGTTGCTTCCAAGACGCCGCGCCTTCAGGTCAAGAATTCCAGCCGACGTCCAAGATGCGCTGGCTCGAAGCGGAGCTCGGCCTCAGATCGCCGCACGATCCGGTCGTAGAGACGAGCGCCTGCAGCTTGGTGGCAGGGCTGAAGACCCCGAGGCGAAAGACTTTGGCAAACACCATGCTCCAGTTTCCCAGCGAACTGGACTTCCAAGTGCGAACTCCGTCGGCCAGAAATTGTTCAATCACACCCAGAATATTTTCGATTGAACACGTCCTAAGCTGTACCACGGGCTCCACGCCAAGCTGGTTTACGGCTTAGTCCCGCTTCGAGGCCGAGCACGGCCTGGTCTTTACCTGGATATGCTGGAGAACGCCGCCGCGGGTCGCGCCGTCGGCCGCGGCCGGCTGGACTCTGTCCGTCAGACGTGAACAAATAAAGAACATGGCTCACACCCGCATCGCCGTCCTCACCCGCATGAAGGACCTCGACGGCAGGACGCTCTGCTTCACCCTGCTGGCCAGCGGCGGGCGGCGCCTGCACGACTTCATCGACAAGGAGCGGGTCCCGGACTTCGAGGGCGACCAGGCCACCTTCGAGACCGAGAAGGTCCGCGAGCCCGGCTCGCCCTGGCTGCGTTGGCGGGTGATCCGCCGCGTCGAGGGCGTTTGAGCCCCAGACGCCGGCGCCTACTCGGCGGCGTGCTGGGCGGCCGGCTCGATGGGGCAGGAGCCGTCGAAGCCCAGCACGTGGACGAAGCGGCCGGTGGCGATCCACCCGGTGATCGAATAGGTGAGATCGACGATCTCGGCCTCGGTGAACTGGCCGTGCATGCGCGTCCAGAAGGCGTCGTCGTAGGGAAGGTCGCGGGGGCTCTCGGCGATCCGCTCTGCATACTCGATGGCCAGGCGCTCGCGGTCGGAGAAGAGCGGCGAGACGCGCCAGTCGGCGACGGCCTGGTAGAATTCCTCCGGCGGGAAAGGCCCGCGATCGGCGCCGAAGTCGGCCCGCCCGGCCTCGTCCATCTGCGCCAGGTAGCGCGGCAGGTCGTCCTCGAGCCGGAAGCGATTGCAGCCGAGACACCCGTTGATCTGGGCGATGCGCATGCGCGCGCCCTCCGCCACCCGGAAGCTGAGCCTGGTCTCCTGATAGACCGCCCGCGACAACGCCTCGGCCGCCGCGCTCATCTGCGGGCGCAGGCCGTGCCAGAGCGCGGTGCAGGGGGCGTCGGTCCGGGGCATGGGGACGACTCTCGACATCTGGCTTTCCTCAGTCTGGCCGCGTTCCCCGTGGGGGCGCGGATGTTGCGACGAGTTTGACAGGAAGTGGTCTTCTTCGGAAGCGGCGTGTTCTGGCGCCGCGATGGCGCGGGTCGGACCATCGCCTCAGGCTTCGCGGAACACCGCCTCGATGTTGTTGCCGTCCGGGTCGAGCACGAAGGCGGCGTAGTAGCCGGGAGGGTAGCCGGCGGCCGGATCGCGCAGGCCCGGCGGGCCGTTGTCCCGGCCGCCCGCCTGCAGCGCAGCGGCGTGGAAGGCGTCCACCTCGGCGCGGCTCTTGGCTGCGAACGCAGCGTGCTGCTTCACGCTGTGCGGGTGGAAGCGGTCGATCCAGAAGACCGGATAGTCCACCCCGTAGCCCACGCCGTCGGATCCGTCGCCCGGCGGGAGCTGCATGACCCGACGCAATCCCAGCGCGCCCAGGGCGGCGTCGTAGAAGGCGGCGGACCGCGCCACGTGCGCCGCTCCGATTCCGGTGTGATCGATCATCCTTACGCGCCCATGGCAGCCGCTCCGGGGGAGGACGGTCGCAAGCTGCAGCCTACGCCGCGTCGCGAAAATCACCGAGCTGGGCGGCCAAGGCCCGCTGGAACGCCGGGCGGGCGGTGCAGCGGGCGACGTAGTCGTTCAGCCGCGCGTCCTCGATCAAGTCGGGCTTGATGCGCAGCACGGTGGCCATCATGAGGTCACCGGCGGAGAAGCGCTCGCCGTCGAGGTATGGCTTGTCGCCGAGGGCGGCGGCGAGGGAGCGCAGGCGGCGCCTGGCGAACTCGACGGCGCTGGGCTTACGCAGCTTCGCCCACTCCTGGTCGGCGTAGGCGAAGTCGAGCAGGGCCGCGTTCATGACGTGCGGCTCGATGGAGTTCAGGGCCGCGAGCAGCCATTGAACCGCCCGGGCCCGCGCGCGGGGCGCCCTGGGCAGCAGGGTCTCGCTGCGCTCGCCGATATAGAGGACGATGGCGCCGCTCTCGAACAGCACCTCGCCGTCTTCTTCCAGGACCGGCACCTGGCCGAAAGGCTGCAGCGCCCGGTACTCGGGCTTGTCCTGGTCGCCCTGTTCCAGGAGCCGGGTCCGGTATTCGAGACCCGCCTCCTCCAGCGCCCAGCGGACCCGGAGGTCGCGAACCTGGCCCCGGGCGACAGGCGGAACCCAGCGGAAGGCGGAGATGGTGATCATGGGAAGGCTCCTCTTTGAAGGCTGCTTTCCGGAAGACGAACGGCGGGTCTGCGGACCGACAAGCCAGACGACGGGTCGTGAAGGCCAGCCTCGGAAATCGCGATTCAGGCGCCGTCACGCGCCGCCCGGCCCGCCGTCACCGAACAGCTTGCGCAAGGTGGCCGCCCGGGGGCCGGGCATGTAACCCTCGCCGAACGGCCAATTGACGAAGCCCGAGGCGGCGTAGGTCCCGGCGTCCACCGGCAGGCTGATCCCGGTGATGTACGCCGAGAGGTCCGAAGCCAGGAACACGACCGCGTCGGCGAGGTCCGGCTCCAGGGGCCGCGTGGCCATGGGGATGGTCATCCGGGTTCCCGCCTGGCGCACCGGCTCGGGCAAGGCCGCCATGTCCGTCCAGACGCTGGAGTCGATGGCGTTGCGGCTCGTCTGGCTCGGGGTGGAATCCGGCGCTATGACGTTGACGCGGATGCGCTCGGCGGCGAGTTCCACGGCCAGGCAGCGGGAGAAGTTGTAGACCGCCGCCTTCGCCCCGCCATAGACGGCGAAGCCCGCGGCGCCGCGCCCGGCCTCGATGGTGGTGAAGTTGACGATGCTGCCGCCGGTCCCGCCGCGCCGGATGAGCGGCACCGCCCGTTGCACGGAATCGATCACGTAGCCGTAGTTGAGGCGGATCTCGTTCTCGTGCTGCTCTATGGTGGTCTCCATGAAGGGTGCGCGCCGCACGCCGCCCGGGAGGTTGACCAGGATCTGGGCCGATCCCCACTCGCGGTCCACGAGATCGTAGAAGGCGAAGAGCGCGGCCCGTTCGCGTACGTCGACTTCCATCGAGACGACCTGGCGGCCGAGGCCGCGGACCGCGGCGCAGGTGTCGGCGAGCGGCGCGCCCTGCCAGTCGCAGATGGCGAGGTCCACGCCCTCGTGCGCCAGCGCCAGGGACACCGCCCGGCCAACCCCCTCGCCGCCGCCCACCACGATCGCCCGCTTGCCGGCGAGATTCGCCCGTTCGACCAGTTTCGACATCGCTTCGCTCCTTCCCGCGTCAAAGCCTTCGCGATTAGTTGCGCTCCCGACCATCGAGGCAAGCCGCGTGGCCGGCGCTGCGCGCCTGGGCCGGAAGTCCCGGCGCGAACGGCGTCCCCGTCGCGTTCAGCGGTCGTCGTCGCCGCGGGGGAGGGTCTGGCGGTCGAAAGCCGCCTGCTGGGCGGGGGTGAGGGTGGCGTAGAAGGCCTTCAGCGCGGCGCCGCGCTGGCGCAGGGAGTCGAGGTCGGCCTGCATCGCGGCGATCGAGAGGTCGACCCGCTGCGGGGCGGTGAGTTTCGGCAGCATCTGCTGGGCGGCCTGCTCGCGCGCCTGCTGCTGCGGATCGGGCTGGCTGGCGGCCGCGAAGACGCGCCAGGCGCTCTCCTGGTCGGCGGTGATCTTCAGCGCCGCGTGCAGGCGTGCGAGCTGCGGCTGAACGTCAGAGGTCTGAGCCAGCGCGGCGCCGGCGGCCAGCCAGGCGGCGGCGGCCAGTGGCAGGATGAAGCCGGGGAACGACGGGACGGGCAGGGGCATCGGACGAAGATTCCTCGATTTGCGGTGCGTCAAGGCCCCTCTTCTGGGCGTCGATAAGCTTACTACATCAACGGACGAGGGGACCGGATGGAGGCTTCGATGAAGAGACTCTTCGGTGCGCTCGCGGCCGTGGCCCTCCTGGTCTCGCCTTTCAGCGCCACGGCGCAGGGGCGCGGAGGCCACGTAGGCGGAGGCGGGGGCGGCGGCGGCTGGCACGGCGGCGGCGGAGGTTGGCACGGCGGCGGCGGCGGGCATGGCGGCTGGGGCGGTGGCTGGCATGGCGGCTGGGGCGGTGGCTGGCATGGCGGCGGCTGGGGTTGGCGCGGAAACTACTGGTATCCCTTCTGGGGCGGCCTGGCCCTGGGCTGGGGCCTCTCCTATCCCTGGTACTACTGGAGCGATCCCTATTCGTACTGGGGCGGGTCCTATCCCTATGGCTACTACGGTTACTACGGCTACCGCGGATACTACCCATACGATCACGATTACTACGATCACGACAATCACTACGACTACGGCCGCCAGGCGGCCTGCGGAAACTGGATCTGGCGCGGCGACCACTACGAGTGGGTTCCCGGCCCCTGCGGCGCGCCCGTGGCGCCGCAGGCGCATTGAACGTCGGCGCCCCGCCGCTCACGGTCTTGGCCGTGTCGCAGCCGGGCCCGAGACGGTGAAGCGTCGTCCATGGTGCGATTGTCGTGCGACGGGATGCTGGCGGGCCTCGCGAGCTGGCTGCGGGCGGCGGGCTACGACACCACGCTCGGCGCCAGCGGCTTGACCGACGCGGAGGTTCTGGCCGTTTGCCGCGCCGAAGGCCGCACGCTGGCGACGCGGGACCGGCGGCTGGGGCCGTCGCGGTTCTTAGGCAAGTCGGCGAACGCCATGCCGTTGTCGGTTAGCACGGTGTGGATCTTGTAAGGGAAGACCTCGACCACGGTCCGCAGGAAGGCCGAGCCTTCCATCTTCCCGGCGCTCTCGTGGAAC
>JAFBAO010000042.1 GCA_019247715.1 Caulobacteraceae bacterium
CGCGTTGCTTCGAATTAAACCACATGCTCCACCGCTTGTGCGGGCCCCCGTCAATTCCTTTGAGTTTTAATCTTGCGACCGTACTCCCCAGGCGGAGTGCTTAATGCGTTAGCTGCGTCACCGACATGCATGCATGCCGACAACTAGCACTCATCGTTTACGGCGTGGACTACCAGGGTATCTAATCCTGTTTGCTCCCCACGCTTTCGCGCCTCAGCGTCAGTAACGGGCCAGTGAGTCGCCTTCGCCACTGGTGTTCTTCCGAATATCTACGAATTTCACCTCTACACTCGGAGTTCCACTCACCTCTCCCGTACTCAAGGTGCCCAGTATCAAAGGCAGTTCCAGGGTTGAGCCCTGGGATTTGACCTCTGACTTAAACACCCGCCTACGCGCCCTTTACGCCCAGTAATTCCGAGCAACGCTAGCCCCCTTCGTATTACCGCGGCTGCTGGCACGAAGTTAGCCGGGGCTTCTTCTGCGGGTACAGTCATTATCTTCCCCGCTGAAAGAATTTTACAATCCTAAGACCTTCATCATTCACGCGGCATGGCTGCGTCAGGCTTTCGCCCATTGCGCAAGATTCCCTACTGCTGCCTCCCGTAGGAGTCTGGGCCGTGTCTCAGTCCCAGTGTGGCTGATCATCCTCTCAGACCAGCTACTGATCGTCGCCTTGGTGGGCCTTTACCCCACCAACTAGCTAATCAGACGCGGGCCGCTCCAATGGCGATAAATCTTTCCCCCGTAGGGCTCATCCGGTATTAGACCAGGTTTCCCCGGCTTATTCCGAACCAAAGGGCACGTTCCCACGTGTTACTCACCCGTCCGCCACTCACCCGAAGGTGCGTTCGACTTGCATGTATTAGGCCTGCCGCCAGCGTTCGCTCTGAGCCAGGATCAAACTCTCAGGTTGAGTTGACGTCTGACCGATATCCACCGACCCCGAGAGGCCGATGGGCGTTCGTTGCGTAGTCTATTGACGAGTTCCCACATCGCCGGTCGAAACCGGCGACAATGGTTTGTCTTCAAGAGACCGCATTTGTCAGCGTCGAGATGGCTTGGTTTAGCCATCGCCAGGACGCCGCCGCCTGCGTTTCTCTTTCCAAATCAACGATGTCAAAGACCCGACCGGAGGCTTCCGGCCCCGCCGATAACGCCCGGCGGCGGCGAGGAGCGGCGTCTCTAGCCGCGCCCAAATTCGCTGTCAATCGGCCTTCCGCCGCATCTCCGAAACCGGAAATTTGAGCGCAAGAAACGCTTCGGGGCCGCTTGGGGGCTTGCCCCTGTCAGTCCGTCGCGAGTCGATTGAAGTCGCGGAGGCTAGACCAGACACGCTTAAAAAGCAAGCGCCAATCGCCCAATCTCCGGCCACCCGAACGGCTTCCGCCCGAGCGAGGGGCGCATGTAGTCGGTACGCGCGGCGCGCGCAAGCCCCAGTTCGTCAGATGGCCGATCGGCCGCCCTGCTTGCGCCCGCCGCTCGCCGGCGCCTAAAGAAGCGCCATGCTGTCCAGCAAGGCCCGCTACGCTCTGAGGGCGCTCGTCGCGCTCGCCCGCATGGGGGGCGCCCAGGCCACCGCCGGCGAGCTCGCCGAACGGGCCGACGCGCCGCGCAAATTTCTCGAGGCGATCCTGCTGGAGCTGGGGCGGCGCGGCGTCGTGGTGAGCCGCCGGGGCAAGCTCGGCGGCTACGTGCTCGCCCGGGCCCCCGAGGCCATCAGCTTCGCCGAGGTGATCCGGGTGATCGACGGCCCGCTGGCGCTCGCCCCGTGCGTCTCACGGCTGGCGTTCCGCAAATGCGACGACTGCGTGGACCTGGCCACCTGCTCCATACGCGAGGCGCTGCTTCTGGCCCGCGACGCCACGGCGCAGGTGCTGGAAGGCTATACGCTCGCCGACGCGGCCGCCGGCGTGCGGATGAGCCGGCCCGACGATCCTGCTGGCGCGGCGCTTCAGGCGCCCAGGGCCTCCGCGAGGGCGAGGAAATCGGCGACGGCGTAGTCGAAGGCGCCGGTCTCCGGCCAGGCCGCTTCGGCGCCCGGGCCTTCCTCCAGCGGTCGATGCACATAGGCAGTCTTGAAGCCCCGCCGCGCCGCGGCCCGCAAGTCGTAGGGATGGGCCGCCACCATCAGGCACTGGGCGGGCTCGAGCCCGAGCATGCGGGCCGCCGAATCGTACGCCTCGGCCTGCGGCTTGTAGGCGCGGGCGACCTCGGCGCCGAGAATCGCGTCCCACGGCAGCCCCGCCCGGCGAGCCATTCGGACCATCAAGGCGATGTTGCCGTTGGAGACCGGCGCCAGGATGTAGCGCCGCTTCAGCCCGGTGAGGCCCGCCACCACGTCGGGCCACGGGTCGAGCCGGCGCCATGCGAAGTTCAGCGCATCGATCTCGGCTTCGGAAAGCGAGATCCCTTCCTCATTCAGCAGGTCGACCAGATTCTCGCGGTGGAGCGCGTCCAGAATCACGAACGGCCGCTCCCCCTCGCGCACCTTCTTCATGGCGGGCTGGTAACGGGCCCGCCAGGCGCTCGCGAAGGCGCCCCAGTCGCGCTGGATTCCCTTCGGAGCGAGGATCGCCTCGGCCTCGCGGGCGACGCTGGCGCGCCAATCGACCACCGTGCCGAACACGTCGAACGTCAGGGCCTCGATGCTCACGTCCACCCCCCTACCCTGCCCACTCCACCTCGGCTCCAAGAGCGATGAGGTTCTCGACGAAGCGCGGATGGGCGCGCCGGATGGGGTCGGCGTTCAGGATGGTCGACGAGCCCTCGATGCTGGCCGCCAGCATCAGGAAGGCGATGGCGACGCGGATGATGTAGGGGCTCTCCACCTTGGCCGGGGCGAGCGGCTTGCCGCCGAACGTCACCACCCGGTGCGGGTCGCACTGCAGGGCGTGCGCGCCGAACTTGGCGAGCTCGGAGGTCCACCCCAGCGCCCCTTCGTAGACCTTGTTCCAGAACATCATTTCGCCTTCCGCCCGGGCGCCCAGGGCGATGAAGATCGGCAGCAGGTCCACGGGCAGATAGGGCCACGGCGCGGCCTCGACCTTCGGCAGGATGTAGGAGGTGAACGGCCGGGCGATCTCCAGGCGGCCCGCGACCCGGCTCGCCGACCAGCCGTCCTCGTGACGGATCGTCACCCCGAATTTGCGGAAGGTCCGGTCGATGAGCGGAAACTGCTCGGGATGGGCGTTGCGCACCGCCACCTCGCCCCCAGTGATGGCGCCCAGCGCCAGGAAGGTGGTGATTTCGTGGAAGTCCTCGGCGAAGTCGTGCTCGGCGCCCTTCAGCCGCGCGACCCCCGTGACCGTCAGCCGGCTCGCGCCGATACCCTCGATCTTTGCCCCCATCTTCCCGAGGAAGGCGCAGAACTCCTGCACGTGCGGCTCGCAGGCCGCGTTGGTCAGGGTCGAGATCCCTTGGGCCGCGGCGGCGCAGAGGACGAAGTTCTCGGTGGTGGTGACCGAAGCGTAGTCCAGCCAATGGTCGGCGGCCGTGAAGGCCTGGGACCGGCTCCCCGGCGCCGAAAGCGCCAGGGCGCCTGCTTCCGGGGCCGCCCGGGCGCCGAAGGCCTCGAAGACCTCGATATGAGGGTCGATCTCGCGCACCCCGAGGGTGCATCCCTTCACCTCGCCCTCGATCCGCGCCTCTCCCAGCCGGGTGAGCAGCCCGGGGATCAGCATGATCGAAGAGCGCATGCCCTCCGGCAGGCGGGCCGCCTCGCCCCTGAGGCCGTCGCCGTGGCGGATGCGCAGGAGCCCGGATGCGAAGTCGGCCTCCACCTCGCTCCCCAGCCGCTGGAACAGGCCGACGATTTGCCGCACGTCGCTGATGTCCGGCACCCCGCGCAGGGTCACCGGCTCGTCGGTGAGCAGGGTGGCGCAAAGGATCGGCAGCACGGCGTTCTTGTTGGCCGACGGCGTGATCCGTCCATTGAGCGCACGGCCGCCGCGCACGATGAGGTTGGCCAAGCTGAGGTCCGATCGGAGGTGAAACGCCCCTGTTTCTATCCGAAACGCGGCCGACGCGCGAGGCGTGACGACAGCTTGCGGTCTTTCCGGCCGCGCCTGCGGTTATTGTGACCGCCACGACTTGGCCGAAATTCGAAACGAATCCTCTGGCGAAACATTATGGCTCCCACGGGGTGGTTGTGGGGCCCCTTGAGTTTCCCCGCCGCCGCCCCTAGTCTCTTCCCCCCCGGACGTCAGCGCCCGCGGCCGGAGCTGATTCTTAAGAAGGGCGAGTTGAGCTAACACCCATATGGAAAAGGTGCCGATGACCGCCGAGGGCTTTCACGCCCTCGACGAAGAACTGAAGCGTTTGAAGACGCAGGAGCGGCCGAGCGCCATCGCTGCGATCGCCGAGGCGCGCAGCCATGGCGACCTTTCGGAGAACGCGGAGTATCATGCCGCCAAGGAGCGCCAGGGCTGGATCGAGGGCCGAATCGCCGAGATCGAGGACCGGATGGCCCGCGCCCAGATCATCGACGTCTCCAAGCTCTCCGGCGACCAGGTGAAGTTCGGCGCCACGGTCAGCGTCGTGGACGAGGACACCGAGGAGAAGGCCCGCTACCAGATCGTCGGCGAGCACGAGGCCGACGTGCGCTCGGGCAAGATCTCGGTCGCCTCCCCCATCGCCCGGGCGATGATCGGCAAGGAGATCGGCGACGTGGTCGAGGTCAACACCCCGGGCGGCGTCAAGGCCTACGAGATCCTCAACATCGAGTGGGTGTGAGGGCTTGCCGCGCGGCCTGATCCGGCGCCGGCGACATTGATCCTCGCCATCCTGCAGGTCCGCACCGGCTCCAGCCGGCTGCCGGGCAAGGCGCTCCTGCCGCTGGCCGGCGCGCCTATGATCCTGCGGCAGATCGAGCGGGTTCGCCGGGCCCGGCGGATCGACCGCCTGGTCGTGGCCACCAGCGATGCGCCGGCCGACAACGTATTGGCCCGCCTGGTCGCCCAGGCGAGCGTCGACGTGCATCGCGGGCCGCTCGACGACGTGCTCGGCCGGTTCGTCGGGGCGCTGGAGGCTTTCGGGCCGGCCGCCCACGTCGTCCGGCTGACCGGCGACTGCCCGCTCGCTGACCCGGCGTTGATCGACGCCGTCATCGACCACGTCGTGTCGGCCGGCGCGGACTACGGCTCGAACACCCCCGAGCGGCGCACCTACCCCAAGGGCCTCGACGTCGAGGTGATGACCGCCGAGGCGCTGCGGCGGGCGGCGGCGCGCGCCCGGACCCCCGAGGAGCGCGAGCACGTCACCTGGGCGCTCCATCGTCGGCGCGATCTCTACGCCCAGGCCTTCCTCAGCCAGGCGGCCGACGAGGGCGAGGTCCGCTGGACCGTCGACTTCCCGGAGGACTACGCCTTCGCCGCGGCGGTCTATGAGGCGCTCTATCCGGCCGACCCGGCGTTCAGCTCCGACGACGTGCGCGCCTTCGTCCGCGCGCAGCCGGATCTGGCGATGCTGGGCGGCGCCCGCCGCGTCTGACGGGAGACTCTGCTATGATTGGGTTCTCGCGCGGAACGGGAAGGTGAGTCGCACGTCGAACGTGGAGCTTCGGCCCCTGGAGGCCGCCGACAAGGACCGCGTCCTCGGCTGGCGCAACGCGCCGGACGTGCGCCGCTTTATGTACACCGACCATGTGATCTCCCCGGACGAGCACGGCCGCTGGTTCGCCGGCCTCGAAGGCGACCAGACCCGCCGTTACTGGATCGTCGAGGCCGGCGGCCAGCCCGTGGGCCTGGCGAACCTCTACGACATCGACCGCCGCCACCAGCGCTCGTCCTGGGCCTACTACCTGGCCGACCCATCGGTGCGTGGCCTCGGGCTGGGCTCGTTCGTGGAGTACTGGGTGCTGGAGCACGTCTTCGAAGAACTGCAGCTCGCCAAGCTCTGGTGCGAGGTGCTGGCCTCGAACGAGCCGGTGTGGCGGCTGCATCAGACGTTCGGCTTCACCCTCGAGGCGCGCTTTCGCGGCCACGTGGTCAAGGAGGGCGCCCGCGAGGATGTCCTGGGCCTTGGCATCCTGGCCGATGAATGGCGCGCACGGCGGCCCGCCATGGCCGAGCGCCTGCGGGCCAAGGGCCTGGAGCCGCCGCGGCTCTGACGTCGGATCCCTTCTTCCTTGCGGGAGAAGGACGCCCTACCCCCTCAGCAGGTCCAGCAGGGCCTCGGCCACTCGCTCGCCGCCGCGGCCGTCGCAGAGCTCGCTCGAGCGGCAGCTCAGCCGCCAGCGCAGCTCGCCGTCGTCCACAAGCCGGTCCCAGGCCTCGGCCAGGGCCGCCTCGAACCCTGCGGCGCGCGCGTCCAGCGCCAGCACCGCGCCGGCCTCGGCGAGCCGCTCCAGGAGCTCGGCCTGGTTGTCCGCGAGGACCGCGGCCGCCGTCGGCAGGCCGAGGCAGGCCCGCTCCCAGACGCTCGACCCGCCAGCGCCGAGCCCAATGTCTGCATCGGTGACCAGGCTCGCCATGTCCGAGGCGTCGAGGTGCAGCCGCACCCGCTTGTCGCGCCCGGCCAGCGCGCTCACCTGCTCGAGGCTCGGCGCCTCGCGGCCGAGCGCGACGTCGAGGCGGGTGTCACCGAGGCGCCCAACCAGCGCCTCCACTGCGCGTCCGGTCACGGCGGCGACGTCGGTCAGGCCGAAGGAAATCAGCGACCTGCGCACCGGATCGTGCCGCGCCCGGCGGCTGAGCGCCCGCGGCCGGGCCTGGGCGAATTCGGGGCGCACCAAGGCGTGGTCGGGCCCCACGAGGATCGCGCACTTCGAATGCACCAGCTCCGAATAGGCCTCTCGCCGACGGCCATATCCCGGATCGACGAGCAGATCGCAGGCGTGAGCGCGGTCGGCCAAGTCGTCGATCACCGCCACGCGACGGTCTGGTCCCGCCAGCGCCCGCTCCTCGGCCTCGCCGGCGCGGTAATGGTCGACGACCACCAGATCGGCGGCGAACCGGTCGGCGAACTGGCGGCCCCAGCCCACCAGGCCCTGCAGGTCCCCGGCGTCCACCATCGCCAGCAGAGTCTGCGCCGGCCAGCCGAACCGGCGCAGGATGGGCGCTGCCGCCCGCGATTCGACGAAGGCGCATTCCGCGCCCCGCTCCACCATGGAGCGCGCCAGCGTCAGGCACCGCATGACGTGGCCGCCGCCCACCTCGGCCCCGGCGTCGGCGAAAAACAGGATCCGCAGCGCGGTCATGCTGGACGGTCGCTTTGAGAGGATTCCGGGCTACATATGGGAATCATGCCTGATACTTCTTTGACGCCACGTCGGGTTCGCTGCCTCATCATCGGGGCCGGTCCCGCCGGCTACGCCGCCGCCATCTACGCCGCCCGCGCCCTTCTCCATCCGGTTCTGATCGCGGGCCTGACCCCCGGCGGCCAGCTCACCATCACCACCGACGTGGAGAACTATCCCGGTTTCGTCGACGTCATCCAGGGTCCTTGGCTGATGGAGCAGATGCGCGCCCAGGCCGAGCACGTAGGGACCGAGGTTATCCACGACATTGTGATCTCCGCCGACCTCGGCGAGCGCCCTTTCACGATCGCCTGCGATAGCGGCCAGACTTGGGTGGCCGAGACCGTCATCATCGCCACCGGCGCGGAGGCGAAGTGGCTGGGCCTGCCAAGCGAGGCGAAATTCAAGGGCTTCGGCGTCTCGGCCTGCGCCACCTGCGACGGGTTCTTCTACCGGGGCAAGCAGGTGGTGGTGACCGGCGGGGGCAACACCGCGGTCGAGGAAGCCCTCTTCCTCACCAACTTCGCCTCCAAGGTGACGCTCATCCACCGCCGCGACGAGCTCAGGGCCGAGAAGATCCTCCAGGAACGCCTGTTCGCCAATCCGAAGATCGAAGTCGTCTGGGACCACGTGGTCGCCGAGGTGCTGGGCGACGAGGACCCTCTGGGCGTGACAGGCGTCCGCCTCGCCCACGCCAGGACCGGCGAGATTCGCGACCTCGCCTGCGACGGCCTCTTCGTCGCCATCGGTCATGCGCCGGCCTCCGAACTGTTCGCCGGACAGCTCGGGACCAACGGCGCCGGCTATCTCGAAGTGGCGCCTGGGACCGCCTCCACCGCCATTCCCGGCGTCTTCGCCGCCGGCGACGTCACCGACGACGTCTACCGCCAGGCGGTCACCGCCGCGGGCATGGGCTGCATGGCCGCTCTCGAGGCGGTCCGGTTCCTGGCCGAACGGGACCACGAGGCGGCGCACAAGCCCTTCACTCACGCCGAGGCCAACAAGATCGGGGTCTGGTGAGACTGCGCAGCGGTCTGGACGACAAGCTCCAAAAGCTGATCAAGGATCAAGCCTTGGTAAGGTTTCGTTAATACTTTAGGCGACCACCGACTCGCTGAGCGCCAGTCATAGTTCATCCAAAATCGCGCCCAATTGTTGACGCGGACTCGCCCCTCTATTGCGCCGACGAATGCGGGGGCGGCGTCTTGACCATCACGGAGGTATTGATGGCGGTCTATCGTGTTCTGCACCTCGACAAACACGACTCCGTCACGAGGTTCACACCCTTCGTCGCGGCGAACGACCAGGACGCCATCCGTCAGGGACCTACCATGGCGCGGTCCAAGACCATCGAGATCTGGCACGGCGCCAAGATGGTGGCGAGGGTTCCCCTGCTGCGTTCGGCGGCGGGCGTCTATGTGATCCCCGAAAGCCTCGCCGGCTAGCCGCGAAGCCTCACGAGCCGGCCGCAGCGTGCGCCGGCGCGCCCGGACCGCCGGGGACGTATCCGCCGCTTCGTCCCGGCGGCGTGCGCGCCACGCTCTGCAGCCCTGTCGACAGCTGCCCCGCACCCACGGCGGGGCCGGCCGGAGGGATCGCCAGAATCTGCATCGCCGCGCGCGTCCGCGGGCCTTCCGAGGCGGCGGAGGCGACCGTCAGCAGCGCTTCGGGCCGGCGCCCTGGGCTCGGGGCGAGGGGCTGCGCTTCGGGGGGCGCCATGTGCGGCGGTCCGGCCATCGAGACCCGCAACTCGCCCCCGAGATAGCGGGCGGTGGGCGCCTCGGCGCCAGGAAAGCGATAGAAGATGTGGGTTCCGACCTTGCGGATCTTGAACATCTCGCTCGCCCAGGTCGGGAACACGTAGTCGGCGTGATAATAGACCGCCGAGCCCACCGCCCGGTCGACGAACCCGTCCAGGGCCGCCTTGGCCACCGCCTCGGCGCGCTGCCAGAAGGGGGCGATGGGCGGGCGCTGGCGCGATCCGTCGCAGGCGAACGAGAACTGGCAGCCGGGCCGGCTCGCCCCCTCGTAGACCACCCCGCACACGGACTTCGGAAACAGCGGATGGCGCACCCGGTTGAGGACCGTCTGGGCCACCGCCGCCTGGCCCTCCGGAGGCTCCAGCGCCGCTTCGTAGTAGATCGCCTGGGTAAGGCAGAGCAGCGCCCGGGCGCGCTCGGCCCCGCCGGCCTTGAGACGGAAAGGCGCGGACGACCCGTCGGCGTCGAGGCCGCTCGGCATCACCGCGTTCAGCTTGCGCGCCTCGGCGAGATCGAGCGGCCGCAGGGGCAGGCTGGGCGCCCGGGCGAGCTCCAGGCGCGCCCACGGCCCGCGTCGGTTCCACAGATCGGCGTGAACGGCCGGATCGAACCGCCGGGCAAGGGCGAGGGTCGCCGGGTCCATCCCGGCTTCCAGGCGCGATCGTCCCGCAGAACCGAGATCCCGGGCGGCGGCCGATACGATCTCCTTCCCGTCGAGCCGGCTCACCGACGGATGGCACCCGGCCAGAACGAAGGCGGCGGACAACACCCATCCGGCCGGTCGTGATCTCGCCATCGGCTGCGCCCCCGGGTTGTGGCGGAGCCAGCGGCCGGCCCCATTGGTCGCCACAACGCGCGTGCTGCGGTTTCGGCGCCAAAAAAACGTCATGCCGGGGCTTCACGGACCCGCGTTACGGGTCTATATGTGCCAGGCAACTTATGCTCAGATTTAGCATAAGGGAGGAGCGCCGGCCTCTACCGGCCTTTCTTCAGGCCCAGGAAATGCTCATTTTGAGCATAAGCGGAGGACGCCGTGGCGGACGGATCCCAGGCTTTGGAGTTCACTCCGGAGGTCGAAGCCCTCACCGCGCCCCTTTGGGAGAAGGTCCGCAGCCGCGTCACGCCGCTCGAGTGGCGGCTGCACGCACCGCTCATCGCCGAGATCAACCGCCTGAAGCGCGAGAAGAACGCGGTCGTCCTGGCGCACAACTACATGACCCCCGAGATCTTTCACGGAGTCGGCGACTTCGTCGGCGATAGCCTGGGCCTGGCGCGCGAGGCCGCCCGCACCGACGCGAAGATCATCGTCCAGGCCGGCGTGCACTTCATGGCCGAGACCTCCAAGGTTCTTAGCCCCGACAAGAAGGTGCTGATCCCCGATCTTCGGGCCGGCTGCTCCCTCGCCGCCTCGATCACCGCCGCAGACGTCCGCCTGATCCGGCAACGCTATCCGGGGATCCCGGTCGTCACCTACGTGAACACCACCGCCGAGGTGAAGGCCGAGACGGACATCTGCTGCACCAGCGCCAACGCCGTCCAGGTCGTGGAGGCGGCCGCCCGCGAAGCCGGGACCGACCGGGTGATCCTGCTCCCGGACGAGTTCCTGGCGCGCAACGTGGCGCGCCAGACGGACGTGAGGATCATCGCCTGGCAGGGCCGCTGCGAGGTGCACGAGCGCTTCGACGCCGAGGACATCCGCCAGGTGCGCGCAGCCTGGCCGGACGCTCAGATCCTGGCCCATCCGGAATGCCCCGCCGAGGTGCTAGAGCTCGCCGACTTCGCCGGCTCGACCTCGGCCATGTCCGATTATGTGACCCGCCGGCGTCCGAAGCAGGTGGTGCTGGTCACCGAGTGCTCGATGGCCGACAACGTCGCGGCCGACGCTCCGGGGACGGAATTCGTTCGCCCCTGCAACCTGTGTCCGCACATGAAGCGGATCAGCCTCGAAAATATCCGCCAGGCCCTCGAGCAGGAGCGGTTCGAGGTGATCATCGACGCCGGCGTGGCCGCGCGCGCTCGGCGGGCCGTGCAGCGGATGATCGACTTGCCGCCGCCCGCCGTTCCCGCGCGCTACGACCTCGTGAAGGCCCGCAGCCACGTGGACGTCGAGCTGATCTGAAAGGCGCGGTCGATGGACCGGATGAAAGTTGTCGTCGCCGACATCACCACCCTGGCGGTGGACGCCATCGTCAACGCCGCCAACTCCAGGCTGGTGGCCGGCGGCGGGGTGGACGGCGCCATCCATCGCGCGGCCGGGCCTGAGTTGCAGGCTGAATGCCGCACGCTCGGGGGATGCCCACCGGGAGAAGCGAAGATCACCGGCGGTTACCGGCTGCCGGCGGGGCGGGTGATCCATACGGTGGGGCCGGTCTGGATGGGCGGCGTCGAGGGCGAGGCCGAGGCCCTGGCGTCCTGCTATCGGCGCTCGCTGGAGCTGGCGCGCGCGCATGAGCTGCGCGAAGTCGCCTTCCCGGCCATTTCGACCGGCGTCTTCGGCTTTCCCCCCGACGACGCCGCGCGCATCGCCGTAGGAACGGTCAAAGAGGTCCTCGCAGGCGACCCGCATTTCTCGAAGGTGATCTTCTGCTGTTTCAGCGAGAGTTCGGCGGAGCTGCACAGGGCGGCCATCGAGGCGGCCCATGACTGAGACCGGGTTCGTTTCTCCCTGGGCGGAATCGGGGCCGCCGACGCCCCCGGCGCCCCCCGCTCCCACGCGGACCCCGGGCCTCGCCTGGAACCTGGTCTCCACGGCCGTGCTCTTCCTGTGGCTCGCCTGGCAGATGGGCTGGATCTGGGCTCTGGCGGGGATCGTCGGCGTGTTCGTGCACGAGTTCGGTCACGTGCTTGCGATCAACGCCGCCGGCTGCGGGCCGAGCAGCATCCGGATCATCCCGTTGCTCGGCGGCGCGGCCACCGTTCCGCGGGCGCCCGACACCGAATACAAAGGCGTGCTCATCGCCCTCGCCGGCCCGGCGTTCGGCCTCCTCGCGGCGATCCCCTTCTTCATCGCCGCCGGCTACGACCCGCACTGGCGCGGCGGCGCCCTGTTCATCGCCGGCATCAACCTTCTGAACCTGGTTCCGGCCCCGCCCCTGGACGGCTCCAAGGCGCTGGGGCCGATTCTCGCCCGGATCCATCCGTTGCTCGAGCGCCTGGCGCTCCTGGCGGTCGGCGTCCTCGCCGTCGTCTGGACGGTCAGCCGCGGGTCCTTGATCCTGCCCGTATTCATCGGCCTCAGCGTCGCCGCCTCGCTCCGGGCCCCGCGCCTTCGGCCACCCGCGCGCCCGCTTTCCCTGGTCGAGTGGGCGGCGAGCCTCGGCCTCTATTTCGCGGTTGCGGCGATTTGCGCGGCGGTCTTGCTGGCGGCGCTACAGGGCGGCGGTCCCGCTTGGCTGCGGCTCTTCGGGTTTGGCGGAGCACGGCCATGAGGATGCGCGAGACCTTCGACGGCGTCTTCGTCGTGGGCGCGGGCCTCGCCGGCCTCTGCGCCGCCCTCGCCGCCGCGCCTCGGCGCGTGCTGCTGATCTCCCCCGGGCCGCTCGGCGAAGGCTGCGCCTCGGCCTGGGCGCAAGGGGGAATGGCCGCGGCGCTTTCCGAGGGCGACGCCCCCGAGCTGCACGCCGCCGACACCATCGCCGCCGGCGCGGGGCTTTGCGATCCGGCGGCCGTGGCGATCCTCACCCGCGAAGGACCAGAGGCGGTGCGCCGGCTGGCCGCGCTCGGCGCGCCCTTCGACCGCACCCGTGACGGCGGCTTCGCCCAGAGCCTGGAGGCGGCCCATGACCGTGCGCGGGTCGCCCGGGTCGGCGGGGATGGGGCCGGCCGGGCGATCACCACGGCGGTGATCGCCGCCGTGCGGCGGACCCCGTCCATCGAGGTGCGCGAGCAGGTCCGGCTGCGCAGACTGCTCACCGACGCCGGCGGGCGGGTCCGCGGCGCCCTGGTGGAGAACGGCGCGCGGGAGCTCGTCGAAATCGTCGCGCCCGCCACGCTGCTGGCCACCGGCGGGGTTGGAGCGCTCTATGCGGTGACCACCACGCCCCGGGAGATGCTGGGCGAGGGGCTGGCCCTGGCGGCCCTGGCCGGAGCGGTGATCGCCGATCCGGAGTTCGTCCAGTTCCACCCGACCGCGATGGACCTCGGCCTCGACCCCGCCCCGCTGGCGACCGAGGCGCTCCGCGGCGAGGGCGCGAAGCTGGTCAACGCCGACGGCGCCCCGTTCATGAGCCGCTACCACGCCGCCGCGGAGCTCGCCCCGCGCGACGTCGTGGCCCGGGCCATCGAGGCCGAACGGCGATCGGGTCGCGGCGCCTTCCTCGACGCCCGCGAGGCCGTGGGCGAGGCCTTCCCGCGTGAGTTCCCGGCCGTGTTCGCCGCCGCCCTCGGGGCCGGCCTCGACCCTCGGCGCCAGCCGATCCCGGTCATTCCCGCCGTCCACTACCACATGGGCGGAATCGCCTGCGACGCCTGGGGCCGCACCTCGCTCGCCGGCCTCTTCGCCGCCGGGGAGTGCGCCGCCGCCGGCGTCCATGGCGCCAACCGTCTGGCCTCCAACTCCCTGCTGGAGGCGGCGGTTTTCGGCGCCCGGGCGGGCCGCGCGGCGGCCTGGTCCGGCGATCCGCAGACGACGCCGCTCGCCGACCTCCCCGCGCCCGACCTCCCGGAAGCGGCGCTGCAGAGCCTGCGCGCCAGGATGACCAGGGACGCCGGGGTGGTGCGCAGCGCCGAGGGCCTTGGCCGGCTCCTCGCGGAGATCACGGCGCTGGAGACCGCGAACGGACGCGCTGCGCCCCTCATCGCCGCGCGCCTGATCGTCGAAGCGGCCCTGGAGCGGCGCGAAAGCCGGGGGGCGCATTTCCGGGCCGACTTTCCGGCCCTTGGCCTTCCGGTCCGCACCCGCCGCACCTTGCGGCAGGCGCCGGCCGACGCGGCGGCCTGAGTGGCGACCCCTCCCCTTCCCGAGCTCCTGATCGAGCCGGTGGTGCGCGCGGCCCTGGCCGAGGATCTCGGCCGGGCGGGCGACATCACCTCCCTGGCATGCATCGATCCTGAGGCTCGCCTCGAGGCGGATTTCGTGGCCCGACGCCGGGGCGTCGTCGCCGGTCTGGCGTGCGCGCGCCTAGCGATCGCCGCGCTCGATCCCGAGGCCAGGGTGGAGATCGTCGCTGCGGATGGCGATGCGGTGGAGGCCGGCGCGCGTCTGGCCCGCGCCGACGCGAGGGCCCGGGCCCTGCTTTCCGCCGAGCGCGTCGCGCTCAACCTGCTCGGACGGCTGAGCGGCGTCGCCACCCTCACCCGCGCCTATGTGGAAGCGGTCGCCGGGACGGGGGCGGCCATCGCCGACACCCGCAAGACCACGCCGGGCCTGCGGGCGCTCGAGAAGTACGCGGTCCGCTGCGGCGGCGGCGTCAACCACCGCTTCGGCCTCGACGACGCGATCCTGATCAAGGACAACCACGTGGCGGCCTGCGGCGGCGTGGGCGAGGCGATCCGGCGGGCTCGGGCGGCCGCCGGTCACCTGGTCAGGATCGAGGCCGAAATCGACCGCCTAGACCAGCTCGAGGAGGCGCTGGCCGAGCGGCCGGACGTGGTGATGCTGGACAACTTCAGCCTGGCCGACCTTCGCGCCGCGGTGGCCCAGACCAAGGGCCGGGCGGTGCTGGAGGCCTCGGGCGGCGTGTCGCTGGAGACGGTGCGCGCGATCGCGGCGACCGGCGTCGACGTCATCAGCGTCGGCGCCCTCACTCACTCGGCGCCGGTGCTGGACATCGGTCTCGACACCTGAACTCGCGGCGCTGGGGCGCGGCGGATCGCAGGAGGCCTAGGAGGCCAACGCCGGCGCAGCAGGCGTCAGGTTGAGGCTGGGAGGCTCGACCGGCCTGCCGCCCGCCTGCTGGACGCCGGGACCTGCCGGCCCGGTCAGGGGCGCAGGGGCGAGCGGGGACGCCTTCGACGCCAGCACCGATGGCTGCGATTTCGCCGGCCCGTGGCGGCCCGAGAACGCGAAGAAGATGTGCTGCCCCACCTGCGCGAGACGGACCATCCGGTCACCCCAGTCCGCGCCCAGGCTCGCCAGCCGGAAGTGGGTCGCCCGTCCCACCTCGCTCATCACGTGGCCCGCCAGGGCGCGGCCGGCGACTGCCTTGGCCTTCGCCCATGCCTTCGGCTCTCGGGGATTGTCCGCCTGTCCGTCGCAGGCGAAGCTGAACTGGCAGGCGCCGCGCGTCGCGCCCTGGTAGACGACCCCGCAGACGGTGTTCGGGAAGGCCGGGCTGCGAACCCGGTTCAGAACCACCTGGGCCACCGCCTCCTGACCCTCGGCGCTCTCGCCTCGGGCCTCGTAGTAGACCGCCGCGGCCAGGCAATCGAGGTCGCGACCGCCGACCAAGGCGCGCGCTTGCGCCGGCCGGGTCGAGATCGGCTGCAGGAGCGGCGCGGCGAAGGCTTGCCGCATCTCGGGCGTCAGCGGCACGACGACGGCCGCATCGGCGCTTCCAGTCGACATCCGGCCGGAGACGAAGAACGCCCCGAGGGCAAGGCCGATGCCGGCCACGGCCAGGGCGCGCGACGAGCCGCGCGCGCCAAGGCGCGTTCGCACAAAGGAAAGCAAGATTTCGTGTCCTCTGCGACGAGGGCCTACGCGCCCCCTTTCCTTCCACGGCGGCGGACGCGCGGCGGCGCCGACCGACGGATCCCCGGCCGGCACACGAGGGCCGGGACGTATCCCTTAGAGGTGCCGAAAGTGGCGAAATTGCGGCAGAGGCGGCAATTTCCCTCCGCGTCCCTGCCAGGCATGAGTATAAATGGCCTATTGTTTAGTTATTTTTCGCCGGACAGCACGTCTCCAGTATAGGTTTCGATAACGAAGCTGACGGGCGTTCCGTCATCAGTCTCGAGAACGGCTCTATGCCGGAGCACGGCATGCGGAATCATCAGGTCGCCCGTGTGCGGCGACTTGTCGCCCAGCCTCAGCGGCTCGAACAACAGCCGCGTCTCCAGGGTCCGGCGGTGGAAGCCGAGCGGACGAATGACGGCCCCGAACGGCCTGTCGGTGGTCTCCAGGGTCTCGTTCATCTGCGCCGTCAGCTGGCCCGGCCGGTACCAGTTGTCCGCCTCCGAGAGAACCCGGGTCCCGCAGACGAGGGCGACGCGCCGGCGCCGGATCGGCTCGTCCGCGGCGGCGTGCAGCAGGGCCCGGACGTTCGCATCGGCCAGCTGGACGACGGGCGTGAGCCGCGCGACGATCCGGGGCTGCGCCGCCAGCTGGTGATCCGCGCACCAGCGCTGCAGCGTCTCGGTGGCGCTGTCATGGCTGAGGAGCTCGGCGTTGAGGGCCAGCAGCATCCGCTGCGCCGCCAGCCTGCCCTCGTGGGTGTCGGGCAAGGCGAAGGCCGGAGCGGCGACCAGGGGCGCGGCCAGCGCCGCGGTCTGCAGCCAAGGTTGAATTCTGCGCCGCCGGTCTATCTTATCGCTCCCAGGGACCCGTCAGCGGAGGCGGTCGGTGGATGGCTTCTGGCTCTTATACGACGAGGCGCGCAGCCGAATGAAGTCGCCTGCGCCGGCGGCGCGCGCCCTTGCAGGGCGCCCGCGCCCGTGAAGCAGCCCGCGCCCCCGGCGCCGGACGAGGTCATGGCCGGGCGAGGCGGCCTGGCCGCCATGCGGGCGGCGGTGATCTTCCTGGCGGTGGTCGTCGCCGGGGCTCTGATTCGGGTGTTTCACGAGATCGTCGCGCCGCTGGTGGTGGCGATCTTCCTCTTGCTGCTCATCGACGCGGTGGCGCGGGGTCTCGCCCACCGGTTCCCCCAGGTCCCCCGTCTCCTGAGGGCCACGCTGGCGACGGGCGCGATCCTCGCCAGCTTCGCGGCGATCATCTTCCTGTTCGTGGTCCAGGCGCCGCCGTTCGCACATCAGCTGGCGAGCGTCGAGCCGCGGCTGGACGAGCTGATGGCGAAGACGATGATGGCGATCGGCCAGGCGCCGCTGACGATCGAGGATGTCTTCGCGGGCGACGATATCGCCAAGACCCTCGGACAGGCCTTCTCGGCGGCGCGGGCGGCCGTCTCCTTCGCCGGCCTGGTGTTCATCTTCCTGGGCTTCCTGGTGGCCTCGCGCAGCGCCTTCTCGCGGAAGGTGGACCGGCTTTCCGACGCCCCCCGCCACCGCGACCAGTCCCGGCGCGTGTTCGCCTCCATCCGCAACGCGGTCGAGCAGTACGTGCGGCTGCAGACCCTGAAGGCCCTCCTGATCGCCTTGGTGGCGTTTGCGGTGCTCGAGCTACTCGGCGTGACGGCGGCCCTGTTCGTGGCCTTCCTGGTGTTCCTCGCCGCTTTCGTTCCGATCATCGGGGCGTTCGCCGGCGCGGTCTTCCCGGCCCTGATGGCGCTGGCGCAATTCGGCGATTTCGGCCGGCCGGCGTTGATCCTGCTGGTGCTCGGCGTGGCCGTCTTCGTCATCGACAACGTGCTGATGCCCAAGCTGCAGGGCGACGAGCTCAACATCGATCCCCTGCTGGTGCTGATCTCGATCGGTTTTTGGGGCCTGATCCTGGGGCCGCCGGGCGTCCTCCTCTCGACTCCCCTGACGGTGACGGTGATGGCTGTGGCGGCCGAGTTTGAAGGGGCCCGCTGGCTGGCCATCCTCATCTCCAAGGACGGCGAGCCGATCAAGGACGCCAAAGCCTGAGGTCGGCGGCGGACTGGACACCGCCCGCCAGTCGCGTCAGACCCCCGCCATGCGCATCGCAGTCACCGGCGCGGCCGGCTTCATCGGCTTTCACTTGGCCCGCCGGTTGCTGGCCGACGGCCACGAGGTGGCCGGCCTCGACGGCATGACCCCCTACTACGACCCGGCCCTGAAGGCGGCGCGGCTCGCCCAGCTCGCCCCGCACGCGCGCTTCTCCTTCCGGAAGGTGGCGCTGGAAGACGCCGAGAACCTCGCTGCCGCGTTCGATGCGGCGGGCCCCGAGATCATCGTCCACCTCGCGGCCCAAGCCGGGGTCCGCTACAGCCTGGAGAACCCCAGGGCCTACGTGGACGCCAACCTCGTGGGCGCCTTCAACGTGCTGGAGCAGGCCAGGGCGCTGAAGGTGCGGCACCTGCTCTTCGCTTCCACCAGCTCGATCTACGGCGCGAGCCCGGATCAGCCGTTCTCGGAGCTGCAGCCGGCGCGCCATCCGCTCACCCTCTATGCGGCGAGCAAAGGCGCCGGCGAGCTGATGAGCCACGCCCAGAGTCACCTCTGGAACATCCCCACCACCGCGTTCCGCTTCTTCACCGTCTACGGCCCCTGGGGTCGCCCCGACATGGCGCCATGGCGGTTCGCCGAGGCGATCCTCGAGGACCGGCCGATCGAGATCTACGGTGCGGGCGAGATCTGGCGCGACTTCACCTATGTGGACGATCTGGTGGAGGCCATGGTCCGGCTGATCCCGGCGATCCCTTCGGCGGGGGCGCCGGCGGGACCGGCGGACTCCTTGAGCCCCGTGGCGCCCTGGCGGGTGGTGAACATCGGCCGAGGCGAGCCGGCGAAGCTCTCCGAGCTCATCGAGGCCATCGAGACGGCCCTCGGACGAAAGGCCAAGCGGCGCATCTCGCCCCCGCAGCGCGGCGATGTCCCTTCCACCTTGGCCGCCTCCGAGCTGCTCGAGGCCCTCACCGGATATCGCCCCGCCACGCCCCTCGCCGAAGGGGTCCGGGCCTTCTGCGACTGGCTTTGCGAATACCGCGCCGCAACCCAGGCCGGGCGCTGATCCTGGGCGCCCATTCGCACGGGAGAAGGGGCGCTTGACGGCGCGCGTTCCCCCTCGTCCATTTCGGCGACGGCGCCTTTGGTCGGGCTCGGGGTGACAAGCCGCCAGGCTTCCCCATATGCGATCGGGCGACGGCGCCGCTGCCGACGGCCTGGCCGCAGGAAGGGATGGAATGGCTAACGATTCCCAAGAGTGGATGTGGACCCAGGCGCTCGGGATGCTGGCGAGAGCAGAACGGCTGCGGGAGCAGATGTTCAATCCGCGCAGCGCGCCCTCGTCCGCCTGCTGGCAGCCGCCGGCGGACGTGCTGGAGACCGAGCGCGAAGTCCTGGTCCTGGCGGCCCTTCCCGGCGTCGATGCGGACAAGGCGGAGGTGGCGATCGAGGGCCCGTCCTTGGTCATCTCCGGCCAGCGGACCTTGCCGCCCGAGTTGCGCATGGCCGTGATCCACCGGATGGAGCTTCCGCAGGGCCGCTTCGAGCGGCGCATTCCTCTGCCGCCTGGGCGCTACGAGACCGTCCGCCGCGCCTCGGTGAACGGCTGCCTGGTGGTGACCCTCACCAAGGGAGGCCACCGGTGAGTCCCGCCGACGACACGGTCCAAACCGCCGACGCGCCGCAAAGCCCTGCGCCCTCGGCCCCCGCCGACGCCTTCATCGTCGTGCCTGTGCGCAACGTGGTCCTCTTCCCCGAGATCGTCTTCCCGATCACCATGGGCCGGCCGGTATCGGTGGCGGCGGCGCAGGCGGCGGTGCGCGAGCAACGCCAGGTTCTGATCGTGCTGCAGAAGGATCCCAGCGTCGATGCGCCTGGGCCCGCCGACCTGCATGCGGTGGGCACGGTGGCCAACGTCCTGCGCTACATCACCGCCCCCGACGGAGCGCATCACCTGGTCTGCCAGGGCGTGCAGCGTTTCCGGATCACCGAGTTCGTGCCAGGCTTCCCCTACCTGGTCGCGCGGGGACTGCACCTGCCCGAGCCTACCGGAACCAGCGCCGACATCGAGGCCCGCTTCCTGCTGCTTCGCCAGCAGAGCCTGGAGGTGCTCCAGCTCGTCCCGCAGACCCCGCCGGAGCTGCGGGCCGCGGTGGAGTCGATCACCTCTGCGGCGGCCCTGGCGGACCTCGCCGCAGCTTACATGGACATCTCCACGCCCGAGAAGCAGGAGGTGCTGGAGACCGTCGACCTCGTCGCGCGTCTGACCCGGGTGAGCAGCTTCCTCGCCCACCGATTGGAAGTGCTGCGGCTGTCGGCGGAGATCGGCCAGGCCACCAAGGCCTCCATCGACGAGCGGCAGCGCGAGGCGCTGCTGCGCGAGCAGATGGCCACCATCCAAAAGCAGCTCGGCGAAGATGGCGGCAATGCCCAGGAGATCGCCGATCTGGAAAAGGCCATCGGCGGGGCCGGCATGTCCGAGGAAGTCGAGACTCAGGCGCGGAAGGAGCTGCGCCGGCTCCAGCGGATGCCGGACGCCTCGGCCGAGTACGGCATGATCCGCACCTACCTCGACTGGCTGATCGAGCTGCCCTGGAAGCTGCCCGAGACACCGCCGATCGACATCGCCGAGGCCAGGCGCATCCTGGACGCCGACCATTTCGGCCTCGAGAAGATCAAGACCCGGATCACCGAGTACCTGGCGGTGCGCAAGCTCGCGCCGGAGGGCAAGGCGCCGATCCTCTGTTTCGTCGGCCCGCCGGGGGTAGGCAAGACCTCGCTCGGCCAGTCCATCGCCAAGGCCATGGGCCGGCCCTTCGTACGGACCAGCCTGGGCGGCCTGCACGACGAGGCCGAGATCCGCGGCCATCGGCGCACCTACGTCGGCGCCCTCCCGGGCTCGATCATCCAGGCGATCCGCAAGGCCGGCTCGCGCAGCTGCCTGATGATGCTGGACGAGCTCGACAAGATGGGCGTCGGCGGCTTCCAGGGCGATCCCGCCTCTGCGATGCTGGAGGTGTTGGACCCGGAACAGAACAACAGCTTCCGCGACAACTACCTGGCCGTCCCGTTCGACCTCAGCCGGGTGGTGTTCATCGCCACCGCCAATGTCCTCGACAGCATTCCGGGCCCCCTGCGCGACCGCATGGAGATCATCACCCTGGCCGGCTACACCGCCGAGGAGAAGCAGCAGATCGCGCTGCGCTACCTCGTCCGCCGGCAGCTCGAGGCCAACGGCCTCACGCCTGCGCAGGCCAACCTCGCGCCCGAGGCGGTCACCGACATCATCCAGAACTACACCCGCGAGGCGGGCGTGCGGAACCTGGAGCGCGAGATCGGCCGGGCGCTGCGCCACGCCGCGGTGCAGATCGCCGACGGCAGCGCCTCCAAGGTGGAGATCGGGCGCAAGGAGCTCGCCGAGATCCTGGGCCCGCCGCGTTTCGAGAACGAAGTGGCCATGCGCACCGCCACCGCCGGCGTCGCCACGGGCCTCGCCTGGACTCCGGTGGGCGGCGACATCCTGTTCATCGAGGCGGCCCGCTCGCCCGGCGAGGGTCGGCTGATCCTCACCGGTCAGCTCGGCGACGTCATGAAGGAGAGCGCCCAGGCGGCCCTCAGCCTGGTCAAGAGCAAGGCCCCTGACCTGGGAATCGATCCGGACAAGTTCCGCAGCGAGGTCCACGTCCACGTCCCGGCCGGCGCGACCCCGAAGGACGGGCCGTCGGCCGGCGTCGCCATGTTCATCGCGCTCGCTTCCCTCTTCACCGACCGCAAGGTGCGCTCCGACACGGCCATGACCGGCGAGATCTCGCTGCGCGGGCTCGTGCTTCCGGTGGGCGGCATCAAGGAGAAGGTGGTCGCCGCGGCGGGCGCCGGCATCACCCGGGTCCTCCTGCCCGCCCGCAACCGCCGGGACTACGAAGAGATCCCGGAGGAGGCCCGCAAGAAGCTCGAGTTCGTGTGGCTGGAGCGGGTGGAGGATGCGGTGGCCGAGGCTCTGGAGCCAGCTAAGGCGCAGGCCGTTTAGCTGCCCATCCACGGGCCCGCGTCCGGAAAGCCGGCGAAAGCCGACTGCGGGCACGATCGCGCGGCGAGCGCCCTTGCCGCACCCGCCGCAAGCCCTTACGCAGGCCACATGCTGGATCGACTGAAGGCGGGCAACGCGGCCTGGGCGGCGGACAAAGTGGCCGCCGATCCGAACTTCTTCAAGCGGCTGGAGGCCCAGCAGGCGCCCGAGTACCTGTGGATCGGCTGCTCCGACAGCCGGGTGCCGGCCAACGAGATCGTCGGCCTCGACCCCGGCGAGCTGTTCGTCCACCGCAACGTGGCCAACCTCGCCCCGCCTCAGGACGCCAACTACCTCTCGGTGCTCCAGTTCGCCGTCGAGGTGCTGAAGGTGAAGCACATCATGGTGGTCGGGCATTACGGCTGCGGCGGCATCGCCGCCGCCGTGGACGGCAAGCGCCGCGGCCTGGTGGACCATTGGCTGCATCCGATCCGGGAGGTGCACGAGGACCACCTGCCAGAGCTTACCGCCATCCCCGAGGAAAAAGCCCGCCTCGACAGGCTTTGCGAGCTGAACGTCATCCGTCAGGTGAAGAACGTGGCCTCCGACGTTTTCGTGCAGGACGCCCTGGCGCGCGGCCAGAAGGTCTGGGTCCACGGCTGGGTCTACTCGCTCGGCACCGGTCTCGTCACCGATCTAGACGTCACCCGCGGGCCGGCCGCCTAGACGCCGGCTTCGGGACGGCTCGCCTTAATGACTTATGCTCATATTTAGCATAAGAAGAGGACGTGACCCAGGACTTCCACAGCCTCTACGCACACGACTTCATCCGCCTGGCGGCGGCGGCGCCGCGCGTCGCGGTGGGAGATCCGGCCGCCAACGCCGAGGCGATCCTGTCGCTCGCCCGGCGCGCCGACGAGGCGAGGGCCGCGATCGTGGTGTTCCCGGAGCTCAGCGTCTCGGCCTACGCCATCGACGATCTGCTCCACCAGGAGGCGCTGCTGCGGGCGGTTGAGGCTGAGATCGGCCGGCTGGCCGAGGCGTCCCGCGCCCTCTTCCCCGTGCTCGTCGTGGGCGCGCCGCTGCGCAAGGGGGCCCGGCTCTACAACACCGCGGTCGTCATCCACCGCGGCGAGATCAAAGGGGTGGTCCCCAAGGCCTACCTGCCCAACTACCGGGAATTCTACGAGAAGCGCCACTTCACCCCCGGCGCCAGCGTCCGCGGCCAAGTCATTGACGTCGCTGGGCAGAGGGCGCCCTTCGGTGTCGACCTGCTGTTCGCCTCGGAGGGCGAATTGCCCGCCGTCTTCCACGTTGAGATCTGCGAGGACGTCTGGACCCCCATCCCGCCCTCCAGTCACGCCGCGCTGGCCGGCGCCGAGGTGCTGATCAATCTCTCGGCCAGCAACATCACCATCGGCAAGGCCGACACCCGCCGCCTGCTCTGCGCCAGCCAGTCGGGGCGCGCCATCGCCGCCTACGTCTACGCCGCCGCCGGGCTTGGCGAATCCACCACCGACCTCGCCTGGGACGGCCAGTCGGAAGTGTTCGAGAACGGCGCCCTGCTCGCCTGTTCCGACCGTTTCATCGCCGACGCGCTCACCCTCGCCGACGTGGACCTGGGACGCCTTCGCGCCGAGCGGATGCGGGTCGGCAGCTTCGCCGACAACGCCGCCGCCGAGCTCCGAGCCGACCGCCCCTTCCGGAGCGTGCCGATGGCGCTCGCCCCGCCAACCGAGCCGGTGAAGCTGGTCCGCAAGGTGGAGCGCTTCCCCTACGTGCCGGCCGATCCGGCGCGGCTGCGCCAGGACTGCTACGAGGCCTACAACATCCAGGTGGAGGGCCTCGCCAAACGCCTGCAGGTGACGGGCTCGAAGACCCTGGTGATCGGCGTCTCCGGCGGCCTCGACTCCACCCAGGCGCTGATGGTGGCTGCGCGCGCGCTCGACCGGCTGGACCGGCCGCGCGATCAGATCCTGGCCTTCAGCCTACCCGGCTTCGCCACCTCCGAGGGCACCCGCAAGAACGCCCTCGCCCTCATGAAGGCGATCGGCGCCACGCCCGGCGAGATCGACATCCGCCCGGCCGCCCGCCAGATGCTCGCCGACCTCGGCCACAAGTTCGCCAAGGGCGAGCCGGTGCACGACGTCACCTTCGAGAACGTGCAGGCGGGCCTGCGCACCGACTACCTCTTCCGACTGGCCAATCATCACCGGGGCCTGGTGGTGGGAACAGGCGACCTTTCGGAGCTGGCGCTCGGCTGGTGCACCTATGGCGTCGGCGACCAGATGAGCCACTACAACGTCAACGCCTCGGTGCCGAAGACGCTGATCCAGCACCTGATCCGCTTCGTCGCCCAATCGGGAGATGTCGACAAGAAGACCGCCGGCCTCCTCGAGGCGATCCTCGCCACCGAGATTTCCCCGGAGCTGGTGCCGCCGGACGCCGAGACGGGCGCGATCCAGTCCACCGAGGCGATCGTCGGGCCTTACGCCCTGCAGGACTTCAACCTCTACTACACCACCCGTTACGGCTTCGCCCCCTCCAAGGTCGCGTTCCTCGCCCACCACGCCTGGGGCGACGCGGCCGCCGGCGTCTGGCCGCCCAATACCCCCGAGGCGGCGCGGCGCGCCTACGGCCTGGCCGAGATCCGCGGCTGGCTCGAGGTGTTCCTCACGCGCTTCTTCGCCTTCTCCCAGTTCAAGCGCTCGGCCCTCCCCAATGGCCCCAAGATCAGCTCCGGCGGCTCCCTCTCGCCCCGGGGCGACTGGCGCGCCCCCTCCGACGGCGGCGCCGCGCCCTGGCTCGCCGAGCTCGAGGCGAACTGCCCGAAGGGCTGAACGGCGTGTCGGTTGAATCGCGGGCGGCGGCGAATACCTGAGAATCCCCAAGCGAGGAGTCTCCGCCGTGCCCGCCCAGCTGAACCACACGATCGTCTGGTCGAGCGACCAGCGGAAGTCCGCCGAATTCCTGGCCGAGATGCTGGGCAGGCCCGCCCCGGCCCGCTTCGGTCACTTCGACGTCGTCGAGCTCGACAACGGCGTCTCGCTGGACTTCGCCGACGCCGAGGGGCCGATCCGCCCGCAGCACTACGCCTTCCTGATCGGCGAGCCGGACTTCGATGCGGTGCTGGGACGGATCAAGGCGCGCAAGCTTGACCATTGGGCCGATCCCGCCCGGCGGCGCCCCGGCGAAGTCAACCACAACGACGGCGGCCGCGGCGTCTACTTCCTGGGCCCCGACGGTCACTTCCTGGAGGTGATCACCCGGCCTTACGGCTGCTGAGACGGTCGCCGAGGCGATTTCCTAGGCGGCCCGCATCAGCCTACAAGACCCGGATGCTCGACCGCTTCGACCCCGCCGTCGATCCCACCTTTCCCGCCGTCGACCCGGCCCGTCTGGCCGCGGCGCTGGGCGCAGTCATCCCGGCCGATCGGCTGATCCTCACCCCCGAGGGGATGCGACCCTACGAGACCGACGCGCTCGCCGCCTACCGGAGCCTTCCGGGAGCGGTGGTGCTGCCCGCCGACGCGGCCGAAGTGCGGGCCGCCCTGAAGGTCGCCCGCGAGCTCGGCGTCCCCCTGGTGCCGCGGGGCGCCGGCACCGGGCTGTCCGGCGGCGCCCTTCCCTATCCGCGCGGGATCCTGATGAGCTTCGGCAAGCTGAACCGGATCCTCGCCATCGACCCGGCCGCGCGGACCGCGCGCGTCCAGCCGGGGGTGCGCAACCTCGCCATCTCGGAGGCGGCCGCGCCGTTCGGCCTCTTCTACGCGCCGGACCCCTCCTCCCAGCTCGCCTGCAGCATCGGGGGCAACGTGGCCGAGAACGCCGGCGGGGTGCACTGCCTGAAGTACGGCCTCACTGTCCACAACCTGCTTTCGGTCACCCTGGAGACCATCGAAGGCGAGACCCTGGCCATCGGTGGCGGCGAGGCTTTGGACACGCCCGGCTTCGACCTCCTGGCGCTAATCACCGGCTCCGAGGGGCTACTCGGCGTCGTCACCGAGATCACCGTGCGCCTGACCCCGCTGCCGGCCGACGTGAGGACCCTGCTCGCCGCCTTTCCGCACACTCATGGCGCCGCCCGGGCGGTGGCGGACATCATCGCCGCGGGCATCATCCCGGCCGGGCTGGAAATGATGGACGGCCTGGCGCTGCGCGCCGCCGAGACCTACGCCCATGCCGGCTACCCGCTGGACGCGGAAGCGATCCTCATCTGCGAATGCGACGGCGAGCCGGCCGACGCCGACGACGAGGTCGCCCGGATCGCGGACCTCTGCCGCGCGGCGGGCGCCAGCCTTGTCCGCCGCGCGGCGGACGGCGCCGAGCGCCAGCGGCTCTGGGCCGGCCGCAAGGGCGCCTTCCCGGCCATGGGCCGCTACGCCCCCGACTATTACTGCATGGACGGAACGATCCCCCGTCGCCGTCTGCCGGAGGTGCTGGACGGCATCGCCGCCCTCGCCCGCGAGCACGGCCTGGCGGTCGCCAACGTCTTCCACGCGGGCGACGGCAACCTGCACCCCTTGATCCTCTACGATGCTTCGGCGCCTGGGGAGCTTTCGCGGTCGGAGAAACTTGGCGGGGCGATCCTCGAGCTCTGCGTCGGGGCCGGAGGAACCATCACCGGCGAGCACGGGGTCGGCCGCGAGAAGCTCAACCAGATGTGCGTGCAGTTCAGCCCCGCCGAGCTGGAGACCTTCGCGGCCCTCAAGGCGGCCTTCGATCCCGCCGGCCTCCTCAATCCCGGCAAGACCATCCCGACCCTTCCCCGCTGCGCGGAGTACGGCGGCATGCACGTCCATCGCGGAGCTTCGCCCCATGGCGACCTGCCCCGCTTCTGAGCTCGCGCCGCCCGGGGAGGGCGCGGACGAGACCGCGGCGCTGGCCGACCGGGTGCGCCGCGCCGCCGACGCGCGCCGGCCGCTCCGGATCATCGGCGGTGACACCAAGGCGTGGCTCGGCCGACCGGTCGAGGGCGAGCCCCTGGCGCTGTCGGCCCACCACGGGATCGTCAGCCACGACCCCAGCGAGCTGGTCCTGACCGCCCGAGCCGGCACGCCGCTGGCCGAGATCGAGGCGCAGCTCTCGGCGCACGGCCAGATGCTGGGCTTCGAGCCACCCCGCTTCGGCGCCGCCAGCACGATCGGCGGCGTGGTGGCCAGCGGCCTTTCGGGCCAGCGCCGCCCCTTCGTCGGGGCCGTCCGCGACTTCGTGCTCGGCGTCGCCATCCTCGACGGCCGCGGCCGACGCCTCCGTTTCGGTGGGACGGTGTTCAAGAACGTCGCCGGCTTCGACGGATTCCGCCTGATGGCCGGGGCGATGGGCCTCCTGGGCGTGATCCTCGAGGTCTCCTTGAGGGTCGTCCCGCGCCCCCGCGCCGAGAGCGCCCTGGCGTTCGAGATGGACTCCGAAAGCGCCCGGCTCTGGGTGGCCGACAAGCTTCGGGGTCCCACGCCCATCAGCGGCGCCGTCCACGACGGAGCGCGCCTGCGCCTTCGGCTTTCGGGCGGCGAGGCGGCGATGCGGGCCGCCGGCGCTGCGCTGGGAGGCGAGGCGGCGCCTCTCGACTTCTGGGAAAGCCTCAGAGACGCGCCCCACCCAGCGTCCACGCCGGATGCGCCCCTCTGGCGGCTCTGCCTGCCCCGCCGCGCGCCGCCGCCGGATATCGGCGACCTCGTCGCCTGGGACTGGGCAGGCGCCCAGCGCTGGGTCGTCTCGGACCTCTCGGCCGAGGCTGTCTGGCGCGCCGCCGCCGAGGCGGGCGGGCACGCGACGCGCATCCATGCCCCCGCCGCGGCGGACGAGGTGTTCCAGCCCCTGCCCCCGGCCATGCTCGCCCTGCATCAGCGGCTGAAGGCGGCGCTGGATCCGGCGAGGGTGCTGAACCCCGGCCGCATGTACCGGGAGCTCTGAGGGTTGCGCGCCAGGATCGTCAGCCCGCTGGCCGAGACCGCCGCCGGCGCCGTCGCCGAGGCGGTGATCCGGGCCTGCATCCACTGCGGGATGTGCAACGCCGCCTGTCCGACCTTCCAGCTCACCGGCGACGAGCTCGACGGGCCCCGGGGCCGGATCTACCTCATGAAGGCGGCCCTGGAAGGGGAGCCGTTCGGCCGCGAGACGCAGGCCCACCTCGACCGCTGCCTGGGATGCCGGGCCTGCGAGAGCGTCTGCCCCTCGGGAGTCGAATACCACCGGCTCCTCGATGTCGGACGCCCGTTCGTCGACGCCCGGTCCCCGCGGCCCTGGCGCGAGCGCCTAGTGCGCGCCCTGATCCGCTGGCTGACGCCTCACCCGCGCCGGTTTGCGCTGGCGCTGGCGCTTGGCCGCCTCGCCGCCCCCCTGCTGCCAAGCGGACTGCGCGCCAAGCTCCCCGCCCCGCCGCCCGGCCGCCGGGCGGAGCGGAACGCTTCCGCCGGCGACGGCGGCCGCCGCATGGCGCTCCTGGAAGGCTGCGTCCAGGCCGAGGCGGCCCCCCAGTTCAACGCCGCGGCCCGCCGGGTCTTCGCACGGATCGGGGTGACGCTCGCCCCCGCCCCCGACGCCGGCTGCTGCGGCGCGGTCAGCTTTCACCTGGACGACGTTCCCGCCGCCCGCCGTTTCGCCCGCCACAACCTGGACGCCTGGGACCGCGCCCTGGAGGCCGGGGCCGAGGCGATCGTGGTCACGGCCAGCGGCTGCGCGGCCTTCATCCGCGACTATCCCGACCTGCTGGCGGACGATCCCGCCTACGCGGATAAGGCCCGCCGGATCGCCGGCCTCGTCCGCGATCCGGTCGAGATCCTGGAGCAGGCGCCGCCCGTCGCGGTCTGGCCTCCCGCGGCGCCGCGCATCGCGGTGCACGAGCCCTGCACCCTGCGGCACGGCCTGAAGCTTCCGGGACGGGTCGAGCGCCTGCTGGCCGCCCTCGGCTACCAGCCGCAGCCGGTGCGCGACCCGCATCTGTGCTGCGGCTCGGCCGGCCCTTACGCGCTCACCCAACCAGCCTTCGCGGCGCCGTTGCGGGCGGCCAAGCTCGCCGCCCTCACCGAGCATGGCCCCACCGCCGTGGTGACCGCCAACATCGGCTGCTGGCTGCACCTCTCCGAGACCTCGCCGGTCCCGGTGCGCCACTGGCTGGAGGCGGTGGACGCGGTGACGAGCCCCGATCGGGGCCCCCCGGCTAGCTCTTGATCCCCAGCGAGCGCGCCACGGCCGGGTGCTTGATCTTGCCGGCCAGGATGTTGAGCCCGTCGGCGAAGCCCGGATCGTCGGCGAGCGCCCGGTCGACGCCCTTGGCCGCCAGGGCCGAGATGTAGGGGGTGGTCGCGGCGACGAGCGCATAGGCGGAGGTGAGCGGCGCTGCGCCCGGCATGTTGGCGACGCAATAGTGCACCACCCCGTCCACCACGAAGGTCGGGTCGGCGTGGGTGGTGGGATGGCTGGTCTCGAAGCAGCCCCCCTGGTCAATGGCCACGTCCACCAGCACCGACCCGGGCCGCATCCGCGCCACGTCCGCCCGCGTCGCCAGCTTCGGCGCCGCCGCCCCCGGGATGAGCACGCAGCCGATGACGAGGTCGGCGGTGGGGAGCAGCTCGGCTACGGCGTCGTGGGTGGAGAAGGCGGTCTTCAGGCGGCCGCCGAACTGGTCGTCTAGGGCTTCCAGCCGGGCCGCCGAGATGTCGAAGAGCGTGACGTCCGCGCGCGCCCCGATCGCCATCTCCGCCGCATGCTTGCCCGAGACGCCGCCGCCCAGGATCACCACCTTGGCCGCCGGCACGCCCGGGGCGCCCCCCAGCAGCACGCCGCGGCCGCCGTGGGGCCGCAGCAGGTGGTAGGCCCCGACGTCCACCGCCATCCGCCCGGCCACCTGGCTCATCGGCGCCAGCAGCGGCAGGCGCCCGAACCGGTCGGTCACCGTCTCGTAGGCGATGGCGGTGCAGCCGCAGGCCAGCAGGCCCTCGGTCTGCGCCCGGTCGGCGGCCAGATGCAGGTACGTGAAGAGGATGTGGTCGGGGCGCAGCCTGGCGATCTCCACCGCCTGCGGCTCCTTGACCTTGACGATCAGCTCCGCCGCTTCGAACACCGCCTCGCCGGAGGGCAGGATGGTCGCCCCCGCGCCGGCGTAGACGCTGTCGGCCAGCCCGATCCCGGCGGCGGCCCCCGCCTCCACGAACACCGCGTGCCCCTCGCGGACCAGCCTCTGGACCAGGCCCGGCGTCGCCGCGACCCGGAACTCCAGGGTCTTGATCTCCTTCGGCACGCCGACTCGCATGGCCACGACCTAGCAGCGAGCCGGCCGGTCGAACAGGCGCAATGGCCGGCGGGGCAGGCTTTCTTCGAAGCCGCCGCCTGCGAGCCCTGGAACGCGAGGCTTGGGCCGAACGACGCTTCGTGGCAGTAGTCCGCGCTCCCCGCCCCGGAACCCGGTGATGATCCGCAAGCGCCGCACCCGCATCGTTGCGACCCTCGGACCGGCGAGCCGGGGCCGCAAGATGGTGCGCGCCCTCGCCGAGGCGGGCGTCGACGTGTTCCGGCTGAACTTCAGCCATGGGGCTCACGAGGACCATGCGAGGGCGCTGGCGGACGTCCGTGCGGCCGAGGCGGCGATCGGGCGCCCCTTGGCGGCGCTGGCCGACCTGCAGGGGCCGAAGTTCCGGCTGGGGGCCTTCGCGCACGGAAACGTCGACATCGCCCCCGGCCAGCGGATCCGGCTGGACCTCGACCCCAAGCCCGGAGATCGCCGCCGGGTCCAGCTCCCGCATCCGGAGGTGTTCCAGGTGTTGCGGCCGGGGATGGACCTCCTGCTCGATGACGGCAAGGTTCGCCTGCGGGTGATCGAGGCGGCGAGCGGCTCGGCCGAGGCCGAAGTGACCGCCGGCGAGACGCTTTCGGACCACAAGGGCCTGGCGGTCCCGGGCGTCACCATTCCGGTGCCGGCTCTGACCCAGAAGGACGAGGCGGACGTCGACTTCGCGCTGCGGATCGGGGTCGACTGGGTGGCGCTCTCCTTCGTGCAGCACGCCGCCGACGTGGCGGCGCTGCGCAAGATCGTGGGCGACCGGGCGGCGATCCTGGCGAAGATTGAAAAACCGGCGGCGATCAACGACCTGGAAGCTATTCTTGACGTGAGCGACGGGCTGATGGTGGCCCGGGGCGACCTCGGCGTGGAGCTGGCCCCCGAGGAGGTGCCGGTGCTGCAGAAGGTCATCGTCCGCGCCGCGCGCCGCCGCGGCGCGCCGGTGATCGTCGCCACCCAGATGCTGGAATCGATGATCTCCAGCCCCGCCCCCACCCGCGCCGAGGCCTCCGACGTGGCCGGCGGCGTCTACGAGGGGGCGGACGCCCTCATGCTCTCGGCGGAATCGGCGGCCGGCGCCTACCCGCGCGAGGCGGTGGCGATGATGGACGCAATCATCCGCCGGGTGGAGGCCGACCCCAACTGGCCGAACCTGATGCGGGCCGAACACGGACGCGACGCGGACGAGGACGTGGACGCCCTGATCGCCGCCGCCGGCGCGGCCTCGCAGGCCAGGTCCACCGGCTGCCTGGTGGCCTACACCACCACCGGAGGCACGGCCCGGCGGGTGGCCCGCGAACGGCCGGTGCTGCCGGTGCTGGCGCTGGCGCCGAACGAGATGGTCGCCCGACGCCTGGGGCTCGTCTGGGGCCTGGAGCCCAGGGTCGCCTCGCAGCCGAGGGGGATCGCCGCCATGACCGACGAGGCGGCCCACCTGGCGGCCGAACTGGGCCTGGCCGGCTCCGGCGAGCGCGTGCTCATCATCGCCGGGCCGCCCATGGGCGCCCCTGGCGCAGCCAATCTGCTGAGAATCACCCACGCGCCTCGCGCGAAAGGGTGAGGCCTCCGGTCAGGCGCACAGCCCCCGGTCGGCGCATTTGCCGAAGGTGAGGCGTTCGATGAAGGCCCAGAGCTCGGCGACTTCCTGGGAGGCGGCGCCGCTGGGGTCGAGCTCCTCGGCCGACCGGCCGCACTCCACAGCCGCCTGGTAGGCGCTGCGCGCCCGCAGGATCGTCGGGGCCACCGGCAGGCGCATGAGCCTCAGGGCCTCCTGGGCCTTCTTCACCGCGGGGGGCTCGATCCCTTCGCGGGCGGTCGGCGCCTGGTTCAGCACGATCAGGCCCGGCTTGTGCAGCCGGCGCATGACATCCACCGTGCGGATGGCGGCGGCGAAATCGAGGAAAGTCGGGCGGATCACCAGCAGCGAGAGGTCGGCGAGCACGATGGCGTGGGCGACTTCGTCTTCGGCGCCGGCGGCCGTGTCGATGATGAGGGCGTCCACCTGCGAGCGCTGCGAGGCGACCTGCAGAGCGAAGAGCTTGGGCCCCGAGGTCTCGGCCCAGCCGGGCCCATCCTCGCGCCGGCCCTTGAGCACTTCGCAGGAGGAGCGCTGGGGATCGGCGTCGGCCAGCAGCACCCGACGCCCTCTCAGGTGCGCGGCGATCGCCAGGTGCACGGCGACCGTCGTCTTTCCAGACCCTCCCTTACGCGCGATTACCGCAATTGTCCGCATTACCTGCCCTCGCCGCCCTCCTAGATCACGTCGGCGCGAGTCGCGAGCCAATGTTGGGCGAACTGGCGGCGAGATTTCGTTCGTTTGGACTCAAACATGGCCATCGTTCGCCCAACCCCGTTCACGCCGCCGCAGATCGTCGGTAAGGTGTTCCACGGGGGACGACTCGCCGACCGATGGATGAACCGGCCGACTTCAGCATAACGCGCACGGACCAAGGCTATTCCGCCGCCCTCACCGGCGACTGGACGGCCATGCGCATGGGCGTCGCCGACGATCGGCTGGTCGAGGCGCTGGCCGGCGCGCGCGAGGTGGCGATCGACCTCTCGGGGGTCAAACGGTTTGACACCGCCGGCGCCTATGCGATCCTCAAGGCTGGCGATGCGGACCACCGCCGCGCCCGCTTCATCGCCCGCCCCGAAATCACCCGGCTGCTGGAGCTGGTCGACCGGGCGGTGAAGGCCGAGGGCACGCCGCAGGTCCGGAAGCGATCCTTCTACGATCTCTTCGACCGGATCGGCCGGGGGATCATCAACGTCGGCCTCGAGGCCTTCGACACCATGGCGTTCATGGGCCACCTGCTGGTGGCCACCGGGCGCGCTATCGTCAACCCGAGAAAGGTGCGCTGGGCCGCCTGTGTCGCCCTGTTCGAGCGGGCGGGACTCGACGCCCTGCCCATCGTGATGGTCACCACCTTCTTCATCGGCGCGGTGGTGGGGCTGCTTGGCGCCAATATGCTGCGCACCTTCGGCGCCCAGGTCTATGTGGTCGAGCTGGTCGGCGTCGCGGTGCTGCGCGAGTTCAGCGTGCTCATCACCGCGGTGCTTCTGGCCGGGCGCTCCGGCTCGTCCTACGCCGCCGAGATCGGCGCAATGAAGATGAACCAGGAGATCGACGCCATGCGGGTGCTGGGCGTCGACCCATTCGACGCGCTGGTCTTCCCGCGCTTCTTCGCGCTGCTGTTCTCCTTCCCCCTGCTCACCTTCGCGGCCGCGGTGGCCGGCCTCGCCGGCGGCCTGGTGGTCTGCTGGTCGCAGCTGGGCCTGGGGCCGACCTTCTTCTTCAGCCAGATCCTCGACACCGTCGGTCCGATCCACTTCTGGGTGGGCCTCTCCAAGGCGCCGGTGCTTGCGGTGATCATCGCCGGGATCGGCTGCCATCAGGGGATGGAGGTGGGGGGCGACGTGGAGAGCCTGGGCCGCAAGGTCACCGCCTCGGTGGTGCACGCCATCTTCGCGACCATCATGATCGATGCGGTCTTCGCGCTGATCTACATGAAGCTCGACATATGAGCGGCCCCGAAGACGTCCTCGACGAGCGGGCGCCGCCGATCCAGGTGGTCGACCTCTATTCGGCGTTCGGCGATCACGTCATCCACCAGGATCTCAACCTGACCATCCCGCACGGCGACGTGGTGGGGGTGGTCGGCGGCTCGGGGACCGGCAAGTCCGTCCTGCTCAACACCATCATCGGCTTGAAACGTCCCGAAGGCGGGGTGGTGCGGATCTTCGGCCAGGACATCGAGCACGCCAGCCGCCGCAAATGGACCGCCATCGAGCGCCGCTGGGGGGTGCTGTTCCAGCAGGGGGCGCTCTGGTCGAACCTCACGGTCAAGGAGAACGTCGCCGCCCCGCTCATCGAGCATACCGAGCTCACCGCACGCGAGGTCAGCGAGCTGGCCGACCTGAAGATCGCCCTTGCGGGCCTGCCGCCCGGCAGCGGGGCGCTGAAGCCCTCCGAGCTCTCGGGCGGGATGATCAAGCGGGCCGGCCTCGCGCGGGCGCTGGCCCTCGATCCCGAGCTCCTGTTCCTGGACGAACCTACCTCCGGGCTCGACCCCATCAGCGCGGCGGCCTTCGACGAGCTGATCCTGGACCTCGCCGACAGCCTCGACCTCACCGTCTTTATGATCACCCACGACCTCGACAGCCTCTACACCATCACCGACCAGGTGGCGGTGCTGGCGGACAAGAAGGTCGTCGCCATGGCCCCGGTCCGCGAGTTGGAGAAGTCCGACCACCCGTGGATTCGCCAATACTTCCTTGGAACCCGCGGGCGCGCCTCCGCTGAGGCGCGCACCGCTCAGGCCAAGGCTCCGGGAGCACCCTGAATGGAGCGCAACGCCAACTACGCCCTGGTGGGACTGATTTCGACCATCCTGCTCATCGGGATGATCGTCTTCATCCTCTGGCTGACCAACTTCGCGCTCAGCCAGCACTACGACCGCTACAACATCGTCTTTCGCGGCCCCATCAGCGGGCTCTCCAAGGGCGGCGAGGTGACCTTCAACGGCATCAAGGTCGGCGAGGTCTCCGACATCAAGCTCGACGCCAAGGACCCGAACCTGGTGGTGGCCACCGCGCGCGTCCAGTCGGACACCCCGGTCCGACAGGATTCCACCGCCACCCTGGAGCCCCAGGGGATCACCGGCGTCAACTACATCCAGATCAAGGCCGGCACGCCCTCCAGGCCGCTGCTGAAGGATCTGCCGCTGGAGTCCGGCCAGCCCTACCCGATCATCCAGGCCGAGCCCGGCGGCATCTCGGGCCTGCTCTCCGGAGGCGGCGACCTGATGAAGCGGGCGATGGAGTCGCTCAGCCGGGTCAACCGGGTGCTCTCCGACGAGAACATCCAGAAGATCTCCGGCATCATGAGCGACGTCCAGTCGGTGACCGCCGAGCTTCGGACCCGCAAGGCCATCATCGCCGACGCCGACCACACCCTGAAGACCGCCGACCAGGCCGCCGCCCAGATCCGCGACCTGGCCAACTCGGCGCGCGGGCTGGTGGACGGCGACGGCAAGCAGACCATCACCAAAATCGGCGCCGCCGCCGCCGAGATCCAGGCCACGGCCCAGGAGCTGCGCGCCATGCTCGCCAAGTTGCAGGGCCCGACCTCGGATTTCGCGGCCAACGGCCTTCCGCGGCTGACCACCGCGATCAGCAGCCTGCAGACCGCCACCGAGGACATCGATCGCCTCGTGAACCAGATCGAGCAAGACCCACAGGGCCTCATCGGCAAGGCCCGGCCCAAGGAAGTCGAGGTGAGACCATGATCCGACGCGCCGTCCTCGCCCTGGCGCTGCCGCTGGCGCTCGGCGGCTGCATCAGCCTCTTTCCCAAGGCGCCGCCCGCCCAGCTCTACACCTTCGGGACCGTCAAGCCCGCCGCGACGGCTGCCGCGCCAAGGTTCGCCGTGCTGAACGGCGCCATCAGCTTCAACCGGATGGCCGCCACCGACCGCATTCTCACCGTGAGCGGCAACGAGGTGGCCTACATCAAGAGCGCCCGCTGGGCCGAGCCCGCGCCCTTGATCTTCCACGAGGCCGAGGAACGGGCGTTCGACCTGGCGGGCGGTCCCGCCCGTCTGGTGGAAGTGGGCGAGGCGTCGCGCGCCAGCAACATTCTCAGGCTGAACGTGCTCCGCTTCGAGGCCCGCTACGACCAGGGGATGAACGCCGCCCCCACCGTGGTCGTCCGGGTCGCCGCGTCGCTCAGCAAGGCCAGCGATCATTCGATCCTGGGCGACCAGGTGTTCGAAGCGGCGACGCCCGCCTCCGAGAACCGCGTCGGCGCGATCACCCAGGCCTTCGACCAGTCGACCGCGCAGGTCCTCACCCAACTGGTGGCCTGGGTCGGCGAGAAGGGCGCGTAACCCGCCGCAAACCTTCCGGCTTGGGCGTAGGTCCGGGCAGCGATTAATCGTCGCGGTGGACGCGCTCGCGGCGTTCGTGCCGTTCCTGGGCCTCGAGGCTCAGGGTGGCGATCGGCCGCGCCTCCAGGCGGGCCAGGCCGATCGGCTCGCCGGTCTCTTCGCAGAACCCGTAGACCCCCTCCTCGATTCGCCGCAGGGCGTCGTCGATCTTCGAGATCAGCTTGCGCTGCCGATCTCGGGTGCGCAACTCCAAGGCGCGGTCAGTCTCCGATGAAGCGCGGTCCGCAAGATCGGGGTGATTCTCGGTCTCCGACTGAAGATGGGTTACCGTTTCCCGCGATCCCTTCAGGATTTCTTCTTTCCAAGTCAGAAGCTTATGTCGGAAATACTCTAGCTGCCGCTCATTCATGAACGGCTCGTCCTCGGAGGGACGATAGTCGCTCTCTTCCAATACTCCCGCAGTCGCCTGCATCGACGCCTCACAGACCCCTAACGAACGCCCGCTCTGGACCGTCGGGCGGGCGGCTTATAGCAAAAGTCTTGAACGCGGCAATGAAAGTCGCTGCGCATGGCTTCACGCCGGCGTTCTCGGGGCCTGCGCTTTGGCCAGCTCGACCGCCGCGCGGGTCTCGATCTCGTCGAGCACCGCCTCCAGCTTGGGGTCGTCGGTGAGCGCGCGCTGCTCGCGCACGCTGAGCGCCAAGCGCTCGAGGACGACGGGATCTTGGCTGTCCCCCAGCAGGTCGACCTTCAGGCTCTCCAGGGCGTCGAGGATGTTGCGCGCCCGGCCCACCGCCCGACGCTTGCGCTCCAGCGCGCCCCCCACCTCTTGCAAGGCGATCAGCGCCTCGAGGGAGCTGACCGCGGTCGCGCCGGTGGCGGCCAGGGCCCCTGTCGCCTCGCCGGCGCCCGAGGCCTTGGCCACGCTGAACGCAGGGCCGGAGGCGGACGCGCGGACAGGCCTCGCTCCGCTGGGCGTGGAGGCCGATCCTGGTCCGTTAACCTTCATGGACCGGTACTCTCAGGGCCCTTGCTTGCGGCATGGTTAATGCCGGGCAAATTCTGCCGACAGGCGCTGGCGGAGGCTCGCATGGCCCCATCATAAGATTGTTTTGATTGATCTTTTGTCACCGCGGGGCTGGCGCGTTTCTGGCATGGGGGCGCGCGTGCGGTTCGGGGTCCCATCCATGCGTGCTCTGCGTCTTGCGGCCTTGGCGTTGGCGCTCGCTGCGGCCGGCCTCGCCTCTCCAGCCGTCGCCGGTTCGCGCATCAAGGACATTGTCGCCTTCGAAGGCGTGCGCGAGAACATGCTGGTGGGCTATGGCCTGGTCGTGGGCCTCAACGGCAGCGGGGATTCGCTGCTGAACGCCCCGTTCACCAAGCAGAGCCTGGAAAGCATGCTCGAGCGGCTCGGGGTCAACGCCCGCGCCGCCGACGCCACCATCACCACCAAGGACGTGGCTGCGGTGATGGTCACCGCCAAGCTCCCGCCCTTCGCCGCCGCCGGCGCGCCGATAGACGCCACCGTCTCGGCGCTGGGCGACGCCAAGAGCCTGCTGGGCGGCACCCTGATGGTGACCCCCCTGCTCGGGGCGGACGGCCAGACCTATGCGGTGGCGCAGGGCACGGTGCAGACCGGCGCGGTCTCGGCCTCCGGCGCCTCGGGCGCCTCGATCACCCGTGGGGTGCCCACCGCCGGCCGGATCTCCGACGGCGCCATCGTCGAGCGCGAGGTCGGGTTCGAGATGGCCAGCATGACCCAGATGCGGCTCACCCTGCGCAACCCCGACTTCACCACCGCCGGGCGGATCGCCCAGGCCATCAACGCAGCCTTCCCCGGCTGCGCCCTGGTGGAGAACCCGACCATCGTCGCCATCCGTCCTCCCTCCGGCAGGGACATGGTCAGCTTCGTCACTGCGGTCGAGAACCTCGAGGTCGAGCCGGACGCGCCGGCCCGGGTGGTCGTGGACGAGGTGGCTGGCGTGGTGGTGATGGGCGACGACGTGCGCATCTCCACGGTGGCGATCGCCCAGGGCAACCTCACCATCAGCGTCCAGGAGACGCCGCAGGTGAGCCAGCCGGCGCCCTTCAGCCAGGGCCAGACCACCGTCGTCTCCCAATCGCAGCTGAAGGTGGACGAGGAGAAGGGCAAGCACCTGATCGTGGTCCACAACGGCGCCTCGCTCGCCACCCTGGTCCAGGGCCTGAACGCCCTCGGGGTGAGCCCGCGCGACCTGATCTCGATCCTCCAGACCATCAAGGCGGCCGGCGCCCTGCAGGCCGAGATCCAGGTGATGTGATGGACGCCCTCGCCCTCTCATCGGCGCCCGTGGACGTGCTCGGCCGGCCCTCCGAGGCCAGCGCCGCCGAGCTCGCCAGGCGCGGAAACATCCAGAAGACCGCCCAGGACTTCGAAGCCTCCTTCCTGTCGTCCATGCTGCAAAGCATGTTCAAGGGCGTCAGCACCTCGCCCCCGTTCGGCGGCGGCGCCGGCGAGGAGATGTGGAAGTCGTTCATGACTCAGGCGATGGCCAAGCAGATGGTCAAGGCCGGCGGCGTCGGGATCTCCAAGCAGGTCGCGGGCGAGATGCTGAGGCTGCAGGGCCTCCAGGAGCCGCCGCGGTGAGCACGGGCGGGGATTTCGCCGCTCTCGAGGCCATGGCCGAGCTCACCGAGCGGCTGACCCGGCTGCTGACCGACCAGGTCGGGGCCTTCGAGCGGCACCGGCCGCAGGACGCGGCGCCGCGCCTGGCGGAGCTCGGCCGGCTGGTCGCCCTCTACCAGGCCGGGGCCGCCAAGGTCCGCAGCGACGGCGCTCTTCTCGCCGAGGCCCCGCCGAAGCTGCGCAAGCGCCTCCTCGCCGCCACCCAGGCCCTGGAAGCGGCGCGCGAGCGTCACGACCGGGTGCTATCGGCCTCGAAGACCATCACCGAGGGCCTCGTGCGCGCCGTCGCCGAGGCCGTGGCCGCCAAGCGCGCCTCCAACAGCGGTTACGGGCCCGGCTCGGCGCGCCGGACCGCGGCGACCGCCATCACCCTGAACCGCAGCGCCTGAGAGCCTTCGGCGCCGGCGAACCGGCGCAGGGGACCCCGATCATGGCTCGCTGAAGGCCGGCCGCTTGGAGCGGACGCCTCCGATGATGTAGTCCCTGAGGGCATCTGGAGGCGCCACGCATGGAAGGTCCTACGTCCCACTTCTATTTTTCGCAGCGCCTGCGCCTGCACTACGTGGACTGGGGCAACCCCGACGCCCCGCCGCTGCTCATGGTCCATGGCGGGCGCGACCATTGCCGCAATTGGGACTGGGTGGCCGAGCGGCTCCGCGACCGGTACCATATTATCGCCCCCGACCTGCGCGGCCACGGCGACTCGGCCTGGGCGATCGGCGGTGGTTATGACCTGCCCGCCTACGTCTACGATCTCGCCCAGTTGGTCCACCAGAAGGAGATGGCGCCGATCACCATCATGGCCCACTCGCTGGGCGCGGCGGTGTCCCTGAGCTACGCCGGGGCCTTCTCGCGCAGCGTCAAGAAGCTTATCGCCATCGAGGGGCTAGGGCCGCCGCCCGAGATGATCGAGCAGATGACCAAGCTCACCATCGAGGAGCGCCTGCGCGCCTGGGTGGGCGACCGACGCCGCAACTCCGGGCGGCTGCCCCGAAAATACCCGAACCTCGAGGACGCCATCGCGCGGATGGAGGAAGAGAACCCGCACCTCAGCCACGAGCAGGCACGCCATCTCACCATCTACGGCGCCCACCAGAACGAGGACGGCACCTATTCCTGGAAGTTCGACAACTACGTCCGCGGCGGGCCCGGCATAGGCGGGCTGTCGCCCGACGAGATGCACCGGCTCTGGAGCTGCATCACCGCCCCGGTGCTGCTCGCCCGCGGCGCCGAATCCTGGGCCGCCGACCCGGTGGTGGACGGGCGCATCCAGCACTTCCAGAACGCCCGCCGGGTGAACTTCGAAGGCGCGGGCCACTGGGTCCACCACGACAAGCTGGACGAGTTCATGCGCGAGGCCGAGGCCTTCCTGGCGAAGTAGCGCATCACCGGCAAGTTCTCATAACGTTCTTGCTGTCTCCGGGACTCCCGGTATTACATTAGCGACCTTGGCCCCGCGCGGCGCGCGGGCCCGGCCAGCGAGACCGCATGTCTGATCACAACCGCTCCCTGCGTGTCCGCGGCGCCCGCGAGCACAATCTGAAGAACGTCAGCGTCGACATTCCGCGCGACCAGCTGGTGGTGATCACCGGCCTTTCCGGGTCGGGCAAGAGCAGCCTCGCCTTCGACACCATCTACGCCGAGGGCCAGCGGCGCTACGTGGAAAGCCTTTCGGCCTACGCCCGCCAGTTCCTGGAGCTGATGAGCAAGCCGGACGTGGACCTCATCGAGGGCCTGTCCCCGGCCATCTCCATCGAGCAGAAGACCACCAGCCGCAACCCGCGCTCCACCGTCGGCACGGTGACCGAGATCCACGACTACATGCGCCTGCTCTGGGCGCGGGTGGGTGTCCCCTACTCGCCGGTGACCGGTCTGCCGATCGAGAGCCAGACCGTCAGCCAGATGGTCGACAAGATCACCGCCCTGCCGGAGGGGACCCGCCTCTATCTGCTGGCCCCGGTGGTCAGGGACCGCAAGGGCGAATACCGCAAGGAGATCGAGGGCTGGCAGCGCGCCGGCTTCCAGCGGCTGAAGATCGACGGGGCCTTCTATCCCATCGAGGACGCCCCGGCTCTCGAGAAGACCTTCAAGCACGACATCGACGTGGTGGTGGACCGGCTGGTGGTCCGCGAGGGCATGGAGGCGCGCCTCGCCGACAGCCTGGAGCAGGCCCTGCGGCTGGCCGACGGAATCGCGGTGGCCGAATGGGCCGACCTCGCAGAGGGCGAGACCGAGCCCCGGCGCCTGCTCTTCTCGGAAAAGTTCGCCTGCCCGGTCTCCGGCTTCAGCATCGCCGAGATCGAGCCGCGTCTCTTCTCGTTCAACAATCCCGCCGGCGCCTGCCCCGCCTGCGACGGCCTGGGCGCGAAGCTCGCGTTCGACGCCGACCTCGTGATCCCCGACAAGGACAAGAGCCTGCACAAAAGCGCCGTGGCGCCATGGGCCAGGGGCCCCTCCCCGCTCTACACCCAGACCCTGCAGGCGCTCGCCGGCCACTACGGCTTCTCCATGGACGAGCCCTGGTGGAAGCTGGCGGAGGCGGCCCGCCAGGTGATCCTGCACGGCTCCGGCAAGGACAAGATCCGCTTCGTCTACGACGACAACGCCCGCCGCTACGAGGTCAGCAAGACCTTCGAGGGGGTGCTTCCCAATCTCGAGCGGCGCTGGCGGGAAACCGACTCCAGCTGGGTGCGCGAGGAGCTCGGACGCTACCAGTCGGAGACTCCCTGCGAGGTCTGCGGCGGCGCCCGGCTGAAACCCGAGGCTCTGGCGGTGAAGGTCGCCGGCAAGTCCATCGCCGAGATCTCGGCGCTCGCCATCCGCCCGGCGCGCGAGTGGTTCGAAAGTCTCGACGAGGCCCTCAGCGACAAGCAGATGGAGATCGCGCGCCGGATCCTGAAGGAGATCAACGACCGGCTGCGGTTCCTGGTGGACGTGGGCCTGGAGTACCTGAACCTGTCGCGCGGCTCGGGCACCCTCTCGGGCGGCGAGAGCCAGCGGATCCGCCTGGCCAGCCAGATTGGCTCGGGCCTCACCGGCGTCCTCTACGTTCTGGACGAGCCTTCCATCGGCCTCCACCAGCGCGACAACGCCCGCCTGCTCGCCAGCCTCAAGGGGCTGCGCGACCTCGGCAATTCGGTGCTGGTGGTGGAGCACGACGAGGAGGCGATCCTCTCGGCCGACCACGTGATCGACATGGGCCCGGCGGCCGGGGTCCATGGCGGCGAAATCGTCGCCGAGGGCGCGCCCGACGACATCATGGCCAGCCCCAAGAGCCTTACCGGCCAGTACCTCACCGGCGCGCGGCAGATCGCCATCCCGGACCGGCGGCGGCCGATTTCGCCCAAGCGCGTGCTGCGGGTGGTGGGGGCGAGCGGGAACAACCTCAAGGGGGTCACCGCCGAGATCCCCGTGGGGACCTTCACCTGCGTCACCGGTGTCTCCGGCGGCGGCAAGTCCACCTTCACCATCGAGACCCTCTACAAGGCCGCCGCGCGCCGGCTGAACAACGCCTCCGACGCCCCCGCTCCGCACGAGCGGATCGAGGGCCTTTCCGAGTTCGACAAGGTCATCGACATCGACCAGTCGCCGATCGGGCGCACCCCGCGCTCCAACCCGGCCACCTACACCGGCGCCTTCACCGCCATCCGCGACTGGTTCGCCGGGCTACCGGAGGCCAAGGCGCGCGGCTACGGGCCGGGGCGCTTCTCCTTCAACGTCAAGGGCGGGCGCTGCGAAGCCTGCCAGGGCGACGGCCTCATCAAGATCGAGATGCACTTCCTGCCCGACATCTACGTCACCTGCGACGTCTGCCAGGGGCGCCGCTACAACCGCGAGACCCTGGAGATCCTGTTCCGGGGCAAGAGCATCGCCGACGTCCTCGACATGACCGTCGAGGAGGCCGCAGAGATGTTCAAGGCGGTCCCCTCCATCAGGGACAAGATGGAGACCCTGAAGCGGGTGGGCCTCGGCTACATCAAGGTCGGCCAGCAGGCGACCACGCTCTCGGGCGGCGAGGCCCAGCGGGTGAAGCTCTCCAAGGAGCTGTCGCGGCGGGCCACCGGCCGCACCCTCTACATCCTCGACGAGCCCACCACCGGCCTCCACTTCGAGGACGTGCGCAAGCTCCTGGAGGTGCTGCACGAGCTCGTCGACCAGGGCAACACCGTGGTGGTGATCGAGCACAACCTCGACGTCGTGAAGACCGCCGACTGGATCATCGACTTCGGTCCCGAGGGCGGCGACGGCGGCGGCGAGGTGATCGCCACAGGCCCGCCGGAAAAGGTGGCCCAGAGCGAGACGAGCTGGACCGGCCGCTACCTGAAGACCCTGCTCGGGCGCCACGCCGAGCGGGGGAAGACCAAGTCGCGCGCCAAGGCGGTGGCTTGATCGGCCACCGCGCGGGCTAAGCGCCCCCAAAGAAAAGAACGGCCCAGGTCGGGAGGACCTGGGCCGTCAAAGCGTCCTGAACCGAAACGTCAGGTTGTGCTGTTGGGGATCAGCCGCGGCGCGACGAACAGCTTCTGAGCGATGCTGCTGAAGATCGAGGAGAGGCTGGTCGTGTTGACGTTGTTCGGGTCGGTGGCGGCGCAGCCGTTGGCCTTGTCGGAGTAGAAGTACATGGGGTCGGAGGCCATGTTCTTCATCGTCGCGCAGGCGGAGGTCGCATTGGAGCCCGTGTCGGTGCTGCAGCTGCCGGAGGTGGCGGCGCCGTAGGCCACCGTGATCACCTTGAACCCTGCCGCCTTGGCGGCCGCGGCGTTGGTCACGGCCTGCGTGCACTGGTTGGGGTGCTGAGTCGCAGTCGTGTTGGTGGTGCTGGCGTTGGCGTCGCCATCGCTGAGGATGATGATCGCCTTGTTCGCGCTGCTTCCCCGGCCGTTGTTGGTGATGTCGGTCTGGGCCGCCTTGACGGCGTCCGCGTAGAAGGTGCTGAACCCGCCGGGCGACTGGAGGCCGCTGCAGCTCGCCCCACCGGCCGCCACCACAAGGCTGGAGCTGGTGTTGAGCTGACCTTGAGTCGAGGTCTGATAGTCATGCGACATCGAGACGATCTGGTAGGTCGCCGGCTGGCTGCCGGTGGGCCCTGTGGCCACGGCGTTCTTGTAGGCCGTCGTGGTCGGGTTGCTGGAGGGGCAGGCGGTGTCATGCGACTGCTGCGAGGCGCTCGACAGCGGCGGGAAGGCCATCACGCCCACATAGTCCGCGCTGGGCGAGATCTTGGTGAGCAAGAGTTGCAGGCCCGAAAGCGCACAGGCGATCCTGGTCTTGCCGCACGCGGCATCGTTGTTGTTCATCGAGGCGGTGGTATCCATGATCACCTCGATATCCCAGTTGCCGTTGCCAGAACTGCTCCCGGACCCACCGGTGCTTCCGCCCCCGCCAGCGGCGGTTGCGGTGGCGTCCACCTGAATCGAGCTTAGGCCGAAGACGCCGGCGAACCACATCGGCACCGTCGCCGTCTGCTTCACAACGACCCCGTTGGCGTTGTCGGTCCCCGTGCAGGGCACCGACGTCGTGATCGAGCTGAAACACTTCAGCTTGGGATATCCGCTGGCCATCTGGACGTAGAGCTTCGAGTCGGCGTTCTTGTTGCTGCCGACGGCGGAACTGCTGCTCCAGGCCGCGCTATAGACGTTGGCGGTAGAGGCCGCGATGGAGGGACTGCAGCAGTTGAGCTGTCCAGCGCCCGCCAGAGCCGCCGAGTCGGCTGACGCCTGCAGCTGCCGCTGCACGTACATCACGTGACCGAGGTCGATGACGAACCCGGCCATGCCGATCATGAGGGTCATAAAAAGCCCGACGGTCACTGCCGTCGCGCCGCGCCGGTCCCGCCACAACTGGCGCAGGGACTGCCGCTGGGAATAGGCAAACCGTTTCATTCGATCATGTCCGTGGTGGTCGAAGTTAGAGTGCAGCCGGGCAGAAAATTCACGCCCATCACGGTCAGGCTACAGGGATAGGTTGCAGTGACCGTGGCCGGCTGAAGGGAGGCGGTGGAAAGCGCTGTCTTGCAGCTGCTGTCGCTGTTGCAGGCGGTCCCGTTGACCGACAGCGTGTAGCTGATGCTGCCGGCGGTGAGGTTCGCCGCCGAAGAAGTGATCGCCGCCGTGGCGGTCGTGTAAGGCGTGGTGCTGGTGCGGCCGACCGCAAGTTCGCGCGCGCCGGTTCGGACTGCGTTCGTCAGCTCCAGATAATTATTCAGGGTGATGCCGAACTGGATGATGCCGAGAAGCATCGTCAGCAGGAACGGCAGGACGAGTGCGAACTCCACGGCCGCGGCGCCGCTGCGGTCGCGAGCGGCCTCGCGCCCCCGCAGGAGCGCAGCCCTGAGCAAGGCTGTGCTGGCTCGTCTCACCGTCTTCGCCCCTCGTTGATCCGACTGCGCGCAGTCTCGCCCATCATGGAGGTCCAGGGTTACCGTGGGGTGCATCAGCACGGTTAAGTCTTCCTGACTTTGCGTATTACTTTGCGACATCTTGGTCGTCGGCGTTCAATTCGCGTGCCAGGTGAAAGACCTTGCGACGTCCCTTGCCGGGACAGGGCCCGCGGGCGATGACGGGCGCATGTCCGCCCCCACGCCGATCGCCACGCCCTGCGTCAAGGTCTGCTTCGTGGACGGGGAGAGCGGGCTTTGCCTCGGCTGCTTCCGCACCCTCGCCGAGATCGCCGGCTGGTCGCGGCTGGACGAGCCGGTCCGACGCCGGCTGATGGAGGAACTGCCGGCCAGGCGCTTCCGGATCCGGCCCGAGAAGCTCGGCCCCGCCTGAGCTGCCGGCCCCGTTCACCCGTTGCAAACCCGTCCGCCTTAAGTGTGTGGCTCAACGGCTGCGGAAGGCGGCCGAAAAAGCCTTGAAGGGGCGAGTGATGGTGCGGTTCGGGATCATCAGCTTGGCGGCCGTGCTTTGCGCGTTCGCCGCCGTGCGGGGCCTTTCGACGTTCGCGGCAGGCTCGCCGCCACCGGCCCATGTGGCCGTGGCCACCAGCCCCGTGGAGGCCCAGCCCACCGACGACGCCTCGATTCCCAAGTCCCCCGACGGCCACTACTGGGCCGACGCCGAGGTCAACGGCCAGCCGATCCACTTCCTTATCGACACCGGCGCCACGGCGGTGGCGCTCACCGCCAACGACGCCCGACGTCTCGGCTTCAATCCGGCCTCCCTGCCCTACGCCTACACGGTCAGCACCGCCAACGGCCAGGCGCGCGCGGCGCGCGTGAAGCTCAACATGGTGGCGGTGGGGCGCGCCCAGGTGGTCGACGTGGACGCCTTCGTGATCGAGAAGGGCCTGCCGACCTCGCTGCTGGGCATGACCTACCTCGGCCGCCTTTCCAAGTTCGAGGCGACCCAGAGCGCCCTGAACCTGAGGGCCTGACGGCCCGCCCCGCGCGCTTAGCCCGCCATGGAAGCGGGCTGGCGCCCCCGCTCGGCGTGGTGGGCGGCGGCGGCCGCCTCCGCCAGCGCCGTCAGCCCCCGTTCGATCACCTCCTGCCCGGCGCCGTGGCGGGCGCCCTCGACGGTGAGGATCCGCCGCCAGGCCCTCGCGCCCGGCCGCCCGCTGAAGAGGCCCAGCATGTGCCGGGTCATCGCCGCCAGCGGCGCCCCGCGGGCGAGCTCGGCCCGGACATAGGGGAGGTAGGCGCGGACCGCCTGTTCGGGGCTCACCGTTTCGCCCTCGCCGAACAGCCTGTGGTCCGCCTGTCCGAGCAGGGCCGGGCTGTGATAGGCGGCGCGCCCGAGCATCACCCCGTCCACGTGCGCCAGATGCGCCTCGGCCTCCTCCAGGGAGGCGACGCCGCCGTTGACGACGATGGTGAGGTCGGGCCGCTCCCGCTTCAGGCGCCAGACCAGCGGGTAGTCGAGGGGCGGGATCTCGCGGTTCTCCTTCGGCGACAGCCCCTTAAGCCAGGCCTTGCGGGCGTGGATCACGAAGAGGCGGACGCCGGCCGCGGCGCAGGCCTCCACAAGCCGGAAGACGCCCTCCTCTGGGCTCTGGTCGTCGACCCCGAGGCGGCATTTGACGGTGGCCGGGACGCGGACCGCGGCCCGGATCGCCGCCATGCAGGCGGCCACCCGCTCCGGCTCGAGCATCAGGCACGCCCCGAAGGTCCCGCTCTGGACCCGGTCGGATGGGCAGCCGACGTTGAGGTTGATCTCGTCGTAGCCGGCGTCCTCGCCGATCCGGCTCGCCTCGGCGAGCTTCGCCGGGTCGCCGCCCCCGAGCTGCAGGGCCACCGGGTGTTCGGCCGGATCGAAGGCCAAAAGCCGCGCGCGGTCCCCGTGGATCACCGCCTCGGCGGTCAGCATCTCGGTGTAGAGGAACGCCCGGCGCGTCAGGGTCCGGTGCAGCCGCCGGCAATGTCGGTCTGTCCAGTCCATCATAGGCGCCACACACAATCTATGCGCTTCGAAATCCACGCGTTTTCCCATAGAACCTTTGAAGCGGCGGCCTTTCGAGGCGCCTTCCCTTGCCATCGCGCGGCGACCCTCTACGCCACGTTTCGAAAGCACGCCGCAAGCCGTTTCTAAGCGTCCCGCTCGGGGGCTTGGCCGCCGGGCGGTAAACCACAGGCCTCCTTCAGCGAGGCGCCCGGTCACGCCCGAAGGAGGACCTCCATGTACCAGTCCCTGATCGTCGAGTTCGATCCCGACACGCACGTGGCGACCGCCACGATGAACCGCCCGACGGCCCTGAACGCCATCGACGAGGCGGTGCTCACCGACTTCGGGAACCTGTGGAATTGGGCGCGCGAGGACATCGCGGTCCACGCCGTGGTGCTTCGCGGCGCGGCGGAATCGCGGGCCTTCAGCAGCGGACTGGACCTCAGGGGCCCGAACCGGGTGGTGCGCCACCCCAATGTGTTCGTGAACCGCAGCGTCCACGAGCGCCTCTCGCCGAAGCTGCACATGATGTACAAGCCGGTCATCGCCGCCGTGCACGGCATCTGCGCCGGCGCCGGCCAGTTCCTGATCAACGAGTGCGACATCTCCATCTGTTCGGATGACGCGCAGTTCTTCGACCCCCACCTGGCGATCGGGGGCGCATCGGCCATGGGGCCGATCGCCATGTCGCGACTGGTCAACCTGTCGGAGGTGCTGCGCTACATCCTGCTCAGCAGCGCCGAGCGGCTGACCGCCGAAACCGCCCTTCGGATCGGCCTCGTCACCGAGATCACCACCCGGGAGAACCTCTGGCCGCGCGCTCAGGAGCTGGCGCAGATCGTGGCGGGCTGGGACTCGGTGGCCGTGCAGGGCACCCTACGGGCGATCTGGGACGGGCTGGAGCTCGGGCGCAAGAGCGCGCTGGAGCGCGCGCACCTCTATTCGGATGCGTCCAGAGCCTCGGGGGCCGGAGAGTTCCGTCCGTTCGCCAAGGCCAGCTACACCCTGCGCTGATGCGACGGCCGGCAGGTCGGGGGGCGACGGGCCGGCCCCGGGTGGGCGGCACGCTCTGGACGCCCCCGCCAACGGCGCTTTCTTTATTGGGCCGCCACCGCCGAAACGGCCGCGGCCCGGGGCCGTCAACGCTTAGCGGTTGGCGCCTGCGCCGAAATGGTAGGTGACGCCGCCGCCGAACATCAGCGGCGGGCCATAGAGAGCGCCGCCTTCGCCGACCGAGGAACTCTGGGTCAGGGTGAGTCCGGCGGTGCGGTAGAGCTTGTTCAGAGCGTTGGTGACGAACAGCGACACGTCCAGCGGATAGTTCGGCGCGTTCCAGGTCGCGTCGAGGTTCAGGACCCCGTAGGCCGGCTCGACGACGTCGGGGTGCAGGCTGGACTGCGAGTCCAGCGCCACCTTCGACTGCCAGGACCAGTCGCCCCCGAACGTGAACTTCCCGTATTCGGGGTCGAGCGGCAAAGTGTAGTGCGCCGAAACGGTCAGCTGGTTCTGGGGCGTGTAGGCGAACATGTTGAGCGGACAGAAGCCGATCACGGTCGGCGACAGGGGGCTGCAGGAGCTGGGGTCGAATGGCGCGTGCTTGTCGTACGACGCATCGGTGTACGCCCAGTTCAGCCCCAGCGTCAGGCCGTGGACCGGAACGAGGGTGCCCTCGAACTCGACGCCCTGGATGGTCGCCTTGGCCACGTTCGAAATCGCCGCCACCGGAACGGTGCCGGGCAGCTCGATCAGCTTTTGGATGTTGCTGAAGTCGTCGTGGTAGGCGGCGATGTTGGTCCGCAGCAGCACCTCGTCGAACCGCCAGTCGGCCTTGAGCCCGATCTCGACCTCCGCATCGTGCTCGGGGCTGTAGGTTGGGCTGTAGGTCGGGGTCAGGGCCGAGGCGCCGAGTTGATTGACGCCCCCCGGGCGGTAGCCGGTGCTGTACTTCACGTAGAACATCTGGTTGGGGGTGAAGTTGTAGCTGGCGCCCACCTGATAGGTCAGGGCGTGGAAGACGCCGTTGTTGTGCACGCAGCCGCCGCCGGCGAAGATCCCGCCGGTTCCGTAGGTGGTGCACTGGCCATGCGGAACGGGTTGTGAGCTGGCAGCGGCCACCTGGGTGGCGATAGCGGGCGGCAGACCGGTGAGCGCCAACGTGTTGGCCAGCGCCTGCTGCACACCCGGGATCGCGATCAGCCGCAAATAGGTGGTCGCCGCGTTCTTGACCGAGTCGTAGGTGTAGCGCACGCCGCCGCTGAACTTCAGGCCCTGCACGAAGTCCGAGGCGTCATATTCCACAAAGCCGTAGGCGGCCCGGCTTCTGGTCGTGGCGTAGCTGTACTGGTCGCGCTCGATGATGCCGACGTTGATCGTGTCGTTGCCGAACTGCTCGGGCGGATGCTGATAGTCGAAATAGCCGCCCGCCGACCAGCTCAGTCGGTTATGCAACGCCTTGCCGGCCAACCGGACTTCGTCGCTGATCTGCTCCTGGGCGTCGTACGGCAAACCGGAAGGATCGAACGGGCAGGCCGAGTGGCAGGTCCAGATCAGGAAGCCGTTCGTGGTCCCATAGTTGGTGGCGGTGTCGTCGGTGACTCGGTAGTAGCCCAGAATGTTCTTAAACTGGATGTTGTCGGTGATATTGATCGTGGTCGTATTCGTCCCGTAGAATGTTTTGATCTTATCAAAACTCGGCCACGTCGCGAACACCTTGCGCGGCCCGATCGCCTGTTGCTGGGCGAGCTCGCGTTGCAGGGCGGCCACGTAGTTGGCGGCGGTCAGCGGCGTCGCGCCGGCCGTCAAGGGAATGATGTTCCCGTTGTTGTCCAGCGACAGCGCGGCCTGCGCCAGCGGGAACGTCGCGGCGACGTTGCCGAAGACAGCCTGCGAATTCAGGTGGGTGAAGATGACGCCCGCGCCGTTGTCGTGGGTGTTGTGGTACTGAAGGACCGTGGTGTTCTCGACGCCGTCCACCGGCCGCAAGGTCAGGCCGACCCGGTAGGACTCGTAGGCGAGGTTGTCGAGGTCGGTCCCGTTGAAGAGATTCTTGGTGTATCCGTTGCGCCGCCCCACCTCCGCGGCGGCCCGCAGCAGCACCTTGTCCCCAACGAGCGGCAGGTTCACCATGCCGTCGTAGACGTTGAGACCGTAGTTGCCGAGTTTGACCCCGAGGTAGGCGTCGAAGCTCCGGCCGGGCAGCTTAGGGCCGATCATGATATTGCCGCCGTCGGTGACCCGGCCGAACAGGACGCCCTGCGGACCGCGCAGAACCTGCACTTGGTCGAGGTCGTAATACATACCGGTCTGCACGTGCTTCACCGGCACTTCGTTGAAATAGTTGATCACGGCCGGG
>JAFBAO010000074.1 GCA_019247715.1 Caulobacteraceae bacterium
GAGCTTGCGAGCTTGACGTCCGCCTGGCCCCAGGCCTTCTCGAACCGCGCTCGGACCTTGGCCGCCTCCTCGGTCTTGCCCTGGGCCTCGAGCGCCTGCGCAAGGCCGAACAGCGCCCAGCCGTCGTCGCGGTAGACCTTCAGGCTCTCCCGGTAAACGCCCTCGGCCTCGGCCGGCTGCTTCGCCTCCAGCAACGCGGCGCCTAGGACGTGGCTCACCGGCTGATGCCACCAGGGCGGCTCGGTGTAGGGCAGCTTGGCCTCGATGTCGGCGGCGGCCCGGAAGTGGGCGACCGCGGCCGAAGGGTCGCCGCCCGCGCGTGCGATCTCGCCGTCCAAAAGCTCCAGGCCGAGCTTCGCCATCGCCTCGGCCGGCATGCCGCTCCGCTCGTAGCGGCTGAAGTCGGCGCTCGCGACCAGGCTCGCCAGGGCGTCCCTGACCTGGCCCGCGGCCTCCAGCCGGCCCTTGTTCGCGAGGGCGACGCCGCGCGCATAGAGAAACACCGCCTGATCCAGGATCAGCGCAGCGGGCGGCATGGGCTCGGCCAGCACCTCGTCCCACTTGCCGAACCTCAACTGGGTCACCACCGGCGTGAAGACGAACAGCTCCGCCTGGGGCGTCCGGGCCGCGAGGGGAATGGGATCCACCGCCTTGATCAGCCGGCGGGCGGCGTCGAGGGCGGCGCCATAGCGCCCCTCCATTTCACTGGCGGTCCAGAGGAAGTGGATGTTGTGGCCGTAGTAGGCGGCCGGATAGTAACCCTGGGCGCGGCAGGCGGCGATGTAGTCCTCGTCGGCCCTGGCGGCGAGCTCGTTGACGCGCGCCGCGTCGGCGTAGCGGCCCACCCGGTAGTAGATGTGCGCGGGCATGTGGACGATGTGTCCGGCTCCCGGCATCAGGGTCGCCAGCCGGTCGGCCGCCGCCTCCGCCCGCTCCGGCGTCGTCGAGCCTTCCACGGCGTGGATGTAGAGGTGCAGGGCGCCCGGATGGCTTGGGTCGCGCTTGATCACGCCCTCCAGCACCTTGACGATCTCGGCCGCGTGGCCCTTCGGCGTCACGCCATCGGACGCCCAGAGGTCCCAGGGCTGGGTGTCCATCATCGCCTCGGCGTAGAAGACCCCGGCGTCCAGGTCGCTCGGATAGGCGCGCCAGAGCCGGCCCATGGCCGCCGCGAAGGCCTCGTCCAGCGCGTGGCGGTCGGCCGGCGGGACCTTGGCGTAGCGGGCGGCGAGCGCCTTGATCCAGGCGCGCTCCCGCACGGTCGTCGTCGGCGCCAGCCCCTGCGCCTTGGCGAGCGCGGTCCAGGCGGGCCCCATCGCGTCGGCCTGCATCGGCAGGTTGATGTTGGGCCCGAGCGCGAAGGCCACGCCCCACCAGCACATGGCGCATTTGGGATCGAGCCTCGCGGCCTCGCGGAACGAGCGGATGGCCTCGGCGTGGTTGAAGCCGAACAGCAACGCCACGCCCTGGTCGAAATAGGCCTGGGCCTTCGGGTTGCGGGTCGAGATCGGATGGCGGTGGCGCCCGAGGCCCTTGAAGAGCGGCGCGCCCGGTTTGTCCGGCTGGCCGGCATAGATCGCCGGCGACGGCCCCATCGCCATACCCGCCATGGCGGCGTGGGCGCTGCGCATGGCGGCAGGGGGCTCATGGCTGTCGGCGGCGCCCGCGGCGCTCAGCATTCCGGCCAGCGCCAGCGCGGCATGAATCCTGGACATCGTCGCTTCCCTCCGCAAGACCGAACCTTACCCGCCAGGCGTCGCCGGTCCAGGCCGCGCACCCCCACCCTCACGCTTAGTTCACCCGCGCCGCCCGAACGGTTCAGCCGGCCCATACGGTGCGCCGCACCCGGATTTTGCGAATTTGCCGCTTGGCGAAGCCGCGCTCGGGTCGCTAAGAACCCCGCCGCCATGAAGCTCACGAAGAACCACAGCTTCGCCGATCGCCAGAAGGCGTCGGCGGAGGCGAAGAAGGCTTTGCTCGCCAAGTTCCGCGCGAAGCCCACCGTCACCGATCCGAATTTCGAAGAGCGCCGCGCCGCCAAGCAGGCCGAGCTCCAGGCCGTGCGCGAGGCGCGGGCCGCCGAGCGCGCCGCCAAACGCGAGGACGCCGCCCGGCGCGAGGCCGAACGCCACGCGCTGGAGGCCGAGATCGCCGAGGCGCGCGAGCTGGAACTGCGCGCTCGCCAGAAGGCGGCCCGTGACGCGCGCTACGCAGCGCGCAAGCAAAGGCGCAAATAGCGCCCTGCCAGCAAAGGGATTCTTCCAGCCGACCTCACGAACAACGCGAAGGTGTTCGTGAGGTGCGCGCCGTCCGTGGCCGACATCGTCTCGCCGTCAGGGTGTTGACACCCGCCTTCCCCCCGCCCAGGCAGCAGCCGATGAACGGCAACGTCTACGCCCTCTTGGCATCGCGCTTCCCCGCCGACCCCAGGGCGGCGGCGTTCATCCTGCCGGACGGATCGCAGATCAGCTACGCGGGCCTCGTGGAGGGAACCGGACGCCTCGCAGCGCTGTTGCGGACGAAGGGCGTCGGGCCCGGCGACCGGATCGCGGTCCAAGCGCCCAAGAGCCCCGAAGCGGTGATGCTCTACCTGGCGACCCTGCAGGTCGGGGCCGTCTACCTGCCCCTGAATACCGCCTACACCGAGGCGGAAGTCGACTACTTCCGGGCCGACGCCGAGCCGAAGCTGCTGGTGCGCGACGCCGGCGCGCTCGCGACCGAGGCGGCCGAGCTTCCGCCGCTTTGCGAGATCCATCCCGCCGCTCCGGGCGACCTCGCCGCCATCGTCTACACCAGCGGCACCACCGGGCGCGCCAAGGGCGCGATGCTGAGCCACGCCAACCTCGCGGCCAACGGGCTGGCGCTCACCGATGCCTGGGGGTTCACCGGCGACGACGTGCTTCTACACGCCCTGCCGATCTTCCACGTCCACGGCCTCTTCGTCGCTCTCCACTGCGCCTTCCTCTCGGGCGCCGCCATGCTCTGGCTTCCCAAGTTCGACGAGGATCAGGTGCTGGCCGCCCTCCCCCGCGCCACCGCGCTGATGGGGGTGCCGACCTTCTACACCCGGCTGCTGGCCGACCGGCGGTTCACCCGCGCCGCCAGCGCCCGCGTGCGCCTCTTCGTCTGCGGCTCGGCGCCCCTGCTGGAGAGCACCTTCGCCGAGTTCGAGGCGCGGACCGGCCAGCGCATCCTCGAGCGGTACGGGATGAGCGAGGCGGCGATCATCACCTCCAACCCGCTGGCGGGCGAGCGGATCGCCGGCAGCGTCGGCTTCCCGCTGCCGGGCGTCGACCTGCGGATCGGAGCCGGTGGCGGCGTCGAGATCAAGGGGCCCAGCGTCACGTCCGGCTACTGGCGCAATCCGGCCAAGACCGCCGAGGCCTTCACCGCCGACGGCTACTTCGTCACCGGCGACGTGGGACGGCTGGGCGACGATGGCCGCCTCTGGCTCTCCGGCCGGGCCAGCGACCTGATCATCAGCGGCGGCCTCAACGTCTACCCGAAGGAGGTGGAGCTGGTGCTCGACGAACTGCCGGGCGTCGCCGAAAGCGCGGTGATCGGCGTCCCACACCCGGACTTCGGCGAGGCGGTGGTGGCGGTCATCGCCGGGACGGCCGACGAGGCCGAGATCATCGCCGCCGCGCGCCAGCGCCTGGCGGCCTTCAAGGCGCCCAAGCGGGTCTTCTTCGTCGCCGACCTGCCGCGCAACGCCATGGGCAAGGTCGAGAAGAAGGCGCTCAGGGAACGCTACGCGGACGCCTTCGCGGGCTGACCGAGCTCGCGCTGAGCGCCGCGCTTGGCCACCGCGAGCAGCAACGCCCCGACCACCAGCGGCGCGAGGGGCAGGTGCAGGCTGGTCGCCAGGCTGCGCGAGATCGCCGGCAGGACGAAGGCGGCCGCAAGGGTCGTCTTCTCCCAGGGCCGAAAGCCGGTTTCCAGGCCCTCCCGCGCCAGCCAGGCCAGCGGGACGGCCAGCAGCAGGAGGTCGTAGTCGAGGACGAAGGGACTGGCCAGCAGCGCCGCGGCGGCCAGCGCCGGGCCCTCCGCCGGCCCCCGGGGCGCCCGACGCTGGAGCCAGAGCAGCGCCGCCGCGGCGAGGGCCGCGGTCGCCGCCTGGACGCCGTAGGCGAGGCCGACCGGACCGCCCAGCAGCCGCACGGCGGCGAAGGCGCTCTGCATCTTGGCGTCGCCCACCAGCCCCTGCTCCAGCGCCGCCCTGGCGAGGCCGGCGTGGGCGAGGAAGGCGCGCCAGGTGTCGGCGCCGAAGATCGCGAGGGACACAGCCGCCAGCGCCGCCGCGGTCGCGCCGGCGGCGGCGATGGTCTTCCAGCGGCCCGAGGCCACGAGGGCGAGGGGGATCAGCAGCCCCAGATGCGGCTTGTAGACCAGCGCGCCGAGGCAGAGGCCGGCGAGCCACGGGCGCCGCTCGAGCCACAGAGCCCCGGCTCCGAAGAGAGCGGCGCTCAGGAAGGCGTTCTGGCCGTGGCCGATGTTGAGGAACACGGCCGGGAACGCGAGCGCCGGCAGCGCGCCCAGCCGCTCCCCGAGCCAGGCGCGGATCATCCGCCAGTAGGCGAGGCCGCTGGCGCCCAGCCACAAGGCGAGCGAGACGAAATAGGGCGCGAGCGCCAGCGGCAGGCAGATCAGCAGGAACATCGGCGGATAGAAGAAGGCCGCGTAGCCGAGGTCGCGGCCGAACAGGGCCGCCTGCCGGGCGTGGTGGACGCCGACGTCGTAGGCCTTGGCGGGCGTCCCCTCCAGGGCGAGCTGCGAAGCGGTCCAGAAACTGGCGAAGTCGGTCCCGAGCGGCTTGCCGGCCGCGTCGACCCCACCCCGGGAGAAGCCGATCCAGGCGAGCATGGCCGCGCCGGTTACGATCAGCAGCAGCCAGCCGTAGGCGCGCGCCCGGGCGCCGGTCAGCCAGTCGGCGCGCCGAAGCGCCTCGAGCACGGCGGCCAGCCGCAGCGATGGGGCGACGGAATGAGCCTGGCTCATGCGGCCAGTGTGGCCGGGAGTGGTTAATCAGGCGGGAACCAGCGTTCGGAGGGGATCGAGGCCGATCGTCACCCCGGACGGCCCGCGGGGCCGATCCAGGGCCGGACCCTCCGCTTCCAAAACGATCTCCAGTTCGGCGGCGTCGCCTCCGCCCCCGGCTCTCCGCTTCGCTCCGGTCGGGGTGACGCGTTAATCTGAACGCGCTTCAGGCCGGCTTGTCCTCGGCTTCCGACAGGGCCCTCAGCATCGCCGAGGAGAAGAGCCCGTTCACCGCCCCGACGCCGAGGCCGGCGTCGTCCGCCCGCTCCCGGCCCCGCAGGACCAGGTCCACCACCGCCTGTTCCTGGCGCAGGGCTTCGAGCCGGCGGGCCGAGGCATAGTGGATGAAGCTCTGATCCGGCGCGTCGGGCGGGGCGGCCGCCGGCGGCTGGCCGGCCGGGCCGGCCGTGAGCTGGGCGTAGACCTCCCCCACCGTCGCTGGCCGTCCGCTCCGATAGAAGATCGGCTTGTTCGCCTCGGCGGCCTCGGGGAAGAGGCCCGCCGCCTGCACCGCGGGATTGCGGTTCACCGCGTCGATGAGCATCGCCGATCCCTTCGGCCCCAGGACGTGGGCCAGGTAGAGCTCGCCGGCGGTGGGCTCGCGCCCCACCCTGCCGCGCAGATAGGCCGCGTGGTCGGCGGTGAGCTCGCCGGCCATCAGGGCCGCGGCGTGCGGATCGAGCTTCAGGCCCATCACGGTCGCGCGCGCCTCGCCGCCGGACACGTGGAAGCGGCCGTCCGCGCCCTGCTGGATGAGGTCGGCGTAGCGGGCGTAGCCGTACTTCGCGCCGTGCCGCTTGAGGGTCGCGAGCCAAGTCTGGTCGACAAACTGGAAGAGGCCGGCGGCCGACGAGGTCTGGGCCTTGGCGTTGGGATTGAGGCCGCTCTCGCGCCGGGCCGCGCCCATCAGGAAACCGAAGTCGACGCCGGTGGCGTTGGACGCGCGCTGGATCGCCGCCTCGATGACGCCCCGGATCGACTCGACCGACATACGGCGATTGGTGAAGATTCATGGTTAATCCGGCCTTAACCGGCCGGGCGGCGTCGGACGTCAGCCGAACCGCGCCGGCGCGAACAGGCGGCCGAACTCGCCGGCCGCCCGGCCCTCCACGGCCCGGACCGTCTCGGCGGCCATCATCGGCGCGAGCAGCCAGCCGTTGCGGCGCGCCCCGACCGCGACCAAAACCCCCTCGGCCCGGCTGGCGCCGACCATCGGCAGGCCGTCGGGGGTCGCGCCCCTCACGCCGGCCTCCGCGCGCCAGGCGAGTCCCGCCAGGGCCGGAGCCAGCGCCGTCGCCCCGGCGGCAAGCTGCGCGGCCACCTCCGGGTCCACCGCGGCGTCGTCGACCCCCGCCTCCATGGTCGCCCCGAGCACCGCTTCGCCGGGTCCCGGGCACAAGTAGCGCCCGCGCGCCCGCACCACCGGCCCCGGCGGAAAGCCGCTGGCGGCGCGGAGGATGTGCCCCTTGATCGGCGTCAGGACCCCGAGCTCCGGGCCGCGGCCCGCCAGCCCGCGGGCGGCTCCGGTGGCGATCACCAGCAGGTCCGCGGGCAAGAAGCCGCCCCCCGCCAGTGCAGCGCGGCCGGCCTCGAAGCCGACGACCGCGCCCGAAACGAGCTTCGCCCCCAGGGCGGCGGCGTTCTGGCGCAGGCGCGCCAGCGCCGCCATCGGCTGGAGCCGCCAGTCCTCCTCGGAGAACACCGACCAGCAGGGCGGCGCCAGTCCGCCGGTCACGGCCGTCGTCCGGTCAGGCGCCAACACCCGGGCGCGGGCGCCTACCGCTTCCAGCCGCTGCGCCCAGGCCTCGACCTCGTCTCGCTCCCCCAGGGCAAGGGCGCCCGACGCATCCAGCCCTACGTCGAAGCGCGACCACAAGTCGCGTGCGCTGGCGAAGAGCGCGAAACGGTCCTTCGAAAGGGCGTCGAACAGTGTCTCGAACGCCGGCGCCAGCATGCCGGCGGCGACCCCGGAGGCATTGGCCCCGAGGGGCGCGGGATCGACCACCGCCACCTGGCGGCCAGTCTGCGCCAGGGCCAGGGCGACCGTCGTCCCCACGGCGCCCCCGCCGGCGACGACGATCTGCTGCGTGCGGGCCATCCGCCCTTGGGACCCCTCCCACGGCGGCGGGTCAAGGCTCGATCGCCCATCCGCTTGGCGAGGCCGACGGTTGGATCAACCCTAGGCGCCGCCTGGAGCACCGCCGTCGATGACATATCGAAGACGATTTGGCGCCCGTTCTAGTGCGAGTTTCGCGCCTGGTTGCAAGCGGACCTGCAGACGCCGCGAGGTGACGGATGGGAAAGCATCCCGACTTCACAGTAATAGACGCCGCATCAATCTTGGACTTTGAATTCCAGCAATCTTTTGGATCGCAGCGAGCGGGAAAGCGCCTCCTGAACGAATCGCCACACTGGCGTCACAATGAATTCAGCGGTAGTAGGCGCTAAGAGATCATCTTCAGGAGTCAGAATTCGATGCCAGCGACCCGCCAAGGCCCCGACCCGATCGACGTCGCCGTCGGCGCGCGCATCCGGATCCGACGCCGGTGGCTGGGTCTCAGCCAGACCCAGCTCGCCAATGCGCTGGGCATCACCTTCCAGCAGGTGCAGAAGTACGAACGCGGCGCCAACCGGGTCTCGGCGTCGATGCTGGTGAAGATCGCCGCCAAGCTCGAGACAACCGTGGCGGCGCTGGTGGGCGAAGACGGCCAGGCGCCGGTCGAGGCGATCATCTACGCCCAGCTGGCCACCCCCGGCGCCACAGACCTGCTCGCCGCGTTCGCCAAGATCGACGACGGGGAATCCCGCCGCGCGCTACTCACCATCGCCCAAAGGCTGACGCCAGCTAAGAAGGCCAAGGCGGCCGCGTAGGCGCGCCTGCCGTACCGAACCAGCGGCGCGCCCGGTTGGGGCGCTGCCTACGACTGGTCCAGCGTCGACATGAGCAGCTTCAGCGCCGCCGCGGCGAAGGCGTCCATGTTGGCGAACCGATCCGGATCGCCCGTCTCCAAGGTCATCGCCATTTCCTTAGAGCCCGCGACCGCCAGGCAGGTGTGACCGGGCGCATCGCCGTAGCTGTTGCCGGTGGGACCGGCGGCGCCGGTCTCCGAAAGACCCCAGTCGGCGCCGAAGTTTTCCCGCGCCGTTCGCGCCAGCAACAGGGCGTACGGCTCGCTCGACGAGCGCATCCCCGCCACCGCTTCGCGGGTCAGGCCGAGCAGGCGCATGCGCGCCTTGCCGGTGTAGACCACCGCGCCGCCCAGGAAATAGGCCGAGGCCCCCGGCACGGCGAGCAGAGCCGCCGAGATGAGGCCGCCCGCCGAGGACTCCGCCACCGCGACGGTCTGCCCGCGCGCCTTGAGCCGTTCGGCGACGGCGGCGGCCGCCGCCGAAAGGGCCGGGCTCACCGGCCTAGCCTCGAACTGGCGAAAGCCGTCCGCGGAGGGTAGTCAGGGGCTCGCATGGCCGTCGCCCGTCTCCTTCCGCTGCTCATCCCCGCGATCATCGGCCTTTCCCTCGCCGCCTGCCAGCCCCGAACCAATCGTCCCGCCTGCCCAGCCGGCGCTCTGTGCCTGGAGTACGGCAACGGCGCCGACCCGCTTTCGCTCGATCCGCAGCTCATCCAGGCGACCAACGAAGCGACGATCGTCATGGAGCTCATCGAGGGGCTGATCGCCGACGGACCGGACGGCAAGCCGACGCCCGGCGTGGCCCAGAGCTGGGAGACCAGCCCCGACGGTCTCGTTTGGACTTTTCACTTGCGCCCGGAGGTCTGGTCCGACGGGGTCCCGCTGACCGCCGACGACTTCGTCTACGCCTACCGTCGGATACTCGATCCGAAGACCGCCTCTTCCTACGCCTACCTCGTCTATGTGTTGAAGAACGGGCAGGCCGCGAACACCGGCAAGGCGCCGCTGGAGACGGTGGGCGCGAAGGCGCTGGATCCGCGCACCCTGCAGCTGACGCTGGAGCATCCGGCGCCCTACCTGCTGCAACTGCTCAAGCATCAGTCCTTCTTTCCGGTCCCGCGGCACGTCGTCGAGCGCTGGTCCGCCACCTGGACTCAACCGAGTCACTTCGTGACCAACGGACCCTATCGGCTGGTGGAATGGCGCCTCTCCGACTACGTCCGGATCGAGAAGAACCCGCGGTTCCATGACGCCGACAAGGTCTGCTTCCAGCGCGTCGACTTCTACCCCACCAACGACCCCATCTCCGCCGAGCGCCGCGTTCTCAGGGGCGAGCTGGACATCAACAGCTCCATCCAGTCGAACCGGGTCCAGTTCCTGCGTGCGCGGCGGCGGTCGGCGGACTACGTGCACGCCTTCCCCTTCCTCACCACCTGGTATCTCGTCTTCAACGGCCGCGACGTTCCCGCGCTCAAGGACGTCCGGGTGCGCCAGGCGCTCTCCATGGCGATCGACCGCGATTTCATCACCGGCAAGCTGCTGCGGGCGGGCCAGATACCGGTGACATCCTTCGTGCCCGCTCTCGTCGCCGGCTATCCCGCGCCAGGCGAGGCGCGTCCCCAGCCCTATTGGGCCGCCTGGCCGCTCGCGCAACGCCAGGCGGAGGCTCGCCGGCTTCTGGAACTGGCCGGCTACGGGCCCGGCCATCCCCTCGCGCTGCAGATGAAGACCAGCAACCGCCCGGGCGGCTCGCTCACCATTCAGGCCATCCAGGCGGACTGGAAGAGCATCGGCGTGCGCATGTCCGTCCGGCAGGAGGACGGCATCATCGTCTACCAGTCCTACGACATTCGCGACTTCCAGACCGGGATCGCCGGCTGGGTCGCGGACTTCGACGACGCGATGACGTTCCTCGGCCTGATGAAGTCCGACACCGGCGCTCAGAACTATGGCGACTACCGCAACCCAGCCTACGACGCCCTCCTCGACAAAGCCGACCATGAGGCCGATGGCCGCGTCCGCGCCGGATATTTGGCTGAGGCCGAGCGCATGATCCTGGCCGACGCCGACGTCGCCCCGCTTTACAACGACGTGAACACCAACCTCGTGAACCCGCACATCACCGGCTGGGTCGACAACGCCGAGGACATCCACCCGATCCGCTTCCTGTGTCGCAATGACGCGGGCTCCCGGACGGCGAATCCAGCCCACTGAGCGTTTAGCCCTCACGGTTCGCTCACCATCATCGGGCTAATCTCGCAGGCGAATGGGCAAGATGACGCCTTCGATGCACGCCTGTACGCGTGAAATGCCGGAGGCCGAGGCCCCCGGCGACGCGGGCCTGTCCGCGCGCGAGCCGCCGCTCGGCGATCTCGTGTTCCGGCCGGAGGCGTTCTTCCTCGGTCGCACCGACGGCGCCGGCGTGGTGCGCGACCCGTTCGGCAAGGTGGTCCGGCGCTGCCGGGTGACCACCCAGGGCGTCTTCGACCGGGCGCACCAGGCGATCCAATTCGACGAGACCTTCGCCTACGACGACGGCGAGACCGACGTCTGGCGGTGGGTGATGAGCGCCGGGCGCGACGGGCGCTACGTCGCGGCCGAGATGCACGCGGGGGCCGGGATCACCGGCGAGCGTCGCGGCGGCGACTACCTGATCTCCTTCCGCCGTCCGGTCGGCAAGGCGAGCGGCATGCTGGCGCCGCGTTTCCACACCCGCTTCACCCTGCTCACCCCCGACGTCGCCCTCAAACACGCCCAGGTCAGCCTGCTGGGGCTGCCAGTCGGCGCCCTCACCGCCTTCCACCGGCGCATCTCGGAACCGGCTTTCGCTTGACCTCGGCCGCGTCCTTGGCGACGAGGGTCGCATGACCGACGAGATCCCGGCCGAGCTCGATGAGCTGCGTCATTCGATCGACAACATCGACGCGGCGCTGATCCACCTGCTCGCCGAGCGGTTCAAGCAGACCCGCAAGGTGGGCGAGCTGAAAGCCCGGCGCGGCATGCCGCCGGCCGATCCGGCCCGCGAGGCGCGCCAGATCGCGCGCCTGCGCAGCCTGGCGCTGGAGGCCCAGCTGGATCCGGAGTTCGCCGAGAAGTTCCTGAACTTCCTGGTGAAGGAAGTGATCCGCCACCACGAGATCATCCGCAACGGGGTCGCCAAGGGCTAAGCCCTCACCGGCCGACCGCTGTGCGCCCGGCCACCTCTCCCGCAAGCGGGAGAGGGTTGCTAAATCGCAGCCCCCGCCCCCTTCCCCGCCCAGCGGGGAGAGGTGAGGCGAGGGGCCGCGCCTTAAGATTCGAACGTCGCCGTCATGGCGACCTGGCCGTCGCAGCGGACCGCCTCCACAGTCGCGGCGTCCTGCCCGCCCCTCAGCCGCACGGCCTGGCCGACGAAGAGCGGCGCCTGGGCTCGGAAGCTGAACGCCTTCAGAGGCTTGCTGGCCAAGCTTCGAGCAAGGCCACAGAGCTTGGCGGCGGTGAAGGGCCCGTGGACCACGAGCTCCGGATAGCCCTCCTCCTCGCGCGCGTAGGGCTGGTCGTAGTGGATGCGGTGGCTGTTGTAGGTGGCCGCCGAGAAGCGGAAGAGGTCCACCGGCCGCGGGCGCCAGAGCTCCCCCTCCCCGGTCCAGGTCTCGGCCACGGCCGGGGTCGGCGCCCCAGCCTCACGGTAGGCGGCGGTCTGGCGCTCGAGGATCTTCAGCGCGCCGGCCTGGGTCAGGCGCCGCTCGGTGTCCATCAGCACCAGCTCGCCCGACCGGCCGGAGCGGCGGCGAAGATCGGTGATGGTGGTGGAAAGCTCCGCGGCCTCGCCCAGCGCCAGCGGCGCCTCGAAGCGCAGCTCGGCCGAGGCGAACATCCGCCGCGGCAGCGCGATCGGCGGCAGGAAGAGGCCGCGCCTGGGGTGTCCGTCCGGCCCGAGGTCCGCCGGGTCCACGGCGTCGTTGAAGAGCGCCCAGTGGCCGAGCGGCGGGAAGTGCGCCTCCACGTCCAGGGCCGCCCCCATGGCCGCGGCGTAGCGGCGCAGCAGCTCGGCTTCGACCATAGCCTTCTGGGTGCGCGTGCGCCCGATCCAGTCTTCGATCGCTTCGGTCATCGTGGCGCCCCCGCCACCACCCCGGCGTCGTGCAGGCGGCCGATCTCGGCCGACGAGAGGCCGAGGCGCTCGGCGAGCACCTCGTCGGTGTCGGCGCCGAGCTTCCGCGCCGCGCGGACCGGACCGCGGGTCTGGCCGGGGATGGTGGCCGCGGCGCCGGGGGCCGGATAATCACGCCCGCTCGGATGCGCTGCGCGGCCGAACACCGGATTGGCGGCGAACAGCGCGGCGTCGGCCGAAGCCTCGTGCAGGCTGCGGTACGTCGACCAGCACACGCCCTCGGCCTCGAACGCCGGCGCCATCTCCTCCGGCCGCCGCTCAGCGAACGCCCGCTCGAACAGCGGGAAAAGCCGCGCCCGATGGCGGTAGCGCTCGCCCTCGTCGGCGGCGAAGGAGACACCGAGCTCGGCCTCCAGGGCCGCCACCGCCTCGGCGAGATCCAGCGTCTGCACCAGGGTCCGCCACTGGCGGGCGGTGATCGCCACGATCATGATCCGCCGGCCGTCGGCGGTGGCGAAGTCGCGCCCGAAGGCGCCGAAGAGGTCGTTGCCCTGGCGCGGGCGGTCGGCGCCGGAGGTCATGACCTCGGCGAGCTGGCCGAGGTTGGCGAGGGTGGCCGCGGCGATGTCGGAAAGGGGAACGCGCACCTCGCAGCCTCCATGGCCGGCGCGCCTCGCCCGCTCGGCCGAGACCAGCGAGAAGGCGGCGTAGGCCCCTGTGAGCAGGTCCCAGGCCGGCAGCACGTGGTTCACGGGGCGCGGATCGTCCGGATGCCCGGTCATCAGCGGCACGCCCAGCGCCGCGTTGATGGTGTAGTCAACCGCCGGACGCCCGTCGGCCCAGCCCATCACGCGCACGCAGATGATGTCCTCGCGGGCCTTCTTCAGCCGCTCGTAGGAGAGGAAGCCCTCCACCGGGAAGTTGGTGACGAAGAGGCCGGCGTTCTCGCCCGGCGCGGCCGCCACGCGCACCGCAAGCTCGCGCCCCTCGGGCTTGGAGAGGTCGATGGCCACCGACTTCTTGGCCTTGTTCAGCCCCTCCCAGTAGAGGCTGTCGCCCTGGTCGGTGAGCGGCCAGCGCCGGAAGTCGGGGCCGCCTCCCACCGTGTCGATGCGGATCACCTCGGCCCCGAACTGGGCGAGGTAGAGGCAGCAGCTCGGCCCCGCCACGAAGGCGGCGGCCTCCACCACCTGCAGCCCCTTCAGAAGGTCGTACATCCCTTGCTCCTCAAGACCGCGGGCGCCGCAAAGCCTGTCGACAGCAGCGCGGCCGCGCCTCACAACGGACGCCTATAGCCATCGAAGGGGTCGTTCAACGCATGGATCGTGTTCTGCCGGCGCCGACGCCGGAGACCCGGCATTTCTGGGACGGCTGCAAGGCCGGCGAGCTTCGCCTGCAGCGCTGTGCCGACTGCGCCGAGAGCTATTTCCCGCCCCGCCCCTTCTGTCCGGTCTGCGGCTCGCGCCAGGTGGAGGTCTACCGCGCGAGCGGCAAGGCGAGGCTCTACAGCTACATCATCAACCACCGTCCCCGCCCCGACATGGGCGCCGCGCCGCACGCCATCGCCGTGGTGGAGCTGGCCGAGGGGCCCAGGATGATGACCAACATCGTCGGCTGTCCGCAGACGCCGGAGGCTCTCGTCCTCGACATGCCGCTGGAGGTGACGTTCCAGGACCACGGCGAGATCGCCCTGCCCGTTTTCCAGCCGGTGAACGGGTGAGCCGATGAGACCGAAGACCGTCGCGGTGGTCGGGGCCGCCGAGACCACCAGGCTGGGCCGCATCCCGGACATGTCGGCGATCGGCCTGCACGCCGACGCGGCCCTGAACGCCCTGGCCGACTGCGGCCTCACGCCCTCCGACATCGACGGCGTCGCCACCGCCGGCGAGAGCCCCATCGAAATCGCCCGCTATCTCGGGATCACCCCAACCTGGGCCGACAGCACCAGCGTCGGGGGCTGCTCCTTCATGCTGCACGTGCGCCACGCGGCGGCGGCGATCAACGAAGGGCTCTGCTCCACGGTGCTCATCACCCACGGCGAGAGCGGCCACTCGCGGATCGGCGCCCGCCGGGGCGCGCCTTCGCCGTCGAGCCTGCAGGGCCAGTTCGAGGCGCCCTACGGCGTCACGGGCCCGCCCACCGCCTTCACGATCCCGGCGCTCCGCTACCTCAAGACCCACAAGCTCTCGGTGGAGGACCTTGCCTGGGTGTCGGTGATCCAGCGCGAGTGGGCGGCGAAGAATCCGCGCGCATCCATGAAGGACCCGATCACGGTGGCCGACGTGCTGGCCGCGCCGATGATCGCCTGGCCGTTCACGCGCTTGATGTGCTGCCTGGTCACCGACGGCGGCGGCGCCCTGGTGCTGACGAGCGCCGAGCGCGCCCGGGATTTCCCGCGCCCGCCGGTCTACGTCCTCGGGACCGGCGAGAGCGTCGAGACGCCGTGGATCAGCCAGATGCTCGACTTCAACTACTCCACCGCCTTCCGGGTCTCGGGCGCCAAGGCCTTCGCCGAGGCCGGAATCTCCCACGCCGACGTGGATCATCTGATGATCTACGACGCCTTCGCTCACCTGCCGCTCTACGGGCTGGAGGATCTCGGCTTCTGCGAGCCGGGCGAGGCGGCGGGCTTCATCCGCGAGCGCAACACCGCGCCCGGCGGCAAGCTGCCGCTCAACACCAACGGCGGCGGGCTTTCCTACATGCACTCGGGCATGTACGGCATGTACGCGCTGCAGGAGAGCGTGCGGCAGATGCGGGGCCTCGCGCCGGCCCAGGTTCCGGGGGCGAAGATCTCGGTCTGCCACGGCGTGGGCGGCATGTTCGCCGCCGCCGGGACGATCATCTTCTCCAACGAGGCGCCTTAGGAGTTCTCATGAGCGACCATGCCGACCGGGTCACCATCACCATCGAAGCCGGCGTCGCCGACGTGCGCATGGTGCGCACCGACAAGATGAACGCCCTGGACGAGGCGATGTTCGAGGCCCTGGTGACCGCCGGCGAGCGGCTGAAGTCCGAGAAGGGCGTGCGGGCCGCGGTGCTGTCGGGCGAGGGCCGGGCCTTCTGCGCCGGCATCGATACCGGCAATCTGAAGCGCCGGGCCGAAAACGGCGGCGGAACCCTGCTCAGCCACGGCTTTGCACCGCGCACCCACGGCCTCGCCAACCGCTCCCAGTACGCCGCCTGGGTTTGGCGCGAAGTCCCCGTCCCGGTGATCGCCGCGGTGCACGGGGTGGCGTTCGGCGGCGGCCTCCAGATCGCGCTCGGTTGCGACATGCGCTTCGTTACGCCCGACGCGCGGCTTTCGGTGATGGAGCTGAAGTGGGGCCTCGTCCCCGACATGAGCGGCACCCAGACCCTGGTGGGCCTGGCCCGCGAGGACGTGATCCGCGACCTTGTCTACACCGCGCGCATCGTCTCGGGCGAGGAGGCCCTGGCGCTCGGCCTCGCCACCCGCGTCTGCGCCGATCCCCGGGCCGAGGCGCTGGCCGCCGCCCGCGAGATCGCCGGCAAGAACCCCCACGCCATCCGCGCCGCCAAGCGGCTGATCAACGAGGCGGCCCTGGCCGGCCCCGCCAAGGGGCTGCTGGCCGAATCCGTCGAGGAGGACGCCCTGGCCGGCTCGCCCAACCAGGTCGAGGCGGTGAAGGCGAACTTCGAGAACCGGCCGCCGGCCTTCATCGATCCGTAAGCGAGGGAGCAAACCCATGAGCCCGGACGCCACCGCACGGCTGGAGGCCGCCGCCTCGCTGGCGGAGATCCAGCAGCTGCCGGTCCGCTACGCCCAGGCCATCGACGCGCGCGACCTCGACGCGCTCGGGGCCCTCTGGGTGAGCGACGTCTGGATGGGCAAGGCGCACGGGGCGGGCCCAGAGGGCGTGCGCAGCTATTTCGAGCCGGTCCTGCGCAAGTTCCACCGTTCGATCCATATGATCGTCGGCCACCGCATCGACCTCATCGACGCGGACAGCGCCCGCGGCTACGTCTACTGCCGCGCCGAGCATGAATCGGGCCACGACTGGGTGGTGCAGGCCATCGTCTACGCCGACGAATACCGGCGCGAGGACGGGCGCTGGCTGTTCGCCAAGCGCCGTCACCACCACTGGTACTCCTCGCCCATCGACCGCGCCCCGACGGCGCCGTCGTTCGAGGACTGGGCGGCGCTGGGCGGCCCCTTGCCCGACCTGCCGCACGCCTGGCCGAGCTGGACGGCGTTCTGGGACAAGGCGCCCGGCGAGCGCGCCGCCACCTCCACGGCCCCCGACGCCCCGAGCGGCGCGCCGGCGGCGCCGAAGCTGAGCACTGCCGACAAGCTCGAGATCCACGAGATGGCGGCGCTCTACGGATTCCTGATCGACGACCGCGACTGGCCGGGCCTGGACCGCGTCTTCACCGACGACGTGGTCTTCGTCATCCGGACCCGCGCTGGCGAGGTGCGGATCGAGGGCCTCGACGCCCTTCGCGACTACATGCACAAGTCCCCTACCCACCCCCTCGCCCATCACGTCACCAACGTGGTCGTCGAAGGCGGACCGCAAGATGCCCGCATGCGCTCCAAGGTGATCGGCCCCCTGCCAGAGCGCGGCCCGGCCACCGCGGATTATCGAGACCGCCTGCGCCGCACCCCGCAGGGCTGGCGCATCGCCGAGCGGGTGGTCAGCATCGGCGCCGCCAGACGCGCCCAGGCCCCGGCCGCGCCGCAATAGCGCGACCGGGCGCGCTCGCCGTTTCGCTCAGGTTTCCCGATCCAGCTCCGCCAGCCGGCGGCGGAAGAGGCGGCGCTCGGGCTCGTGATGGGCCAGCGTCAAGGCCTCGCGATAGGCCTCCGCCGCCTCTCGCCCGCGGCCCAGGCGGCGCAGCAGGTCGGCCCGCGCCGCCGGCAGGATGTCGTAGCCGCCGAGCGCGCCGCGCGCCGCCAGCGCCTCCAGCCGCTGCAGCGCCGCGGCCGGGCCGTCCACCATGGCCAGCGCCGCGGCGTGGTTGAGCTCGATCACCGGCGAGGGATGGATGCGCAGCAGCACCGCGTAGAGGCCGACGATCTGGCGCCAGTCGGTGTCCTGGGCGCGCGGCGCCTCGGCGTGCAGGGCCGCGATCGCCGCCTGCACCGCGTAGGAGGACGGCGGGCTCTGCGCCGTCAGCGCCGGCTTCACCAGGGCGAGCCCCTCGGCGATCGCGTCGCGATTCCAGAGGCTTCGATCCTGATCCTCGAGGAGGACGACGTCGCCGGCCGCGTCGTACCTGGCCGGCCGCCGCGCCTCGTGCAGCAGCATCAGCGCCAGCAGCCCCATGATGTCGCCGCGGCCCGGCAGCAGGGCGGCGAGCCGCCGCCCGAGCCCGATCGCCTCGGCCGCCAGGCTGCGCTCGGGATCGCCCGCGTAGGCCTCGGTGAACACCAGATAGACCACCGCCAGCACCCCCTCCACGCGCGCGTCCAGCTGCTCGCGGGGCGGGGTCTCGTAGGGAATGCCGGCGGCGCGGATCTTGGCCTTGGCCCGCGCCAGCCGCTGGGCCATGGCCTCCTCGCTCACCAGGAAGGCCCGGGCCACCGAGGCGGTGGGGATCGAACACACGGTTCGCAGGGTGAGCGCCACCTGGGTCTCCAGCGCCAGGGCGGGGTGGCAGCAGGTGAAGATGAGCCTGAGCAGGTCGTCGTCGCCGAACGCCGCCGCGGCCTCGTCCGCCTCCTCCGGGGCCGTCTGGCGGGCGATCTCGGCCTCCGCGGCCAGGGTCTCCTGGCGGACCCTGAAGGCGGCCCGCCGGCGGATCTGGTCGATGGCCCGCCGGCGGCCGGCCTGCACCAGCCAGGCGCGCGGGTTGGCCGGCGTCTCGGTCTTCCAGGCCACGGCGGCGGCGGCGAACGCCTCCTGCAGCCCCTCCTCGGCGAGGTCGAAGTCGCCGACCAGCCGGATCAGGGTCGACAGGGCCTCGCCGGCGTGGGCGCGCCAGGCGGCCTCGACCGGATCGTCCGCCGCCATGGCCGCCTCCGCGCGCCGCCCTGCCCCGCTCACATGGCCCAGATCGGCCGCACCTCGATGCTGCCCATCCGCGCGCCGGGGATGCGCGCGGCGATCCCGGCCGCCTCGTCGAGGTCCTTGGCCTCCACCAGATAGTAGCCGCCCAGCTGCTCGCGGGTCTCGGCGAAGGGACCGTCGGTGGTCAGCACCTTGCCGTCGCGCACCCGCACCGTGGTGGCGGTGGAGGTGGGGCGCAGCCGGTCGCCGGCCTTGAACTGGCCCTTCTGGACGATGTCCTGGGTGAAGGCGCCGTACTCGGCCATCATCGCCTGGGCCTGGGCCTCGGTGAC
>JAFBAO010000081.1 GCA_019247715.1 Caulobacteraceae bacterium
CCCCGCGTCCCGGCTCAATCTCATCATCTCGCGCACGCGGCGCATGGCGATCCTCTCCGTCGGCATCGGCCCCTCCAAAAGGAGGCAGCCTTAACCAGCGAAGACCCTCACGGCCCGGCGGCCCCGGGCGGCATCATCTCGGAACGCCGCGCGGAGACTGATCGGAATGGTGGGCGCGATCAGATCGGGATGGTGGGCGCATCGAATCGGAATGCCGCTCAGTCCGGGCGCCTCGCCTGGAACGGGGCAAAAGACGTCGTTGGCGTTCTGCCCAGCCATCGGCGCGTTAGTGGGCCTGCTCCTGGATGGGTCTCGCATGGTTGGGGTAGGTCGACCTCTCCCGCTTTCGCGGTCCTGGCGGGTCTTCACGGTTCCGCTCTTCATTGCACCCACGCCTTCGCCGACAGCGCGTACGGCGCTGACCGCGTCCGCAACGCCACCTGCATCGCCATCGAGATCGTCAAAAGATAGCGAACAGGTCGGCTTGCAGGTCCTGCCCACGCGCGGGGTGGTCGAGCGCTTCTTCGCCTGGATCAACTGAAACCGACGCTGGCCAAGGACTTCGAAGCCAGCGATCGCACCGGCCCAGCCTTCCTCAACCATGCCGCTGATTTCCCCGTGAATCAGCGTGAGGCCGCCCCTGAATCGACATCAGAATTGATGTCAGCCCCAATCTTGGGAACCGGTTTACCTGCCCGGTGATAATCGGCCGGCGGCCGACCGGCCCTTGTCCGGCTAGAAGCGCCCTCGGGCGCCGGACAAGAGCATGAGTTGAGAACGCGCCGCATCGGAGCCCGATGCCGTTTTTTTGGGCCTGGTTTAGGAATTTCGACGGCGGCGAAGCTTACCGCTGGGCTCTGCCGTCCTGGCCTTCGCCCTTGGTGTCCGTTCCGCCTTGGCGCTCTCGGCTACGACCTGGCCGACAGCCGCCCCAGCATCCCAACCGCCCATGCCCTGGAGCACCAAGTCAGCGTGCTTGACCGTGTTCACGTGGCCATAGTGCTCCTCGATCATCTTGACCGAGGTGCCCATCTGCTCGGCCAGGAAATAGACGTCCACGCCCTCGGCGAGCCGGAAGGTGGCGTAGGTGTGCCGGAAGCAATAGGTGGAGCGCGGCACGCCCGAGGCGCCCTCGCGCAGCTCGGCCTGCGCCAGAAGGTCCCTGATCATCGCCTGGTAGAGGGATTTGGCCGGTCCGCCGGTGATGCCGGTGAAGACCCGATCCTCAGGCCGGAACACGACCTCCAGCGCTTCCCCGTCCTCGGCTGCACCACGCCGGTATTGCCGCGTGGCCTCGCGGATGCGCTCGAAGTAGTCGCCCACGCTCTTGGGCGCCACCAGCTTGCGCGACTTGCCCTTGCCCTGGACGGACAGGACGACCAAGTCGCGCCCCTCTCGATCCATCGCCGTGGTGATGTCGCGCCAGCGCAGGTTCTTGGCCTCGGACGGGCGCATGCCGGTGTTGCACATGATCAGGATGAAATTGTAGGTGACGGTCCGATGCCAGGTGCTGGACGGCCGGGTCGCCGCCTTGACCCAAGATCGGCCCACGGTGTGGAGGTGGCGGTATTCCTCGAGAGTGAATTCATCGCGCCGCATGGTCTTGAGCTTGGGACGGTCATCGAACCGCTGGCTGGCGGGCACGTAGCGCTTCTTGATCGCGTAGTTCATCACCGCGGCGAAGATGGACATCTCGAAGCGGATGGTGGAATCGCTGATGAAGGCCACCGTGCGGCTCTCGGCCGGCGCTGCGGCGGCGGCCGGTCGGTGCTGGCGGAAGCCCCGGGTCTCGATGGCCTTGGCCCGGATGGCGGCCTCGCGGGCGTCAAACTCCGCAGCTCTTTCGGCCGAGACTTCGCGCATGCCGTTGCGCGCGTGGCGGCCGGCGCCGGTCTCGCGCCGCCAGGCCGGATAGCCGGCCCAAAGCTCGTCGCCGATCAGATGTGCCTGGGTGGAGCCCACATAGGTGTCCAGCGCGCTTTCGATCACCGTCTTGAGCTTCTTCGGGCGCTCCTTGCTGATCTCGCCGCGCCTGGCGCGCGCTTCCTGGGTGATGAGGTATTCCTGCGCCACGGCGCGGAAGGGATGGTTAAAGACGGGGATGCCATGCTTGAGCATGGCTCGGATCTCGACCTCCTGTTCGGCGGCGAGATGGCGCGCGACGCCGATGTCGGCGGTCTTCAGGGAGATCGTCTTGTAACGGTCGGCCTTGGGCAGCTTGACGCGGCAGTACCAGTTGCGGTGGTCCACGTCCGCGCGTCGGAAGATGATAAGGCCGGGCTTGAGCACTTCCTTGTCGGTTACGAACGCCATGACGCCACTCGCACTGTGCAGGTTCCGTGCAGGCCGCGGCGCTAAGTCATTGATTGGCCGTTCCTGTGTAGGCAAAGTGCGGGAAAAATGAAGCAGAAATGTGTTGGAAAAACAAAATGATAATTAAGATTTGTCATCCCGGCCGGAGCGCTCGCAAGAACGCGCAGCGCCGGGACGGAAAGGGGGATGGTTGTGCGAACGGGCTTACCCTCGAGGCGGCTCAGCCGCCGTCCAGCGCCGCGGCGATCTCGGCCTCGGTGAGGCCCGCCTCGCGCAGCACCTCCGCGCCGTGCTCGCCGAGCCGCGGGGCCGGGCCGGCGGGGCCGATGTCGAGGCCGGGAAAGCGCACCGGGCTCGCCGGGGCGAGGAAGCTGCCGCCGACGCCGTCCGGCTGCTCCACGAAGCAGCCGGCGGCGTGCGCCTGGGGGTCCGTCTCCACCTCGGTCAGGGTGGCCAGCAGCCCCCAGCCGAGGTCGGCGCGGTCCAGGCGGGCCCCCGCCTCCTCCAGCGTCAGGCGCGCGAAGGCCGCGTCGATGGCGCGGCGCAGCGCCTCGTTCAGCGCCGGGTCCGAGACCGGCGGCAGGCACCGCGGATCGTCGGCGTACTCAGGAAGGTCCAGCGCCCGCATCAGCAGCGGGAAATCGGCCTTGCCGCGCGGCACCAGGCCGATCCAACGATCGTCGGCGGTGCGGAAATAGCCGGCGTTGGCCACCGGCCGCTCCCGGCGCGGCACGGCGGTGTGGGCGGCCCCGTAGCGCAGGTGGTTCGCGAGGTCGGCGCCGATGGCGTAGACGCCCACCCGCAGCAGAGAAACGTCCACCAGGCGCCCGCGTCCCGTCCGGTCGCGCTCGCGCAGCGCCGCCAGCACGCCGGCCAGGGTCGCGATCGAGGCGGTGTGGTCGCCGAACCCCGGCCGGTTGGGATAGGGCTCCTGGTCGCGGGGGATGGTGGCGCGGCCGGCGCCGCTGCGTCCCCAGAAGACGGTCATGTCGAAGCCGGGCTTGTCGGCCTCCTCGCCTTCGAGGCCGAAGGCGGTGATGCTGGCGAACACCAGGCGCGGAAACCGGTCCTTCAGCGAGTCGTAGTCGAGCCCCAGCCGCTTCTGGCCGCCGGGCCGGAAGTTGGTGATGAGCACGTCGGCGCCCTCCAGCAGCGCCAGCATGGCGCGCCGCCCGGCCGGCTTGCCCACGTCCAGGGCGACGCTGCGCTTGCCGCGGTTGTCGAGGGTGAAGGAAGGGCCGGCCGGCTCTCCGGTGCTGGCGTCGTACTGGGCGGCGCGGACCGGATCGCCGGTGGGCGGCTCGACCTTGATCACGTCGGCGCCCCAGTCGGCCATGATCGCCGCGCAGCCGGGCCCGGCCAGCCACCCGGACCAGTCGATGACCTTCAGCCCGGACAGAAGCATGGCCGCCTCCCCGCCTCCCCCTCTCATGGCGCGCACGCCCGCGCATCGTCAACCAGCCCCCGCAGGCGCACGAACGTCGTTCGCGCCTCCCGCGCCGCCGGACGCAATTTCTCCAAGACGCATTGCGCGCAATCGGTTGTATGACGTCGCCCAGACCCCACGGAGAACTCCCCATGCTGAAGACCCGCGAACTCGGCCGCTCGGGCCTGAAGGTTTCCGAGATCGGCTACGGCTGCATGGGTCTTTCCGGCGTCTACGGCTCGGCGGACGAGGCCGAATCCATCGCCACTCTGCACCGGGCGCGCGAGCTCGGGGTCACCTTCTTCGACACCGCCGAAGTCTACGGCCCGTTCCACAACGAGGAGCTGATCGGCCGCGCCTTCAAGGGGCGCTGGGACGGGGTCGTCATGGCCACCAAGTTCGGCTGGAAGGTCGAGAACGGCCGCAACACCGGCGTGCCCAACAGCCGGCCCGAGCGGATCCGCCAGGTGGCCGACGAGAGCCTGCGCCGGCTGGGCTGCCCGCGCATCGACCTCTTCTACCAGCACCGCGTGGATCCGCAGGTGCCCATGGAGGATGTCGCCGGGACCGTCGCCGACCTCATCAAGGCCGGCAAGGTGGGCGCCTTCGGCCTCTCGGAGGCGGGGCCCGCCTCCATCCGCCGGGCCCACGCCGTGCAGCCGGTGGCGGCGCTGCAGAGCGAATACTCGCTGTTCGAGCGGGGCCTGGAAGAGGCGATCATCCCCACCCTGCGCGAGCTGGGGATCGGGCTCGTGCCCTTCTCGCCGCTGGGCCGAGGCTTCCTCACCGGCAAGGCGCCGCGCCCCGAGGAGGCGGAGGCCGGCGACAACCGCCGCCGCCAGCCGCGCCTCACCGGTGACAACTATGATGTCAACCTCGCCAAGACCCGCGTCATCCACGAGCTCGCCGCCGAGAAGGGCGCCGCGCCCGGCCAGATCGCCCTCGCCTGGCTGCTGCACAAGGGCCCCGACATCGTCTCCATCCCCGGCACCCGGCGCATCGCCAACCTGGAGGAGAACGTCGGCGCGGCGCAGATCAGCCTCTCGCCGGACGAGATGCGCCGCCTCGAGACGGCCCTGCCGCCGGGCGTCGCCCAGGGCCCGCGCTACACCCCCGAGATGCTGAAGCTGGTGGAGCGCTGACGCGCGCGGCGCGGGTTCGTTCGTCAACCGGCGCGCTTATATTGAAGGCGGGGCGCGGGCGGCGGGGGTTTGGCCTTGGCCGCCGCGTCCGGAGGCGAACCCGATGACCCGAACGATGCACCTGGCGGCGATCCTGGCGTTCGGCGCCGGCGTCGCCGTCGCCAGCGCCGTGCTCGCCCAAGGCGCCAGCCCTCCCGCCGCTGCGCCGTCAGCGCAGCCCAACGTGTTGGACGCCGCCGCGGCCGCCGAGGCCGCCAGGCGCAAGCAGGCGCGCGACAACCCACCCACCTACTCCGTGCCGGCCCCGCCCGGCAGTTCGTCGTCCGGCGCCTATCTGCCCGGCGTGGTGGGCGGCTACGTCAAGTCGGCCACCGTCTGCGCAACGGTGGGCTGCGATGACGGCCCGCAGGTGACCCCACCGTCGGGCCCTCACGCCGACCCCGACAATCCCCCGCCCCCGCCCAGCATCAACCCAGGACCGCATCACTAGGGTGGGTTGAGTTGGGGCTGAATCGCTCCTCTCACCGTCACCCAGGACGGCCTGCAAGGCCGATCCGGGGCCGGACCCTCCGGTCCTCAGACGAACTTCAGCTTGGCGTCGCCCGTCCGGCCTCCCTCGCCCGGGGTGACCGGCTGGATTGTTCGGTCCTATCTCAACGCGCTTGGGGCGGGCTCCTTCTCACGCCTCGTCCTCGCCCTGCGCCGCGCGCGCGCCGGCGCGGCTGGGCGGACCCTTCAGGGCCCATTCGAGCGCGACCCCCGCCAGGGCGCCCAGCAGGGGGCCGGCGACGTAGATCCAGGTGTGGGAGAGGTCGCCGCGCACGAGGTCCGGCCCGATGGACCGGGCCGGGTTCATCGAGGCGCCGGTGAGCGATCCGGCCCAGAGGCCCGCCAGGGCGATGTACGACCCCACTGGGATCGCCGCGTTCGGCCCGAGGAATCCCGCCTGCGAGGCGGTCCCGAGGATGGTGTTCACCAGCACCGTGGTCAGCGCCGCCTCGAGCACCAGCGCCTTCAGGGCCGGCAGGTCGGCCCGGGGCGAGGTCGAGCCCAGCTCGCCCACCGGGCCCAGCAGCCAGGCGAGGAAGGCCGCCGCCAGCACCGCGCCCATGAGCTGGGCGGCGATGTATCCAGGGACCCGGATCCAGGGAAAATTGCGCCGCAGCGCGAAGGCCAGGGTCACCGCCGGATTGACGTGCGCGCCGCTTACCGCGCCCATGAAGTAGATCACCGCCAGGACCATGGCGGCCGGCGCGACCACGGCGGCGGCGGCCGAGACCGTCTGCGGGTCGGTCTTGTGCAGGGCCGCCCCGCCGCAGGCGACGAGGGTGAGGAGGAACGCGCCCCAGAGCTCGGCCAGCAGCCGCCGGGACTCGATCTCCAGGCCCTGCCACCGCTCGGGGCCCGCAGCCCCGCCGTCGGCTTTGGCTCGCGATCTTCGCGCGCGTGTCGGTCTTGCCATTCCAGGCGGCCCAGTTCCGCCGCCAGCCGTCAGAACGGACGATGCGCCAGATGGTTCAGGTTTCGCGATGGGGGCCTTGTTTAGGTGTGCGGGTGCAGCGTCAGGCGCAGCCAGAGCTCGCGGCCACGGTCGACGGAGCAGACGACGGGCGCGGGACCGGCCGGTCCGGGAACCGGCCCGCCGGCGATGATCCCCCGCCCGAAAGCTCCGGCGGCGCCGTTCGCGTTCCGGCAAAAGCCGGTGGTCAGGGTGTCGGCGAGATCCTTGCCGATGAAGGCGAGCTCCCACCGGTCCTGCGGCCCGCGCAGCAAGAGGCTGAGGTCGGTCTTGATGAAGGCGCTCTGATCGTACCCGAACACCGCATCGCCGTACTTCGTGGAGTAATGCTGGTCGTTGCTCAGGACCAGCGTGAGGCCGCGGCCGATGGGCCTTTCGTAGTCGAAACCGAAATTGACCTGCCATCGCGGGGCGCGGGGCAAGGGCGTCTTGGAGAGATCCTGGGCGGTGAAAAGGCCGGTGGCGGGGCTGAACAGGCGATTGCATCCCTGGGCGATGGTCTGGCCGGTGTAGCAGGGCGCGTTCGCGAAGGTCTTGTAGCGGGCGTTGTTCCAGTTTCCAGCCGCGCGCAGGCTGAGCCCGGCGATCGTCGCCGGCTGGAAGACGACGTCGAACTCCACCCCCGACACATCGGCGGCCGCGGCGTTGAGGGTCCGCCCCTGAGGAAGGCCAAGCGCACTGAGGGTGGTCGTGGGTACTTGCAGGCCGGCGTAGCGGTAGTCGTAGGCCGCGAGATCCATGGCCAGATGGCCCTGGAAGAGCCGCGCCTTGAGGCCGGCCTCGCCGCCTTGCGCCGCTTCGCCGCCGAAGGCCGTGTCCTGGCCGGGAGAGGCCGGGAAGGTCACGCTGAAGGACCCCGGCTTGTGGCCCTGCTTCAGCGCCGCGAAGAGCAAGGCGTTTTCACCGAGCTTGTAGCTGAGGGTGGCCTCGGGCGAGATCTTCGCCGACTGGACGACCGGCCGGGCGAGCGGGACATAAACCGGCGCCCCGGATGCGAGGTCGGTGGCCACATCGCTGCGCCGGTCGTTCTCCCAGCGCGCGCCGAGGCCGAGCTCGAGGCGCCGGGCGATCACCCACCGCGCCTGGCCGAACACCGAGTAGGTGGTGGCCCTGAGATCCTGCGCGCCCTTGGCGAGCAGCGGCGGCAGGCCGAGGGCCCGGTTCCCGGCGAATCCCACCAGGTTCTCCAACGACCCGGTCTCGTAGTAGCCGCCCAGCGTGAAGTTCGGGCCCCGGCTGAAGTCGCTGGTGAGCCGCACCTCCTGGCTGAAGGAGGCCAGCCTGAAGTGGACGTTCACGCCGAACTCCGGAGCGGCGAAGGTGCTGTCCAGCGTGTTCGCCACGCCCCGGCTGTGGAGGTCGTAGTATCCGGTCACCGAGGTGAGCGTCAGATCCGGACGGAGGCGGTAGTTGAGCCCAAGGCTGCCGAAGGCTTCCGTCGCTTGAAAAAATGGCGTGCCGCCGCCTTCGATCTGCGGGAACGCGGCGGGATTGAAGCCGACCAGCCTGTGGGTCCTGTCGAGCCTGCAGTCCTCTCCGCCGCCGATGAAGGGCGGCAGGCCCGGGAGCGCGCCCACGCCGCCCGGACAGAGGACGTACTGCGGCGCGCCGGCGTAGAGCGTGCGGCTATGGGAGAGGTTGAGCTTGAGGCGGGCGTCGAACCGGTCCGTAGGATCCCAGAGCGCCGTGCCCCGGACCTGATAGCCGGCGGATGGATAGAGATAGCGGGAGGCCGGGTCGCGGGCGCCCGAGGCTGCGAGCCCCGTCGCCGGGTTGCTGAAATATCCCCTCTGCGTCGTGTAGAGACCGGCGAGGCGGAGCCTGAGGTTCCGCGCCACGGGGCCCGAGGCGATGAGCTCGCTGCGCCACGCGTCGGCCTCGAAATCATGCCCGGTCCGGGCGATCAGCTCGGCCCGGTCGGTGGGATCGGCGGTTCGGATGGAGATCACGCCGGCCGTGTTCGCCTTGCCATAGAAGAGCGGCTGCGGCCCCTTGAGCGCCTCGATCTGGTCGACGTCGAAAAGGCCGTTCGCGAAGGCGACGCCCTGGCTGAGCTGCAGGCCGTCGATGACGAGGCCGACCGGCTGGTCGGCGGCGGGATCGAGCGCCACCACGCCCATGCCGCGCAACGACACCTGCGTGCCGAACCCGGGGCCGAACTGGGCCAGCGTCAGCCCCGGAACCAGGGAGGCGACGTCCCTCAGGTCGTTGACCTGGCGCCGCTCGAGGTCGCGCCGGCGCAGCACGGTCACCACCACCGGCGTGCTCAGCACCGCTTCGGGCATCTTGCGCGCGGTGACGATGACGGCCGAGACGGGAGTCGTGTCGTCCTGCGCCTCCGCCGAGGAAGCCGGGACCAGCGCGCAAGCGCTCGCAGCCACCATGAGGGCGGCCACGAACGCGCCTCTCCTCACCGCGCCCCCTGTGGCGGGATATTCGCCACGCGCGCCTCTTCGGCCCGGCAGTCGTACGGGAGCGACGGATCGCTGCAGAAGTCCGGCAACACCCCCCGCGCCCGCCAGTAGCGGACGAAACCGGCACGCGCGGCTATGGGCCAGAAGCGGCGGTCGCGCTGCAGCGGACCCGACGGCCCCTCGAACAGAAAGCCGGGTTCCGAGGCGAGGGCCAGATGTGGAACCTTGGCGAGGTCGTCCAGCATGGCGAAGGCCGCGTCGAGCCGGCCGAGCGCCACGGCGCCGAGGACCGGATAGCGGAAATACAGCTGATGGTGACCAACCGCGGCCTTCATCGCCGCGAGCGCCGTCTCGGCGTCGCCGGGCTTTCCCGACTTGCGCGCCGCGAGGAAGAGGTCCAGCGCCCTGACGCCTTCGGCCCCGATGGGAATGCCGCAGCCGCATATGTTGTAGGTGTCGACAGGCTGGTGAAGCAGGACGGACGCAGCCTCGGGGGCGCCGCTGAAGGCGGCGAGCTCGAACTGGACCCGCCGCGTCTCAACGTGATCGGGATGCAGACTGACCGCCCGCTCGATGGCGCGTCTGGCGAGTTCCGGCGAGCCCATCGCATAGAGCGTCTCGGCATACCGCTGCTGCAAGGGCGCGGCGAGCGGCTCCAGCGCCAGGCCCCTCAGGCAGAAGACCAGGGCCTCCCGCGCCAGCCCGACCGCGTCCAGCATGCTGCACCTCCGCATGGCGAGGAACGGAAAACCGGGCGCCTTGGCCGAGCCTTCGATAAGCACGTCTTCCGCCGCGGCGAGGTCGCCCGGCGCAGCCAGTCGGGTCACCCTGAAAAGCGTGTCGTAGGCGGCGCCGGCGCCCGCGGCGTTGGTCTTGATGGCCGTCTGCGCTTCCTGCCGGGCCCGTTCGAACAGCGGCCCGCGCTCGCCGGGCGCGCCCATGAAGCTCTCGAGCAAGAGGGCCAGCGCGAGGTGGGCCCGCGCGGCGGCGTAGTCGGGCGCCCTGGCCACCGCTTCCTCCAGGAGGCGTCGCGACTCGCCCTGCCTCACGAGCGTAGGGTCGGCGATGTCGTGGTGGGCCTGAAGGAGAAGCGCCAGCGCCGGGGGATCGCGCCGGGCCGCATCCTCCTGGACCTCCTTGAAGGTCCCGATGGCTTCACCGGCCGCCGCCGCCACCTCCAGCTCGAGCGCCGCATCATTCGCCAACGGGCGTCTGAACTGCTGAGCCCATAGGGTGACGTGGCGGACGGGATCCTCCAGCGAGGCCTGGACACGCCAGCCGCCGTCGTCGCGGCTGACGGTTCCGCTGAGCTTCACGTCCGGCGGGCCGGCGCCGTGGCCGTCGGCGGGATTGAGGAGGGTGACGCCCGCGACGTTGTCCTTGAGGACGTCGGCCACCTCGTCGCTCAGCCGCGCGGCGAAGTCACGGCTCGCTAGGTCCGCCTCCAGGGCCTGAAAGGACGCCAGCTCCACGCGCGGGGCGGTCGGCCGCGGGTGGTGGGCGAGCAATCCCATCCAGGCGCCGGCGCCCGCCAGCGCCGCGGCGGCCGTTCCGGCGGCGATCCACAGCCAGAGCCTCGCCGGACCGCGGCTTCGAGGCAGGTCATCCGGCTGGGCCGCGGGGGCCTGCCGCGGTCCGGGCTCCAGCCGGTAGCCCACCCCGGCGATGGTCTCGATCTCGAACGGCGGCTCGGGCCAGTCGGCGGCAAGGCGGCGCAGCTGGGCGATGCAGCGGCCGATGGCGTCGTCGCTGATGGAGAGCCCGCCCCAGCAGCGCACCACCAGCTCGTGTTGGGACACCACCTCATGGGGCGAATGGGCGAGCGCCACCAGCACCTGCATGACGCGCGGCTGCAGGACCCGGCGGACGCCGTCGCCCTCGACCTCGCGCCGCGAGGGCCGCACCCGAAGCGGCCCCAGCGTGAAGTCCGCCTCCCGCGCCAAGTCGATCCGGCTCGGCGGGATGAGGGCTTGGGCGAGCTTGTCCATCCAGGTCCCGGCCGCGCTTTCAGAGGCTTAGCTATACCATGCGCGTCCTGGCGGCGCAGCAGATGCGCTTTCTGCGGGAAGCGCCGCCCGCGGTCGCGCCGGCCCCGCGGCGCCCGGCGGCGGGCCCTCCGGCGTCCCAGCCCCCCCGCAACGGACCCTTGATCGGCCAAAGATCGGCAGCTGATCGGCGAGAAGTCGGACCCGGGTTCGCCGGCGGCGACGCATACTCCCGCAAGGCCCTGGGGGCGGCCCAGGTGTCGGATTTGCAAGGAGATTTTCTATGCATTGGTTGTCGAAAAACGCGTTTTGCGGTCTTGCGGCGGTGGGCGTCGCGGCCGCGGCGGCGCCGGCCTTCGCTGGGTGCGGCGTCGGGGCCCCGGTGCAACCCGCCGTCTTCTCGTCCGCTTCAGGCGGGGCGGGCCTGACGCCGGCCAACCTCGGCGCCCAGGGCATCGTGGGGATGTGGAGCGTGCAGTTCCTGGCCAACGGCGGGGTGTTCGACACCGCCTACGCCCAGTGGCACTCCGACGGCACCGAGCTGATGAACAGCCTCGGGCGCACGCCGGCCAGCGGAAACGTCTGCATGGGCGTGTGGACCCAGACCGGACCCTTCAGCTACCACCTCAGGCACCTCGCCCTGAGCTTCGACCCGGCCACCGGAAAGCCGGACCACCGGGACGTGATCTCCGAGGACGTGACAGTCGATCCCAGGGGCCAGAGCTTCAGCGGCCCCTTCACCATCGACGCCTACGACCCGAAGAGCGGCGCCCAGGTGGCGCACATCGCCGGGACCATCAACGGGCAGCGCGTCAATCCCTGACGACGCAGCCCGCCTGGCCCGGCTCTTCGCGCCCTCCCCTCCGCGAGCCGGGCCAGGCGACCCCGCATCCAAGGTTCGCGCGCCATGCATCCGAAACGCTTTTGGCCAGCCCTGGCGGGCGCGGCGGCGCTCGTCGCCGGCCAGGCCGCCGGGCAGGGTCCCGGCCTGCCTCCGCCCGGCGCCGTGGTCGCCGCGCCCGGCTGGATCCCGGCGGCGCCGATGATCCCGGCAGGCGCGCCGCCCGCCGGCCCGGCCGTCGGCGGCCCGGCGCACGGACTGATCGCCGGCATGGGCGAGGTGTTCGAGGTCGTGCCGCTGAAGTACGCGGACGTCAGCGAGGTGGTGGGGCTGCTCACCGGCGACGCGAGCCTGAAGCCCAACGACAACTTCACCCCCCAGGAGCCGAACTTCGGCTCGTCCGGCGGCGGTCAGGGCTACTACGGCGGAGGCGGCCTGCCCCAGTCGCCGTTGGCGGCCGGCTACAGCCCCGGCGGCGCCCCCAGCGAGTCGCTGGGTCAGACGGCCAACGACATGATCGGCGTCGACCGGCGCCTGAACGCGGTGATCCTGAAGGGGCCGCCCGAGGTGGTGGCCGCCCTGAAGGCGCAGATCGCCAAGCTCGACCGGCCGGTGACCAGCGTGGTGCTGGAGACGGTGTTCGTCGAGCTCACCCAGACCGGCGCCCGCAACCTCGGGCTCGACCTCAACAACGCCAACAACCAGATCGCCTCCGGGGCCTGGGTCTACTCGAGCGGCTTTCCCGGCGTCACCGAAACCCCGTTCCCGGGAGGCTTCACCGGAAGCGCCCAGGCGGCGCTCTACGCCCAGATCGCCAAGGGCGAGGGGCGCATCATCTCCAAGCCCCGCATCGCCGCCCAGAGCGGCCAGACCGCCAAGATCGTCACCGGCGACGCCCTGCCGATCCTCACCTCCATCGCCATCTCCGGCGTCAACGCCGTGCAGCAGCAGGTCCAGTACGTGAACGTTGGCGTCACCCTGCAGATCGCCCCCCGGGTCACCGAAGACGGCGTCGTCACCTCCCACGTGTTCGCCGTGGTCTCCAGCGTCACCGGCTTTTCCCAGGGCTATCCCACCATCAGCCAGCGCGAGGCTTCCACCTCGGCCACCGTCAAGGACGGCGAGTCCTTCGTCATCGGCGGCCTCACCCAGGAGACCTCCCTGTCGCAGCACACCAAGCTGCCGGTGCTGGGCGACGTGCCGCCCTTGAGCCTCCTGTTCGACAACGTGCACGCCAGCAAGACCAAGACCGAGCTCTATGTGGTGATCACCCCGCACGTGGTGCGCGGGGGCCAGGCCGCCGCCCCCGTCCCGCCGGGCGGACGCTGAGAGCCGCCTCTCACGCGAGCCTCGATCCCGAGCGCCGCCACGGTGTCCAGGAGATGATCGGCGGGAATGGCGAAGTCTCCAGGCGGGGGCGGCGCGAAAACCCTGCGCGTCACGCTCGCCCTGCGCCTTGATCGGGGTCAAGAAGCGCGCTCCAGCGGCCCAGCTTGATTTCGCTCAAGGTTGCGCCGCGCCGGTTCGTGAAGGATCGCCGCCTCTTCACGCGACAAGCAGGAGCAAACCTCGATGCGTTCGATCGCCAGCCTCACGGCTCTGGCCGTGGCCGCCGCCCTGGCCGCGCCGGCCCTCGCCCAGCCGGGCCATCTTGGCCCCTACGACGCCCGTCCCGGGGCGCCGGCCATGCCGCCGGGCTATCAGCCGGGCTACGGCTACGGCAGCCCCCAAGAGCCGCCGCCGGAGGGATTCGGCTCGCGCGACCGCCGCTACGACTTCTCCGCCGGCGCCCAGGCGGAGGACCGCCGCTACGCGGGCGCCGCCGAGCGGTGGGCGGCCGAGAACTGCATCGACCAGCGCAACCAGCAGGCGGCGGGCGCGATGATCGGCGGCCTCATGGGCGCGATGATCGGCGCCGGCGCGGCCGGCCCCCACGACCGCGGCGCCGGGGCGGCGGTGGGCGGGATGCTGGGGGTGATCGCCGGCAGCGCCATCGGGGCCAGCGCCGCCAGCCCCGGATGCCCGCCGGGCTTCTACGCCCGGGCCGGCGCGCCGGCCTTCGCGGCGCCCGGCTTCGGCGGCGGCTACGGCTATGCGGCGCCGCCCGGCTACCGGCCGTGGATCTGGAGCGGCGAGCGCTGGAGCTACCGCCCCTATCCCTACCACCGCTACTGGCAGCGCCACACCGGCTGGGGCGGCCATCGCTGAGCCACAAGGCGGGGGGCGCGGCCCGAGCCCGCCGCGCCCTCGCCCACCGGGGCGGAGCCGCGACGCGGCGTTATGAACCGGCCCGTCCGGCCCCGTTCATCGGCTCGACGTAGAGCGTCTTCACCGCGACATAGGCCACCACCGCCAGGGGCGTGGCGAGCAGGACGCCCAGCGGGCCGAACAGCACCCCCATGGCCAGGACCGCGAACATGGTGATCGCCATGGGAAGCTGGGCCATCTGGCGCAGCGCCAGCGGCGAGACCACGTTGGCCTCGAACTGGGCGGCCGCCAGGTAGACCACCGCGGTCCAGAAGAAGGTCTCGGTCCCGACGCCGGCGGCCGCCAGCAGGCCGGGGACCGCCGCCGCCATGGGTCCGACCACCGGGACGAACTGACCGAGACCAGCGATCAGACCCAATGCGAACGCCGAGGGCGTGTGCGCCAGGGCGAGCCCGACGCCGGTGGTCACCCCCACCAGCAGCATGGAGGCGAACTGCGCCAGCAGCCACTGGCGGAGCGCATCGTGCATGGCCTCCAGCACCTGGCGGGCCCGCGCGCGCGCCCTCGGCCGCAGCAGCAGCAGCGCCCCCTCCACGTAGGAGCCCGGATTGTAGGCGAGGTAGATGCCGGCGAAGGCCACGATCAGGATCGCCGCCACGCTGGCGCTCGCCTGGCCGGCCATCCGCTGGCCGAGCGCCGCGAGCCAGCGCAGGTCCGCGAGCTGGTCGGTCAACCGCTGCAGCAGACCCGGGCCGAGCCCGCCCGCGCCGAGGCGCCGGTCGAGCGTGCCCCAGACCCGCGGGATCAGCTCGATGAGGCTCGCCAGTTGCGCCTCCACCGCTCGCCCGAAGACCCACAGGGCGCCGGCCAGGGCGAGGACGATGCCGGCCAGGACCAGGGAAAGCGCCAGCTTGGGCCTAAGCCGCAGCCGCCGCCCGAACGGATCGGCGAAGGCGTGCAGGACGACCGCGAACAGCACCGAGCCGAACGCCATCACCACCACCCCCGACAGCCGCCAGGCCAGGAGCCCGGCCAGCGTCAGGCCGCCGGCGACCAGCACCCCTCGGACGATCGCCCGCTCGAGCCTCGGGCTCCTCCGTCGGTTCAAGCTCGCTCTCCGTCCCGCCGCTCTTTGCGCGCAGATGGCGCCGCCAGCCTTCCGCGCGCCTTGCGCTTCGTCAACAAAGCCGCCAGCGTCAGCGCACGCGCCGGCGTTGCGCAGGATCAATGCGGCCTCCAGCGGCGACGCTTAGGCCTCGGCGCCAAAGACGAGGGCGGATCATGCGGCGTCACTGGCTATGGAACCTCACGCTCGCCGGCGCGGCGGCGGCCGCGGTGGGCGGATGCGAGAAGCACGGCGCGCCCGCCGCCGGCGCGCCCGAATACCTGCACGACGCCCTCAGCGGCGATATCCGCGCCCAGGCGATGCTTGCCGACTGCTACGGCAGCGACAGCCGCTGCCTCATGGGCCTGGGCCACGATCCGGCCCTGGCCTGCGCCTGGCGCGGCGTCCGGCTCGCCTCCAGGCGCCCGGAGCTGTCGCTGGCCGACGAGACCCTCTTCCGCAGCAGCTGCGCCCTTACCGATCCGACCCAGGCCCAGCGCGCGGCGATCGGCTTCGCCGACCTGGTCTCGCGCGTCTACCCGGGGGCCGCAACCGATCTGGCGCAGGCCACGGCCCCCGCCTCGCGGGCGGCGCTCTACCCCTCCATGGCCGCGGTGCGCGCGCGGGTGAACCTCGCCCTGGCGCAGAACAAGCTCGGCGATCAGTTGCCGGCCTTCGGTCCGCCCGCCCCCGGCCAGGCCGGCGATCTCGGCTGGTCGGCCTGCAGCGCGAGCGTCTGCCTCGAAGGCGCCACGCCCGCCTTCGGCGGCGGGGTGCTCGGCTATCGCGTCGAGGTGCTGGGAACCGCGCCGGGACGTGCGGCCGCCGCGGCGAGCCTGGCCGCCGCGGGCCTGGAGGCGCCGTCGGCCGCCAAGCTCCTCGCCGCCGCCGGGGCTGGCGGCGCGCGCCAGGGACCGGTGTGCTGGACCGCCGGCCAGGACGCCCGCGGCGCCTTCGCCGCCGCCAGCCCCTGCGGCGCTCACGCCGGCGGCAAGGGTTAGAGTCCGCGCTTAAGTCCGTCTATGTCCGCGCAAGCAGGCCAGGGCCTTATTCCACGATCCTCAAGGCCGGCGGGCGCCCCTTCCCGTTCGCCGCCCGCCGCAGCAGGTCGAGCCCCAGGAGCGCGGCGCCGGCCGCGCCCACGGCCACCGCGACGTCGGCCGGACCGATGAGGGCGAAGTGGAAGAGGGCGCGCAGCGGCGGCAGGCCGACGACCAGGGCCACCGCCCCCAGCGCCCCGGCCAGGATCAGGGCCAACGGCAGGTTCGGGCGCAGCAGCGCCCCCACCACCGATCCGAACGACCGGCTGGCGATCACCAGGGCGAACACCGAGAGCACCAGGGCGAGGAAGGTCACGGTGCGCACGGCGTCCATGCCCAGCCCCTCCCAGAGCGTGAAGGCGTAGACGCCGCCGCCGGCGGCGAGCGCCAGCAGGCCCTGCCCCAGGCCCTCGACCATGCGCCGGCGGGGCAGCAACGGCGTGTCCGGCGCGCGCGGCGGGCGGCGCATGACGCCCGCTTCCTCGGGCTCCATCTCGAAGGCGATGGAGCAGAGGGGGTCGATGACCATCTCCAGGAAGGCGATCTGGGCGGGCGCCAGGAACACCGGCAGGCCCAGCAGCAGCGGCGCGAGCGCCAGGCCCGCGATCGGCACGTGCACCGCCAGGATGAAGCCCATGGCCTTCTGGAGGTTGTCGTAGATCCGCCGCCCCAGCCGCATCGCCCCGACGATGGAGGCGAAGTCGTCGTTCAGCAGGATGAGGTCGGCCGCCGCCCGCGCCACGTCGGCGCCGCGCCCGCCCATGGCGATCCCGATGTCGGCCGCCTTCAGCGCCGGCGCGTCGTTGACCCCGTCGCCGGTCATCGCCACCACCTCTCCGGCCGCCTGCAGGGCCCGGACGATCCGCAGCTTCTGCTCCGGGAGGATGCGGGCGAACACCCGGGCCTCGCCGATCCGCCCGGCGAGCTCCGCGTCGGTGAGCCGATCGAGCTCGGCTCCGGTGACGGCGCGGCCGGCCTGGATCCCCAACTGGCGCGCGATGGCCAGGGCGGTGGCCGGATAGTCGCCGGTGATCATCGCCACGCGCACCCCGGCCGCGCGGCACTGGGCCACCGCGGCGGCCGCATCCGGACGCAAGGGGTCCGCCAGGCCGAGGAGCCCGAGCAGGTTCAGCGGCGCGCCGGCGGCGGGCGTCCAGGAGGCCGGCGCGAACCCCTCGGCCACCCCCAGCACCCGCATCCCCTGCGCCGCCATCCGCTCCACCGCCGAGAGCACCTTCGCCGCCTCGCCGGGCGCGAGGGCGCACAGGCGGATGATCGCCTCCGGGGCGCCCTTGGCGGCGATGTAGCGCGGCGCCCGGCCGGGCTCGGCCCAGACCTGGCTCACCGCCATCAGCTCCCGCGAAAGGCCGAAGGCCTTCTCGAGCGTCCGCTCGCCGGCCGGCGCGTCCCAGCCGGCGCAGGCGTCGTGGAACGCTTGTTCCATGGGATCGAAGGGATGGACGGCGCTCGCCATGAGACCGGCCCTCGCCAGCGGACGGGCCGAGGCCGGCAGCGGTTCGCCGGTTCCCCACTCCCCTAACCCCTCCGGCGTCCAGGCCGCCGCCAGGCGCATGCGGTTCTGGGTGAGGGTCCCGGTCTTGTCGGTGCAAAGCACCGTGGCCGCCCCCAGCGCCTCGATGGCCGAGGCCTGCCGCGTCAGCACCTTGGCCCTGGAAAGCCGCCAGGTCCCCATCACCATGAACACCGAGAGCACCAGCGGGAATTCCTCGGGCAGCATCGCCATGCCCAGCGCCACCCCGGCCAGCACCCCGTTCAGCCAGCCCTCCCGCGACAGGCCGAACAGCACCACCACCGCCAGGCAGACCGCGAACCCGGCGGCGCCCACCAGACGGACCAGCCGTCGCGTCTCGCGCACCAGCTTGCTCGGCTGCGAGACGATCGACTCCAGGGCGTGGCCGAGCTTGCCGAGCGCGCTGCGCGGGCCGGTGGCGGTGACCTCGGCGAGGCCCAGCCCGCGCACCACGAGGCTGCCTGCGAAGACGAAGGGGGTGTCGTCCCCGCCCGGCGCGGCCGGCGCCGGCGTCCCTAGCGTGGCGCGCTTGCGCACCGGGACGGACTCGCCGGTGAGCAGGCTCTCGTCGACCTCGATCTCGTCCCCCTGGCGCAGCAGGCCGTCGGCGGGCGCCCGCTGGCCCTCTGCGATCTCGACGATGTCGCCCCGCACCAGCAGGGTGCTGGAGAGGCGCAGCCGCTTTCCGTCGCGCATCACCGTGGAGACCGGCGCCGCCAGATCGCGCATCGCCGCCAGCACGCGTTCGCTGCGCAGCTGCTGGGCGACGGAGATCGAGATCGAGAGGCAGGCGAAGACCATGAGCAGCCACGCCTCCTTCGGATCCCCGAGCGCCAGGTAGACGGCGCCGGCGGCCAGCAGCAGCGCGAACATCGGCTCGCGCAGCACCTCCAGCAGGATCGCGCCGAAGCTGCGGCGGTCGCGGTCGGGCAGCCGGTTCGGCCCCTCTTCCTCGAGCCGCGCCTCGGCGAGCGCCTGGGTCAGCCCGGCCAGCTCGGCCGGCGTCGTCACATCCATCGGATCGCTCGGGTCGCGCGCGCCTCGGTAAGCCGGCGCCGGGCTTCTTCTGCGGCCAGGAGCGCCCGACGCCATGACCTGCGTCAACTCCGTCGGACGGGGGCGCGCTTACGTAGACACCCTTAGTTGCCCGTGAGGTCGCCGCAGCCTCTCATCGGCAGGGCGAAAAGGAGGAAGTCATGAGTCCTCTGCGTGCGGCCAGCGCCTGCGCCGCAACCATCCTGACGGCGATGCTGGTCGGGGCCCCGGCGAGCGGCCAGCCGGGCGGTCACGGCATGATGGGGAGCAGCTGGTGGGGCGGCCGCGGCATGATGGGGGGCGGCTGGCAGCGCCATCACTACGCGATGATGGCCGGCGTCCCGGCGCCCTACGCCGGCTACAAGAACCCGCTTCCCAAGACCGCCGCCACCCTCAGCCGGGGCGCGGCGGTCTATGCGCAGAACTGCGCCGGCTGCCACGGCGAGAAGGGACACGGGGATGGCCCGGCGGCCGCCGGCCTCACGCCGCGCCCGGCCGACCTAGCCTGGGTGAGCGCCATGCCGATGGGCCAGTGGGACGCCTTCATGTACTGGACCGTGGCCGAGGGCGGCGGCGCGCTCGGAACCGCCATGCCCTCGTTCAAGGCCAGCCTCCCAAAGCGCGACATCTGGTCGGTGATCGCCTACGTGCAGAACGAGCTGCCGCAGTTCGGCGCCGGCGGCCGGCCCTATGGGCCGCGCACTGGCCGCTGGCGTTGCTGCTACTGAGCCGGAGCCTCCGGCGTGGCCTATTATTTCGCGAAGGCGCTCGCCGTCGGCTTCGACAAGGCCGTGGAAGCCACGGTCGACGCCTTGAAGCAGGAGGGCTTCGGCCTCATCACTCAGATCGACGTCAAGGCGACCTTCAAGGACAAGCTCGGCCTGGACTTCCGCGACTATCGAATCCTGGGGGCCTGCAATCCGTCGCTCGCCTACGAGGCGCTGCAGCTTGAGGACAAGGTCGGCACGATGCTGCCCTGCAACGTCGTGGTGCAGGCGCTGGGCCCAGCGCGCACCGAGGTCGCCGCCATCGACCCGGTCGCCTCGATGCAGGCGATAGACAATCCGGCCCTCGCGAAGGCGGCCGAGCAGGTCCGATCGAGACTCAAGCGCGTCATCGACTCGCTCTGAAAGCACGGGCCGCGCCGCTCCGTCGGCGCGGGCGCCGCTTGATTCAGGTCAAGGCGTGCTCGGCGCCGCGTTCTAGGCTCGCCGAAACCTGGGGAATGTTCGATGCCTTTCAGAACCCTGCGGGCGACGGCCATGGTGTTGGCGATGGGCGGACCCCTCGCGACCTTGGTCGCCTGCAGCGCGCCGCCCCCGGCCGAGAGTCCACAGTCCGTCGCCGAGGTGCAAGCCATTGTCTCCGCCGCCACGGGCTACGGCGGCGCAGCGCTGGGGCTCGGCGCGACCCCGGCGCAGATCACCGTCACGATCGTGAACGGCCCGGTGGCGGGCCGCTCCGCCGGCGAGCGCCAGACCGACGCCCAACGCGTCGTCTTCGCGGTCGCCAACGCGATCAAGGACCGGCCCGAATTCGGCAAGGTCCATACGGTCCACGTGGATTACGTCACGAGCCAAACGGACGGCGGCGCGCGTAAGGTGGTCGACGGCTTCGACTTCAGGAAAGACCCGCAAGGAGTCTTTCAGCGTCACCAGACCTGAGCGGCGGCCGATGCCGGCGACGCCTCACGTGGAGCGCCACTTCCGCGGCTCGGAATCGGTCCGCGACGTGGTGATCGGCATGGCCGACGGCCTGACCGTGCCCTTCGCCCTGGCGGCGGGCCTCTCGGCGGCGGTGGCCAGCAGCCGGCTGATCGTGACCGCCGGCATGGCCGAGATCGTGGCCGGGGCCATCGCCATGGGGCTCGGCGGCTTCCTGGCCGCGCGGGGCGACGAAGAGCACTACGCCAGCGAGCAGGCCCGCGAGCACCACGAGATCCTGGCCCTGCGCGGCAATGAGGTGAGCGAGGTCCGCAAGGTCTTCGAGGAATTCGGGCTCGAGGGCGCGGCGCTCGAGCCGGTGGTGGCGGCGATCTCCGCCGACCCCGACCGCTGGGTGAGCTTCATGATGCGCTTCGAGCTCGGGCTGGAGCGCCCCGATCCGCGCCGCGCGCCCGTCAGCGCGCTCACCATCGCCGCCGCCTATTTCATCGGCGGCCTCGTGCCGCTGGCCGCCTATTTCCTCGTCCCCTCCGTCAAGGCGGCGTTTCCCCTGTCCGTGGGGGCGACGGCGGCGGCCCTGCTCGTCTTCGGCGCGGTGAAGGGCCGCCTCACCGGCGCCGGGGCGATCAAGTCCGGACTCCAGACCTTGATGGTCGGCGGCCTGGCGGCCGGCGCGGCCTATGGGCTGGCCTCCCTGTTCGCCTGAGCGCAATTGAGGCGGATCAAGGCGAAGCGCCGGGGCAGCGGGCAGGTTGGCGTGCAAGGAGACCCGCCTCATGACCTTCAAAGCCGTGCTGACCCACGTGGCGGACGACCCCGCCGCCCCCGCCCGCCTTCGCATGGCCGAGAGCGTCGCCCGACGTCTCGGCGCCGAGCTGATCGGCGTCGGCGCCCAGGCCCCGTGGCCCTACGCGAACGCGGACGGCGGCGGCGCGGCCTTCGAGGCTCTGGTGGAATCGGCCGAGAAAGGCATAGCGGCCAGCGAGCAGCTCTTCCGCGAGCGGCTGGCCGGGTCCGGGATCGCCACCTCCTGGCGCTCCGAGGTCGGCTACCCCGACCTCGTCCTGCCGCGCCTGGCCTGCGCGGCGGACCTGGTGCTGGGCTATCGGACCTCCGGAGACCTCGACCGATCGCTCCAGGCCGCCCCCGACAGCCTGGTCATGGAGAGCGGGCTGCCGCTGCTGCTCATGCCCGCCGAGGAGACGGCGTTCCTGGGCGAGGCCGTGCTGGTGGCCTGGAAGAACACCCGCGAGACCCGGCGGGCGCTCTCGGCGGCGCTGCCACTCATCAAGCGCGCCCGGCGGGTGCTGGTCGCCGCGGTCTGCCGCGAGCCGGAGGTCGCCGCCGCGGAAGCCGAGCTCGCCGAGGTCGCCCGGCGCCTGGCCCGCCACGGCGTCACCGCCGTCACCCTCGCCGAGGCGGCCTCGGGGCCGACCGGCGAGCGGCTGCGGCGCCTCGCCGAGACCGATCGCAGCGACCTGATCGTGGCCGGCGCCTACGGCCATTCACGCCTGCGCGAGTGGGTGCTGGGCGGCGTCACCCGCACCCTGATCGCCGAGGCCCGCCCGTACGTGTTCCTGAGCCACTGACGCAAGTCGCACCCCTTCGTTCCGCCGGCCGCCCGCTCCGGCAGGCCCTGAGGTCGCGAACGGCAAAATAGTGCAATGAATAGAATGGTATAAAGAATAGCCGGCGCAGGCGCCAGCTATAACCCGTTCGACCTCCGGCCTTCCTTGACCTCCCGGCAGAAAAGGCCAATCTCGTTTACTACGCAGAACGGAGCCAGCCGCATGAGCACCGCCCTCGCCCCCCGCCTCGAAGACCTCGAGGACAAGAGCTTCGATCCCTTCGAGGTTGAGAAGCTCTCGCACGGCCGGGTGCTCGACCCCTATCCGACCATCCGCAAACTGATGGCCAAGAGCATGGTCCACAAGGGCCCCTACCGCGAGCTCTTCGACGTCGTGCCCAACGTGCAGATGGCCGGGCTGCCGCAGTACACGATCTTCGGCTACGACACCCTGCAGAAGGTGCTGCTCGACCCAGAGACCTACACCAACGCGGAGGCCTTCAGGCGCACCCTCGGCGTCTCGTTCGGCCACACCGTCACGGTGATGGACCCGCCCGAGCACACCCGCTTCCGGCGCATCTTCCAGCGCGCCTTCCTGCCCCAGGTGGTGGCCAAGTGGGGCGAGACGGTGGTGGACCCGGTGGTGAACGACCTCATGGAGGGCTTCATCCATCGCGGCGAGGCCGACCTCATCGAGGAGTTCACCCACCACTACCCCTTCCAGGTCATCTACCGGCAGCTCGAGATCGGCCCCGAGCAGGCCCCCATCTTCCACAAGCTCGCCATCGCCCAGCTGCTCTCCTCCATCGGCAAGCCGCAGGGGGACGAGGCCACCCGCAAGCTGGGCGCTTTCTTCGCCGAGTTCCTGGAGCTGCGGCGGGCGAGCCCGGGGACCGACCTCATCAGCCACCTCGCCACCGTGGAGGTGGACGGCGAGCGGCTGCCCGACGACGTGCTGATCTCCTTCCTGCGCCAGCTCATGAACGCCGGCGGCGACACCACCTTCCGCGGCACCAGCGTGCTGCTCACCGGCCTGCTCACCCACCCCGAGCAGCTGGCGGCGGTCAAGGCCGACCGCAGCCTCATCCCCCAGGCCATCGAGGAGGCGCTGCGCTGGGAAGGGCCGGTGCTCACCAGCCAGCGCTACGCGGCCAAGGACTCGGTCCTCGACGGGGTGAAGGTGCCCGCCGGCTCCTACCTGGACATCGCTCTGGGCTCGGCCAACCGCGATCCGTCCAAGTTCCCCGACCCCGACCGGTTCGACATCTTCCGCGACCGCACGGTGCGCAACATGGCCTTCGCCGCCGGCCCGCACGTCTGCATCGGCCAGCACCTGGCGCGGGTGGAGATGACCCGGGCGCTGAACGCCATCCTCGACCGGCTGGAGAACCTGCGCCTCGACACCGACAAGCCGCCGCCGGTGATCTACGGCCAGAACCTGCGCTGCCCCGACCACCTCTACGTTCGCTTCGATCCGAGCTGAAGCGCGGGGGCGCAGCCCTCACCCTCCCAGGCGCTGGCGCGCCTGGGCCCCTCCCTCTCCCTGGGGGAGAGGGATACCCAGGAGCGGCCCGTGCGTAACGCTTTCGCCCAGGGAGAGGAGGGACCCCGTGCGTAACCCTCTCCCTCAGGGGGGAGGAAGGACCCGGTGCGTAACCCTCTCCCTCAGGGAGAGGAGGGGCCCCGTGCGTAACCCTCTCCCTCAGGGGGAGGAGGGGCCCCGTGCGTAACCCTCTCCCTCAGGGAGAGGAGGGGCCCAGGCGCGTCAGCGCATGGGAGGTGAGGGCCGGCGGCCCGACCTGGCCAGACGTCACTTCCCCGATGCGGCGGGCGGGCCGGAGATGGCCGCGTCGCGCAGCAGCCGGAGCTCGCGCTTGGCTTCGTCCACCGCCAGGAGGATCGTCGCCACCGAGGCCGCCGCAAGCCCGGCCCGCTTGATCGCCTGGGCCGACAAGGTGATCGCCGCCAGCCGTTGGCCGAGCTCCTCGTAGGCGCTTTCGATCCGGCCCGCATGCTCGCGTCGGGCGGTGGCCAGCTCCGAATGCGCGTGGTCGCGCTCCTGGCGCGCGCGCAAGACGGCGGTGATGTCTTCGTGCAGCACGATGAACCGGGCCGGCGGGCCCTGGTGGATGGCCCTGGCCCGCAGCCGGATGAAGCGCCGGCCCACTCTGAAGGTGGCGTCGAAGGACTCGATCTCGCCGCCGATCAGCCGGCGCAGGCCCTTCTCGGCGCGCTGGGCCCGCGGATCGCCCCGCCGCGCCGACCAGCCGGTGCTTTCCACATAGTTGGCGCCCGGACGCCCGGGAGCATTCACCTGATGACCGGCGTCCCGCCATCTGCGGTTGCATCCGATAATCGCGCCTTCTTCGTCGAGCACGGCGACCTGAGCGTCGAGCGCGTCTAGCGCTTCCTGGGCGAAAGGCTGCAGTACTTCCATCGAGCACCACGCGCACGGCCACAGCTTAGATATGCTTCAGGTTCCGGGGCCTAATCAAGGCGTTGCACTCGGAGGATGAATGGACGCTGAATGGCGGCGGTCCGCAGCCTGGAGAAGCCTCCCCGCCGCTCGACATCCCCGGCCGCCCCGCTATCCTTCGGCCCTCGCCCCTGGAGCGCCGACGATGGACCTCGACCTGCACGTGACGCGGTTTGACTGGGCCGGCTCGCCGGCGGCGATCGGGCCGGGCGTGGCGCGCCTTTCGCGCACCGCCGAGGCCATCGGCGTCAAGACGCTCTCCTTCATGGACCACTACTTCCAGATGGAGGCCATGGCGCCCGCCGAGGACCCGATGCTGGAGGGCTACACCGCGCTCGGCTACGTGGCCGGCGTCACCAGCAAGCTCAGGCTGCGGGTGCTGGTCACCGGCGTCACCTACCGGCACCCCGGCCTGCTGGCGAAGATCGTCACCACCCTCGACGTGCTCTCCGGCGGGCGCGCCGAGTGCGGCCTGGGCGCGGCCTGGTACGAGCGCGAGCACCGGGGGCTTGGCGTCCCCTTCCCGCCCCCCAGCGAGCGCTTCGAGCGGCTCGAGGAGGCCCTGAAGATCTGCCTGCAGATGTGGAGCGACGACAACGGGCCCTTCGCGGGCAAGCACTACCGGCTCGCCGAGACGCTCTGCTCGCCCGCGCCGGTCTCTCGGCCCCGTCCGCGCATCATGATCGGCGGCGGCGGCGAGCGGAAGACCCTGCGCCTGGTCGCCCAGTACGCCGACGCCTGGAATTTCTACGGCTCGCCCGAAGACGTGGCCCACAAGATCGACGTGCTGCGGCGCCACTGCGAGGCCGTGCGGCGCGACATCGGCGACATCGAGGTCACCGTCCTGCTGCGGGCGGAGCCCGACTGGACCGCCGACGACGTGCTCGCCGCCGCCGAGGCCTACGCCGCCGTGGGCGCCGCCACCATCACGGCCGGCGCCCTCGGCCCCGATCCCGCCGCGGCCCTGGAGAAGACCTACGGCGCGGCCGTCCACCGCCTCGCCGCCATTCAGCCGAAGCGGCTCTGAGGGCAAAGACCAAGAACCGCCGCGTTCCACGGGAGAACGAAGATGGCTACGACCCTGTCCGCCGAAAAGGCGATCGAGAAGTACGAAGCCGACATCCGCGCCGAGCGCCAGCGGATCCTCTCCAGCGAGATCGCCAAGGATCCGAGGATCCGCGAGCAGGGGCTCTATTTCCTGCAGTCGATCCAGACGACCGCGTTCAACATGTACGTGGCGCCCCGGCCCCAGTTCCCGGCGCTCTACGTCCATCAGGTGTTCATGCCCTACGAGCTGTCGTGGGGGCTGCCCAGCCCCAACTTCCTCTATCGGTGGTCGTTCCTGGACGGTCGCCACACCTACCGGATCTACGGGAACGCCAAGGGAAATTTCTGGACCAACCTGCAGGTCTTCCACGGCTTCTGGGGCGACGAGGTCATGACCACCATCGGCGTGATCGACTTCGACAACCTGCCCAAAAAGCCCAACGGCGACTACGAGATCTTCCTCGGGCCGAGCCCGCCTGCCGATCCCAAGAGCCAGACCTGGGTGAAGCTCGATCCGGTGGACTCGATCACGGTCCAGGTCCGCGACGCGACCTACAACTGGGCGGATATGCATACGGCCGACATGCGGGTGGAGATCCTCGACCGCGACCCGGACGCCAGCCTGCACATCGACGAGGCCGACTTCGTGCGCCGGCTCGAGAAGGCGACGCGCTGGATGCGCCGCAACGTCGCCTTCGCGGGCGGCTTCCTGAGGTCCGCCCTGACCGGGGACCCGACCCGGCCCATGGGCCCGGACGAGACCGTGGATCCGGCCCTGGTGCGCGACCTTTCCCGGCGCAACCAGTTCCGCGAGGTGACGAGCGCGGCCCCGCCGCCCGGCCAATCGTCGGCCTTCGCCGGCAGCCCGCTCTCCTCTTTCGCGCAGATGGTCTACGACCTGAAGCCGGACGAGGCGCTGATCATCGAGATTCCGCCCATCAAGGCGCGGTTCTGGGACCTGCAGCTCGGCGATCTCTGGGGTCAGACCACCGACTACAGCCACCACCGCAGCTCCGTCAACGGCCACGAGGCGCGCGTCGACGGCGACGGCCTGATCCGCGCCGTGCTCACCGCCGCCGACCCGGGCGTCACCAACTGGCTCGACTACGCCCACGTCCCGATGGGGATGGCCCTGCTGCGCCGCTACCACCTGGAAGGGCGCGGGGCGCCGAAGACGAAGCTGGTCAAGCGCTCCGAGGTCAGGCGCCACCTGCCGCCAGACACCGCCCTCACCAGTCCCGAGGAGCGCCGCGCTGAGATGGCGATCCGCAAGGAGGCCTCGCTGCGGCGGTACGGGTATTAGCGGCGGCCGACGTCGATCGACTGAAGGCGCCTATAAACTTCGTCACCCCGGGCGGAGCGCAGCGAAGACCCGGGGCCGGCCGAGCCGGTTCATAGACAAAGTCCAGCTCCGTGAAGCGCTTCCGGCCCCGGGTCTTCGCCGCTGCGCGGCTGCGCCCGGAGTGACGGCGTGAATCTGTGAACGCCCTGGAGATGACCCTACAGCATCGCCAGCGGGTTGAGGGGGGTGCCCACGGCGCGGGGGAAGTTCAGCGGTGCGCCGCAGAAGAACACCTCGTAGCAGCCGAGCTCGGCGCAGCGCTCGGCCAGGGCGTCGAGCACGAAGAGCTCGCCCAGCGCCATGCCCATGTCGCGGATCGCCACCATGTGGAAGGCCATCAGCGCCCGCCCCTCCTGGCGGGCCACCTCCACGGCGGTGTTGTCGGCGCAGACGGCGGCCACCTCGCGATCGTGCAGCCACTGGGCGCACTCCAGCGTCAGCCCCGCCTGGCGCGGGCCGAGCCGCGTCCGATCCTTGCGCCACTGCCCGAGCTCGCCGGTGCGCAGGATCAGGATGTCGCCCGCGCCCACATCGCAGCCCTGGGCGGCCAGGGTTGCCTCGAGGTCGGCGGGCGTGATCGGGTAGGCCTCCGGCAGGCAGGGCGGCGACAGGCGCCGCGCCACGTCCGCCAGCACCCCGCGCCCGACGATCCCCCGCACCCAGTTGGAGATGGCGCAGTGGTGGGCGCCGCCGGCGTTGATCGTGTCGGCGGGAAAGCCGTTGTAGAGCTTGTCGTCGTACCAGACGTGCGCCAGGGCGTCCCACTGGGTGGACGACTGCAGGGCGAGGATCGCCAGGTCGTCGCTGGAGGAGTGGTGCGGGAAGCGCTCGCCGCTGGGCCCCTCGCCCCGATAGCGGGTCATGCGGTGGATCGGATTGAAGCGGCCGGTGGGCGCCGGCCCGTGCTCGTCGAGCGGCAGGGCCAGCGAGAACACCTCGCCGCGCCGCACCAGGGCGGCGGCCGCCTGGATCCGCTCGGGGGTGATGAGGTTCAGCGTCCCCTTCTCGTCCTGCGGCCCCCAGCGGCCCCAGTTGCTGAGCCGCCGGCCCAGGGCCCGGACCTCCTCCATCGGGTCCTGGGCGTCCATCGGCGCGCCCGGCATCCTAAGCGTCGATCCCGTAGATGCGCCGCGCGTTGCCGCTCGTCACCTTGGCGCGCGTCGCCGCGTCCAGGCCCGCCAGCATCGCCTCGGTCTTGGCCACCGAATGGGGGAAGGTGCTGATCCCGTGCGGATAGTCGGCCGCCCACATGACGTTGTCGGCCCCCACCTCGGGGATGAGCCGCGCGCCCACCTGCTCGTACTCGAAGGTGACCGCCATCTGGCGGCGGAAGTAGTCGCTGGCCTTCAGCGGCAGCTTGGTGGCCGGCAGCAGCGCGCCCCATTCCTGCTGCTGGAAGTCCATCATCTCCAGCACGTAGGGCACCCAGCCGACCCCGCACTCGGCCAGCACGATCTGCAGCTTCGGATGCCGCTCGGCCACCCCCGAGAAGATCAGGCCGGGGATCAGCTCGTCGAACTGCATGTGCACCACCGAGGTGCCGGCCGCCATCCGCCAGCTGCCGGGCTCGATCCGCAGGGTGTGCATGCCCTTGCCGATGTGGAAGTGCAGCACCAGGCCCGCCTCCTCCAGGAACGACCACAGCGGCGCCCAGTAGGGATCGAAGGGATCGTGCGGCCCCGACCAGGGATCGAAGAGCACGCCCTTGGCCGACAGCCGCGCCAGCCGCTGCGCCTCCTCCAGCGCCATCTCCACCGAGTCCTGCGGAAGGCTGGGCGCGGCGATCAGCCGGCCGCCCGACCGGCCGGTGAAATCGGTGACGAACCAGTCGTTGAAGGCGCAGATCACCGCCCGCTTCAGCTCCACGTCGGCGATCGCCATGCCGTTCACCGGCGGGAACAGCACCTGGGCGGCGACGCCGTCGGTGTCCATGTCGGCCAGCCGGTATTTCAGGCTGGTGGGGCGGAACACGTCCGTCTCCGGCTCGGTGGGAAGGCCGGCGCGCTGGAAGGTGTCCAGCAGGCCGAGCTTGCGCCCGTAGGGGCCGCGCCGCGCGCCCTCCCAGCGCCAGAACCGGCCGCCCTCCTCGTCCACCACCGTGGGTGCGTTCTCACGCAGCCGCGCGGGCAGGCGGCTGGTCCAGAGGTCGCGCGGCACATAGGGCAAGTCGACGTGGTCGTCGGCCGAGACCAGACCGGGCTTCATGACGCTTCCCTCCACCAACGTCTGCGCATAATGCACCCTGCCGCAGGCGAAGAAAGACCGACATCTGAAGCTTTTCAGAGATCTGCGCCTGCAATCTGCAATTGACCTGGATCAACGACGACGCGCCGCGGTCAAGCTAGTTGAAGATGGTCGTCACCAGGGGCCGCGAGCTGGAGGGTCGGCAAGGCGATGCAGTCAGGGCGTTTCCACCGATCGCGGGCGGCCGTGGCGCTCGAGATGGCCCATGCGGCGCCCGACCGGCGGGCCCGCAACGGCTATCTCTCGCTTTGGCGGGAATGGACGCAGCAAATGGCGACGCAGGAGCCCGACCCGGGCCCGGTGGGAAGAGACGCCTCGCCGGATCAGCGCGCCGGCGCCGGCCTCGATCCGCGGGATGCGGGCGCCGGGGCCGTTCTGCTCCGCGCCGCAACCGCCGTCTGCAGGCGCTTCGTGAGGGCCCGCACATAGCGGCGCCGCTCGCGCCTTGACGAAGATCAAGGCGCGGAAGGCCGGTTTGCGCCGATGCAATCGCCCATGACCCAGCCCGCCACGGCCGCGCCGCCCGTCACGCCCTACGCCCTGATCGGCGGCGAGCCCGGCGTCCGCCGCCTCGTGGAGTCCTTCTACGACGCCATGGAAACCGATCCGGCCTTCGCGGCGCTGCGGGCCATCCATGCGCCCGACCTCATGCCCATGCGCGCGCGCCTGGCGGACTTCCTGGTCCAGTGGATGGGCGGCCCGCGCATCTACGCCGAACGCCACCCAGGCCGCGGCTGCGTGGTCTCGGCCCACCGGCCCATCCCCATCGACGCGCGGCTGGCCGATCAGTGGTCCGCCTGCATGCGCCAGGCGCTCACGACCGCCGGCGTCGCGCCCGAACTCGGCGCCGTGCTCGACCCCGCCTTCGACGCCATGTGCCAGGGCCTGCGCAACGCCCCGGACGGCGGCGACCGGAACGGTTGACGGGCATTCCGGTCCCCGCGTTTCCTCTCCTCCGCCGATCTGACCGGCGGCGCGACGGGAGGAGACCATGACCGAGATCCGCGGGCGGACCGCGTTCATCACCGGCGGCGCGAGCGGGATCGGGCTCGCCATCGCCGAGACCCTGCTCGCCGAAGGCGCCCGCGTGGTGCTGGCCGACATCGACGGGCCGCGCGCCGAGGCCCAGGCGCTTCGCCTGGGCGCGGGGGCCTTCGGCCTGACGCTCGACGTGACCGACCGCGCCGCTTTCGCGGCGGCCAAGACCCTCGCCGAGGCGCGCTGCGGGCCCGCGACCATCGTGGTCAACAACGCCGGCATCGGCTACGACGGGACGGATCTGGCCGACATGGATCCCCTCTCCTTCGACCGGGTGCTCCGGATCAATCTCACCGGCGTCTTCAACGGAATCTCCGCCTTCGCGGCCGACCTGCGGGCTCGCGGCGAGGGGCACATCGTCAACACCGCCTCCCTCGCCGGCGTGGTGGCCATGAGCCACACCGGCGCCTACACCGCCTCCAAGTTCGCCGTCCTCGGCATGACCGAGGTGCTGCACAAGGAGCTGAAGCCCCATGGGGTCGGGGTGTCGGCGCTGCTCCCCGGGCCGTTCGCCACCCGGCTCGACGAAACGACCCGGGCCGTGAGCGGCCCCCGAAAGCCGATCAGCGGCTCCGATCCGTCCGATTGGCGGGACCCCGCCCTGGTCGGCCCGATCGTGGCCAAGGCGATCCGCGACAACGCGCTCTACATCCACACCCACCCCAGATACCGCGCGCCGGTCCGGGCCCGCTCCGAGCGGATCCTGGCCGCCTTCGAAGCCCTCGCCTAAGGCCGGGCTCGCGCGCCAGCTGGATATCCAGAGAGTAACCCTCGCCCCGCGCAAGCGGGGAGAGGACCGCCGAAGGCGGGGTGAGGGGGCCGCGCGCGCAGCGCCGGGCTCGCGCGCCAGCGCGAATGCGGCTTCGCCGACGCGCGCCCTCACTTCGCCTCTCCCCAACCGCCGGTTGGGGAGAGGGATACTCCAGACCGCGCCAGCCTGGCCCGGCTCTACCCCGCCGCCTGCCCGGCCTGGGTCGGGTCCACCGGGCGCTCGTCGAGGGGGGTGAACCTGCCCGAGAGCTTCGGCAGGGCGCTGGCGAGGATCGAGCCCACCGTCCAGGCGCCCTCGGCGGCCAGGGTCTCGATGGGCCTGGGCTGGCTGTAGAGCTGCAAATATTCGCCCCAGGCGCCGAACACCTGGCCGCTCACCCCCGTCGCGGCGCTCAGCGCCACCGCCAGGCGCGCCGGCTGCTCGGGGCGCGCCCGCTGGCGGAACTCCTCCATCTGACGGGCCCGCGCCTCGTCCTTGATGGGCACGGTGGCCAGCAGCCGGGTGAAGGCGGTGGGAGCGATGACGTTGGAGCGCACGCCCCGCGCGGCGCCTTCCATGGCCACCACCCGCGAGAGCCCGACGATCCCCATCTTGGCCGCCGCATAGTTCGCCTGGCCGATGCTGCCGAACAGCCCCGAGGTGGAGGTGAAGAGGACGTAGGACCCCTCGCCCTGGTTGCGGAAGTGCTCGATGGAGGCGCGGCAGACGTTGTAGGAGCCGCGCAGGTGCACATCCAGCACCACGTTCCAGTCCTCGTCCGACATCTTGTGGAACATGCCGTCGCGCAGCACCCCGGCCGGGTTGATCACCGCGTGCAGGCCGCCGAACACCTCCATCGCCTGGGCCACCATGGCCTTGGCGGCCGCCAGGCTGGTGACGCTCTCCGAATTGGAGGCCGCCTCGCCGCCCGACGCGCGGATCTCGGCGGCCACCGCCTCGGCCGGCCCGGCCGAGCCGGCGTCCCCGCCCCGCTCGCCGCCGCCCAGGTCGTTGACCAGCACCTTGGCCCCCTCGCGCGCGGCGATCAGCGCGCAGTCGCGGCCGATCCCGTTCCCCCCGCCGGTGACCAGCACCACCTTGCCTTCCAGCACCCCCAT
>JAFBAO010000104.1 GCA_019247715.1 Caulobacteraceae bacterium
GCCGACGATGCGGTCGCCGTCTGCCTGCTCACCGGCGGGCTCTGGTTCACCGCCGATCTTACCCGCGCCCTCGCCGAGCGGGGACGACGGGTCGCCTTCGACGCTCTCTGGCTCGCCTCCTACGGCGACGACCGCGTGAGCCGCGGACGTTGCCAGGTGCGGGCCGACCTGCAGCGACCGCTGGCGGGCCGCCAGGCGCTGGTGCTCGACGATGTGGTCGACACAGGTGTCTCCCTGGCCGAGGCCGCGAGACTGGTGCGCGACGCCGGCGCCCGCGAGGTCCTGACCTGCGTCTTCGCGCGCAAGCCCTGGCCGGCCGGACGGGCCATCGAGCCGGACTTCGCCGCCTGGGACGCGCCGGCGCGCTTCCTCGTCGGCTACGGGATGGACGCCGGCGGCGCGCTCAGGGGACTGCCCTATATCGCGGCGGCCGACTGACGCGCCGCGCCTCCGCAGCAGCGAGTTCCGCAAAATCAGGCGGCGCCGCCTGAATCGCGTCGTGCTTTAGCCGACCATCTCTGTCAGGGCGCGGATGGCCGGGTTGTCGGGCGGCCGATCATTGCCGCTGAGCGCGAAAGCCCGCTCCATGATGATGGCGAGCCGATAGGTTCCGAACACCTCGTGCCATTCCATGGCCTCGAGCTTGCGCCCGGCGAACGATTCCCAGGCCGCCAGCGTCTCTGCGGGGCTGCCAAGGCCCTCCAGGCGCGGCGCGCCCGCGACCTCGGTGACGACCCGATCATAGCCGAGCCACCAGCCGAGGTCGGTCTCGGCCCCGCCGAGCGAGGCGGTCTCCCAGTCGAGCAGCGCCACGCAGGTCACGCCCTGGAAGAGCACGTTGCCGAGCCGCGCGTCGCCCCACGCGACGCCCAACCGCGTGGTGCGGGGCTTGTTCGCCTCGAGCCAGCGGCGGGTGCGCAGCAGGGTGGGATGGTCCGGCACGCCGCCCCAGCGGATGTAGCTGTCCCACCGCCCGAGCTCCTGATCCACCCCGTTGTCGCCGTGCTCGGGCAGGCCCAGGAACGCGAACAGCCCCGGATCGGCCCGGTCCAGCCGCGCCAGCGCCTCGAGGCTGTTCAGCAACATGCGCTGGCGCTCCGCCGGCGTCTTCTCGATCAAGAGACCCCGCGAGTGGTGCTCGTTGGTCGGCGTACGGCCTTCCAGGCGCTCCATCACGAAGAACGGCGCTCCGATCACCCCCGGATCGCCTTCGTACCAGTAGACCTGCGGGACCGGCGCATCGGTCTCGCGGGAAAGGATCTGGAGCGCCCGGTACTGACGCTCCACCGAAGGGTCCTCGTAGACCTGATGGAGGGTCGGCTCGACGCGCAGCACCCAGCCGGCCGAGCGCCGCTGCGCCCCGCGCCCGAGGCTGAGATCGATCAGATAGGTCTCGCTGGAAGCGCCCTCCTCCGGGGAGGCGAGACGCTCGATCGTCACCGGGCCCTCGTCGCCCAGTTTGGCGCAGGCCCAGCGCGAGAAGTTCTCGGCGAGCGTCGCAATGTCTCGCCTTCCCTTGTTCATGAGCGCCTCCCTCCTTCCGACTATTAGACTGGCGGCGGGGACAAGGGAAACGCCAGGGCGCGGCGCATCCTGTCGCGGCGGCGTTCAGGGTCGCGAGGATCGGGGCGAGGCCAGCCACGGCGCCAGTGGCTCGCGCGCCAGCATCTCCTCGTAGGTCGGGCGTCGGCGCACCACGGCGAACTCGCCGGCCCGGACCAGAACCTCCGGGACCAGCGGCCGGGTGTTGTATTCGCTCGCCATCACCGCCCCGTAGGCGCCGGCGCTCATGAAGGCGACCAGATCGCCCGCCTCCAGCGGCGGCAGCGGACGCGCGCGGCTGAAGGTGTCGCCGGTCTCGCAGACCGGCCCCACCACGTCGTAGGCGAGCGCCTCGCCCGCCCGGGGCTTCACCGGCCGGATGTCGTGGTAGGCGTCGTACATCGCCGGCCGGATGAGATCGTTCATGGCCGCGTCGAGCACCAGGAAGCGGCGGCCGTCCGGCCGGGCGTGGACGTGGATCACGCGGGCGAGCAGAACCCCGGCGTTGGCCACGATCACCCGCCCCGGTTCGAAGGCGAGGCGAAGGCCCAGTCCGCCGACGCTGGCGGCGGTCATGCGCGCGTAGTCCGCCGGACTGGGCGGATCGCTCTGATTGAAATAGGGGACGCCGAGGCCGCCTCCGAGGTCGAGGCGCTCCACCGGAAGGCCCGCGCCGCGCAAGCGCTCCACCAGGCCGCGCATCAGTCCGAACGCCGCCTCGAGCGGCGCGAGATCGGTGATCTGGCTGCCGATGTGGCAGGCGAGGCCCACCGGTCGCAGGGAGGTCCGCTTGGCCGCCTCGGCGTAGAGCCGTTCGGCCTCGGCGATGGAGACGCCGAACTTGTCCTCCGCCTTGCCGGTGGCGATCTTGCGGTGCCCGCCCGCCCCGACGTTGGGATTGACCCGGACGGCCACGGCCGGGCGCCGGCCGCGCTCGGCGGCGATCGCCGCCAGCAGCTCGAGCTCGGGCGCCGATTCCACGTTGATCTCGCCGACCCCCGAATCGAGGGCGAAGGCGAGCTCGGCGGCGGTCTTGCCGACCCCGGAGAAGACGATCTTCTCGGCCGGCACGCCGGCGGCGAGGGCTCTGCGGATCTCCCCCTCCGAGACCGTGTCGGCGCCGGCCCCGAGCCGCGCCAGCGTGGTCAGCACCGCGAGGTTGGAATTGGCCTTGACCGCATAGGCGATCCAGGGCTCGCCGATCTCCGGGCAGGCGGCCAGGGCGTCGTGGAACACCCGGTAGTGCCGCTCCAGCGTCGCGCTCGAGTAGACGTAGGCGGGCGTCCCCACCGCCTCGGCGATCCGCGCCAGCGGGACCTCCTCGCACGCCAGCTCGCTCCCCTTCAGATCGAAGTGGTTCATGGCGGCGCGGCGTTGGGCTCGTTGTCCGCGTCGGGCAGGGGCTCGGGCTGGTTGTCCGGCGGCGCCCGCTGGGCCTCGGCCGCCGCCTTCTGCTGGGCCTGGTACTCGGCCTTGGCCCGCGCGCAGCAGAGCGGGGCGGGGCGCTCGAGGTCGCCCTGCTTGCCGCAGCCCGCCAGCGCCAGGGCGAGCCCGGCCAGGAGAAGAAGCGCGCGGGTCATCGTAGGACCTCCTTCCAGCGCGCGATCTGGGCGCGGACCTCTTCCGGCGCGGTGCCGCCGTAGCTGCGCCGGCTCGCGGCCGAAGCTTCCGGCGTCAGCACCCCGTAGACCTCCGCGGTCACGCCGGGCTCGATGGCCTGTAGTTCGCCGAGCGGCAGGGCGGCGAGCTCGACCCCGAGCGCCTCGGCCCGCTTCACCGCCGTCCCGGCGACGTGATGGGCCTGGCGGAAGGGCAGCCCGAGGACCCGCACCAGCCAGTCCGCGAGGTCGGTGGCGGTGGCGTAGCCGAAGCCGGCGGCGGCGGCCATGCGGCCCGCGTCGACCTCGAGGTCGTCCACCATGCCGCCCATGGCCGCCAGCGCCAGCTCCAGGGAGTCGAAGGCCTCGAAGACCGGGACCTTGTCCTCCTGCATGTCCTTTGAATAGGCGAGCGGCAGGCCCTTCATCACCACCGCGAGGGCGGTGAAGGCGCCGAGCACCCGCCCGGTCTTGGCGCGCGTCAGCTCGGCCGCGTCCGGGTTGCGCTTCTGCGGCATGATCGAGGAGCCGGTGGTGAAGGCGTCCGACAGGCGCACGAAGCCGAACTGGGGCGTCGACCAGAGCACGATCTCTTCGGCGAGCCGCGAGAGGTGCGTGGACGAGATCGCCGCCGCCGCCAGGGCTTCCAGGGCAAAGTCGCGGGCCGAGACGGCGTCAAGGCTGTTGGCCATGGGCCGGTCGAAGCCGAGCGCCGCGGCGGTCTGGCGCCGGTCGATCGGGAAGGAGGTCCCCGCCAGCGCGGCCGCCCCCAGCGGGTTCTCGTTCAGCCGCATGCGGGCGTCGGAAAAACGGCCGGCGTCACGGCCGAACATCTCCACATAGGCCATCAGGTGATGGCCGAAGGTCACCGGCTGGGCGCTCTGCAGATGGGTGAAGCCCGGCATGAGGGTCGCGGCGTGGGTCTCCGCCTTGGCGAGGAGCGCCCGCTGGAGGCGGCGAAGCTGCTCGATGGTCCGCTCGCAGGCGCCGCGCGTCCAGAGCCGAAGGTCGAGGGCGACCTGATCGTTGCGGGAGCGGGCGGTGTGCAGGCGCCCAGCGGCCGGGCCGATCAACTCCTCCAGGCGCTTCTCGACATTGAGGTGGATGTCCTCGAACTCCTCGCGGAAAGGGAAGGTCCCCGCCGCCATCTCTTGCTCGATGGCCGCGAGGCCGTTCTGGATCGCCTGCCCGTCCTCGGCCGAGATCACCCCGGTCTCGGCCAGCATCGCCGCATGCGCCTTCGACCCGGCGAGGTCCTCGGCCGCCAGGCGCCGGTCGAAGCCGATCGACACGTTGATCGCCTGCATCAGGGCGTCGGGCTTGGCGGAGAACCGCCCCCCCCATAGTAAGTGGCCCCGGCCGTCGGTGGTCTTGGAAGGCATGTCGGGCGCTATGGTTCGAAGAGGGTACGGCTGGCTGTGCGGAAGCTTCGCCCTGATCGGCGTCGCGGCGGCTCTATACGTCATCCCGGGCTGCACCGCCAAACCGGGTTCGGATCTGAACAAGCTGGCCCGGGGCGCGATGAAATCGCTGAAGGTGGCGGACGCGCCCGCGGCGGCCCCGCAGACTCCCTTCACCGACGCCGCCGGAAAGACTCACACGCTGGCCGAGTTCAAGGGGAAGGTGGTCGTAGTCAACCTCTGGGCCACCTGGTGCGCGCCTTGCGTGGCCGAGATGCCGACCCTGGCGAAGCTCGCTGCGGCCGAGGCGGGCAAGCCGGTGACGGTGGCGCCGGTGAGCCTCGACCGGCCGGAGGACCGGGCCAACGCCATCCAGTTCATCCGCAAGCGTCCGCCGCTGGCCTTCTACGCCGAGCCGACCTACGGTCTGGCGTTCGCCTTCCGGCCGCAGGTGGAGGGCCTGCCCACCACCTTGCTCATCGATCCTGAGGGGCGGGTGCGCGCGCGGTTCTCGGGGGGCGCCGACTGGTCCGGCGACGATGCGCGGCACCTCGTCGACGCCCTGGCCGCCGGGCGCTGAGTCCGGCGTAGGGTTTTGAGTTGACCGTCCGCCCGGTCCAGCGCAACTTCCGCGCCAATTTCTGGGCGTCCGCTGCGGCGACAAGGTCTCGCAAGGCCTCGGAATAAAAAAAGCTTCGTTAGGGAGAAGAGCGTCGACATGGCCAACGGCACCGTCAAGTGGTTCAATTCCGCCAAGGGCTACGGGTTCATTCAGCCCGAAGATGGCGGCAAGGACGTCTTCGTCCATGTCAGCGCCGTGGAGCGGGCAGGGCTGCGCAGCCTCAACGAAGGTCAGCGGGTTTCCTACGACCTCGAAGCCGCGCGTGGCCGAACAGCGGCGGTGAACCTGCGCACGCTCTAGATTCAAAGATTTGGACCGCGTTCTAATCGCAAGAGGCGGCCCCCCCTTCAGGGAATGAGCTCCGGGCTCCTAGCGGGTCTGTCCCTCGACCCGGCGATCGCCGCGAAGTCTCAAGCGTCGAAGCCCAGCTCTGCTCTCAGGGCCTCGGGCGTCATGCCGTTCGCCCGCAGCGCCCGCAGCGTCTCCGCCCGGTCGCGCTTGGCCAGGCGCCGGCCATCGGGTCCGCTCAGCAGCGGGTGATGGCGGTAGGCCGGCGCGGGAAGGCCCAGCAGCGCCTGCAGCAGGCGTTGGATGTGGGTGGCCTCGAAGAGATCCCGGCCCCGGACCACTTCGGTCACGCCCTGGCGCGCATCGTCGACCACCACCGCCAGATGGTAGGCGATCCCGACGTCCTTGCGGGCCAGGACCACGTCGCCGGCGCCGCCGGCGTCCACCGGGAGGGCGCCATGCTCGCCACGCGGGCCCTCGCCCGCCTCCTCGAAGCTCAACGGCCCGGCGAGCCGCTGCGCCTCGCCGAGCGCCAGGCGCCATGCGAACGGCTCCCCCGCCGCGAGCCGCGAGGCTTCCTCGGCGGGACCCAGGCGCCTGCCGCGGTAGGCCTCCATCCGTCCATGCGGCGCCGAACCGATGGCGTCCAGGACCTCCTTTCGGGTCTTGAAGCAGCGGTAGAGAAGCCCCATCGCCTCCAGGCGACCCAGGGCGGCCGAATAATCGGCCAGATGATCGGACTGGCGCAGCGCCGGCTGCTCCCATTCGAGCCCCAGCCAGGCAAGATCCTCGAAGAGGGCGGCTTCGAACTGCGGCCGGCAGCGGGTGAAGTCGATGTCCTCGATCCGCAACAGGAACCGGCCGCCGGCGGCCTTTGCGCGGGCAAAACCGGTCAGCGCCGAAAAGGCGTGGCCCTTGTGGAGAAGCCCGGTCGGGGAGGGGGCGAAGCGGGTGACGTAGCCGCGGACGCTCACGTCGCCGGCGTCAGTTGCCGCCCATAGACCTGGATGTGCTCGAGCACGCCGCGCAGAAAGGCTTCCTCTCCGCCCATGGCGGCCTTGATGTGGTCGAACTGCTTGAACCCAGCCAGCTCCGCCAGGCCGTGGCCGGCGGCCCAGCAGGCGATGGTGGAGAGCTGCAGGTTGAACGGCTCGGCCAGGTCCTCGCCGGCGTCGATCAGCGCGCACTGGACTTGATGATAGGCGCCGGCGCCGCCCTTGGCCTGCGGCATGTCGGTGCGTGAACGCGCCAGGTCGTACATCAGCCGGTAGAGCTTGGGGTTCCTCTGGGCGAAGAGCACATAGGCCAGGCCCACCTCCACGATCGCCTTCCGAGGCTCCTTTCCCTTGGCCTTCGATTCGCGGATGGCGACCTCCAGCGCCGTCCAGCCCTGCTGCGCGACCGCCTCCAGGAGCTCGCGCTTGTCCTTGAAGTGATGGTAGGGCGCGGCCGGGCTGACGCCGGCCTCCCGCGCCACGGCTCTCAGCGACAGGGCCTCCGGGCCCTCGGCCTCCAGGATCCGGCGTCCGGCCTCCACCAGCGCGCGCGACAGGTCCCCGTGGTGGTACGGTTTAACCTGAGCGTTTCCATCTTTTCTCATTGTCTCGTAGGCTAAAATTTAAACCAAACGCTGTAAAGATATCTTGACGTCGTTCAGATATGGGTTATCTAAACAGCGTCCACATAAGGACCCCTTCGCTCCCACGGAGGGAACGGTGCGCACTTAAGGAACTCTGTCATGTCTCTCACGCAACTCACTGCCCTCGAGCGGCTCTTCGACCGCTCCGCGGCCGCGGTAGTGCTCGTTCTCGGCTTCGCGCTCGCGGCCGGAACGGTGCTCGTCGGCGGCTGAACCACCACAACAAAAGATTTCTCAGCAAAACGGCGCGCCGGGTCCTCAACGGGCCCGGCGTGTTCGTTTTGGCGGCCGGCGTGGCGAACCGGAGGGGCTGGCTGATCGCCAGGCCGGGGCGCCGGCGGCCGAAGCCTTACCCGCCGCGGGCCGGCAGGCTGGCCAGCACGCGGCACTCCTCGAAGAAGGCGAGGGCGCGCAGATGGTAGGCGCGGGCGACGTGGTGCAGGCTGATGTTGTGGCCGCTCGCCACCTGGATGGACAGGCCGAGATGCGGGCAGCGCGGCAATAGCGAGCGGATGTAGTCCAGCATCTCCGGTCCGCCGATCGTGGACCGCTCCTCCTCGGCGATGGTCCACTGCACCGGGATGGCGATATCGGCCATGATCGGGGGAAGGGCGCTCGGGGCGCGGAACGCGTCCATGAGTTCGCTGAGGGGGGTCGGCTGGCCCCCCGAGCGCTCGGCGAGTTCCGCATCGTAGGTGCCCTCGGCGCCGTAGAAGAGCGAACGGCGATGGGCGGCGCGTTCGTCGGCGGAGCGCGAGGCCGGCTTCGCCGCGCCCGCCCCGGAAGGTTCCAGCCTGGCGGCGATCCCGGCTTCCACTTCCGCCGGATAGCGCAGCGGCACGCCGGAGACGTCGACGCCGCCGAGACTAGGGCCCCGGGCGTCGCCAGCCATCCTCACGGCGAGGATGCCGCCCATGGAATGGCCGACCAGAAACACCGGGCGCCGGCCGTGCGGCGCCAGCCTCGCCGCCAGGCTGAAGACGAGATCGGCCTGATCGGCGAGGGGTAGGCCCTCGGGGCCCGGCGTCGGCGATCCGGAATAACCGGGCCTGTGGATGGCGACCACCTCGAAGCCCACCGCCGCGCCGATCGAGAGCAGCGATCCCCCATCCCTGTCCGCCGCATGCCAGTAGTGGGCGTCGTACCCGCCCCCATGAAGGGCGATCACCAGGCCCCTGGTCCCGCCTTCCCCCGCCCGGATGCCGCTGACCGCCTGCGCGCCGATCTCCACCTCGAACCGGCGCATCCGACCTCCGTGGCCGAAGAAGAAGCGGGCCCGCCGCGGAACCCAAGGGGGCGGCCCAGGAAGACGCTACCAAAAGGCCCGGCTCGCCCAAAGGCAAGATCTCAGCACGGCGTCCAGAGCGGGGGGGGGCCGGAAAGGCGGGTCGGGTCCACCCTCGCGCGGCGCTGGTCGGAGCGCCGACGACCGCCATCGGCTCTTGCCGTCATGACGGTGTCGTGGAATCTGGCCAATGAGCAGCGCGTCGCGGCTGATTCCGCCCGCCAGACGGCTGCCAGGAGGCCGGTCTTCAGTCGTTCGCGCCCGTTAAGGTCTGTGGTTTTCCCCGACGAGGCTGGCCGTGCAGGTGCTTAGTCGTCTCCCGTCGGGCTGGCCGGCGCTGGTGCTGAACGCCGACTACCGTCCCTTGTCCTACTATCCGCTGTCGCTCTGGCCCTGGCAGGAGACCATCAAGGCCGTCTTCCTGGGCCGGGTCGAGGTGGTCTCCAACTACGACAAGCTGATCCACTCCCCGTCGTTCCAGATGCCGCTGCCCAGCGTCGTCTCGCTGAAGCAGTACGTGGCCCAGGATCGCCCCCCGGCCTTCACCCGTTTCAACGTCTTCCTGCGCGACGGCTTCTCCTGTCAGTACTGCGGGTCCGGCGAGGAGCTGACCTTCGACCACGTGACTCCCCGCTCGCGGGGCGGCAGGACCACCTGGGAAAACATCGTCACCGCCTGCGCCCCCTGCAACCTGGGCAAGGGCGGGCGCAGCCCGAAGGAGGCGGCCATGCATCCGCGCCGCCACCCCCACCGGCCGACGATGTACGAGCTGCAGGAGCACGGCCGCCGCTTTCCCCCCAACCACCTCCACGAAAGCTGGCTCGACTACCTCTACTGGGACATCGAGCTGGAGGCCTGAGGGGACGCCTCGGAGGGCCCCTTCGGGGATCGCCGCCCCTTATTGCGGGCTCTACACCGACTTCGAGGTCCGCCGGGGCCTTTCGCCCGAGCGCCTCAAGCGTTTCTTCAAGCAGGCCGGCGCCGGCGCCTGGGAGATCGCGCCGGCGATCCGACAGATGGTCGCCTTTCGCCCCCACAACCTGATGCACGGCCTGGGCGCGCTCGGCTGCTTCGACGTCATCTTCTGCAGGAACGTGCTCATCTACTTCGACGTCGAGCAGAAGCGCCGGATTCTGAACGATCTGGCCAAGAGCTTGGCCGCCGACGGCGCCCTCATCCTCGGCAGCGCCGAGACAGTGATCGGCATAACCGACGCCTTCGAGCTGACGCCGAGCACCCGCGGACTCTATCGCCGTCCGGAACCTCCGAGATTGGCGCAGTCCGCGTAGCCGCCGAATGGGTCGAAGCGGCGCCGACCATTGCGCGTGCCCGCGAACCCTGTTCCGCGCGCGCCTTCGATCTTGTTACCGTCGAAACGTTTCGCACACGTCGCCGAAGCCTTCCGAATTACCCGTGCAAAATGGCGGCGCCATCTGAGCGGGGCCGGGCAGGCAGAGCAGCTCGATGGTGGTCTCCGTGCGCATACGCTTCCCAGGCCGTGCTTTCGGGCCACGGCCAAGGCGCGCCAGGCGCCTATCGGCCAATGGCGGCGAGACCATTCTCGTGCTGGCCTGCGCGGCCGCTTTCATCCTCATCGCCGCCCTCGCGACCTGGTTCGGCGTTCAGCCATGGTGAGGGGACGGCTCGCTTCCCCGAGACGCGCGCCGCGGGGCCCCCTTCGCCTCGGCTTGGGCGCCGCTAGATAAAGTCGGACAATCGGTTTTGCTGAGGCGCCGGGCCTGGCCCGCGCCCGGCTCAGGCCGCATGAACCGAAGCTTCCTATCTAGGTTACGTCCCGGATGAGTAAGACCAGCGAGCGCGTCCTATGACCTCCCTCGCGTCGCCGCCGCAGGATCCGGCCGTGATCGCCGGGCCGGACGGGATGCCGCAGCTTCGCGACGAGGCCGCCGCGCTAGCGGGGCTTCGGCGCAACCGGCTCCTGGCCACCGGCCTGCTGGCGCTGGTGGCCGCGGTGTTCGCCGCGACCTGGCTCGATCCCCGGCCGGGCTACGCGGTGTCGTTCGCTCGCGCGGCGGCCGAGGCGGGCATCGTCGGGGGGCTCGCAGACTGGTTCGCGGTCACCGCCCTGTTCCGGCGCCCACTCGGCCTGCCGATCCCGCACACCGCCGTCTTGCCGCGCAGCAAGGAGCGCATGGCGCGCGCGCTGGCGAGCTTCGTCGAGAACAGCTTCCTGACGCCCGAAGCGCTGACCCCGCGGCTGCGGGCGGCGCGTCCGGGCGCGCGCCTGGCCGCCTGGCTCTCGACCCCGGCGACCGCGCCGCTGCTGGTCAACCCGCTTCTCGCCGCCCTTCCCGAAGTCGTGCGCGTCCTTGACGACGCCCAGCTGCGCGAGTTCCTCAACCGGGTGGTGGGCGAGCAGCTGCGCGAGATCGATCTGGCGCCCCTGGCCGGCCGCTCGCTGCAGATCCTCGGCCACAGCGGCGAGGCGGACGTGCTCTTCGACCAGGGGCTGGACGTGAGCTTTCGCTGGATCGAGGCCAACCGCGCGGAGATCGACCGCCTGGTGGGCGAGCGTCGGCCCTGGTGGATGCCCGGCGTCATCAGCCGGAGCATCGCCGATCACGTGGTCGCCGGCCTGCTGGACCTGCTCGGACAGCTGAGGGACCACGGGAGCGAGGAGCGGCGCCGGTTCCGCGCGGCGGTCGAGGCTCTGATCGAGCGATTGCTCAATTCGCCCGAGCAGGGCGCCGCCCTGAACGAGGCCCGCGACCGGCTGCTCGCCCATCCGGAGCTGCAGGCCTGGATCAACTCCGTCTGGAGCGAGGCCTCGAAGGCCCTGGTCCGCGATCTCGACGATCCGCAGTCGCGGACGCGGGCGATCCTGGAGACGGCGATCCTGACGCTCGGCCGGGCTCTGGCCGAGGACGAGCCGATGCAGGCGAAGCTCGACGAGCTCGCCGAGCGGGCCACGGCGCGCCTGCTCTCCCATCGCGGCGAGATCGCCCGCTACATGATCGAAGTCATTCGCGGCTGGGACGCCGAGACCCTTTCGCGGCGGTTCGAGCTCGTGATCGGCAGCGACCTCCAGTACATCCGCATGAACGGCACGGTGGTGGGGGCCATCGTCGGCGCCGCGCTCTTCCTGGTCACGCACCTCTGATCTGCCAGTGGCCCGCAGTGGACCGGCGCCGCTCGGCCCGCTAGACCTTTCGGGCGAGGAGGATCGCGCACGCGCCATGACTGAGCCCGCGGTCGCTGCGGTCGCCTTCTTCACGGGGAAGGACGGCGCCTACGAGCCGGGCCTGAACGCCCGCAGCCTGCAGGACGGGGGATTGCAGAGCGGAAATGCGCTCGGCGGTCTGCTCGCGCACACCCTGCTGGAGTCCGGCCTCGCCGAGAACTTGCTCCTCGCCCGCTTCACCGTGGATTTCCTCGGCCCGGCGTCGACGGCGCCGCTCCGCGCCGACTGGCGACGCCTGCGCGACGGCCGGCGCACCGCGGTGCGGGAGGGCACTCTCAAGGTGGCGGAGCGGGAGGTGGCGCGCGCCACCGCGCTCCTGGTGCGCCCGGGCGACGGCCCGCCGGCGGCCTCGTTCGTCCCTCCGAGCCCGCCGCCCGAGGGGGCTTCGCCGGTCATGCCGTCGCCGCAGACGGGGCTCGAGGCGCGGCTGGTCGGCCGCGGCGCGGTGGGAGGGGCCGAGCCGACAGGCCGGCTCTGGGTGCGTCAGCTCGCGCCCATCGTCGCCGGGGCCGCGCCCCATCCGCTCGTCGCGGCCGTGCTCGCCGCCGGTCTTGCGGGCGCCCGCCTCGCGGGCGTCGGGCCGGAGGTCTCGTCGAATGTCGATGTCGCCATCCACTTCGTCCGCCCGGCCCGCGGCGCTTGGATCCTGGCGGAGGCCGAGGCGCTGTGGCCCGGCGACGGGGGTGGGGTGGTGACGGGCCAACTGAGCGACCGCCAGGGCCTCTTCGCCCAGCTTTGCCAGACGCTCGCGGGCGGCCGCGCCGGCCCGACCGGGGCTCGGCCATGAGGCACGCCTACTTCCGGCGCGAGGGCCGCCTCTATCATCCGGACCGGACCGCGCGCGGGCCCTGGAATCCAGACCAGCAGAGCGGCCTGGCGGTCCAGGGCGTGCTGGTCCATGCGATCGAGACGACGCCGTCGGCGGCGCCCATGCGGATCGCCCGGCTTACCGTCGACTTCCTGGGCGCGGTGCTGATGCGGCCCACCGAAGCGCGGGTGCGGATCCTGCGCGACGGCGAAGGGCTGCAGACGGTCGAGGCTTCGCTGTGGGTCGAGGGCGAGATGGCCGCGACCGCGACCGGCCTGCGGGTCTCGCGCGGCGAGGACCCGCCTGCGTCTTCGCCGCCGCTCTCCTATCCGGATCCGGAGGCCGCCCCGCGCGTGCCGGTCACCAAGTACTTCGACGCCGGCCATCCGCTGGAGACCCGGGTGATCCGGAAGGCCGGCGCCGAGGGCGGACCCGGGGTCTTCTGGTCGCGGTTCAACTCGGTCTTCCTCGAAGGCGAGCCGAACTCGCCGGTGACCCGCGCCTGCATGGCCGCCGACATCGCCAGCGCGCCCGCCGCCCCTCCGGCGCTCAAGGGATGGCGCAACCCGAACGCGGACCTGTCGCTCTACCTGGCGCGCGAGCCGCGCGGCGACTGGCTCTTGTGCGCCGCGCACACCGACGTCGCCGCCGAGGGATTCGCCGTGCTGCGCTCGACGCTCGCCGACGCCGATGGGGTGTTCGGATACGGGCGCCAGACGCTGATGCTCTCTCCCGCCAGGCCGCCTGCGTGAATAAGGGTCCAAGCGATGACCGAAGCGATCACCCCCTTCATCCTCGACATCCCCGAGACCCAGCTCGATGATCTCAAACGCCGCCTCGACGCGACCCGCTGGCCGGAGCGCGAGACGGTGGGGGACTGGTCGCAGGGCGCGCCGCTGGCCAAGGTGCGGGCCCTTTGCGATCACTGGCGCCATCGCTACGACTGGCGCCGGTGCGAAGCCCGGCTGAACGGTTTCGGCCAGTTCAAGACCGAGATCGACGGGCTCGGCTTCCATTTCCTGCATGTGCGCTCGCCCGAGCCGAACGCCTTGCCGCTCGTCATTACCCACGGATGGCCGGGCTCGGTGATCGAGTTCACGAAGGTCATCGGCCCGCTCACCGATCCGGCGGCGCATGGAGGCTCGGCCGCCGACGCCTTCCACGTGGTGGCGCCGTCGCTGCCCGGCTACGGCTTCTCCGACAAGCCGGCTGAGACCGGCTGGGGCTTGTCGCGGATCGCCGGCGCCTGGACGACGCTGATGGGGCGGCTGGGCTATGATCGCTGGGTGGCCCAGGGAGGCGACTGGGGCGCGGGCGTCACCACCGCCATCGGCCTCGCCAAGCCCAAGGGCTGCATCGCCGTCCACGTGAACATGCCGATGGCGCGCCCCACGCCCGAGGAGGCGGCGAACCCCACGGCGGCGGAGAAGGCGGCCCTGGAGGCCATGGCCCACTACCGCGACGCGGAATCCGGCTACGCCAAGCAGCAGAGCACGCGGCCCCAGACCCTGGGCTACGGCCTGCTCGACTCGCCCGTCGGCCAGGCCGCCTGGATCTACGAGAAGATGTGGGCCTGGACCGACAACGAGGGGGCGCCGGAGGACGCGCTCGGCGTCGACGAGATGCTCGACAACATCATGCTCTACTGGCTTCCCGGCGCCGCCGCCTCCTCGGCGCGGCTCTACTGGGAAAGCCTCGGGGCGATGCGCGAGGCCAAGCTGGAGCTTCCCGCCGGCGTCAGCCTCTATCCGAAGGAGATCATCCGGGCTTCGCGGCGCTGGGCCGAACGGACGATGACCAACATCATCCACTGGAACGAGCTTCCGAGGGGCGGCCACTTCGCGGCCTGGGAGGAGCCGGACCTCTTCGTGCAGGAGCTCCGCGACTGCTTCCGGAAGGTGCGCTGAGCCTTCAAGGGGCCAGGCGATCGCCGGCGTCGGCCATTCTCCGAGCCTTTTCCAGCGACGTGAGAATCTTGGCCAGCTTGGCCTCCTCGCTGGCCAAGAGCCGCGCGAGGCCTAAGCGCCGGCTCTCGATCCGCTCTCTCGTGAGCTGAGCCCTGAAGCTGCTTATCCTCTGGCGGCAGAGCAGTTCCGGCGTCGGGTCCTGCGGCCCGTTCGCCGGTTCGACATGGCGTTCCTGCATCCTCCCAACTCCGCGAGCTGTCTTGCTTCTTTCCGGGGGCCGACTCTCCGTCTGCGGGCGGCCTGGCGCCCTCTTCCGGGGGCCAGCTTCAGGCTGACACTGTAGACGAAATTCGCGCGGCGGGCGACCGCCCAATTGGACCACCGGCCGGCCCCCTGAGCAAGGCCAAGGCGTTCGACATCGAACCCGGGCCGGCTCTTCTTCGTTCAACCAGGCGGGCTGGCCCAGCAAAACGCGGCCGCTCTTGAGCAAGATCAAGGCGGGCGGCGTCACCGAAGGAAAAGGTTGCGCCGATGCCCAGCGATTCCGTTCTGTTCGCCGACAGGGCTGAGGCCGGCAGGCGTCTGGCCGAGGCGCTGGCGCCGATGGGCCTGCAGGACCCGGTGGTCTACGCCTTGCCCCGGGGCGGCGTCCCGGTGGCGGTGGAGATCGCCAAGGCCCTGAAGGCGCCGGTGGAGCTGATGCTGGTGCGCAAGATCGGCGCGCCCGGCGCGCCGGAGCTGGCGCTGGCGGCGGTGGTGGACGGGGCCGAGCCCCAGACGGTCGTGAACGCGGAGGTCGCGAAACTGACCGCCGCGGACGACGCCTTTCTGCAGAAGGCCCGCCAGCGCGAGCTCGCCGAGATCGAACGCCGGCGCGGGCTCTATCTGGGCGAGCGTCCCCGGATCGGGCCGAGCGGCCGCACGGCGATCGTCGTCGACGACGGCCTGGCCACCGGGGCCACCGCCAAGGCGGCGCTTCGGGCCCTGAGGGCGCAAGGCGCGGCCAAGCTGGTGCTGGCGACGCCGGTCGCGCCGGCCGAAACGCTGGCCCAGATGCGCGCCGAGGCGGACGAGATCGTCTGCCTGCATCCTTCCGAGCGGTTCTTCGGGGTGGGGGGCTTCTACGACGACTTCCATCAGCTCACCGACGAGGCGACCATCCGGCTCCTGCGCGGGGCCTGGGACCAGGGCGCCGTGGGGGAGGTCGGGCTCGAACGCCAGTCCGTGCAGATCCCGCCGCTGGCGCTTCCGGGCGACCTGCAGATCCCGGCGAACCCCCGTGGTGTTGTGCTGTTCGCCCACGGCAGCGGCTCGGGCCGTCTCAGCCCCCGCAACCGCGCGGTGGCGGACGATCTCAACCGCCGCGGCTTTGCGACCCTGCTGCTGGACCTCCTCACCGAGACGGAATCCTGGGACCGGAGCAAGGTCTTCGACATCGATCTCCTGGCCAAGCGGCTGCTGGAGGCGACGGCCTGGATCGATCTGCATCCGTCCCTGGCGGCCCTGCCGCTCGGCCTCTTCGGCGCCAGCACCGGCGCCGGGGCGGCTCTGAAGGCGGCCGCGCGGCTGCCGGCCCGGTTCGCCGCCGTGGTCTCCCGGGGCGGTCGTCCTGATCTCGCCGGCGAGGCGGCGCTGGCGGCGGTGCAGGCGCCGGTGCTGCTGATCGTCGGGGCGGCGGACGAGCCGGTGATCGGGCTCAACCGGGACGCGCTCGCCCGCCTCGGGGGCCAAAAGCAGATGGAGCTGGTCGCCGGCGCGGGGCACCTCTTCGAGGAGCCGGGCGCGCTGGAGGCGGTGATGCGGCTGGCCGGCGACTGGTTCGGGACCCGGCTGGCGCCCTCGGCGCGGCTGCAACCCGCGACCTCGGCGGCCGAACGGCTTTATGCGGCCGCCGAGCCCTTGCCGGACTTCGACGATGAAGGCTTCGCCGCCGCCTTCGATCGCTTCGGCGGCGCGCGAGTCGTCCTGCTGGGCGAGGCCAGCCACGGCACCGCCGAGTTCTACCGGGCGCGCGCGGCGATCACCCGCCGGCTGATCGAGCGGCATGGCTTCGAAGCAGTGGCCGTGGAGGCGGACTGGCCTGACGCGGCCGCGGTGGACCGCCACGTCCGGCAGAAGCCGCACCAGGTGATGGACCCGCGCCCCTTCAGCCGGTTCCCGACCTGGATGTGGCGCAACCGCGAGTTCGAGGCGTTCGTCCGGTGGCTGCGCGTCCACAATGTCCGCGCGCCGATGGAGCGGCGGGTGGGATTCTACGGCCTCGATCTCTACAACATGCGCGGCTCGATGGCCGCGGTGCTGGGCTATCTCGACAAGGTGGACCCCGAGGCGGCCGCCGCGGCCCGCCAGCGCTACGCCTGCCTCGATCCCTGGAGCGCCGAGCCCCAGGCCTACGGCATGGCGGCGCTGAAACGGGGCTACGCGCTTTGCGAGAAGCCGGTGATCGGGGCCCTGGCGGATATGCTGCGCAAGCATCTCGAGTACGCCGAGCAGGACGGCGACCGGTTCTTCGACGCGACGGAGAACGCGCGGCTGGTGGCCGACGCGGAGCGCTACTACCGGGCCATGTACTTCGGCGCCCGCGAGTCGTGGAACCTGCGCGACCGGCACATGTTCGAGACCCTTCAGCACGTCCTGGCGCAGCGGGGTCCCGACGCGAAGGCGGTCGTGTGGGCGCACAATTCGCACATCGGCGACGCCCGCTTCACCGACATGGGCGCCGAACGGGGCGAGCTCAACATCGGCCAGCTCTGCCGCGAATCCTTCGGGCGGGACGCCGCGCTGATCGGCTTTGGAACCCACGCCGGCAAGGTGATGGCCGCCGACGGTTGGGAGGCGCCCGGCCAGATCAAGGAGGTCCGCCCCTCGCGACCCGGCAGCTACGAGAGCCTTTGCCACCAGACCGGCCTGGGGCGCTTCCTGCTCGATCTGCGGCCGGGCGAGAACGAGTCGGTCCGCGAGGACCTGCGTGAGCCCCGCCTCGAGCGCTACATCGGGGTCATCTACCGACCGCAGACCGAGCTTCAGAGCCACTACGCCCGCTCGTCCCTGCCACACCAGTACGACGCCTTCGTCTGGCTGGACGAGACCGGCCCGGTGACGCCGCTCCCCTCCGAATCGGCGAACACTCAGGAGGAAGAGACCTACCCCTTCGGCCTCTGAGGCGCAGGGGTCAGGGGGGCTGCCAGAACGCCAGCCAGGCGGCGAAGGCTACGAGCGCGATCACCGCCAGGCAGACGAGCGCGGTCCAGGCAGGGCTCGCGGCGTGCGGCCGCGCCCTCGGACGCGGAAGATCATCGAGCGATCGGCCGACGGCGCGCAGCTCGTAGCGCGGGCTGGGGTCGACCGACTTCGTTCCGTCCGATCTGGGGTCCGAAGGACGACCGCGAGGCAGGCGTGCTCCCATCCCTCCGCAACCGCACGTCGCGCCGCCGGTTCCCTCGGCGCCCGCGCCGACGGCGACAATTCTCGGTGTCTCGGACGCTATCGCCCGGGAGAGGCGGGCTCGCCGGGCGCCGGGGTGCAGAGATCCTTAACCTTCAGGGCGAGGTCGAACGCGCCCTGCTGGAGCGCCATCTTGCGGGCCTCGTCGCAACGGCCGTCGGCCATCAGGGTTCCGATCTGGCGGTTGCGCGCCCGGGTGTTCGCGTCGCGGCCTTGCGGGCGGGCGTCGAGATCTTCGGCGCGCTCGGCCTTCAGCTTCTTGGCCACCGATTCGGCGATGCGCGTGTCGTTGATCACCTGGGCGGCGGCGAGGGAGGGGAGCGCCCCGGCGGCCAGGGCGACCGACATCGAAAGGAGGAAGGCGCGCATCACGATCCCTGGGCTCGATCCTCTGGCGGCGGATCGCGCATCTTAGCGCGTCGGGCGCCTTGGCCGCACGCGCCTTCTTCTGCGAGGCGTTCCCGCCCGCTTCGCGCCCTGGCGGCGCCGGCGGCGGCGGGCTAGTCTTTCAGGACTCCACCGGCGGAGGCGTCGGCATGGCGAAGCAAGATGGCCCGGCCTGGCCGGCGCTGCCCTACGCGGCGCTCGCGCCGACGGCCGCGACGCTGCGGCTCTTCACCCAGGTGGCGGGCAAGGTGCGGCTCGCGCGCACCCCCTGGCTGAACCACTCGTGGCACGTGACGTTCTACGTCTCGGCGCGCGGGCTCACTACCTCGCTCATCCCGCACGGCGCCGAGGGGGTCGAGCTCGAGTTCGACTTCCTCGCCCACGCACTCGTGCTCAGGAGCACCGAGGGCGGCGAGCGGCGCGTGGCGCTGGGCCCGCGCAGCGTCTCGAGCTTCCACGCCGAGGTGCTGGAGGCGCTCGCCGCGCTCGGCGCGCCCACGGTGATCGATCCCGTCCCCAACGAGGAGGCGGACCCGGTCCCGTTCCCCGAGGACCACGCGGCGCGCGCCTACGATCCGGCCATGGCGGAGGGCTTCTGGCGGGCGCTCGTCCAGGCGGACCGGGTATTTCGGCGGTTCCGCACCCGCTTCCTCGGCAAGGCGAGCCCCGTCCACTTCTTCTGGGGAAGCTTCGACCTCGCCGTCACCCGCTTTTCCGGCCGCCCCGCGCCGCTCCATCCCGGTGGGGTTCCGCACCTGCCGGACGCGGTAACCCGCGAGGCCTATTCGCACGAGGTCTCCAGCGCCGGCTTCTGGCCGGGCGGGCCGGGGGTGGAGGCGCCGTCGTTCTATGCCTACGCCTACCCCACGCCGCCGGGATTCGCCGACGCGCCCGTCCGGCCCCCGCAAGCCCGCTTCGACGCCAGGCTCGGCGAGTTCCTGTTGCCCTACGAGGCGGTGAGGGGGGCCGCCGACCCCGAAGAGACCCTGCTCGCCTTCCTGCAGAGCACCTACGAGGCGGCCGCCGATCTGGCCGGCTGGGACCGGGGCGCGCTCGAATGCGAGGAGGGGCGGCCCGGACGCCCGAGACCGGTCGGCTGAGCGGTCCTTCGGCGCATCGCCTCAGGCGCCGCCGTCCGTACGCCGGCGTTCGGCCCGGGCCTGGCTGGAAAGGGTCATGTTGTTCAGCTCGTTCTCCAGCGCATCGGTGATCGCCAGGTGCTCGGCCTTGTTGAGGCTGTCCTTCATCAGCGACCAGCCGCGCGCCGGCGTCTTCGCCAGCCGCGCCGCCAGCGCCTCCACCTCCGCCTTCAGCCCCCCGTCCGGCGCGACCTTGTGGACGACGCCGAACTCCAGGGCCTGGCGGGCGTCGAGCTTCTCGTTGAGCATGAAGAGCGCCCGCGTCTTGCCGACGCCCAGGATCTTCGTCCAGTAGTAGGTCGCCCCGTAGTCGCCCGCGAGCCCCCAGCGGGCGAAGGCCGCCAGGAAGGTGGCCGACTCGGCGGCGATCCGCAGGTCGCAGGCGCCCGCGAGCCCGATGCCGGCCCCGGCGGCCGGGCCGTTGATCATGGCGATGGTCGGCTTGGGCATGTCGTGGAGCAGCTGCGCGGCCGAGCGGCCCCTGGGGGGGATCTTGCGGTCGGTGTTCGGCACGTCGCCGTCGATCCCGACGCCCCGCACGTCGCCGCCCGAGCAGAAGCCCCGGCCGGCGCCGGTCAGCACCACCACCCTGGCCTCGGCGTCCGCCGCCGCTCGCTGAACGGCCTCGTCGAGGGCGTTGATCAGCGCCGGATCGAGCGCGTTGAGCACCTCCGGCCGGTTCAGGGTGATGGTGCAGACGCTGTCCGCGACCTCGTAGAGGAGGATGCCCATGCCCGGCGCTCCAGTGCTTGTGGCGATCCGCAAGCCTTAGGTCTTGGCGCGACGAACGCAAAGCCGACCTTCGGCGGACGCCAGCGCTTCCTCCACCCGTCCCGGAACCGCGTTCGCCGTCCGGTCACGACAAAGGGGAGCCCAGGGCCAGCCTCGCAGTCGAACCGTTCAGCAGCGGACGCTGCCCTTGGCCACGTGGTGGCCGATGAGGGCGCCTGCGCCGGCGCCCAGCAGCGTCCCTGGCACGTTGCCGTGCGAGAGGGCGCCGCCGATGATCCCGCCGCCCACCGTGCCGGCGATGGCCCCGGCTGCGCCGGCCCGATGGCGGTGCCGTTCGCAACCGTATTCGCGGTGATAGTAACGGTGGTGGCGATAGTAATGGTCGTTGGCGCTGGCAAGACCAGGGGAAAAGCCCGAGCCGGCCATGGCCGCGATCAATCCTGTGGCGAGAAGAATTTTACGCATGACGTCCGATCATCTCCGTGAGGACCCTCCCGGCGAAGCTGCTCTTTTGAATGGGAGAGTCCGCGGAAAGTTCCGCGAATCCTAAAGCTTCTCGGCGATGCGGATGGCCAGGCGGCAGCCGGTCCGGATCGCGGCGGCGATCAGGGGATAGCCCGGCGCCTCCCGCGCCCCTTCGGCGAGGGCGATCGCCTTGTGGGCGAGCTCGTCGTCGCGGAAGGCGAGCAGCTCGGCCGCGAGGTCGGGCTCGGCAGGCTCCAGCTCGGCGGCCTGGGCGCGGTAGTGATCCTCGATCACGCTCTCCACGGCCTCGGTGCAGGCGTGGGCGGCCCGCTCGCCGATCAGGGCGGTGGCCGCGCCAAGGCCGAATCCCGCCGCCCGCCACAGCGGCGAGAGGAGGCTCGGGCGCACCTTGCGCTCGGTCAGCAGCGCCTCGAAACGCGCCAGGTGCTCGTCCTCTTGGGCCTCGAGGTCGGCGATCCGCGCGAGCGAGCGGCCGGCGCCGGCGGCCTCCCGCAGCACCGCCCGCTGACCGCGGTAGATCGCCGCCGCCGCCAGCTCCCCGGCGTGATCCACCCTCAGCATCTCGCCGATCCGGCTGCGGGCGGCGAGCGGTCCCGGGCGGGGCGGAACGGGCGTCACGGCGCCCGTCTGCAGGGCAGGGCGGACGCGGCGCTGAACCCCACCAGGGCGAGCGAGGCCAGGAAATTCCAGCCGGCCATGGAAAGCCCGAGGAGCCGCCAGGGGGCCTCATCGCAGGCCGGGGCCCGCGCGCCGGCCCCCGCCAGCAGGGCCTGCAGGTCCTGGACGCTCACCCTGACGCCGGTGCTGGCGCAGCTGGCCGGGGCCGGCCACCACTTCCACTCCGCCCCGGCGTGGAAGCCGGCGAGGTAGGCGCCGTAGCCGAAGACCAGGACCAGCGCCGCGCCGACCAGGCGGCGGCTCGCGGCGCCGTAGGGCGTCGGCGACAGCGCCGCGCCGAGCCCCGCCGGGACCAGGGCGGTCCAATAGACCTCCCGCTGTTTCAGGCAGAGGTGGCAGGGGGCCAGGCCTCCGAAGGTCTGGAAGCCGTGGGCGATCGCCAGCATCGCCGCCGAGAGGGCGAAGGCGAAGATCGGCCAGCGCGTCAGCAGGATGCCAAGGGGCGAGCCTGGCTCGGCCCTTCCGGGCGCCGTCCCCAAAGCATCGAGCCTCGCCATCTTGGCGCTCCTAGAAGGCGAAGCGCACGGCCACCACCACCCCGATGATGGCCAGCGCCGCGGCGCTGACCACCAGTCCGAGACGCCGCTCCACGAACGCCTGGATGGGCGGCCCGTAGTACCGCACGAGGCCGGCGACCAGGAAGAACCGCAGGCCCCGGATCAGGATCGAGGCGCCGAAGAACAGCGGGAAGCTCAGCTTGAAGAGCCCCGAGGCGATCGCCGAGAGCTTGTAGGGGATCGGGAGGGCCAGCAGCAGCACGCCCCACTGGGCGTACCAGTCGTGGAACTGCACGGCGTCTCCGCCGGTCAGGCGAATCAGCGCCTCGCCCACCGGATTGAGGAAGTAGCCGATCGAATAGCCCACCGAGCCGCCGAGCACCGAAGCCGACAGGCAGATGGCCGCGTACCGCCAGGCCCGCTCTCGGGAGGCCAGCACCAGGGGCATCAGCATCACGTCCGGGGGAATCGGGAAGAACACCCCTTCGATGAAGGCGAAGCCGGCCAGCCAGACGGGCGCTTCGGGCGAGGCCGCCCGGCGCATCATCCAGTCATAAGATCGCCGCAACATGCGCCGCCCCTGAAGTGTGTCGGAATCGAGCGCGCGAACGGCGCGGCCCGAGCCTGGAAAGCACACTAGGACTTGGGTGGCTAGTGTGGCTCTAGGTGACGAGCCCGCCGCGCGGCGCGGGGACGGCGGCGAACTCCTGGCGCCACCCTAGCAGGGCCCAGGAGCGTTGTCTCGGCGCGGCGCGTTTCGGTAGTGTCTCAGTTTGAATTTAGACGGTAGGCCAGATCGCAGCGATCATCGCACAGGCCGCCTCTATCTGGCGAACGCGCATAGTCGTGCTAGCCGGGCCGTAGACAACGCGCTCACGAGGCACGTCGATCACCATGGACGTCGGCGAGTATGGCGTTCCGTGGCGCGTGAGAGTCTCCACGGTGTGCATGTGGGCGATCGTCACCAAGTGGCCGTTGGACTCGGAGCGGCGGTTCTCAGCGTTGTCGTTTGCCGCGCCGATCGTGCATCGAATGAACACCTCGCCGATGCGATGGCCCGTCCGATGGTCGGCGATGGCGATGGCGTCAGGAAATACGCTGATCTCGACGCCCGCGACCATCAGCGGCGCTGGCCGCTGGGGCGGCGGCTCATATGTTATGCTCCACAAGCCGAGAGCGTTAACGGAACCTTGAAAAGTCTGAATCACCTCTATGCAGCGTCGCGCGTCGTCCCTGACGAGCGGCCGGTTGGCCGGATCATCGCGCCGTTGTTCCAGCGAGACGATCGCGCTGGCGATGATCCGGTTCATGGACTCTGGCTCGAAGAGGCAGGCCGCGATATGGCCCTTGACGAGCTGATACTGGATGATGAGCGGCTTAGCTTCGCCGGGGTTCTTCGCTTGGCGAAGGATTGCCAGTTGGGCGAGGGGCGAGGTTGCGGCCAGATAGTCGGCCAGCTGGGTGGCGGTAAGCCGGGGCTGCGGTCGGGGAGGACGCGCCATGGACGATGACTTCCTGTTTGTTGGAACGACTCGCTTGAACACCCAAGTCTACATGTCAGAGTTGTCTAAGGACACGCTTCGCGAGAACGGCCTGTCTGACGCTGGGGGGCTCTATCTCTACGAAGAAGTTCATGACGCATCGGAGAGCGGCATCCGCGTGCTTGCCAGCGTTCCGGACCTGGGCGCGGCGCAACGCTTGCTCGACGTCCTCGGAATTGAGGCCGCCTAGGCGGGGCGCTTCCTGTAAGGCCCGCGCTTGCCGGGCTGCGGGCGCCGCGCTTCGATCCGCTCTGCGATATCTTCCATCGTCCAAAGGGTCTGGGAGACGCCAGCGGCCATCGCAGGCGTGACCTTAAGCGTCTTATGGATGCGGACGAAATTGTAAAACGCGAAGTACAGCGCCAGGGCGTGAACGTGGTTCTGGAACTTCTTTGAGAAGGCGTTGGTCAGCCGGGTGAACCGGCGGTTTTGCATCCGGATCGAGAGGTTCGCACGCTCAACGTAGCTGGTGGAGATATGGGCTTCGTCGGGGTTTCCCTCGACTACCCGCGTCCGGGTCCCGATGCAGACGGGGGGGCTGTAGCGGCCGGCGGCGGCCTTAGGATCGGTGCGATAGACCTTCTCCAGGGTCGCATAGTCGGCGTCGGCGCCGAAGGCATCCTCAATGGCCCGGAGATAGGCGTTGTGGGCGTCCGTGGTGATCTGGACGGTTTCGCTCGTCACCCGCGAGCGCAGATCGTGCGCCAGGATCGCGGCACTATCGCCTGAGCGGTCGCCCACGAAGTAGGAGATCATCAGCTTCGTGTCGGCGTCCATGGCCGTCCACGTCCACACGTCGCCGGCTTCCTCAGGCGCGGTCTTCGCCGTGGCGACGTTCTTCGCCTTGGCGTAGCAGAAGCTCCAGATTTCGTCGGCCTGGATGCGTTCGGACTTCACGCCGCGCACCAGCTCGTCATGCAGCGCCAGGCACGTCTCGCCGGCATCCTCCAGCAGCTTCGTCACCGTATTGATGGACACGTCCGCCATGCGGCTGATCGCCCTCATGGAGACGCCCTCGCACAGGCCGTTCAGGATCATGACGCGCTTGGCGAGGGGTAGCTTGTTCATGCCCCTCTTATCTGCACTTTGTGCTTGAGTGTCAAGCATAACGTTCAGTCGAAAAGGTCGGGCTGATAGCTGCCTTGGAAGCGGCGGTCGAAGAATTTCCGGAACTGCGCCACGGTGTCCGAGACCTTCATCAGGGTCATGACCTCCTGGACCTGACGCTTCAGCTTCTCGATCCCGTAGCCCTCCGTGAGGTGCTGGTGGAAGCGCGCTCGGCGGGTTCCGCGCTTGTTGATCTTAGGATTGATCCGATCGAGTTCCTCCAGCACCGCGCCGTTCTCCAGCGGATGATAGACGTGCCTGCGGGTGAATTGGGCGAAATGCTGAGGGCGGTTCTGGATGACCCGTCCTGATCCCGTCTTCGTCAACTTCTTGCTGCCGTAGAGGCGGTTCAGTTCATCATAATAGTCGTCTGGGAACTGTTTCTCCCATTCGCGCTTCTCAGCCTCAATGTATTGCTGGACCAGCAAGCGCAGCGCGTCGGGCGCCCGGATCTCCTGAAATCCTGTCGCTTCGTCGATCAGCGCCGTGACGCCGACCTTGGCGAAGGCATTCACCAAGATCCGGGCCTGGGCGGCGAGCCCATCCTGCGATTTGGTCAGCTGGAGAGCATCGTCGGCCCGGATGATCGCCTTGCAGACATCGACTAGGACCTCAGCTTCATAGCCGTGCGCCAGATCCAGGGTTAATGGTTTGAAATAAAAAGGATTATTGATCCTCTCCACCAGATTTTCGTCGAGTTCGGATCCAAGCCCTTTTCGCTGCATCGCGCGCATAAAGACGTTCCCGCCCTCTGATTTCATGCCCAGGGCGCGCGCCATCCCGCGCTTGTGGAAGACCCGGCGTCCGTCTTCGAGCACGTAGCAGTCGAGTTCCAGTTCGCCGATCAACATGCTGCCTTGGTGCGTGGCGCGGGGTAGTTCGCCCATCGCCGCCGCCGCAGTCTTGGCCCGCGCCTCCCAGCGCGCCTTCGCGCCTAGGCGGGCGATCTCTCTCCTTTCCTCAGGGGACAGGTTAGCCGCACGCGTCTTACCGCCCCGGCTTTGGGGATTCTCGTCATCGTCCATGGATTCGGCTCCGTGCTTACTGCGCGGACCCGTCTAATCCTGCTTGGTGATTCGACCAAGCAATTTTTGGCGTGCGCGGAGCTTACGAGCCAAAAATGCTTACTGTCCGCCCCAGCGCTTAGTCGCGGCCTTCCTGGCGATTTCCGACCGCTTGGCGGCCGACAGTGCCTTGGCGCGGGCCGCGCCGCCCTTCTTCCCGCCCGCGCTGTGGTGCGCCTTGTCGGCCGGGGTGGCGTTGTCCTCGATCTCGCCGGTAGCGATCTTGCCGACCATGACGGCGGCGCCGATCACGTCGCCTGGGCGCTTCTCTCCGCGTGGGCCTTTAGGCATCTCTCACCGTGTCTACGAAGATGGTTATGAGCGGCAACCCGTATGGCGATGGGCCGGGCCGATGTGTCACCTGATTCACTCGGCAAGTGACCTCTAAGCCGCCTTCGCCTGGCATACAGATGGTTTCGCCCTGGCGAGGAACCGCGTCAAACTCGTACTCGTCGGCGGTTGAAGCCAAAAAGCCAACGCCGTGAACGGTGCATCGGATCGTCATCGTCCGAAGATAGCCTCGCGCCTGGTTAGGCGCCAATCTTGTCAACGGCGGCGGATTTCAAACTGAGACACTACCCGCGTTTCGTCGCGGTCGATGACGGCCTGCCAGTCGAGGCGTCGAAGGATGAGCGAGATCGGCGAAGACCTTACCGCGATGGCCGAGGACGAGCTCATGGCCGCCTGCCGGCTCGGCTGGCGCGAGCTCAGCGCCGTGCTGTCCTGGGGCGACGCCTACGACGGTTTCTCGCCGGCGGGCCGGCAGGTGACGGTGGAGCGCAGCTATCTTTGGGCGCAGGACCCCGGCGGCGACATCCTTTGCGAGGTGGTGGTCTATGGCGGGCCCTCGCGGTACGAGGAGGGGGTGCGCCTCGAGCGGCTCATCGCCCGGCCCTGAAGGCGCCGCCGCGGCGGCCGAGGCGAAAAAGCGGCTTCACGTTGCACAAGGGATAGGCGAAGCGGCCTCAAGGGCTCGCCGGCGGCGCCGGCGGCTTGAACGAGGGGCGGCGGCCTGTCCCCATCGTATCCGGCGAGCGCCTGCACGATTCGCCGCTGACGACGGAGCTAGGATCCGATGGGAGGAATGGTCGCCATAGCCCAGGCGCGGCCGGAGCGAATCAGCCGGCCCGCCGCCGAGCCCCTGGCCCAGGGGCTGGAGGCCGCCGCCGCCGCGGTGGGAACCCTGACCGCCCGCACCTGGAAGGAAAGGTTCGGACTCACCGTCGCCGAGTGGCGCGCCATGGCCCGCCTGGCCGAGGCGGAGAGCCAGGCGCTCGCCCACGAGTCGGGCCCCGAGGAACAGCGCATCCTGCGCGGCCTCCTGCACCGCGGGCTGGTCGAGGGCGGACCCTTGCGCTTCGGCTTCACCCCGGAAGGCCGGCGCCTGCACGAGGAGATCGCCCCGCTCGCCCAGGCCTACGAGGCGACCCTGGTCACCGACCTCAGCCCCGGCGAGGTGATCGTCCTGAAGCTGCTGCTGCGCCGCCTGACCGTCGCCGCCGAGCGGCTGGGCGGGGAGCGGCGCTGATCGGCGCAGCCCCTCGCCTTGCCGCCCCCGCCACCCCTGCGCTAGAGCGGACCCGCGCCGCCCCAGTGGCGAAATGGTAGACGCGGCAGACTCAAAATCTGTTGGCCGCAAGGCCGTGTTGGTTCGAGTCCGACCTGGGGCACCACTTCGTTTCTAACCGCCACTGCGCTTGGCGCGGGCTTGGCATCTTCGCGAAGCGCCGGGCCTTCGGGTTCTTGGGCCTGAAGGTCAAGCCGCCGGCGGTTTCCAACACTGGCGCCGCGACCTTCGTGCGAGTCCGAACAGCGAAGTAACCTCTGCGTTCAAAGGACGTTTTTCGCCGGGAAGGCGATCAAGCTTGACCATCAGAGCGTGTAGGACGCAGTTCTTCTAGGCCCGCGCGTGTCATGGCGCTTCTGGGGCGAGAGGGGGACTCAATGCGTGCTCAGGTCTTGATGATTGCTGCGTCGACGGTGCTGCTTGGCGCGTGTTCGACGATCATGGAAGCGAAGCGGCCGGATCCTGTCGACATCACCAGATTTAATGTTGGCGAGAACCGGATGGACGTCATCGCCAGACTCGGCGCTCCGCCGAGCACGGTGAAGGATCAAGATGATTCTTGCGACGTGTACAAGTTATACACGAAAGGCGCGCACGGAGCCTCCAAGGGTGCAGTCATCCTCGGGGAAGCAACGGCGGACGTCTTCACGCTCGGACTGGCGGAAGTCGTGACGACGCCCGTGGAGGCTGCATCCAAGAGCCACCAGCACACGGTGCTCTTCTGCTACGGCGCAGACGACAAGGTCGCTTCCATAACCGACGAGGGCAAGCCGTTGGCCACGGCGTCGAATGCGCCCGTGCGGTGATGCGCCGGGCCGTCATCGAGCCTGATCCGGTTGGGCCGCCGCGCGGAGGGAGGCCGCCCGCGCTCGACGATGGGGGCCCCTACGCCGCGGCCCCGGCCCCGGCCCTCTGTTCCCCCGCCGGCGGAAAGACCACGCCCCGCGCTTCGAGGTCCTGGATCGCGCCGGCGTCGTAGCCGAGCTCGGCGAGGAGCGTGCGGTTGTGCTCGCCGTGCAGGCAGACCGGCCCCGCCGCGCCCTGCGCGTCCGAGAAGCGCGGGGAGGGGCCCCAGCGGACGAAGTCGCCGTAGAGCGGGTGGCGGGTGGTGATGGTGAGGCCGGCCGCCTGCAGGCCGGGGTCGAAGGCGGTGAACCCTTCGATGCCGGCCATGCTCACCGCCGCCGCCCCGACGTCCGCGGCGCTCAAGGCCGCTTCCCACGCCTGGGCGGGTCGGGCTGCGATGAGGTCCGAGAGCGCCGCCACCAGCTCCGCGTCGTGGCCGCGGCGGGCCGCCGCATCCTTGAACCGGGGATCGTGCGCGAGGCCGGGGCGCCCGAGGACGCTGGCCAGGGCCTCGAACTCCCTCTGCTCGCGCACCGCGATGCAGAGCCACCCGTCGTCCGCCGCCCGGTAGAGCCGCTCCAGGGCGCTGAGGCCGTACTCCTCCTCGTCGCAGCGTGGGATGGCCGGCTTGCCTTCGTAGGCGCAGAAGTCGTCGGAGTAGCACCAGGCGTTGGAGCCGATCATGGAGGTGTTGAGCTGCTGGCCCTCGCCGGTGCGGCGCTGGTGGTAGAGGCCGAGCGCGATGGCCGCCAGGAGCCCGAGCGAGGCGTTGGAGTCCCCGTCGCTCACCTGGTGCAGGCGCGGGAAGACCACCGCCCGCAGCTCCGCTATGTCCCAGCCCCGCACGCGCTCGGGCGCCGACCAGTGGCTGGCCTGTCGGCCGAAGCTGCCCGCCACCGTCGCGGCCGCCTGGGCGTAGCAGGCGCGGCGCGCATAGGGCCCGTCGGCGCCGTAGCCGGCGGCGTTCACGTAGAGCAGCCGCGGATTGATCGCCTTCAGCGTCTCGTAGCCGAGGCCCAGCCTCTCGGGGACGCCGGTGCGAAAGCCGTTCACGAACACGTCGGCCTTGGCCGCCAGCGCCTGGGCGATGCGCTTGCCCTCGTCGGTGCGCAGGTCGAGGGCGATGCTCTCCTTGCCGGCCGCGGTCTTGCTGGAGCCTACCTCGGGACCGAAGGAGCGGCGGTGAGGATCGCCCGCCCGGTCCTCGATCTTGATCACCCGCGCTCCCAGCGCCGCCAGCATCGTGAGCCCGTAGGGCATGGCGTAGAAGCAGCCGAACTCGATGATCGTCACCCCGGCGAAGGGGCAGGCGGGGGCGGGCGCGCCGCCGGCGGGCGCGCGATGTCCGACCAGCGGGCCGCGCCATTGTCCGAGCCGAGGCGCAGGCCGGGTGGGGGCGAGGGGCGTCTTCTCGAAGTGGCCGATGGGGCCCACCTGGCGGATCGGCCCGACCTCGGGGTCGTCGATGGTGATCACGTCGCCGTTGTGGACGATCTGAGGATGCCGCAGGCCTTCCTCGGAGGTCCCGGCGATCTCGAAAGCGATGTCGAGATTGGCTTCCAGGAGCGGGCGCCAGTGGTCGAGCGGCTTTTCGAGGAAGGCCTCGAGCAGCATGTCCTCCCACGCCTGAGCGTCCTCCGCCGTATCGAACGACGGCAGGTTTCTGAAACGCGGGTCGGAGAGCCGGTCGGTGACGCCCGCCACCTCGCAGAGCGCTTTGCCCTGGTGCGGCAGCATGGTGGTGGTCTGGATCAGGCGCCCGTCCTTGGTCGCCAGCAGCACCGCGTAGCGGCTGAAAACGCCGATCTGGCCGGCGTCCGCCTCGCCCGGCTTGCGGCGGGCGGCGAGCTGCCTCAGGACCGCGCCGAAGTAGTCCACGGCCTCGAGGCCCGAGGCGAGGGTGGCCTCGACGCTCTGGCCGCGCCCGGTCGCTTCGCGCGCCAGCAGCGCGGCGATGATCCCCGCCACGCTCTGCATGGCCGCGCCGAAGCTCGCCCAGGGGACCGGTTTCAGGAGCGGGCCGTCGCGGTGGGAGAAGAGCCCGCGCGACCACAGGCCCATCTTGGCGGCCACGATCCAGTCGCAGGCCTTCAGGCCCGCATAGGGGCCGTCGGGGCCGAACCCGCTGATGGCGCAGTGGACCAGGGCCGGGTTGGCGGCTCGCAGGGTCTCGGCGTCGACGCCCCACCGCTTCGTCACGCCCGGGCCGAACGCCTCGATCACCACGTCGGCCTCGGCGGCCATGGCGCGCAGGGCCTCCTGACCGGCGGCGGTCCTGAGGTCGCACGCGCAGCTCTCCTTGCCGCGGTTCCAGATCCGAAAGCCGCTGGGGTTGTGCCTGCGCAGGCTGTCGCCCTCGGGGGGCTCGAGCTTGACGACCCGTGCGCCGGCGTCGGCCAGCACCATCGCGGCCATCGAGCCCGCCATGCTGCCCGCGCCGATCTCGAGCACGTTCAGGCCTTCGCAGATCGCGCTCATGATCCACCCTCCCTCGGCCGCGCCCGTCGGACGTCGGCCAGAATGCTACGCAGCGTATTATTTGAGGTCAATCTGGGGCGGGACCGCGCGGCCGGCCGGGCGCCGCCCCGGTCGCGAGGGTTCCGTGCAGGAACATCCTGACCGCCTCGTCGGCCAGTCTGCCGCGCTGCTCGGCGTCCAAGGTGGCGGGGAACAGCAGAAACCGCGTCCCGCCCACCGCCATCTGGGTGAAGTTCGCCGCCGCCTCCTGGGTGTCGGCGATTTCGAGGACGCCGCGGTCCTTGAGCGCCTGCAGGTAGTCGATGAGGGGCCTCAGCGATATCCGGTAGGTTATGTCGTGGACCGTCTGCGCGAGGTCGGGCAGGCGGGTCGCCTCGGCGTAGATGACGCGGTAGAGGGCGAGCGACTCGCTGGACCATTGCTCGTAGCTCACCAGCGCCACCGCGCGCAGCGTCCCCGTCGGATCGTCGAGGTCGAACGTCACGTTCCGCCAGATGTCGCCGATGCGGGTGAGCGTGCGCCGCACCAGCGCCTCGAACAGACCGGGCTTCTCCCCGAAGTTCCGGTAGATCGTCGCCTTGCCCACGCCGGCCGTCCTGGCGATCCGCTCGATGTTGGCGCCGCCGAAGCCGTGGGCGGTGAACTCCTGCATCGCCACGTCGAGGATCCGCTCGAGACGCCGCGGCCCCTCGTGGGCCGCCGGCCGGCCGGCCTTCGCCGGAAAGGCGACCACCGGGGCGGCCCCGCCGGGCGGTTTGGAGCGCGCGCTCAGCTTCTTCAAAATCCGCGAACTCCCTGCCAGGCGACTTCGTCCTTGACCCAAATGCTACGCGCCGTATCGTTGTTGGCGGCCGTCTAAAATGACATCATTCGGGAGGTCGAATAAGCCATGGCGCCTGCCAAGCCCTCCGAACGCCCCGCCGCTCCGACCACCGAGGTTGTCCGCACGCCCGTCGAGGGCGCCTGCCCCGAATGCGGCCGCTCGGATCTCAAGCAATATCCGGTGCTGGCCTTCGGCGGCTGGTTCCAGGTGGTCAAGTGCCAATCCTGCCTCTGCTCGGTGCGGCGCGAGCCCTGGACGCGGCTGGGCTGGATAACCTTGCCCGAGGAGGGCTTCCTTTGACCGCCGCCGGCTCGATGCTGGTGGGGGTCGACGTGGGCGGCACCTTCACCGACATCGTCTCCGTGGACGAAGCCGGGCTCATCACGCCCGCCAAGATCGCCACCGACCCGCGGTCGAGCGACGGCCCGGTGCTGGCCGGCGCGGCGGCGGTGGGCGTCGAGCGCGCCACGGTGTTCAACCTCGCCACCACCGCCGGCCTGAACGCGGTCATCACCCGCAACCTGCCGAAAGTGGCCTTCCTCACCACCCAGGGCCACCGCGACATACCGGACATGGGGTCCATCTCGCGGCCGGTGGAATTCCTCACCCAGCCCCGGTGGCGCCGCTCGTTCGGCGACGCCAATCGCCCGATCGTGCCCCGCTATCTGCGGCGCGGCGTGCGCGAGCGTATCACCGCCGCCGGCGAGGTCTTCATCCCCTTCGACGAGGCCCAGGCGCGCGAGGAGCTGCGGCTGCTGAAGCGCTGCAACGTCGAAGGCGTCGCCATCTGCCTACTGAACTCCTACGTCAATCCGGCCCACGAGCAGCGGCTGAAGGTGCTGGTCCGCGAGGAGCTCGGCGACATCGCCTGTTCGGTCTCCAGCGAGGTCTCGCCCATCGCCATGGAGTATCCGCGCGCCACCACGACGATCGTCGACGTGCTGATGAAGCTCAAGTACGGCGACTACACCGACCGGCTTCAGCAGGGGCTGAAAGCGGCCGGCTTCGGCGGCGAATTCAACTACGCCGACTGCCGGGCCATGCTGATGCCGGCCAGCTACGCCATGGAGCGGCCCTATCGCCTGGTGGTCGGCGGACCCGCCGCGGGCGTCGTCTCCTCGGCCCACTTCGGCGGCATGATCGACGACGGCGACCTGATCTGCGCCGACGTCGGCGGCACCTCCACCGATATCAGCGTGGTCCTGAAGGGCGAGCCCTGGGTCAATCCTACCTTCGAGCTCGAGCATGACCTCAACGTCTCCGCCCTCTCCATCGACGTGATCACCCTGGGCGCCGGAGGCGGCAGCATCGTCTCGGTGAGTCCCACCGGTGACATCCGGGTCGGGCCCGAGAGCGCCGGCGCCGATCCCGGCCCCGCGGCCTATGGGCGGGGCGGCGCGCGGCCGACCATCACCGACACCGCCCTGCTCGCCGGCATCCTCGCGCCCGACGCCTTCCTCGGCGGGCGCATGCCGCTCTATCCCGAGCGCGCCCGCGCCGCCTTCGAGGCCTTGGAGACGCCCATGCCGCTCGCCGAGCGGGTGCGCCAGGCCTGGGCGGTGGGCGTGCACAACATCGCCGAGGGCATCTTCAACATCTCGGTGCGGCGGGGGATCGATCCGCGCGATTTCACCTTGATGGCTTACGGCGCCGCCGGGCCGATGCTGCTGCCGGCGGTGCTTGACGTGCTGGCCTTGCGCCGAGTGGTCGTTCCCCCGCATCCGGGATTGTTCAGCGCGCTAGGGCTGCTGAGCGCCGACCTTTCCTTCATGGACCAGCGCAGCGCCCACCTCATCCTCACCCCCGAGGCGGCGCCGAAGCTCGACGCCATCTTCAAGGGGCTGGAGGAATCGCTGCGCGGCCAGGTGAAGAAGGCGCACGGCGAGGTGGAGTTCCGCCGCAGCTTCGATGCGCGCCTCGCCGGCCAGGCCTGGGTCACCCCGCTCATCGAGGTAGGCGGCGGCGACATCACCCCCGAGGAGGTGGGCCGCATGCAGGTCGCCTTTCACGACACCTACGAGCGACGCAACGGCAACCGCTTCACCCGCTTCCCGGTGGAGGGGGTGACCTATCGCGTCCAGGCCGTCGTCCGCTCGCCGAAGGTGGCCTATCCGTCGGTCGCGCCGAGAAGAAGCGGGGGCGTGCCGGCGCCGGCGGCGACCGTGACGCTGAATTTCATCTACGGCGAGGACGTGCGCGCGCAGGTCTACCAACGCGCCGATCTCTGCGCGGGCGACCGCATCGCCGGGCCGTCCATCGTGCGCGAGGAGATGTCCACTACCTTCACGCCGCGCGGACGCAGCCTCGAAGTCGGCGCGTTCGGCGAACTGATCATCACTTGAGCGGGAGAGGCGACGCCATGGCTGTCTCACCAACGCCTATGACCTCGGAGCGGTCCACGGAGCGCCTGCGCGACCTGGTGGGCCAGGCGTTCGAGAGCCGCTACGATTGCGACCGCTTCACCGCCACCGTGCTCACGAACCGGTTCGTGTTCATCATCGAGCACCTGGTGTCGCGAATCCTGACGACGGCGTTCTCGCCGATCGTGCGCACCGGGTCCGACTTCGCCGTCTGCCTGCTCGGGCCGCCGGAGCTGCTCTATCCGATGATCGCGGTCAGCAACACCATTCCGGTCTTCACCGGATCGTTGCCCGACGCGGTGCGGATCAGCCTGGAAGAGTACGGGCTGGAGAAGCTGCGGCCGGGCGACGTGATCGTGGTCAACGACTACTACCGCGTTGGCACCCACGCCAACGACACCTGCTTCATCCGCCCGATCTTCCACGACGGGAAGATCGTCGCGGTGATCACCGTGCGCGCCCACATGATGGACATGGGCGGGACCACCCCCGGCGGCTTCGGCCTCACCAAGCGCAATATCTACGAGGACAGCTTCCGCCTGCCGCCCACCCTGCTGTTCAGCCAGGGCGAGCCGGTGGCGTCGGTGTTCCGGCTGATCTTCACTAACACCCGTTTCGGGCCGACCATCTTCCCCGACATCCAGTCGATCCGGTCGAGCCTGGAGATGGCCGACGACCACGTCCAGGATTCCATCGCCAAATACGGCCTCGCCGCCTTCCTGGGCTCGATCCGCTACGCCTGCGACGCTTCGGCCGAGACCATGGGCGACGCCCTGGCCGCGATCCCCGACGGCGTCTACGAGGGAATCGAGACGCTCGACGGCGACGGCCTGCCCGAAAGCCCAGTGTATCGGGTCAAGGTGCGAATCCACAAGGTCGGACGCCGGGCCGAGTTCGACTGGAGCGGCTCGTCGCGCGCCTCGCGCACCGCCCTCAACGCCGCCTGGCTCGACGTGAAGACGGCGATCACCGTCGGGCTGAAGTGCCTGATCGAGCCGCAGGCGAGGCTCACCTCGGGCTCGCTGCGCAACGTGGACATCGTCCTGCCGCCCGACGCGATCCTCAATCCGAATCCGTTTCACGCCTGCCAATTCTACAACGAGATCGTGATCGCCATGATGCTGGCGGTGTTCCGGGCCCTGACGCCGGCGCTCGGCTCGAACGCCTTCGCCTCCGAGGCCGTCCCCACCCACAACTTCGTCAGCGGCCTCTGGCCCGACGGCGCCCCCTGGGCGTCGCTCGGGGCCGGCAATTCGAACAACCCCTGGGGCGCGTCGGAATTCGGCGACGGCGACAGCTGCCAGACCAGCCTCCTCTACAATTCCATAAGGTCGGGCGTGGAGGACGCCGAGCGGGAGGGATTCGCGCTCGCGCTATCGGGGGATGCTTTGCCGGACACCGGCGGTCCGGGCGCGCATCGCGGAGGCTCGTCCCAGGTGAACGACACCTACTGGCTTCACGAGGGCGTCCACGTCCTCATGAACCTTCACACGCTTCAACCTCCGGGCGGCGGCGGCGTGGCCGATGGGCGCCCAGGCCTTTCGGGCGGCGCCTGGTGCTGGGACCCGGGCAACGCCGCCGTGGATCCGCGCGCGTCCATACCGAGGGACATCGTGAGCGGCATTTACCGAGAGGCCAGGCCCATGCTCGGCCTCATCGATCCGGAATCGAAGGTGCTCGACCGCAACGGCGTCTCCGTTCCGAGCGGCACGGGGGTGCGGGTGCCGGCCGGCTCGGTGGTCCGGGTGATCACCAACGGCGCCGGCGGGTGGGGCGATCCCTTCCAGCGCGATGTCGAACGCGTCCTGCGCGACGTGCGCGACGAGCACGTGACGCTGGAAGGCGCGGCGCGGGACTACGGCGTCGTGGTGCGCGGCGATCCGGCGAGGGATCCGGAGGGGCTCACCATCGATCACGAGGCCACGGCGCGGCTGCGCGGCGACAGGGTCGCCGCGGAATAGCCGAGCACACGGAAGCCGCCGACCATCGGCGTTGGGATGGGAGCGAGGAACATGACGGCTGCGGTTGCGTCCAGGCCGAGGCGTCTGCCGCGCGAGGTGGGCGACATCGACGCCGTCTGGCTGACGGCGGCGCTGGCGCGCAACTATCCGGGCGTCGAGGTCAGGTCAGCGTACGTCGGCGACGTCACCGTGGGCTCGGCCACGAGGGTGCGCCTGCTCCTGGACTACAACGACGCGGGGCACGAGGCCGGCCTTCCTCCCACCATGTGGCTGAAGGGGACCTTCATCCGGCACGACCACACCTATGACATCGGCATGGTCGGTGAGGCGCATTTCTATCTCCACTGGGCGGCCGACCTGCCGATCCGGCTGCCGAAGGCCTATTACGCCGAAGCCGACACCGAGATCGGGCAGGGCCTGGTGCTGCTGGAGGATCTGCTGGCCCGCAACGTCAGGTTCGGAACCGCCTTCAAGCCGCTTTCGCTGGACGAGCAGCAGGCGACGCTGGAGTACCTGGCGGCCTTCCACGCGAGGTGGTGGGGATCGCCGCGGCTGGCCGAGCTGCCGCCGATGTCGAACCACTTCGCGCGCATCGTGCCCACCTTCGATCACCAGTTGGAGCCTTCCTACTATGCCGCCAGCCTGGCCAGGCGCTGGCCGTCGGCGCCCGCGGCCTACCGGGATCCCGACAGGATCTGGGCGGCGATCAGGGCCAACTGGCGCCAGGGCGCAGAGCAGCCCCGGTGCATGATCCACGGCGATCCGCATGCCGGGAACATGTACTTCGAGCGCGACGGGCGCCCCGCGTACCTGGACTGGCAGACCTTGAGCGGCCCCTACATGCACGACGTCGGCTATTCGCTGGTGGGCAACATCACCCCGGCCGACCGACGGCGCGGGGACCGCGATCTCATCGCCGGCTATCTCGCCGCCCTGCGCCGCAACGGGGTCGAGAACCCGCCCGACTTCGAGGACGCCTGGCTGGCCTACCGCCGCACGCTCATCCACGGCTACATGTGGGTCGCCTGCCCGGCCGAGATGCAGCCGGAAGAGATTTGCGCCGCCAGCGCCGAGAGGTTCGTCGAGGCGGTCGCCGATCTCGATACTTTCGGCGCCCTGGGCTTGTAGGGCTCGGCGCCATGTCCGCGATGCTTCTCCACCTCGCCTCCTACGCGCCCAACGCTCGCGTCGTGACCATGTTCTTGCACGAGAAGGCTCTGGAGCTGCCCCTGCGCGAGATCACCCACGGACAGAACCGCGAGCCCGCTTTCGTCCGCATGAACCCCATGGGCCAGATCCCGGTGCTGGAGTTCCCTGACGGCTTCTGCCTCAGCGAGAACGTCGCCATCTGCGAATATCTGGAAGCCCAGAACCCCGACCCGCCGCTGATCGGCGCCGACGACCGGGAGCGGGCGGAGACGCGGATGTGGGCCCGCCGGCTGGACCTCAACATCTGCGAGCACCTGGCCAACATCACCCGCTTCGGCCTCGCCGAGGACTATTTCCGCAGCCACATCCTGGTGGTTCCGGAGATCATTCCCGGCCTCGCCGCGATGGTGGAGGATCGGCTGCGCTGGCTGGATCTTCAGATGGGAGACGGTCGGACGTTCGTGTGCGGCGAGCGGTTCACGCTGGCCGACATATTGCTGTTCTGCTTCCTGGATTTCGCCGACACGCGGGTCAAACCCGTCGAGCCGGGCCTCACGCGGGTGACCGGATGGCTGGAGCGGGTCCGCGCGCGCCCGTCGGCCGTGGCGACGCGCCCGCGTTATCCGGACCAGGCCGCCTCATAAGCAGGAGACGCCATGCAACGCATCCCGCCGGTCGATCCGGCCACCCTGGAAGGGGAGATCGCCGAGGCCTACCGCAACTCCCCCTCGGGGGATAACAACTTCTTCCGGTTGCAGGCTCAGGCGCCGACGGCGTTCTGGGCCTTGCGCCCGTTCTTCCGGGCGATCTTCGCCGAACTTCAGCTCGATCCCTTCGACCGCGAACTGGTGGTGCTGCTCGTCGCCGCCCTGGAGGGCGGGGCGTACGAATGGATGCAGCACGAGGTGATCGGCGCATCCATGGGGATCACCCGGGCGCAGATGGACGCCCTCAAGGCCGGCCAGCTGACGAGCCCGCTCTTCACGCCAAAGCAGCAGGCGCTGCTCGCCTTCGCCAAGCAGGCGGTGGAGGACGTGCGGGTGGACGACCCGACCTTCGCGGCGGCGCACGCGCACTACGGCCATCGGGAGCTGGTCGAGACCCTCTACACCATCGGCTGCTACATGATGCTGGCCCGCATCAGCGAGGTGGCGCGCCTGGAGCTCGATGCGCCCACCGGCATCAATTCGCTGCGGGCCGCCGAGGCCGAGGTGAAGGCTAGGCGCGAAGCCGAAGCGGAGGCGCGCGCCGCCGCTGGCTAAGGGGCTCAATTAGTCAATTTACTTGACAGTCCTTTCGTATTTTCCGGCGTCCCCAGCATGGAGGCGCCGATGAACCAACCGCATCCTGAACAGCCCTGGTATGAGACCACCGTAATTCCTGCGCTGTTGCGGCATGCCCGCACCGCCTATGGAACGGCGATCCGCAAGGCGCTGGCCGCCGTCGATTGCGACGATGTCCCCAAGAACGGGATGTACGTCATCGGCGGCCTGACCATGGGCGCCGGCGGCGTTGCGCTGGGCCAGCTCGTCAAGGAGCTCGGCGTCTCCAGGCAAGCGGCCGGGCAATTGGTCGATACATTGGTGCTGCGCAGCTATCTCGAACGGGCGCCCGACCCCGACGGCCGCCGCAAAGATCAGCCTCGCCCTCACCGAACGGGGTCGCGCCGCGGCGGCGGCCCGGGCGGCGGGGCGCGAACGCGTCGACGCCGCCCTGGCGAGCCAGGTCGGGACCGACTGCGTCGCGCAGATGCGCAAGGCGCTGGGCGCTCTTTGCGGCCTGGGCCGCGAGGAGGGCGGCCCTGACCGCGGCGCTTGAAGGGCCACCTGCGGTCAGTGGCTGGCGGCGATGATCGAGGCGATGAGCCCGGTGGCGGCGGCGGCCATGACGTAGCGTCCATCCACCTCGCGCCATTCGTAGCCGCGCTGTCCCCTGGCCCAATCCGCCCCCGCCATCCGGGCCCCCGGCCGCCAGTCGCCATGCTGCGGGTGGCCGCCCCGGTCGTGGTCGCCGCGAGGCTGGGCCGTCGCCGTCGGCCGCTGCGGGAAACACCCGTGCAACATAGGCATGTGACCGAGCCTGGCTGGCGCGCCGCGGCGTGGATGCGAGCCATGGAGGTGCGGGTGACGCCAGAGCCTGTCCTGCGGCGCGCGCACCCGGCCCTCCGGGCGCCGTTCAACGTCTGGGACCTCGCGGCTCTGTTGCTGATCGTCGGGGTTTTCGTGGCCCTTTCGCACGGCGCCCGGGAGACCATCGCGCCGCTGCGGACCCTGGCTCAGACGCCCATCAGCCTCGATCCCTGGCGGCTGCCCGAGTACGCGGTGCGCACCAGCCTGAGGATGATCGCGGCCATGGCCGCCTCGCTCGTCTTCACCTTCTCCTACGCCACCTTGGCGGCCAAGAGCCGGCACGCCGGCATGGTGCTGGTTCCGCTTCTGGACATCCTCCAGTCGGTTCCGGTGCTGGGGTTCCTCTCGTTCACGGTGACCGGCTTCATGGCGCTGGCGCCCGGGAACGTCCTCGGGGTGGAGTTCGCCTCGATCTTCGCCGTCTTCACCGCCCAGGCCTGGAACATGGCGTTCAGCCTCTACCAATCGCTGAAGGTCATCCCCGCCGACCTGGATGAGGCGGCCAATTCCTTCGGCCTCACGCCGTGGCAGAAGTTCTGGCGCCTGGAGGCGCCCTTCGCCGCCCCCGCGCTCATCTGGAACATGATGATGTCCATGGCCGGCGGCTGGTTCTTCGTCACCGCTTCCGAGGCGCTAACGATCGGCCAGACCACCGTAACCCTTCCCGGGGTGGGATCCTATATCGCGCTCGCCAACGAGCGCCAGGACTACGCCGCGGTGGGCTGGGCCATCGTGGCCATGGCGGCGACGATCCTGATCTTCGATCAGCTCGTCTTCAGGCCGCTGGTGGCCTGGGCCGAGAAGTTCCATTTCGAGCAGACGGCCACGGCCGAGCCGCCGAGGTCGTGGGTGCTCGACCTTCTGCGCCGGACACGACTGATGGCCGCCATCGGCAGGCCTGTCGGCGCGGCGCTGAGATACGCAGCGGGATTTCGGATCTTCTCGCGCCGGCCCGCGGACCGGGGGGCGCAGGGAGCCGGGGCCACCTTCGACGTTCTCTGGATCGCCGCGGTGCTGCTGCTCGTCGTCCTGGCGGCCGCCCAGATCTTCCGGTTCGTCGCCCGCGAGCTTTCCTGGGGCGATCTGGTCGACGCCGTCGTGCTCGGCGGCTTCACGCTCGTCCGGGTGGCGGTGCTGATCGCTCTGGCCTCGGTGGTGTGGACGCCGATCGGCGTCTGGATCGGACTGCGCCCCAAGGCGGCCGAGGCGGTGCAGCCCATCGCCCAGTTCCTGGCGGCCTTTCCGGTCAACCTGCTCTATGGCGCGGTAGTCTCGATCATCGTCATGGCGCGCCTGGATCCCAACGTCTTTCTCAGCCCGCTGATGATCCTGGGGACCCAGTGGTACATCCTCTTCAACGTCATCGCCGGCGCCTCGGCCTATCCCACCGACCTGAAGCAGGCGGCCCAGACATTCCGGGTGGGAGGCTGGCTGTGGTGGCGCCGGGTGATGGCGCCCGGCGTGCTGCCCTATTTCGTCACCGGGGCCCTCACCGCCAGCGGCGGGGCCTGGAACGCCGCCATCGTCTCCGAAGTGGCCTCCTGGGGGCGCGACCATCTGCGCGCCGCGGGGCTTGGCGCCTACATCGCAGACGCCACCGCGGCCGGCGACTACCCACGCATCGTCCTCGGGGTGGCGGTGATGTCGGTGTTCGTGGTGGCGCTCAACAGGACGGTGTGGCGTCCGCTCTATCGCCTCGCCGAAGAAAAGTACCGCTTCGCCTGAAGGAGAGCCCATGCCGAAACCGCCTGACGCTCAGCGCCTTCTGGAAGTCCAGGGCGTCCGCATGGCCTATGGCGCCGGCGGCAAGGGCCCCTTGGTGCTCGACGGCGTCAACCTCGCCATCGATGAAGGCGAGATCGTCGCCATGCTCGGACGGTCGGGTTCCGGCAAGTCTTCGCTCCTGCGCATCATCGCCGGCCTGCTGAAGGCCACCAGCGGGCGCGCACTCTGGCGCGGCGCGCCCATCCAGGGCCCCAATCCGGGCGTCGCCATGGTCTTCCAGAGCTTCGCCCTGTTTCCCTGGCTGACGGTCGAGGAGAACGTGGAGTTGGGCCTCGAAGCCCAGCGGGTCGCGGCCCGCGAGCGTGAGCGGCGCGCCTCGGAAGCCATCGCACTGATCGGCCTCGGCGGGTTCGAGCGCGCCTTCCCCAAGGAGCTGTCCGGGGGCATGCGCCAGCGGGTGGGATTCGCGCGCGCTTTGGTGACGCACCCCGAGCTGCTGCTGATGGACGAGCCCTTCTCGGCCCTCGACGTTCTCACGGCCGAGACCATGCGCACCGACATCATCGACCTCTGGATCGAAGGTCGCCTGCCGATCCGCTCGATCCTGATGGTCACCCACAACATCGAGGAGGCGGTGCTGATGAGCGACCGCATCCTGATCCTCTCGTCCAATCCCGGCCGGATCATCGCCGAGATCACCATCACCCTACCGCACCCGCGCAACCGCGACGACCCGCGCTTCCGCCAGCAGGTGGACGACATCTACGCGCGGATGACCGCCAGGGCGCCGGGGGACAAGGGCGATGGGCGGGGGGCGCAGGGGTTCCCGGGGGTCGGCGTCGGCATGGCGCTGCCGCCCGTCTCCACCAACGAGCTCGCCGGACTCATGGAGACCCTGGCCGCCGCGCCGGACGGCCGCGCCGACCTGCCGGCGCTCGCCGAGGAGCTGAACTTCGAGGTCGACGACCTGTTTCCCATCGCCGAGACGCTGCAGCTGCTGCGGTTCGCCGAGGTGGACGCCGGCGACATCCAGCTGACGGCGGCCGGGCGGCGCTTCGCCGAAGCGGATCTCGAGGAGCGCAAGCGGCTCTTCGCCGAGCACCTCGTCGCCTATGTGCCGCTGGCCGCCCTCATCAAGCGCGTTCTCGATGAGCGCCACAATCATCGGGCGAGAGCGACCCGGTTCTCCGAGGAGCTGGAGGACTTCATGTCGGAGGACTATGCGGAGGAGACGCTGAAAGCGGTCGTGGGCTGGTGCCGCTTCGCGGAGCTCTTCGCCTACGACGAGGCCGATCAGACCTTCAGCCTGGAAGACGGGTGAGGCCCGTACGGAGCGGCCGCATGACGACGCTGTAACCGCGCAGACCACGGTCCGTCACATCCGCCGTCCACGCTGACCGCTGACGCCTGCCTCGTCCCGGTGCGGTGCGTTTGGGCTATGGAGTGGCGGATGAAGCGTTGGATGCCGGTCGGAGCGGCGCTGCTCTTGGCTAGCGGCGTTTGGAGCGCGGCGGCGGCGCAGGGCGCGGCCGGCGCCTCGGGCGGGGTCCGATCGGCCTGCCAGGCCGAGTTGGACAAGCTCTGCCCCGACGCCGCCGCCCAAGGACGCGGCGCGTTCCAATGCCTTCGACAGCACGAGGACGCCCTTCCGGACGCCTGCAAATCGGCCATGGCGATCGCCAGAGCCAACCACCACGCTCACGGCGGATGGTCCGGGCCAGGGGAAACGCCGACGCCCCAGAACTGAGGCGCCCGCCCCGTTCCTAACAGCGTGGCCGCGCCGGACCTCCCCTCACGCCACCCCCGTCGTCCGCCGGCTGTGGGTATTCTCGGCGTGCGGCAGGCCGAGGTGCTCGCGCAGCGTCGAGCCTTCGTATTCGGTGCGGAAATAGCCGCGCCGGCGCAGCACCGGGACCACCAGCTCGATGAAGTTCGCGATCCCTTGCGCGGGCGTTCCCAGTCCCAGGATGAAGCCGTCCGCCGCCCTCGTCTCGAACCAGTTGACGAGCGCGTCGGCCACCCGCTCGGGGCCGCCGACGAACTGGGGCCTGGGCGTGGCGACCCGCATGGCCGTCTCCAGCAGCGTCAGGCCGTTGGCCTTGGCGTAGCTCTTGAACCGCGCCGCGGCGCTCTGATAGGCCTCCTTGCCGGCCGTCTCGTCCAGTTCGGGAAAAGGGGCGTTCGGATCGTACTGGCTGAAATCGAAGCCGCCGAAGGTCCAGCTCAGGTAGCCCAGGGCCTCGTCCGGGGTCACGAGCTCGCAGAAGTCCTTGTAGAGCCGCTCGGCCTCCTCGTCGGTGGAGCCCACGAAGGCGCCGATCGCCACCATCATCAGCGGCTCGGCCCGCCTTTCGAACGTCTTGGCCTTCTCCTTGACGGCCGCGTAGTAGGCCTGGGCCTCCTTGAGCGAGCGGGTGCCGCCGAAGATCGCGTCGGCGAACTGGGCGGCGAAAGCCTGGCCGGCGCCGGAAGCGCCGGCCTGGAAGACCACCGGCTGGCCCTGTCGCGACCGCTGCAGGTTGAGGGGCCCGCGGACCTTGAAGTGCTCGCCCTGGAAGTCGAGCCGGTGCAGCTTGCTGGTGTCGGCGAACAGGCGGCGGGCCTTGTCGTAGACGAAGGCGTCGTCCTCCCAGGAGTCCCACAGTCCGCGCACCACCTGGATGAATTCCGTCGCCCGCGCATAGCGCTCGGCGTGGCTGAGGCTTTCGTCGAGCCCATAGTTGAGGCCGGCGCCCGGCTCGGCGGTGGTGACCGCGTTCCAACCGGCGCGGCCGCCGCTCATGACGTCCAGCGATCCGATCTGGCGGGCGAGGTTGTAGGGCTCGGTGTAGGAGGTCGACATCGTCGCCACCAGGCCGATCTCGGAGGTGACCGAAGCCAGACCCGACAGCAGCGAGACCGGCTCGAGGTGGCTGAGCCCGTAGGGTGACGAGTTGGCGTCGCAGTAGGGGCTGTCGGTGTAGAAGAAGAAGTCGAATTTCGCCGCTTCGGCGCGCTTCACGAGGTCCAGGAAGAAGTCGAAGTTCACGCTGGCGTTGGAAGGCAGGCTAGGCTGACGCCAGGTCCATTTGGTCATTCCTGCCGCGTGGGTGAGGAATCCCAGCTTCATCTGACGGCCGACCATGGCGCAACTCCTCCCGAACAGGAGCGGGGGCCGCTCCGGGTGCAGCAGTTCTTGGCGCAAGCCGACCTAATCCGCCACCCAATTGCGTTGACGGATGCGCGGGCCGTCCTTGATACTGCCAGCAAGTTCGCTGCAGCGCCTGCCCTGACGATCAGGCGAGCTCCGAATTCAGCCTGGAACGAAGTCGTCGCCGCCAGGGCGACACGGCACGCGGAGGAATTATGTCGGAAACCCGGGCCGCCGAGCCGGCCGCCACCGAAGAGCCGGCCGTCCTTTACGAACTGAAGGACAAGGTGGCGATCGTCACCTTGAACCGGCCGCATCGCCACAACGCCCTGGACGACGCGTCGGCGATCCTGCTGGGCGAGCTCATGGACCGGGCTCGGGACGACACCGAGGCCCGGGTGACGCTGCTGCGGGGAAACGGACCCTCGTTTTGCGCCGGGCGCGACACCGCGGTGCTGGGCAAGCGGGTGACGGGCCTCAGCGACTTCGAGCACCTGAGCCGCAGCCTGCGCAAGAAGATCGGCATGCTGGATTCGCAGAAGCCGATCATCGCCGCCCTCCACGGCCACGTCATCGGGGGCGGCTTCCAGAACGCGCTGAAGGCGGACATCCGCATCGCCGCGGACGACGCCAAGATGCGCCTGCCGGAGATCGACTGGGGCATCATGAGCGACGGCGGCGCCACCTCGCTTATCGCCGCCCTGGCGGGGCCCTCGCGAGCCAAGCTGCTGATCATGACCGGGCGCAGCTTCTCGGCGCGGGAGGCGCTGGAGTGGGGGCTGGTGGATATCGTGGTGCCGCGCGATCGCCTGGACGAGGAAGCCATGGCGCTCGCCCGCGACATCGCCGCCAAGCCGCCGATGAACGTCATGCTCGCCAAGCAGCTGGTGGACGCGCTCTACGGCCCTGCGATCCGCGAGAACCTGCGCAACGAGATGGTGGCGCTCACCGCCATCTATAAGTCCGAGGACTACCAGGAAGCGCGCGCCGCCCGGGCCGAAAAGCGCGAGGCCAGTTTCAAGGGGCGTTGAGGCAGGCCGGCGCGGCGCTCGGGCGCCTGCGCCGCTGGGCCGATCCGGCCGGGAAGATCCGCCGGCGAACGTTCCGCGAGGGGGAGTAAGCGTGCCGTCATCAGCAAGCCGGACTTCGCCGGCCGCGCATTCGTCCCGGAGCGAGGGGCGATGACCGTTCCGGCCGAAGAGGCGGCCATCATCCCGGAGGCGGGGCCGGCGCTGACCGAAGCGCGCGTGAGCCGATCGAGCTGGCTGTCGCTGGCGATCTTCCTGCTGCTCTACACCTGCGCCTTCCTCGACCGCAAGGTCTTCGACCTGCTGGTCGATCCGATCACCCGCGACCTCAAGATCAGCGATCTCCAGTACAGCTTTCTTCAGGGCGCGGCGTTCGTGGTCTTCTATTCCACCCTGGGCGTGCCGATCGGCTGGGCGGTCGACCGCTTCGCCCGGCGCTGGATCATCTTCTTCGGGATGATCTTCTGGTCGCTGGCGACGATGGGGAGCGGCGTCTCCCACAACTACGTCCAGCTCATGCTTTCGCGGATCGGGGTGGGGGCAGGGGAGGCGACCTTGCATCCCTCCGTCTATTCGATGCTGAGCGACATGTTCCCGCGCAACCGCCTGACGACGGCGGTGGGCGTCTATTCGGTCGGGGCGTCCATCGGCGGCGCCGTCTCCCTGGTGCTGGGCGGTCTGATCGTCGGCCTCAGCAGCGGCGCCTCGCAGTTCGTGCTGCCTCTGGTGGGGGCGATCAAGCCATGGCAGCTCGTCTTCCTGCTGGCCGGCGCGCCCGGCCTGCTGGCGGCCTCGCTGGTGTTCCTGGTTCGCGAGCCGGCGCGCAAAGGCAAGCTCGCCTCGGCGCCGCGCCAGAGCGCGCCGGCCGCGGGCTCGGTCCTGCAGTTCATGCGCGGCCAGCGCGGCTTCTTCCTCGCCCACTTCGCGGCCTTCAGCGTCTTCGGCGCTGCGGCGACCGGGGTCACCTCCTGGTCGGCGGTCTTCTACATGCGGGTTTTCGGGCTGCCGACCATGCAAGCGGCCCTCAGCCTGGGCGTGGTCACCCTTTTCGCCAGCACCGCCGGCCTGCTGGCCGCCGGCTGGATTCCCGACTGGCTGCTGCGGCGAGGCTTTCGGGACGCCCATCTTCGTTACTACGTGGGCCTGCTGGCGCTCTTCGCGGTCGCCGGCGTGACGGCGACCCTCTCGCACGACCTGATGATCTCCCTGGGGGCGATGGCTGTGACCTACTTCTGCGTCCCTTTCATCCCGGCCGCCGCCGGGGCGTTGCAGATCACCACGCCCAATGAGTTCCGGGGCCAGGTCTCGGCCCTGTTTCTGCTCGTCTACAACATCGTCAGCTGGGGGCTGGGTCCGACCGTGGTCGCCGCGGTCTCGGACCGCCTGCTCTCGGGTCCGAAGTCCATCGGGACGGCGATGGCCCTGACCGTCGCGGTCACCTCGCCGATCGCGATAGCGCTCTTCGCCATGGGGCTGAAGCCCATGCGCAAGGCCGTAGACGCGGCCGCCGCCTGGCAGTCGGATCGATGAGCCGCGCCTTTGTCAGGCGGCTGTCTTACGTCGGCCCCAGGGGAGAGCCGCGGCCGGCGTTCGCCACCTTCGCCCTCGCCGTCGCCGGCGGGGTTTCCAAGAGCAGCGGGGCCAGGAGCGCGTCCAGCGTCGGCCAGGTGAAGGCGCCGCCCCGGGCATAGCGAAGCACGCCGTCGGCCCCGATCACATAGTTGGTCGGCATTCCGCCCAGCAGTCCGTACGGGCCCCGGAGGCTCCGAAACGAGGTGCCGCTGATTCCCGGCGCGCGCCTCGAGGAATCGGGAACGCCCCAGCCGTCCATGTTCACGGGCAGGATCGCCAGCCTGTCGCCTCCCTGACGGCGGGCGTAGTCGGCGAGCAGCGGCAGCTCCTCGCGGCAGGGGCCGCACCAGCTGGCCCAGAAACTCAGCACCGCCACCAGGCCCTTCAGCTCCGAAAGCCTGAGCTTGCGCCCGTCGAGCCCGGTGAGCTCGAACGGAGGCGCCGGCTCGCCCACCACGGGGCGCGCCGCCAGGCCCGGTCCGGCCACGGCGACGAAACCCGCCGCGCCGAGAGCGCCGAGCAGCCGTCTCCTGAGCTTTCGCCGCCCCACCGTCGCCTCCGTGCGCCGCCTCGCCCACAATGGACCCAGCTATGGTTAAGCTTAGTTAACCAAACGCCGCTTTCGCGGCCGGATTCGCCGTTTCCGGCGGCGCCGATCGGCCACAGAACGATCCGCGCGCGTCTTTCTTCGGCGCCCAGCAGCGATTGCCCTCTCCCAATTTCTGTCGGGTTCGGCATATTTGCGGCGAAAGAGGGGCTGGGCTGTCATCATGCAGGGTTGCTTAAGACCATGGACATCCACATCGACGCCCACATCGGCAACCGGCTGCGCCGGCGCCGGATGCTGCTTCGCCTGACCCAACGGCAGTTGGCCGTGGCCATCGGGGTCCGCTTTCAGCAGATCCAGAAATATGAATTCGGGTCCAACAAGATCTCGGCCTCCCGCCTTTGGCTGATCGCCAAGGCTCTGGACGTGCCGGTCGGGTATTTCTTCGAGGGACTGGAGAGCCGTCGCCCGCAGGTGGCGTGACGCGCCGCGCGCCCGTGTGCGGGCCGTAGAAGCGCGCCTGCGGCCAAGCTAGTCTCCCGATTCAGAGATCCGCCAGCCGGTGGGGCGCCCGCCGGGCGGGGAACGAGACGTTGAGGACACCGGCCCGCGATCGGATGCGACGACACAGCTGCGCCATCGTCGGGGGCTGGGCCCTGATCCTGGTCGGAGCGGCCCAGGCCGCGCCGCTGGAGGAGGCGACGCAGGCGCTCCAGGACGGCGACTATTCCACCGCCGTGAAACTCCTCAGCCCGCAGGCCGCTCTCGGGGACGCCCGGGCCCAATCGGTTCTCGGGGCGATCTACTACAACGGCTGGGGCGTGAGCCGCGACTACGGACAGGCGCTCCACTGGTTCAAGGCCGCCGCCGACCAGGGGCTGGCCAGCGCCGAGCGGGCGCTCGGCGTCATGTATGCGAACGGGCAGGGGGTTGAGAGGAGCGACGCGACCGCCGCCGCCTGGTACCGCAAGGCGGCCGTCCAGGGCGAAACGGCCGCCGAGGTCAACCTCGGGCTCATGTACTACAACGGCCAGGGCCTCGCGCGCAGCTACTCGGCCGCCGCCTTCTGGTGCCGCAAGGCCGCCCTGCGGGGAAGCGCCGTCGCCCAGTACAATCTCGGCCTCATGTACGACTCCGGCCAGGGCCTGCCGAAAGACCCGGTCGCGGCGGTCCAGTGGTGGCGCAAGGCGGCCGACCAGGGAGACCCCGACGCCCAGAACAGCCTGGGCGCCGCCTATTTCCTTGGGCGCGGGGCGCCGCGCGACGCGGCGGCCGCCTACAGGTGGTTCAAGCTGACGCTCGTCCACTACCCGCCAGACGACGCCCAGGATCGCCAGGCGGCGCTCAGGAACGCCAGGCTCGCCGCCGGTCGGATGACGGGCGCCCAGGTCGCCCGGGCGGATCGGCTGGTGGCGGCCTGGACCCCGAAGTAGGCGTCGACGGTGGGCGGCCGCCCGCGCCATTCTGCCGCTCGGCCGGCGGGCTCGTCCTGTCACGACAGCTTAGCTGTTCCGTTGTATGAAGATGGCTCGCGCGGCGAGCGGGTCGCGCGGACAACGTCGCGCGGCGGGGCCGCGCGGAGCGCGGGGCCTGGTCGGCGCATGCGCCGACCAGGTTCGCGCAGGTCGCCCGGGGCTACTCCGCCGGCTCGAGCGTGGGCGCCCGGAAGGCCCAGAACTTCGACATCAGGAAGGTGGCGGCGGGCACGATCAGCGCCACCGGAATCAGCGCCTGCCAGAGCGGCCATCCGATCAGATGGGCGCACACGAAGACGATGGCCTGGTTGAGCGCCAGGCCCGCCAGCGAGATGGCGGCGAATTTTGCGAACTGCGGGCCGTGCATGACCGGCCGGCGAAAGGTGAGCAGACTGTTGCCGACGTAGGAGAGGCCGACCGAGGCGGCGTAGCCGGCGATGCTGGCGGCCATCGGGCCGGCGGCGGCCAGCCGCTGGACGGCGAGCGCGGTGGCCACGTGAAGGGCGGTCGCGACCACGCCGACGACGACGAACCAGTTGATCTCGCGCAGGAAGCGGGCGGGCGTCATGCGGGGCGCCGGGCGACGACGAGGATGGAGACGCCGAACGGCAGGGAGGCGCGCCGCAGCCAGGCCAGCTCGGATCCGAACACGGCGCCCAGCAGGCCGTTCACCGGCGCGGTGGGGATCCGGTCGTCATCGGCCGTCTTCGAGCCCGTCGCCAGCTTGGCGAGCCGCACCCCGGCGATGGGCGCGAAGAGCAGGGTGTTGAAGTAGCTGGCCCGCTCCACCCGCAGCCCGGCCGCCTCCGCCAGCCGGCGAAAGCCGCCCAGCCGGTAGCGGCGCTTGTGGTGGTGCAACTCGTCGTGCCGGCTCCACATCCACGGGTAGGCGGGAACCGTGGCGACCAAGCGCCCGCCCGGCTTCAGGAGCGCGGCCAGGGCCGTGAGCGCCGGCCCATCGGCCTCCACGTGCTCGATCACGTCGAAGGCGCAGACGAGGTCGAAGCTCGCGCCGGCGAAGGGCAGGGCGTCCGGCAGCGAGCCGCCCTTGACGCAGACGCCGGTCTTCTCGCCGGCGTAGGCCCTGGACTCGGCGTCGGGCTCCAGGCCCGCCACCTCGCCGAATCGGGCGAGCATCGCAAGGTTGCCGCCCGTGCCGCAGCCGACCTCCAGGATCTTCGCCCGCGCCGGCAGCGATAGGTCGCGGATCAGGCCCGCCAGGATCCGGCGCCGCCCCCGGAACCACCAGTGGTCGGCCTCGATCAGCCGCATCCGGTCATAGATCTGCCGGTCCATCAGTCGTCGAATCCGATCCGTTCGCGGACGACGTAGATCGGCCGGCCCTTCACTTCCTGGTAGAGACGCCCGACGTATTCGCCGAGCACGCCGAAGGCGATCATCTGGATGGCGAACCCCAGGAGGATCGCCACCATCAGCGATGCGTAGCCCGGCACCTCGCGGCCGCGGACCATCACCCAGACGATGAGGGCGACGGCGGCCACCACCGCCAGCACCGCCCCGACGAATCCGAGCGCCGTCCAGATCCGCAAGGGCGCGGTGGAGAAGGAGGTGATCCCGTCCAGGGCGAACCGCCAGAGGCGCAGGTAGCCGAACGAGCTTTCGCCGGCGGCGCGCTGCGGGCGCACGTAGGGCACCCCGATCTGGCGGAAGCCCACCCAGGCGAACAGGCCCTTCATGAACCGGTTTCGCTCCGGTAGCCGCTTCAGCGCCTCCACCACCTGCCGGTCGAGCAGCCGGAAGTCGCCGGCGCTTTCGGGGATGTCGAGGTCGGAGACGTAGTTGAACACCCGGTAGAAGAGGAATGCGGTGGCGCGTTTCAGAGGCGTGTCGCTGCTGCGATCCGAGCGGGCGCCGTAGACGACGTCGTAGCCTTCCTCCCATCGCTTGACGAACTCGGCGATGAGCTCCGGCGGATCCTGCAGGTCGGCGTCGATGGGGACCACCGCATCGCCCCGGGACGCGTCGATGCCGGCGGTGAGCGCCGCCTCCTTGCCGAAGTTGCGGGCCAGCGCCACCACCTTGACCCGCCGATCGCGCATCGCCCGCAGCATCAAGGCGCCCAGCGTGGAATCGCGGCTGCCGTCGTCCACGCAGACGATCTCGACCTCCATGCCAAGACCGCCGATCACGGCGTCGAGGCGGGCGAAGAAGGCGTCCAGCACCTCGGCCTCGTTGTGCATCGGGGTGACGATGGACAGCCGCTTGCCCTCGCGCCGGCGCGGCGCCAGCGCTCTCGCCGCCGGCTCGGCGGCGGCGCCGTCGATGTCAGCTGCCCGGTTCACCTTGGCGGCGCCGCTCCAACCCACAGTGCAGGATCAGCCCTATTTGGTTAAGCAAGCACCCCGCAAGATCGGAGTTGACGCACGCGCGCAAGCAGGCTCGACAGAAGCCCCAGGGGGAGCCTGTCCATTTCGCTCGCCGATGACCATCATCGCCGGCTCAAACGCGCGGCGCGCGTCCGGGTGACGCTCGACGTGGCCGTCGCCGCGCTCGCCGCGGCGACGCTCATCGCGGTGGCCGCCTTCTCACCCCGCGTGTTCATCGACGGCGACACCAACTGGCACGTGGCGGCGGGCCGCTGGATCCTGGATCACCTGACCGTTCCCAAGGTCGACCCCTTCTCCTTCACCTACGCGGGCAGGCCGTGGCTGGCGCACGAGTGGCTGGCCGAGGTTCTGATGGCGCTGGCCTATGCCGCCGCCGGCTGGAGCGGGGTGGTGTTGCTGGTGGGGGCGGCCGCCGGCCTCGCCTACGCCCTCGTCGCGGCCGAGCTGCGCCTGTGGCTGGGGCCGCTCGGGCAGGCGGTCGGCCTGGCCCTGAGCTTCGCCTGTCTCTACGCCTTCCTCTACGCGCGCCCGCACGTCCTCGCCCTGCCGCTGCTGGTGATCTGGACCCGCGCCATGCTTCGCGCGCGCCGCGAGAAGGGACCCCCATCGCTGAAACTGGCGCCGATGATGACGCTATGGGCGAACCTGCACGCCAGCTTCATCTTCGGCTTCGCGGTGTTCGGCGTCTTCGCCCTCGAGGCGCTGATCGGCGCGGCCGGTCGGCGCCGGGCCCTCGTCGGGTGGGGCCTCTTCGGGGCGCTGGCGGCCGGCTTCGCCCTTCTGACCCCGCACGGCCCGGCCGGCTTCGCCTTTCCGTTCAAGGTGCTCTCGATGGCCGTGCTGCCGAACATCCTCGAGTGGCGCGGGGCGAGCTTCGCGGCCCCGACGCTTTTCGAGGGCGCGTTGATGACCATGCTGTTCCTGGGCCTGTGGCGGGGCGTCCGGGTCCCGCCGCTGCGGCTGCTGCTGCTCGCAGGCCTGATTCACATGGCACTGCAGCACGTGCGCCAGCAGGCCGTGCTCGCCGTCCTTGCGCCGCTGCTGCTGGCCGAGCCGTTCGGTCGGGCGCTTGCGCCGGCCAGGGACGGGATGCGACCGGGTGCTTGGTTGACGCTCCGCGAGCTTCGCGAGCTCCTCTGGCGGCCAGCCGCGGCGGCCCTGGCGCTGGTGATCGTCTGCGTCGTGGGGCTGCGGCTCGCCTGGCCGGTCGAACGCCGGGACAACGCCAATGTGCCGGTGAGCGCGCTGGCCCACGTGCCGGCCGACATCCGCCGTCTGCCGGTGTTCAATGAGTACGCCTTCGGCGGCTACCTGATCTTCAGCGGGGTGCGGCCCTACATCGACGGTCGGGCGGACATGTATGGCGACGCCTTCGTGCGCGAGTATCTGGCGGTGCTGGTCGCTCGCCAGCCGGATGTCGATCGCGAATTCGAGCGTTGGGGGATCCGCTGGACCATCCTCAGCCCGCGCGACGCGCTGGTGCGGCTGCTGGACCGCACGCCGGGATGGCGGCGCCTGTACGCCGATCGATGGGCGGTGGTGCAGGTCCTGGGACCTGCGCCGGCTAGTGTCCCGAGTCCGAAGTTCGCTTCAGCGCCTCCCCCGTCGACCGGGCGAACTTCGAGTTCATCACACTAACGAACCAGCAGCTGAAGCCCCTCGTACGCGCACCACGCCCAGGCGATGACTGCGGCGGCGAACAGGGTCCGCTCCAGCGGCCTGCGCCGGTCGGACCTGCGCCGGCCCACCGTGCGGCGGGCCCAGACGCGGCTAGCGCCGTAGTGCTCGGATATCCAGGGGCGGGCCATTGTTCCGGATCGATACGCTTGAGGTTTCGTCGATTCCGCCGTCGCAAGACCTGGGCCGCGGTTGGAACCGCCGGTTACAAGGTCGATCCGAGGCGGCCTCTTCCAGGGCGCGGCGACCGTTGCCCTTCGCGGGCCATGCGGTTCAGGCGAGGCCGATGTATCCTGCCAGCATGTCGGCGCAGGCGTCGGCATATTGGTCGACGTCGTCCGCGCCCCAATCGCCCTCTGCGGCAGACTTGCCGACGCCCTCGAGGGTGAGCGCGATCAGCCGGGCGCAGCGGCGCGTCCGCTCGGAAGGCCCGGTCCCACAGCCTTCGCAGACATACCGCTCGAGCGCCGTGAGAATTTCCTCCTGGTAGCGGCGGCCCGCCGCCGGATCGTTGTGCAGGAGCAGCTCGGCGTCGCGCAGAACGGCGCCCATGGCCGCCATCTCCTCCGCCTCGGACCGGAAGAAGGTCCGGGCGAGCACCCGCAGACGCATCCGATGGCTGAGGGTCTCATCGGCGAGCAGCCTGTGCGCCTCGGCGAGCATGCCCTGCACGGCCTGCTCATGGAGCGCGTGCGCCAAGGCGTGCTTGTTGGGGAAGTACTGGTAGAGCGAGCCCACGCTGACGCCCGCGGCTTCGGCGACGCGCCCCGTGGTGAACCGCAGGGCGCCTTCGTCCTGGAAAACGCGAAGGCTGGCGGCAAGGATGTCCTCACGCATCTGGCGCGAACGCGCCTGACGGGGATGTTTCCTCGGTCGCAGCGGGGGCGCAGTTCTGGACACCGGGCCTTCTCCGGAACGCGAATAAGCGAATGCGAGGTTTCCATCGCATAATTCCTGCGTGCGATCACGCAGGGGATGAGCATGGCGAAGGCGGCGTGCGCGGGCGAGATGGCGCGCGATGCGAGGAAGATGGCGCGCGCTGCCCGGAGCCCTAGGCGCGGCGGCCTCGACTGCGGCGGCCGGCCGGGCGCCTTTAGGCCGAAGGTTGATCACGCCAAGTGCGAAGGCAAGGGGGTTTGCGTCGCTGTCTGCCCGTACGGCGTCTTCGAAGTAGGCCCGATCGGGGAAGCGGACTTCCGCGCGTTGCCCTGGCTCTTGCGGCTGAAGCTCACGATCCGCGGACGGCGCACGGCGAGGACGCCCCTGGCGGACGCCTGCCGCGCCTGCGGACTGTGCGTTGCCGCCTGCCCGGAGCGCGCCATCGCCCTGATCGAGACCGCCCAGTGAACGGCCACCTTCGCATCACCCGCGTCGTCAACGCTTGTGTGCTGCTGCAATTCGGTGACGAGGCGGTGCTGACCGATCCGTTCATGAGCAAGCATCGGTGGATTCGGTTCAACGAACCCATAGGGCTTTCGGCGAGCGATCTTCCAAGGCTCGCCGCGATTCTCGGTGGCCATGGAGTGTTCGACCACTGGTGGCCGGCTTCGCTGGCGACCTATCGGCATAAGTCCGAAACGCCTTGCTACGTGGCGACACGCGGCATGGCCCGTTCGGGCGGCTCGGCCGGCTTCGCGAACATCGAAGTCGTGGGTTGGGGCGCACGTCGCGCGCCTTCGGCCGGGCTCTCGCTGGAGGTCGTGTGCGCAGGACGCCGCCTCGGCTGGCGCGCCAACTCCTATGTCATCGCTTCGCCCGCGGCGCGCGTGTTCATCGGGACAGAGGCTCTGGAACTAGCTCCGCTGCGCCACTATGGCATGACGCATCAGCCGGTAGATGTCGCGCTCTTGCCGATCGACGGCGCGGCCGTCGTGGGCAAGCGGTTGGTGATGACCCTGGAGGAGGCGATCGAGGGCGCCCGCGTGCTCGGCGCGAAGACCCTCGTGCCGATTCACTATTCCCTAAAGCCCTTCGGGCCGCTGACGGCGCGCATCGATCCGCTCCCGAGAAGCCTGGAGGCGGACGGATTGAAAGTCCTGCGGCTCGCCACCGGATCCCCTTGGGACTGGGGCTAAGATCGCCGGCGCTGCGGGGTCAGAGACCTGCGGGGCCGTGACCCGCGTTCACGCTAACGTCAAGGTCGGCCGGTGTTCGCGCGCAGGGCGTAAATTGACAAGCGCGGCGCTCGGCGCGAGCCTTCCCGGGATATGGCCTTCCGCCGTTCGAGCGCGAGGCCGGGGAGGCGGGCGATGCGGCCGTTGCGGTTGGCGACCCTGTCGGTGGCGATGGCGCTCGGCGCGGGCGCGGCCGGGGCCAGCGTCACGGTGCTCGGCAACGGCCTCGCGTCGGCCTGTTGGCAGGCGGCGGTGCGCGAGCGCGCCGACCTGGAGGCCATGCAGGCCTGCGATCTTTCGCTTCAGAACGAGACCCTTTCCAGACACGACCTCGCCGGCACCCACATCAACCGAGGGGTTTTGGAGATGGTGCAGGGCAAGTACGAGGCGGCGCGGTCGGACTTCGACCGGGCGATCGGCCTGGAGCCCAATCTCGGCGAGGCCTGGGCCGATCGCGGGGCGGTGAACCTCGGGGAGTCGCGCTACCAGGATGCGGTCGCCGACCTCACCAAGGCGCTGAGCCTCGGCACCGAGGCTCCGGAGAAGGCCTATTTCAACCGCGCCCTCGCCTATGAGGCGATGGACGACGAGAAGTCCGCCTATTTCGACTTCCTGCAGGCCGAGACCCTGGCGCCGAACTGGCCGCTTCCGAAGAAGGAGCTGCTGCGCTTCACGGTCACACGCCGATAAGCGGGGGGTTCAGTCGAACAGCTTGGCCGCCGCGGGCGACAGGCCGGTCTTCAGCCGTTGCAGCTCCCAATAGGCGCCGGCCTGGGCCGCGCTGCTGAAGGCCCAGAGGGGGAGGCCGGCCAGATCGAGGGTCCAGGCCGGGGGCTCCACGAAGCCCGCCAGCGCCAGCAGCAGGGCGCCCAGGAGGGCAAGCCCGAGAATCCCCAGTTGCAGCGCCAGCGCCAGGGTGGCGAGCGTCCAGCGGTGGCCACGGGTGAGGTCGAGGCTGCGCCCGAGGCTGGCGGCGCCCGTGGCGCCCTCGGCCACCGCCACCGCCAGGGCCGGGAACCAGAGCGCCAGCCAGAACGCCCCGGCCACGGAGAAGAGCACGGAGGCGCCGGGGTTCAGCGGGCCCAGCCATTCGGGCGGAAGCAGGACCTGCGCAAGCCCCGGCAGGTTCTCCACCAGGTCGATGGCCAGCACCGCCCCCGCCAATCTCGCGACGCCCTTCGGACCGCCGAACGGCAGGCTTCGGCCAGCCAGGCGGCGCACCGCCACCCACACGACCGCCCCGTCGGCGAGGGCGAAGGGGACGATCCCGGCCACCCAGGGCAACGCCGCCGCCGTCGGACGAGCGGCGATCACCGCTCCCATACGCGCCGAGAGCCAGTCCTCGGCCGCGACGCCCGGGCCGTGAACCAGGATGGCCAGTCCCATGAGCGCCAGAAAGTCGCTCCGGAACACCTGCGCGCTGTGGCCCAGGAGACGGCGGAGGCTGAGGCGCGCGAGCGGGGGAGTGACGGTCATCGGATCGAACAGGGCTGCGGTCCTTGCTTAGACGCGATGCGCGCCTCGCGTCCATGTCCCGGGTTGCGGAAGCCTTCTGCGCCGGCCGTGGCTTGACCCCGTCCGCGCCACGGGTAGTCTCACACCGTTCTCCGGGGTGTCCCGCGCGAGGGACTGAGAGGCTGCTGAGGCGGCGACCCGCCGAACCTGATCCGGGTCATGCCGGCGAAGGGAGGGAACGCGGACGGGGCGTCCGCAAAACCGACCAAAGCCCCGGCCTGGCCCTCCACCTGGAGGCGCCCGCCATGAACGTCCAATCCCCGATCGCCACGGCCATCCCCACCGGGGAGCGGCCAGGATCGCGCAAGGTCTATCAGAGCGGCCGGCTGCACCCCTGCCTGCGGGTGCCCTTCCGGGAGGTGGCGGTGCATCCGTCAGCCGGCGAGCCGGCGCTGACGCTCTACGACCCATCGGGCCCCTACACCGATCCGGCCGCCGCCATCGACATCGCCAGGGGCCTCGAGCGCGCCCGCGAGGCCTGGGTCCTGGCCCGGGGCGACGTGGAGGAGATCGCGGCCCGCGCGGTCAGGCCCGAGGACAACGGCCACGCCCGCGGGCGGCGCCTCGCGCCGGAGTTCAAGTCCGACCGCCGGCCGCTCAGGGCCAAGGCGGGCAAGGCGGTGACCCAGCTCGAATACGCCCGCGCCGGCATCGTCACCGCCGAGATGGAGTTCGTGGCCATCCGCGAGAACCTGCGGCGCGAGGCGGGCCAGCCCTTTATCCGCGACGGGGAGGACTTCGGCGCCGCGATCCCGGACTTCGTGACGCCGGAGTTCGTGCGCGACGAGGTGGCGCGCGGGCGGGCGATCATCCCGGCCAACATCAACCACGGCGAGCTGGAGCCCATGGCCATCGGCCGCAACTTCCTCGTCAAGGTGAACGCCAACATCGGCAACTCGGCGGTGCTCTCCCAGGTGGAGGACGAGGTCGACAAGATGGTCTGGGCGATCCGATGCGGCGCCGACACCATCATGGACCTCTCCACGGGCCGGAACATCCACAACATCCGCGAATGGATCCTGCGCAACTGCCCGACGCCGCTCGGCACCGTGCCGATCTACCAGGCGCTGGAGAAGGTGGGCGGGGTGGCCGAGGATCTTACCTGGGAGGTCTTCCGCGACACCCTGGTCGAGCAGGCCGAGCAGGGTGTGGACTATTTCACCATCCACGCCGGGGTGCGGCTTCCCTACATCCCGCTGACCGCCAGGCGCGTCACCGGCATCGTCTCGCGCGGCGGCTCGATCATGGCCAAGTGGTGCCTCGCCCACCACCGCGAGAGCTTCCTCTACGAGCGGTTCGAGGACATCTGCGAGATCATGCGGGCCTATGACGTCTCCTTCTCCCTGGGGGATGGCCTTCGCCCGGGCTCGATCGCCGACGCCAACGACGCGGCCCAGTTCGCCGAGCTGGAGACCTTGGGCGAGCTCACGAAGGTGGCATGGAAGCACGGGGTGCAGGTGATGATCGAGGGCCCGGGGCACGTGCCCATGCACAAGATCAAGGCCAACATGGACAAGCAGCTGGCCGCCTGCCACGAGGCGCCCTTCTACACCCTGGGGCCGCTCACCACCGACGTCGCCCCCGGCTACGACCACATCACCAGCGCCATCGGCGCGGCGATGATCGGCTGGTTCGGCACCGCCATGCTCTGCTACGTGACCCCCAAGGAGCATCTCGGCCTGCCGGATCGCGAGGACGTCAAGCAGGGGGTGATGGCCTACAAGATCGCCGCCCACGCCGCCGACCTCGCCAAGGGCCACCCCTCGGCCAGGGCCTGGGACGACGCCCTCTCCCGGGCGCGGTTCGAGTTCCGCTGGGAAGACCAGTTCAACCTCGGCCTCGATCCGGAGACCGCCCGCGAGTACCACGACGAGACCTTGCCCAAGGAGGCCCACAAGGTCGCCCACTTCTGCTCCATGTGCGGGCCGAAGTTCTGCTCGATGAAGATCAGCCAGGAGATCCGCGAGGCGGCGGGGGCCCAGAACCACGTGGAGAGCGAGGTGGCCGCCGGCCTCGCCGAGATGGCCGAGAAGTTCAAGGAGAGCGGCGGCGAGATCTACGTGGAGACGCCGGCCTAGCGGCGAACGCGGCCCCCGCCTGGCGCCCCGCGCCCCGCGCCGCCTTGACCTGGCGGCCCGGCGCTCGGCAAGCTGGGCGCGCGGCGGGAGTCCATCCTTTGAGTTTGGCGGAGCGGCTAGGGCGCGAGTTTAAGTTCGTGAGCGCCCTCATCCGGACGCTCGCCCGGGTCGCCTCGATCGCCCCCGATTCGCCCCGCCTCCTCACCGACGACCTGGAGGCGGCCGTCGACCGCTGGCGCGAGCGCCCGGCGATCAGTTTCGAGGGGGAGACCCTCACCTACGGGGCCATGGACGCGCTCGCCAACCGCTACGCCCACTGGGCCGAGCAGGCGCGGGTGCTCAGGGGCGAGACGGTGGCGCTCTTGATGCCCAACCGGCTCGACTACCTTCCGATCTGGTATGGCCTTTCCAAGGTCGGGGTGGCCACCGCGCTCATCAACAACCAGCTGGGCGGCGAGGCGCTTGCCCACTGCCTCAACATCTCCGGCGCCGCCCACTGCCTGGTGGACGAGGAGACCGGGCCCCTTTTCGAGGAGGCGCGCAAGCATCTCGCCCATCCGATGCAGGAGTGGACGCTGGGCGAGCCGCGCGGCGAGCAGCATGGGCTGGGCGCGATCCTCAAGAGCTGCAACGCCCTTCGGCCGGACCGCTCGCGCCGGGAGGGCCTGACCGCCAAGGACACCGCCCTCTACATCTACACGAGCGGCACCACGGGCCTGCCCAAGGCGGCGCGGATCGCCCACATGCGGGCCCAGCTCTACATGCGCGGCTTCGCCGCCGCCACCGAGGCCAGGGCCGACGACCGCATCTACGTGACCCTGCCGCTCTACCACGCCACCGGCGGGCTTTGCGCGGTCGGCGCGGCGCTGCTGAACGGCGGCTCGGTGGTGCTCAAGCGGCGCTTCTCGGGCAGTCACTTCTGGTCGGACGTCGCCGGCGAGGGCTGCACCATGTTCGTCTACATCGGCGAGCTGTGCCGCTATCTCGGCAACGCCCCCGAGGTTCCGCAGGAGCGCGCGCACAAGCTGCGGCTCGCCTTCGGCAACGGCCTGCGTCCCGACGTCTGGGAAAAGCTCACCGATCGGTTCGCCGTGCCCCGGGTGCTGGAGTTCTACGGCTCCACGGAGGGCAACGTTTCGATGTTCAACTTCGACGGCAAGCTCGGCGCGGTGGGGAGGGCGCCGCGCTACCTGCGGCCGCTCTTCAACGTGCGGCTGGTCAAATTCGACGTCGAGGCCGAGGCCCCAGTGCGTGGCCGCGACGGACGCTGCCTCGAGGCGGAGGCGGGCGAGGCGGGCGAATGCGTCGGCCAGATCAAGGGCGATGCGCGCACCGCCTACGTCGGCTACGCCGACCGTCAGGCGAGCCAGAAGAAGGTCCTGCATGACGTCTTCCGGCGCGGCGATTCCTGGTTCCTCACCGGCGACCTGCTGCGCCAGGACCTCGAGGGCTACTTCTATTTCGTCGACCGGGTCGGAGACACCTTCCGCTGGAAGGGCGAGAACGTGGCCACCAGCGAGGTGGCGGGGGTTCTGGCCGGCGCGCCGGGCGTCCGGGAGGCCAACGTCTACGGCGTGAAGGTGAGCGACCTGGACGGCCGGGCCGGGATGGCCGGGCTGGTGGTGGGCGAGGGCTTCGATCCGGCCGCCTTCCATCAATTCGTGGGCGAGCGCCTGCCGGCCTACGCCCAACCGGTATTCGTGCGCCTGCTGCCGCAGATCGCCGTCACCGGCACCTTCAAATACCGCAAGCTCGACCTGGTCGCCGAAGGCTTCGATCCGGCGAAGGTGCGCGATCCGCTCTATGTTCGGGGGCCCAAGTCTTACCAGAAGCTTACCCGCCCCCTGTACGCCAAGATCCTGTCCGGCGAGGCGAGGCTGTAGCGCCGCCCCCACGGCCCCGTCCCGGCCGAAGGATTCCTTCGCTTCTCGCGCGATCGGCCGGGTGGCCGATCGCCCAAGGATAGGTTACAGCGTAGCTTGGCCGTGCGGGACCTGCCGCATGAGATCAATGGGAGACCTTCTGGATGAACCTTTCGCTTCGCATGGCGCTCGGCCTGGCCGCCACCGCTTCCCTGGCCTTGGCCGCCCAGGCTCATGCTGCGGACGCGGGCGGCGTGAAGGCCGGCGTCCTCACCTGCAACGTCGGCAGCGGCTGGGGCCTCATCTTCGGCTCGACCCGCGACGTCAACTGCACCTACACCGCCGCCGACAATCACACCGAGAACTACGTCGGCAAGATCAACAAGTACGGCGTCGACATCGGCTACCAGCACGCCGGCATCATGGCCTGGGCCGTGCTCGCCCCGAGCGCCAACGTCGCGCCCGGCGCCCTTGCGGGCAACTACGGCGGCGTGACCGCCGGCGCCTCCGCTGGCGTGGGCGCCAACGCCAACGCCCTGGTGGGTGGCAACGACAAGACCATCTCGCTGCAGCCTCTGAGTGTGGAAGGCGCGGTGGGAGTCAACGTGGCCGCCGGCGTCGCCTCGCTGGAGCTCAGCAAGGCCTCCTAAGTCTGACCGGCCGGCGGTTCCTGGAGCGGAGCCGCCGGCCGGGTCAGCTCGTGCAGGACGACCGCGCTGGCGGCGGCGACGTTGAGGGAATCCCACCCCGGCGCCATGGGGATCGCCACCGTGCGGGATCGGCTCAGGATCGTGTCCGGAAGGCCAGGTCCCTCCGCGCCCAACAGGATCGCCGTCCTCGCCGGTCGTGCGAGACCGGCCGTCGGGGCCTGGCCTCTGGGCGTCAGGGCGAGCGCCGTGAAGCCGGCGGCCGCCAGGGTCGCCAGCGGATCCTCTCCGGCGGCCAGCCTAGCGAAGGGAACCGCCAGGGACGCGCCCGCCGAGACCCGGATGGCCTTGCGGTAGAGCGGGTCGCAGCAGGCCGCGTCGAGCACCACCGCCCCGGCGCCGAAGGCGGCGGCGTTGCGGAAGAGTCCGCCCATGTTGTCATGGTTGGACACCCCCAGCAGAACCAGGGCCAGGGCGGGCGGAGCGAGCGCGGCCAGCAGCGTCTGCGCGCCCGGCTCGGGCGGGCGAAGCCCAAGGGCCAGCACCCCGCGATGGATGGGAAAGCCGACGATGGCGTCCATCACGGCCTGGGCCGCGACATAGACGGGAACCCCGGGCGGCGCCGCCTCGATCAACGGCCCCAGCCGCGAAAGCCGCTTCTGCGCGATCAGCAGTGAGAGGGGCCGGCAGCGGCTTGCCGGACCGATCAGGATCCTCAGCACCACCTCGCCCTCGGCGATGAAGACGCCGTCCCTGCCGGCGAGGTCGCGCTCGCGCAGCCGGACGTAGGGCGCGATCCTGGGATCGTCCGGGTCGTCGATCCGGACGATGGCGGCGCCGGCGGTCAGTTGACCTCCTGCTTCTTCGGCGCCGCCGGCGGCAAGGGAGCCACCGGAACGCCGTCCTCCACCAGGGCCTTCACCTCGGCGGCCGAGGCCTCGCCGTAGATCCCGCGCTCCTCGGCCTTGCCCTCGTGGATCGCCCGGGCCTCCTTGGCGAAGCCGTCACCGACATAGTCGAACGTCTCCTCCACGTGCCGGCGGACCTGGGTCATGGCCTCCATCATCATCCGCCGTTTGGCAGCCTCCGGGTCGGCGGCCCGGCGCTTGGTCCCCGCGACGGCCGGGGCCATGATCTGTTTGCGCACCGCCTTGGAGCCGCAGATCGGGCATTCCAGCAGGCCGCCGCCGGCCTGCGAGTCGAAGTCATCGGAGGATCCGAACCAGCCTTCGAAGGCGTGCTCGTGCTCGCAGGCGAGGGCGTAACGGATCATGGGCCTGCGAACGCCCGCTCGTTGAGGAGGGCCGGGATCGCCGCCCGCGCCCTTGCGACCTCCGCGAGATCGAGCTCGACAATCAGGGCCGCCGGCTTGTCGTGGTCGGCCCGGGCGATCACGTCGCCCCAGGGGCCCACGGCCATGGACCGTCCCCAGGTCGCCCGGCCGTCGGCGTGCGCGCCGCCCTGGGCCGGGGCCAGCACGAAGGCGCCGGTCTCGATGGCCCGCGCCCTCAGCAGGATTTCCCAGTGCTTCTCGCCGGTGGGCCGGGTGAAGGCCGACGGCACGGTCAGGATCTCGGCGCCCGCGCGGGCCAGGGCCCGATGGAGGGCGGGGAATCGCAGGTCGTAGCAGACGGTGAGCCCGAGCGTCGCGCCGGTCGCCTCGGCCGTGACCGCCCGCTCGCCCGGCTCGTAGACGGCCGACTCGCGATGGCGCTCGCCGGTCGGCAGGTCGACGTCGAACATGTGCAGCTTGTCGTAGGCGGCGGCGACCTCGCCCTGCGGCGTGATCAGCAGCGAACGGTTGGCCGCCTTGCCGTCGGGCCGCCGGACCAGGGCCGAGCCGATCAGGAGCCAGACCGACAGCTCGCGCGCCAGGGCCCGAAGCCCGATCACCGCCAGATCCGCTTCGGGGGTCGCCAGCCGCGCGAAGAGCTTGGCCTTGTCCCGCTCGAGGATGTTGCTCCCCTCGGGTGTCAGGATCAGCGATGCGCCCGCCGCAGCGGCCTCGCGCACCAGCGGCTCGGCCTGGGCGAGAGCGGCGGCTTGCTCGTTCGGGGTGCGCAGCTGGACGAGGCCGACCTTCAGCATCAGGCGGCCGCCAGCAGGGCGTCGAGCTCGCCGGCGTGCTCGAGCGCCATCATGTCGTCGCAGCCGCCGATATGGCGCTCGCCGATGAAGATCTGCGGAAAGGTGCTGCGGCCCGATCGGCGCATCATCTCCTGGCGCTTCTCGGGATCCATCCCGGCCTCGATCTCCGTGAAGGGGACGCCCTTGCGCTTAAGCAACGCCACGGCCGAGGAGCAATAGCCGCAGAAGGGGCGAGTATAGATGACGACGTTCGGCATAATGTCCAAAATCCGTAACTGGGCCGTCATATAGGACGCGAATCGGTTTCTTTCACCCGCGCCACCGCCGCCAGGTCCACGCGCGCCGCGCCCGCCGCCTTCAGAACCCGCGCGCAGGCTTCGGCCGTCGCCCCGGTGGTGAAGACGTCGTCCACCAGCACCAGTCGCCGGCCCTCGATCCTGGGGCGTAGACGCGCGGGGCTCGCGAAGGCGGCGGCGACGTTGCGTCGGCGGCCGGCAGCCGACCGGCCGCCCTGGATGGGAGTGTGGCGGGTGCGGACGACGGCGCCGGGGAGGTAGGCGAGGCCAGTGAGGCGCGCCAGGGGCCTGGCGATCTCGGCCGCCTGGTTGAACCGGCGGGCGACGAGACGCCAGGGGTGCAGAGGCACCGGGACAATGGCGTCCGCATCCTCGAACAGGTCGCGCGCCGCGCGGGCTAGCCAGGGAACGAAGAGGGCGGCCAGATCCGTCCGGTCGGCGTGCTTGAGCTTCAGGATGAGGTCGCGGGAGTGCTCGTCGTAGAGCACCGCCGCGCGGGCGCGGTCGAAGGCGCGGCGGCGCGCCAGGCACGCGGGGCAGCGCGCCGCTTCGCCCTGGTCGTGCTCCATCGCCGCGCCGCAGCCGTCGCACACGGGCGCTTCCAGGAAGGTGATCCGCCGCCAGGCGTCGGCGGTCAGGCCGGGGGTCTGAACGGCGCCGTCCTGCGCCGTCCCATCGAGGGCGAGGGGCGGAAGCACCGCGTCCAGCGACGCCCGCAGCCATCCGCGCGCAGTCCAGACCGCGCTCCGAAGGGTTTCCGCCAGCTCCACCGCGCTCCCCAAGCTCCGCCGCCGGCGATTTTGCATGAAACCGGCGGGGGGAGTAGCTGAAGACCCCTGATGAGCGATCCTCCGCGGCTTTTCGACCGGACCTTGCACCGGCGGCGGCTCGACCGCGCGGCCCGCGGCTTCGCGCGCGCCGACTTTCTGAAACGGCGGGCGAGCGAGGATATCGTTCAGCGGCTCGAGGCGATCCGGCGAAGCTTCCCGCTGGCGGCCGAGCTCGGGGCCCGCGACGGCGCCTTGGCGGCCGCCCTGGCGAGGAGCGAAGCGGCGGCCAAGGTGGGGCTGCTGGCCGAGGCCGACCTTTCGGAGGCGATGCTGAGGGGCCGTCCAGGCGTGCGGCTCGTGGCCGACGAAGAGCGCCTCCCGTTCGCCCCCGAAAGCCTCGACCTGATCGTCTCGGCCCTGGCGCTGCACTGGACCAATGACCTCGTGGGGGCGCTCATCCAGATCCGCCGCGCGCTCAAGCCGGACGGCCTCTTCCTCGGGGCGCTGCTCGGCGGGGCCACGCTCACCGAGCTGCGACAGGCCCTGACCGCGGCCGAGCTCGATCTGTTCGGCGGGGCCGGACCCCGGGTCTCCCCCTTCGCCGACGCCTATGACGCCGCCGGTCTCCTGCAGCGGGCGGGCTTCGCCATGCCGGTGGCCGACGTGGACCGGGTCGGCGTCCGCTACGCCGACGCCCTGGCGCTCATGGGCGACCTGCGGGCCATGGGAGAGACGAACGTCCTCCTCGATGGGACCGGCCGGCCCCTCACCCGGGAGCTGATCGTGCGCACCGGCGAGATCTACGCCGAGCGCTTTTCGGGCCCCGACGGACGCATCCTCGCCACCTTCGAGATCATCACCCTCACCGGCTGGGCCCCGCATCCGGACCAGCCGAAACCGCTACGGCCGGGGTCGGCGCGGACGCGCCTCGCCGACGCGCTCGGCGCCCAGGAACGCTCGGCGGGCGAGAAGGCCGGACCGCAAAGGCCGGACGCTGAGCCTTGAGTCAGCGAACCGCGCCGCCGACCGCGGCGCCGATGGTCGTGTACATGGCGTTCTCGTTGCCCGCGAAGAGCGAGACCCCGCCGATGATCGCCAGAAAAATGCAGGCGACGATCAGGCCATATTCCACCGCCGTGGCGCCGCTCTCGGAGGCCAGGAACGCCCTCAGAGGAAGTCGCAGAGCCACGCCGCCAGCGGCGCGTCCGCGGGCGGCATCGGATGGTCCTTGAGCTTCTGCGGTCTTACCCATGCGATGGCCTCGTGTTCGCGAGCCGCAACCAGCCCTTCCCAGCGTCGACACAGGTAAAGTGGCATGAGCAGGTGAAACGATTCGTAACCGTGACTGGTAAAAACGAAGGGGGCGAGGCAGGCCTCGGCGACCTTAATTCCAAGCTCTTCGTGCAGTTCGCGGATGAGGCAGCTCTCAGGGGTTTCACCGGGATTAAGCTTACCGCCCGGGAACTCCCATAACCCTTCCAGCGATTTACCACGCGGCCGCTTGGCGATGAGGACCCGTCCGTCGGCGTCCACGAGCGCGGCGGCGGCCACCAGCAGGAGAGGCTTCCCGGTCAGCTTCGATAATCCCCGTTGATCGACACGTAGCCGTGGGTGAGGTCGCAGGTCCACATCGTCGCCGACCCCCGGCCGACGCCTACGTCCACGCCGACCTCCAGTTCCTTGTGCTTCATGTAGGCGCTCATCCTCGCCTCGGAGTAGTCGTCGGCGATCCGCCCGTCGCGGGCGGCGAAGAGCTCGCCGAACCGGATGCTGATCCGCTCGCGGTTGATCGGCTCGTCGGCGCGGCCGACCGCCATGACGATCCGGCCCCAGTTGGCGTCCTCGCCGGCGAAGGCGGTCTTGACCAGCGGGCTCTCGGCCACCGTGCGGGCGATCTTGCGGGCCGAGGCCGCCGAGGCCGCCCCGGTGACGCTGATCTTCACGAACTTGGTCGCGCCCTCGCCATCGCGGACCAGCTGAAGGGCGAGGTCGAGGAGCACGGCTTCGAGCTTGGCGCGGAAGTCGGCGAGCCGCGCGTCCCCGGCGCGGCTGATCCGGGGCGCGGCCGCCTGGCCGGTGGCGAAGAGCAGCAGGGTGTCGTTGGTGGAGCGGTCCCCATCGACCGTGACGCTGTTGAAGCTGGTGCGGACGTAAAGCTGGGCCAGCGCCTGCAGCGCCGCTGGGGCGATGGCCGCGTCGGTGGCGACGAAGGCCAGCATGGTGGCCATGTCGGGGGCGATCATTCCCGAGCCCTTGGCGATCCCGGCGATCCGCACGGGAGCGCCGTCGATCTCGGCCGTTGCGGTCGCGCCCTTGGGGAAAGTGTCGGTGGTCATGATGCCCCGGGCCGCCTCGGCCCAGCCGACGGGGCTGAGGCGATGGGCGATCTCGGGCAGCCTGCCGGTGATCTTGGCGTCGGGCAGGAGCTGGCCGATGACACCGGTGGAGGCGAGCATGACCTCGCGCTGGCGGCAGTCCAGCCGCTTGGCGACCGCCGAGGCCACCCGGCGCGCGGCGTCGGCGCCCGGCTTGCCGGTGAAGGAATTGGCGCAGCCGGCGTTGACCACCAGCGCCCTGATGTTCCGCCCGCCCGTGGCTTCCAGCTGGCGCTTGCACCAGTCCACCGGCGCCGATCCCACCCCGTGGCGGGTGAAGACGCCCGCGCAGGTGGTCCCCTCGGCGAAGGCCATCAAGATCACGTCGTCGCGCTCGTGCCGGTAGAGGCCGGCGCGGCCGGCGGCCACCTCCACGCCGGCCACCGGGGAAATGTCCGGAAACGGGACGGCGTTGGGCGAAATCGCCAAGCCGGGCTTGCCCGCCCCGGTCGGCGGCGGCTCGGGTCCGAACTGCCGATGCTGGCGGTCGGCGCGCCGCAGCGCAGCGCTCTTCCAGGCGCTCCTCAAGGGATCGAGGGCGCGTTCGAGCGTCTGGCCGACGATTTCCGCCGGCCCGGGCGGTTGGGGCTTCACAGGGCGGCGGGTCATGGCGTGGCCTTTGTCATGGCGGTGTTGGCGGCTGGGGCGGGGGCCCCCGACGCCGGCGGCGGCGCCGAGGCGGGTTCGGTCGGCGCGCCCGGCACGTCCGGAGGCGGGGCGATCAGGGTCGCGATCTTGGCCTGGCTGCGCAGCTTCAGCACCAGATCCTTCACCCGATCGTAGGTGAGGAACCGGATGATCTGCGGGCGCGCGCTCTCGAAGGTGGGGGCCGGCTCCGGACCGCGGGCGTCGACCTTCAGCACCGCCCAGCCCTGATCCAGCCGCACCGGCCCGACCACCTGGCCCGCCTTGGCCCCCTTCACCGCCGTGGCGAGGGCCTCGGGAAGGGTGTCGGTGGTCGTCGTCCCGAGGTCGCCGCCCTTGAAGCGGGTGGCGTCGTCCCTCGAGCGCTCCATGGCCAGGGCGTCGAAGGCCGAACCCTCGGCGATGAGCTTCTTCACCTGCTCGGCCTCCGCCTGGCTCGCCAGCACGATCTGGCGCAGATGGATCTCCTCGGCGGGCGTCTGGTTGCGCAGGAACTCCTGGTAGAGGGCGGCCTCGGCTTCGGGGCTGAGCGCCTGGCCCACGACGTTGTCCACCAGCAGATCCTCCAGCGCCCGGTCGCGGGCGGCGGCGAGGCGGCGTTGGGCGGCCGGGTCCTTGTCGAGCTTGCGCTTCACCGCCTCGGCCGCCAGCACCTTGGTGTCGATCACCTCGTCGAGCACCTGGCGGAAGAGGTCGGACGTCTGATCGAGCGGGTCGCCCGGGCCGATCAAGCCCTCGGCCACCGCCTCGCGCTTCACGTCCGAGGCCCACACCACCTCGCCATTGATCCTGGCCACCGCCGCGTCTCCGGGCTGCGGCGGACGCTGCGCGACCGGCTCGGGGCTGCAGGCCGCCGTCGTCAGGGCGAGCGCGACGCCGGCGAGCAGCGCTGCTGCGGCCGTTCCCCTGTCCGTCCTCGCCGCCGAAGGTCTCACGATCCCGCGCATGGTCGCGAATGGACGGCGCGTCAAGTTCGGCCAGGTCCGCGCCGAAGGGGTTGCGCACGCCCTCCGCGCCTCGCTAGACGATTAGGGAGCGCGCCCGGCCTAGGGGCGCCCCATCGCGAGCGGGCGGGCGCCCGCCCGCAGAGGAGGCAAGGCCATGAACGATGTCGCCGAGCAAGGCAAGCCGAAGGGCGGATACGGCATCCTCACCGACGAGGGCATCGAACGCCTGAAGAAGCGGATCGGCATCCAGGTCAACCGGGCCACCGTTCCGCACAACTTCGAGGTCACCTGGGACGGCTCGCGGCACTTCGCCAACGGCTACGGCGACGACAATCCGCTATGGTGCGATCCCGAATACGGCAAGAAGACCCGTTGGGGCGGCCTCATCGCGCCTCCCAACTTCCTCTACACCATGGGCGAGGGCGACGCGCCGCCGCTGTCGGCGGAGACCAAGGCGCTTTTGAAGGGCGACCCGCTGGTCGGCCTCGGCTCCTACCAGGCGGTGATGGAGTTCGAGTACTGGCGGCCCCTGAAGGTCGGCGACCGGCTGAAGGAGCGCAACGCCCTGATCGGCGTGCAGGTGAACGACAACAGCAAGTTCTCCGGCCGCACGGTCGCGGAGATCAAGGGCTTCATCTACCGCAACCAGAACGAAGAGCTCACCGCCATCCGGCGGGGGACCTGGATCCGGGCCGAACGGCACGCCTCGGCCGAGCGGAAGAAGGAATACGAGCTCCCCTCGCCCTACACCCCCGAGCAGCTTGCCGAGATCGACGCGGCCTACGAGGCCGAGACGATCCGCGGGGCCGACACCCTCTATTTCGAGGACGTGACGGTGGGGCAATCCATTCCGACCATCGTGCGCGGCCCACTGCGCCGCAGCGACATCGTCGTCTGGCACGTGGGCTGGGGGATGCAGCTCACCCCGCCCGGCGCCTTCAAAGTCTCCTACAAGACCCGCCGGAAGGTGCCCGGGCTCTTCACCCCCAACGCCCTCAACGTCCCGGACACCGTGCAGCGCCTGCACTGGGAGAAGGAATGGGCCAACCAGCTCGGCATCCCGATCAGCTACGACTACGGCGGCCTGCGCGAGACGTTCCTGACCAACATCCTCACCAACTGGATCGGCGACGAGGGCTGGCTCTGGAAGCTCTCCTGCCAGCACCGCAAGTTCGTCTACGAAGGCGACACCTACTGGATGAAGGGCAAGGTGACCGACAAGAAGCTCACCGAGGTGGGCGGCGAGGTGAGCCTCGACGTCTGGGTCGAGAACCAGCACGGCACCATCACCTCGCCCGGGAACGCGGTGGTCCTGCTGCCGACCCGCCAGGCTCCGGTGACCTTGCCGAAGCCCGCGGTGTCCGAAATCGACGCCATGTTCGCCCACGAGGTGGCCCGCTACCGGCAGGACTAGGGCGCGACGGCCGCCGTAACGCCTCACCCTCCCATTGCTCCGCAATGGGCCCCTCCCTCTCCCTCCAGGAGAGGTGTTCGATGCAGCGCCCTCACCTTGCCTCTCCCGGAGGGTGAGGGGTTGTGGCGCCGCCCTACCGACGCTCAGGCGCCCTTGAACACCGGCGTGCGCTTCTCCAGCAGCGCGCTCACGCCCTCGGCGTGGTCCTCGGTGAGGTGGGAGATCGCCTGGGCGGCGGCCGACATTTCCAGCAGGGTCTCGTAGGAGGTGGACTGGGCGTGCTTCAGGAGCGCCTTGGCGATCCGAAGCGCGTGCGGGGGCTGCTCGGAGATCCGGTTGGCGAGCGCCAGGGCCTCGTCCATCAGCGACTCGGCGGGGACCACCCGGTTGACCAGCCCCCAGGCGGCGGCGGTCTGGGCGTCGATCACGTTGGCGCTGAACAGCATCTCGCTGGCGCGGCTCATCCCAACCACCCGCGGCAGTAGCCAGGCGCCGCCGTCGCCCGGCACCAGGCCGAGGCGCAGGAAAGTGACGCCGAAGCGGGCCTTCTCGGAGGCGATGCGGATGTCGGTCATGCAGGCCACGTCGCAGCCCAGCCCGATCGCCGGCCCGTTCACCGCCGCGATCGAGGGGATGTCGAGGCCCTGCAGGGCCTTGCCGATCCGGTGGATGTTGCGGCGGTAGCGTTCGCGGATCTCCACCGCCGTCTCGGCGAAGTCGCCCTTGCGCTCCTTCATGTCCTTGACGTTGCCGCCCGCCGAGAAGGCCGAGCCGGCGCCGGTGAGGATCATGCAGCGCACGTTGTTGTCGGCGTTGAAGCGCGCCACGACCTCGGTGAAGGCGTCGCCGTCGCCTTCCTGCCCCAGGGGATTGCGCGCCTCGGGCCGGTTGATGGTGACGATGGCGACGTGGCCGCGCTGTTCGACGAGAAGGAATGACATGGCTGCCTCGGCTTGAAATTCGGATTTTGAGCGGTCAGGTCCGTCTCGTGGCACAGGCGGACGTCGGCGACAATCGCCGGCGCCGGCCCCCCGGGGGGCTGGCGCCGGCGTCAGTTGGCCTTTTCCAGGATGTGCACCGCCGAGACCGTGCCCAGCCCCACCACGTGGGCGAGGCCGATCCGGGCCCCGGGGACCTGCCGGACGCCGGCGACGCCGCGCAGATGGCACGAGAGCTCGTAGAGGTTGGCGATGCCGGTGGCGGCGATGGGGTGGCCTTTGGACAGCAGGCCGCCCGACAGGTTCACCGGAATCCGCCCTCCGATGGCCGTCTCGCCGGTGTCGATCATCCTCCCCGCCTCGCCCGGGCCGCAAAGCCTGAGGTTCTCGTAGTGGAGGAGCTCGGCGGTGGCGAAGCAATCATGGAGCTCCACGAGGTCCACATCGTCCGGACCGAGGCCCGCCTTTTCGTAGGCCCAGTCGGCGGCCATGCGGGTGGCGGTGTTGACGTCCCACATGGTGGGGTTGCGCCTCTGGAAGGCGTCGGAGGCCAGCGCGGAGGCGCGAACCTTCACCGCCCGGTTCATCAGACCCCGGCGCTTCGCCTCGCGCTCGCTCATCACCACCGCGGCGGCCGCGCCGTCGACGTTCACCGAGCACATGAGCTTGGTGTTCGGGTAGGCGATCATCTCCGCGCCCATCACTTCCTCGAGCGGCGTCTCCTTTTGGTAGATCGCCTTGGGATTGAAGGTGGAGTGGTGGTGGTTCTTGACGCTCACCTTGGCGAACTGCGCGAAGGTGGTGCCGTACTTGGCGGCGTGCTCCTGGCCCGACTCGGCGAACACCGCCGGCATGCTGGCCGAGCCGATCAGACCCTCGGCGGAGACGCCGTTGTCGGCCGCCCCGCCCAGAAGGCCGCGGGGCATCACCTCGCAGCCCACCGCCAGCGTGATCTCGGAATCGCCGGCCAGTATGTTGAACATCGCCTCCCGGAAGGCGGTGGCGCCGGTGGCGCAGGCGTTGGAGACGCTCGCCGAGGGAATGCCGGTCTGGCCGATCATCTTCTGCAGCCGCTGGGCGATCCCGCCGCTGAAGGCGCTGCCGGCGTAGAGGGCCTGGATGTCCTTGATGGAGACCTGCGCCTCGTCCATGGCGTTGAGCGCCGCCTCGGCGCCCAGGACCTCGGGACCCACCCCCGCGGCCTTGCTGAACTTCAGCATGTCGATCCCGACGATGTAGACGTCACCCCTGGTCCGACCTCCTTTTGGCCTCACGCGGGCTCGAAAAAATAGCTGACATAGGAGCGGCCCTCGCGGTCGCGCCGGCCCAGCGCGTCGTCGAACGCCATCCTGAGCGGCATGCCGAACTTGATCGCCTCGGGCTTCGGCTCCACGCCGCGCACCACGCCTTTCAGCGTCACCCCGTCATCGAGGTCCACGATCGCCGAAATGAACGGCGTCTCCACCCCCGGGAACGAGCGGAAGACGATCGAGTAGCTGTGCAGCACGCCCCGTTCGCTGGCCCTGAACGGCCTCAGGGTGTTGCGGGCGCCGCAGGAGGGACAGGCCACCGGCTGCGAGGTGACGACGGCCTCGCAGGCGCTGCAGCGACGCGCTTCGACATAGGCCTGGCCGCGCTCGTCGATCTTGATGCAGGGCAGGACGGTGCGGCGCTCGGCGGCGGTGGCTTCGGTCATCGACAAGTCCTCATCGAGCGCGACCGCGCTCCCCGTTCGGCCGGCGCTTCCTCCATCGGCCCGCGAAGCTACAGTGGCGCCGGCTCCGGAAGTCAATATAGAGGTCGGGCGCGAGGAGGACGTGATGAGCATGATCGAGCTGATCCCCGACCAGCTTCTGGGCGGTTCGGAGGAGCCTTTGGTCGCCGCCACCCGCGGCGCGGTGCGGATCCTCGTGATCAACAGACCTCAGGTGCGCAACGCCATGTCGCTGGAGCTGCGCAAGGCCTTCGCCCGCATGACGCGGGAAGCCGACGCCGATCCGGAGATCAAGGTGGTGATCATCACCGGCGCCCACGGGGTGTTCAGCGCCGGCGTCGATCTCAAGGAAATGATCGCCGGGGGCGGCGGGGGCAACTTCCGCCCCAATCCCGCCGAGGCGGCCCGCGCGATGGCCAAGCCTCTGATCGCGGCGGTGGACGGGATCTGCGTCACCGGCGCGCTGGAGCTGACGCTCTCCTGCAGCTTCATCATCGCCTCCGACCGCTCCCGGTTCGCCGACACCCACGCCAGGCGCGGGCTGTTCCCCGGCTGGGGTCTCAGCGCCCTGTTGCCGAGCGCCGTCGGGGTCCGCCGCGCGCGCCAACTCTCGCTCACCGGCGAGTTCATCGATGCGCGGACCGCCTACGAGTGGGGCCTGGTCAACGAGCTCACCACGCCTGAACGGCTGCTTCCCCGCTGCCTGGAGCTTGCCGAGGGCATGATGTCCTGCAGCGAGGAGTCGGTGCTGCTGCAGATCGAGGTGATGAGCCGGTCGGAAGGGGCTTCGTTCGACGTCGCCCTCGCCGCCGAGGAAGCAGCCCGCCGCCGCCTCAGGGGGCCGCGGAAGGTGAACTGGCCGAAGGTCGAGGCCAAGGGCTAGAGCCGGGCCGGCGCCGGACGCGCGACCTATTCGTAGAAGGCTTCGCCGGTGCGGAGCGTCCGCCACTGCGTGTCGTCGTGGCTGAAGATCACTTCGGCGCCGTCCTTCTGGAGCCGCTCGATCTCGTCGTAGGCCTTCAAGGTGAGGTCGGCGTCGAAGTTGATGCGCGGGACCGTGCGCGCTTCGAGGCTCTCGCGGACGGCCACCGTGTCGGAGGTGATCACGAAGGCCCCGTCGCGGTCGAGGACCACGTGGGCGATCAGCGATCCGGCCGTGTGGCCGGGCGTGGGGATGAGGGTCAGGCGCCGGTCGCCGAAGAGGTCGCGCTCGCCCTCGACGGTCTCGAACGTCGCCCCATAGTCCCATTCCGCCCGCACGTAGCCGCGGTCCTCGGCGTCCGGCGCGCTGGCCGCGGCCAGCTCCTTGGCGTGGCAGATCACCACCGCCCTGGGGAAGAAGGCGTTGCAGCCGCAATGGTCCATGTGAAGGTGCGAGCAGACCACCACGTCGATGTCCGCGGGGGTGAGGCCGGCCTTGGGCAGTTGGTGGGCCACCGTGTCTTCGGGACGAAAGATCGGCGTCGCAACCTTGACGAGGGCGCCCCAGCGAGCCTCGCCATGGGCGACCGCGTCCGGGTGGCATCCGGTGTCGAAGAGCACGTTGCCCTGCTTGTGCTTGATCAGGGCGCAAGAGACCGGCAGCTCGATTGTCGAGCCCTTCGGAGCGTCTTCGAAATAGAACCGGCGAGGCGAGACGAGGCGTCCGCCTGACAGAAGGTGCATCCTCATGTTGCGGCTTTTCCTCCCTGCCGATGGCGTCGTCGCCGCAGCGATACGACAATCGGGCGAGCCAGGCGAGGGCGGCGCCAGCCCGCGGCTCAGTTGGGCGGGCGCACCCCGGGAGAGATCAGGGGCGCGCCGGGCGTGAGCAGAGGCGAGGTCGCGTTGGGCATCACGTCCGGGGTGTCCTCGCGCCAGCGGACCGAGCCCAGCGGGCGGTCCAGCATCCTGCGGATGAGCACCGGCTCCGGACCGAGGTGGAATTCGCGCATCTTCTGCTGCAGGTCGCGTTCGGCCTGTGTGGCTCGGCTGCGCTGGCGCAGGTAGTCGTGCCAGGTCGGGCAGTGGAAGCGCTCGATCCAGAGGGTGGGATCGGCGATGTCGCGGGAGATCGACCAGCCGTAGCCGCCGTTGCGTTCGCGGGTGCGCTGCACGTCCAGGCTCGCCAGGTAGAAGAGCCGCGCCTCGGCGGGGTCCACCCGGTAGTGGAGCTCGACCACGATCGGCCCGCTGCGGGCGGTCAGGGCCAGGGCGACCTCGGGGTCCGCCAGGGCGGGGGCGTCCTCCACGGCGCCCTCGGCGGCTGGCATCTTCAGCCAGATCCCCAGCAGCGGCAGCAACAGCATGGCGATCCCGGAGCACAGCAACGCGGTCGCCACCCCGTGCGCCTGGGCCACCCGGCCCCAGACGATGCCCCCGGCCGCAATGCCGCCGGCGACCGCCGCCTGGAACGCCGCCAGCGTCCGCCCGGAGACCCAGCGGGGCGCGGCCAGCTGGATCTCGATGTTGTAGCAAGCCACCGACACCATCCAGGCCGCGCCGTTGAAGAGCAGGGCCGTCGCCGTCAGCGGCAGGAAGCGGCTCTGGGAGACGATGATCGCGCCGGCGCCAAGCATCAGCATGCAGACGACCACGATCCGCTCGTTCACGAAGCGGGCCCGGAACGCCGACATGGTGAGGGCGCCCAGCACCGCCCCGCCGCCGAAGGCGCCCAGCAGCAGGCCGTAGGTCAGCGCCTTGCCGCCGATCAGGTCGCGCGCCACCAGCGGCATCATGGCCGAGACAGCGCCGCCGACCATGCCCAGCAGCAGGGTGCGGAAAATGACCGTGCGGATCGGCGGCGAGTGGCTCACGAAACGCACGCCCGAGATCATCGCCCGGCCGAGGCTCTCGGGCGGCAGGCGCGGCACCTCGGCCTTGCGTCTCCAGGTCGCCAGCACCAGCAGCATCGGCAGGTAGAGCACGCAATTGGTCACGAACGCGGCCGCCGCGCCGGCCGCCGCCACCAGGGCGCCGCCGATCGCCGGGGCGAAGCTGCGGGCGATGTTGTAGCTGATCGAGTTCAGCGAGATCGCCTGCGGCAGCAGCGCCGGCGGCACCTGTTCGCGCACCGACGCCGCCCACGCCGGACCGAACAGGGCGCTGCCGGTGCCGACGATGAAACAAAAGCTCAGGAGGGTGGCTGGATTGAGAAGTTTCAGGAAGGCGAGGGTGGTCAGGCCCACGGCGCCGGTGATGGAGATGATGACCGCCACCAGACCGACGACGCGGCGGTCGTACATGTCGGCCAGCGCCCCGGCGATCAAGGAAAGCAGCAGGGTCGGGGTGAAGGAGGCGGTCTGGACCAGCGCCACGTCGCCGGCCGAACTGCTGAGCTCCGTCATTGCCCAGGCGGCGCCGACGCTCTGTATCAGAGAGCCGAAGTTGGTCCCCAGACTGGCGGTCCAGATGCGCCGGAAGACGCCGTGCTTGAGCGGCGCGAGGATCGACTCCGTCGCGGGGCCCTGCGCCTCGATGTCGGTCTCTGCGGCCAAGCCTCCCCTTAGCCATCTTTGTTGCGGTCGGGCAATCGATGCGTCGTCGCCACGAGGGGTCGGGTCACATCCGGGGGGAGGACCGGCTTGGGCGCTTCGCCTCTTGCCTAAGTTGGTCACGCGCGCCAGCCTCGCGCCTGGTCGACGGCCGCGGGGAGGCCACCATGATCTTCGAGCAGATCGCCAGCGGCGGATGCCAGTCCTACCTCCTGGGGTGCGAGGAGACGCGGGGGGCGGTGCTGATCGATCCCGAGTTCAGCCAGATCGACCGCTACCGCGGCCTGCTCGGCCAGCACGGCCTGCGCGCCCGCTACGTCGTGGACACCCACACCCACGCCGATCACTTCTCGGCCAGCCGCGAGCTCGGCAGGACCCTGGAGGCGCCGGTGGTGATGCATCGGGCGAGCGCCGCGCCGTTTGCGGACATGCGGCTCGACGACGGCGACTTGCTGATCGCCGGCGCCCTCAAGCTCAAGGCGCTGCACACGCCCGGCCACACCCGCGATTCCATGTGCCTCGTCATGGACGATCGGGTGTTCACCGGCGACACCCTGCTCATCGGCGGGACCGGCCGCACCGACCTGCCGACCGGCGATCCTCACGCCCTCTATGAGAGCCTGTTCGAGCGGCTCCTGAAGCTCGAGCCGTCGCTACTGGTCTTTCCGGCCCACGACTACAAGGGCCGCAGCCACTCCACGATCGGGGCGGAGGTCGCCGACAATCCCCGGCTCCAGAAGAAGGAGCGGGCCGAGTTCGTGCAGATGATGAAGTCGCTCGACCTCTCGGCCCCCACCCATCTCACCGAGGCGCTCAGGACCAACATGAGCGGCGGCAAGACCGTGGATCAGCTGCTCGCCGAGGCCGCCGCCCGCACGCCCTTCATGTCGATGGCGGAGCTGCGCACCCGCATCGGCGGCAACAGCGGCGACGTGGTGGTCGTGGACGTGCGCGAGAAGGACGCCTTCGAGGCGGGCCGTATTCCCGGCGCCCGCCACATCCCCCGGGGCCAACTGGAGCTGCGGGTCGACGGCGAGCTGCCCGACCCGACGGCGCGGATCGTCACCTGCTGCGAGTTCGGCAAGATCTCGACCCTCGCGGCCGCCACCTTGCGCCAACTGGGCTACACCCGCGCGGCCGCCCTCGACGGCGGCCTGAAAGCCTGGCGCGCGGCCGGCTATGAGGTGGAGCGCTAGCGTCCCGATTCCGAAGTTCGCTAGCGTGAGCGGCGCCTCCGGTCGAACTTCGGAATCCATAAGGACACTAGCCAACTATATGTTTCTAGTGTGGTTTATCAGAAGTTCGCCACAGCGCCCGCCGCGACAATGGGGCGAACTTCTGATCCACCACACTAGCGTCCGACGATGCCGCGCTAAAGGCGGGGGATTTCCTGCCTCGGCTCCAGCACCACCACCGGGATCTCGCGGGTCGTCTTGGCCTGGTAGCTCGTGTAGGGCGGGTAGACGACGTCCATCATTGCGAAGAGACGCGCCCGCTCGTCGCCCTTCGTGACCCGCGCCACCCCCTTGTACTTCTTGGCCGCCACCTGGAACTCCACCTCGGGGCTGGCCTGCAGGTTGAGGAACCAGCCCGGATTCTCCGGCGCCCCGCCCTTGGAGGCCACGATGACAAAGTCCTTCCCCTCCTTGCCGTAGATCAGTGGCAGAAGGCTCGGCTTGCCGGTGCGACGGCCGGTGGTCTTCAGCAGCAGGCAGGGAGTCTCTTCCAGGCCGCCGATGGGCCGAAAATCGGCCACATGTCCCTCGGCGCCGTCGGTCTTGAGGTAAAGCTCCAGATGCTGCTGCGCGAAGTCCGGACTGCCGAATGCGAGCTTGGTGGCCATGGTCCTTGCTCCTTGCCTCTCCCGGTTCGCAGGTCGGGGGTCTGGAGCCCTCGTTCAAGTGGTTCTAGGTTTTCGAGGCCGACAGAGAGGAACAAGCCATGCTCAACGTCGCCATCCTCGACGACTACGTCAACGTAGCCCTGGAGTCCGCCGATTGGTCGCGCCTGCCGGCAGGTTCGAAGGTGACCGCCTTCGACCGGCATCTGACCTTGGAGGAGGCGGCCCGCGAGCTGGCGCCCTTCGACGTCCTTTGCACGATGCGTGAGCGGATGGCGCTGCCGAGGCGCCTCATCGAGCGCCTGCCGAACCTGAAGTTGATCATGATGGTGGGCGTGCGGCTCGCCAATCTCGATCTCGAGGCGGCCACCGAGCACGGGGTCGTGGTCTGCCGGACGCCCTTCGCGGGGCCGGGTCCGGAGCTGGCCAAGATCGGCGCGGCCACCCCCGAGCTCACCTGGGGCCTGATGATCGCCACGGTCCGCCACATCGCCAGCGAGGATCGGCGCCTGCGCGAGGGCGGCTGGCAGAATTCCATGGGGATGGTGCTGGAAGGGCGGACGCTGGGCCTGCTCGGGCTCGGCAACATCGGCAAGCGGATGGCGCGCTATGCGCAGGCCTTCGGCATGCAGGTGATCGCCTGGAGCCAGAACCTGACGCCGGAAGCGGCCGAGGCGGGGGGCGCGCGGTGGGTGGACAAGGACGGGCTTTTCCGCGAGGCGGACATCCTCTCGGTCCACCTGGTGCTGAGCGAGCGCAGCCGGGGGCTCGTCGGCGCCCGAGAGCTCGGACTGATGAAGCCCAAGGCCTACCTCATCAACACCTCGCGCGGGCCGATCGTGGACGAAGGCGCCCTGATCGCCACCCTCAAGCAAGGCCGGATCGCCGGCGCCGGCCTCGACACCTTCGATGAGGAGCCGCTCCCTGCCGGCCATCCCTTCAGGTCGATGGACAACGTGACCCTCACCCCGCACCTCGGCTACGTCACCCACGACACCTTCAAGATCTTCTACGCCGGCATGCCGGACGCCATCGCCGCCTTCGCGGCCGGCGCGCCCAAGGATGTCGTCAATCCGCAGGTGCTGGAGCGCGCGCGCCGCTGAGCTCCCGGACCCGGGGCCGTCCGGCCGTCCGGATAGCCCATACGACCATCAACGCCGTCGCCGCTTGACATTAACTGAGCAATGCTCAATATTGTTTTGAGCACCGCTCATTTGAAGGCCCATGGGACGTCGGTCGGATCATACGCGCAGCGAGCTGGAGGCGCTTTTCGTGGACGAGGGCCGCCGGCAGCTCGCCGAGGTCGGCCTGGCGCATTTCTCCGCGCGGGAGGTCGCCAAGCGCGTCGGCTACTCCATCGGCACCCTCTACAACGTGTTCGGCAGCCTGGACGGCCTGATCCTGGCCATCAACGCCCGGACCCTTAGGCTCTGGACCGCGGACTTTCGCCGGCGCCTCGCCGAAGCCCAGGGCGACCGCATCGCCGCCCTCATCCGCGGCTACTTCGAGTTCGCCGCCCAGAACCCCAAGACCTGGATCGCCATCTACGAACACCACCTGGGGGACGGCGCCGCCGCGCCGCGATGGTACCAGGATCTGGTGGCCGACCTGTTGGGGATCGCGGCGGCCGAGATCGCCGCCGTGCTGCCCGCGGCGGACCCGCAGCAGACCGCGGCGCTCGCCCGCTCGCTGGTCGCCACCGTGCACGGCCACTGCGCCTTCTCGCTCTACAAGACCTTCGACCTCCTGGGCGAAACCGCGCCCGCCCAAGCCGCCCTCGCCCGGGTCGGCGAGGCGATCGCGGCGGCTCGCCAGAAAGGAGGCGCCTCGGCGCCCTGACCCCCATGCGCAGCTTCGCCTTCAACATCGCCTTCTGGGTGATCTCCTTCGGCTACACCCTGCGCGCCGCCGCCGCGGCGCTTCGCCCAGGCCCCGAACCGGTGCGCCGGGTGATCCGCGCCTACGTGCGGCGGATGGTGTGGTCGATGCGGGCGATCGCGGGCATCGAGATCGAAGTGCGCGGCCGCGAGCATCTGCCGGAGGGTGCGTTCATCCTCGCTCCCAAGCACGCCTCCTACGGCGACGGCTTTTGCGCCTACGCCCAGTTCGACGACATCGCCTTCGTGACCGGCGACCACCTGGAACGGTTCCCGCTCTTCAAGGGGCTGCTCAAGAAGCTGGGCGCGATCGTCGTCGACAACTGCGGCGGGCCGGAAGCGCGCCAGGCGCTGGCCGAGAGCGCCGCCAAGGCGCACGCCGAGGGGCGCAAGATTCTGATCTACCCGGAGGGCCATCTGGCGCCGGTCGGGGTGCGCTACCGCTACCGGACGGGCGTCTATCACATGGCCCGCGACTTTGGCCTGCCGGTGGTTCCAGCCGCTTGCAGCCTCGGTCTCTTCTGGCCTCAGGAAGCCTGGACCAAGCGCCCCGGCCGGGCGGTGCTGGAGTTCCTCGAGCCGATCAGCGCCGAGCTCGGGCGGGAAGCCTTTATGGCCAGGCTCGAGGCCGCCGTCGAAGAACGGACCGCCGAACTGGTCGCCGAAGCCACCGGCCGCCCGCTGACCCCGTCGGTCCTCGGCGTCCCCGAGGCGGAGCAGAAGCGGGCCGCATCGGCTGAAGGTTTGACGGTCGGCGGCGCGGAATGAGCGGGCGCGCCGTCAGGCGCCCACGCGGTCGGGGGCCGGGGAGGGCCTGGGCGCTGGCGCGGGCGCCCGGCCGGCCAGGACGGCTTCCGCCCGGTCCTGGGCGGCGACGAGCTGAGCCTCCCAGTCTCGGCGAATGCTCTCCATCGCCTCGTCGCTGGCGTCGCTCGGGGGCGCGGGCAAGGGTCCCACGAAGATGACGCAGCCGCGAGCGAAGGGAAGCGGTATCTGCGTCCGGTCCCAGGTGTTCAGGTTGATCGCCGGGCGCGCGGCCAGGCCGAACAGCATGACCGGCTCGCGGGCGGTCCTCGCCAGCTGCACCGGTCCCTTCGGCAGCACATGGACCGGCCCGCGCGGACCGTCCGGGGTGATGGCCACGACCCCCCCGCTCCGGATGAAGCGGGCGGCCTCGATGAAGGCGGCGGCGCCGCCCTTGGCGGAGGCTCTCGCCGACCGAGCGCTCGAACCTCGGATCGGTGGGAATCCGAGCGGCGTCACGGCGCGCGCGATGAACTCGCCGTCCCGCGACAGCGAGATCAGCACCCGGGTCGGCTTTGTCTTCAGGATCCGGCGGCAGACGACCCCGTGGAAGATCCGGCCGTGCCAGAAACAGGCGATCCCGCCTCCCTCCCTGGCGCAAAAAGCCTCCGCGCCGGCCAGGTTCTCGAACCGCCAGCGCATGCTGGCGAGGGTCAAGCCGATCCAGAGCGTGGCGAGGCGGGCCAGGAAGGCCTGAGCAGGCGCCGAGCGCAGCAGTTTCTTCAAAGAGGCGGCCTCCGGCCCGCGAGCGCAACAAGCTTTGCCACGGGCAGCGGCACAGAGCCAAGCGCGGCGGGACGGGCCGCGGATTTTTCGCCGCAGAACGGCGGCGCCGGCGCGGCCCTGTGGCGGGCGCCGTCCTCCGGACGGCTTGTCATCGCGACCGGAAGGTTGTCTTACCTGCGCCAGAAGGAGATGTCATGGTCAGAACCGTCCGCATCGGCGGCGCCGGAGGATTCCTCGGCGACAGCCAGATCGCTGCGCCCCAGCTGCTGGCGAGCGGGCCCCTCGACTATCTGGTGCTCGACTACCTGGCCGAGTTGACCATGTCGCTGCTGGCCCGCTCGCAGGCCAAGCACCCCGAGGGCGGCTACGCGCGCGACTTCACCGACTGGGTCTGGAAGGACAATCTGCGGGCCCTGAAAGCCGGCGGAGTGAAGTTGGTCACCAACGCGGGCGGCCTCAATCCCGCCGGCTGCCGGGCGCGGATGGAGGCGCTGGCCGCCGAGGCGGGCCTCAGCTTCAAGATCGCCATCGTCGAGGGCGACGACCTGCGCGGGCGCGCCGCCGAGTTCGCCGAGGCGCGGGAGATGTTCTCAGGCGGCAAGGCGCCGCCGCCGAAGGACGTGCTCAGCGTCAACGCCTACTTCGGCGCCAAGCCGATCGCCGACGCCCTGGCCGCCGGCGCCGATGTGGTGATCACCGGACGGGTGGTGGACTCGGCCCTGGTCCTGGGGCCGCTTGCGCACGCGTTCGGGTGGGCCTGGGACGACTGGGACCGGCTCTCGGCCGGCTCGCTTTGCGGGCACGTGCTGGAATGCGGCGCCCAGGCCACGGGCGGTCTCTTCACCGACTGGGAAGAGGTCGAGGATTGGGCCCACATCGGCTACCCGATCGCCGAGTGCGCCGCCGACGGGAGCTTCGTCGTCTCCAAGCCGGCGGGCACGGGCGGGCTGTGCGTCCCAGCCACTGTCGCCGAGCAGATCCTTTACGAGATCGACGACCCGCAGAACTACCTGTTGCCGGATGTCGCCTGCGACTTCAGCCAGGTCCGGGTCGAAGCGGCGGGCGAGGGCCGTGTGCGCGTCGCCGGCGCAAAGGGGCGCCCGCCGTCCGGCAGCTACAAGGTCTGCCTCACCTATCAGGACGGCTGGCGAGTCATCTCCGTGATGCCGGTGCTGGGCCGCGACGCCGCCCGCAAGGCCGAGCGCCAAGCCGGCGCTGTGATCCAGCGGGTGGAGGAGCTCCTGCGGGCCCGCCAGCTCCCGCCCTTCCGGGCCAAGCGGATCGAACCGCTGGGCGCGGAGGCGACCTATGGCGCCCAGGCGCGGACCCGGAGCGTGCGCGAGGTGGTCTGCAAGATCGGCGTGGAGCACGACGACCGTTCCGCGCTCGACGTCTTCATGCGCGAGATGGAATCGCCCAGCACTTCGATGTCGGTCGGCACCACCGGCTGGTTCGGCGCGCGGCCCGCGCCAGCGCCGGTGGTGAAGGTCTTCTCGTTCCTGCTGGAACGGCCCGAGGCGCCCGCCACGGTCGACCTCGAGGGCCGCCGTTTCGTCTCCGAGCCGGCGCCGGTCCAGGCGGCCTCCACGCCGGCGCCGATCGCGCCGGGGCCGGTGGCGACGCCGTCCGGGGAGGAGGCGACGATGGTCCCGCTGATCTCGCTCGCCTGGGCCCGTTCCGGCGACAAGGGCGACGCCTTCAACATCGGCGTCATCGCCCGCCAGCCGCAGTTCATGCCCTATATCCGCGCCGCCCTCACCGAAGCGGCGCTGGCGAAGTTCTTCGCCCACGAATTCGAGGGCGTCGGCGCGCCGGACGTGCGTCGGTATGAGCTTCCGGCCCTCGACGCGCTCAACTTCCACCTTCGCCAGTCGCTGGGCGGGGGGCAGATGGCGACCCTGCGCCTCGATGCGCTCGCCAAGGGCAAGGCCCAGCAGCTTCTCGACATGGAAATCCCCGTCCCGGCTTCGCTGGCGAGGCAGTTCGGGCTGGCCGCTTAGGCGCCGGGCTTCAGGCCTCGAAGATCTTGCCCGGGTTGAGGATGCCGCGGGGGTCCAGCGCCCGCTTCAGCGTCCGCATCAGGGCGATCTCCTCGGCCGAGCGTGACAGGGCCAGGAAATCGCGCTTCTGGAGGCCGACGCCGTGCTCGGCCGAGATCGAGCCGCCGATCGCCGCCAGCGGCCGGTAGATGCGCTCCTCCACCGCCCGGCGGACCTCGGGGCCGCCCGCCCCGACCCCGGCGATCAGGTGCAGGTTGCCGTCGCCCAGGTGGCCGAACACCATCAGGGTGAAGGCGGGCCAGCGCTCGGCGAGGCTGGCGCGGACCGCCGCCACATAGGCCTCCATGTCGGCGATCCCGAGGCTGACGTCGAAGGTGTAGATCGGCCGGTGGCGCGAGGTCTGGCCGACGTCGTCGCGCAGGGCCCACATCTCGTCGCGCTCGGCCTGAGACTTGGCGATCGCCGCGTCGGCGATCTCGCCGGTCTCCAGCGCCTCCGTCAGCACCCGGAGGAAGCGCTCGGCGTCGGCTTCCCGATCGCCTCCGAGCGACTCCGTCAGCACGTAGTAGGGATGGCCCCATGGCAGGACCGGCCGGTTCGTCGCCGGCGCGCTGGTGACCAGCTGGTAGAAATCGGCCCACAGCACCTCGAAGGCCGAGAGCGCGCCGCCGAGGCCCTGTTCCAGGCGGCGCAGCAGCCGCGGCAGCTTCTCGAAGGCGTCCACCGCCAGGAAGGCGGTGTCCTGGCTGGCGGGCAGCGCGCGCAGGCGCAGCACCGCGCGGGTCACCACCCCCAGCGTCCCCTCGGTCCCGATGAACAGCTGCTTGAGGTCGTAGCCGGCGTTGTTCTTGATCAGCCGGTTCATCGACGAGACCACGGTTCCGTCCGCCAGCACCGCCTCCAGCCCCAGCACCATGTCGCGCATCATCCCGAAGCGGATGACCCGGTTTCCTCCGGCGTTGGTGGCGATATTGCCGCCGATGGTGGCCGAGCCGCGCGCCCCGAGGTCCAGGGGGAACTGGCAGCCCTTCGCCTCCGCCGCCTCGCAGGCGCTCTGCAGGATGCAGCCTGCCTCCACCGTCATGGTTCCGCCGGCCGGATCGACCTCGAGGATGCGGTCCATCCGCTCCAGCGAGAGCGCCAGGGCGCCGTCCGCCTGCGCCCCTTCCACGAGGCCGGTCCTGCCGCCCCAGGCGGTCACCGGCTGGCCGGCGGCATGGGCGAGGCGCAGGATCGTCGAGACCTCGGCGGTGGACCTCGGGCGCACGACGGCGAGTGGCCGGCCGAGCCTCTGCCAGCGGCTTTGCGCCAGCGCCTCGGCCGCCTTGCCCTCCGCCACCGCGTCCGCGCCCAGCGCCGCCCTCAGCTCGGAGAGGAAATCGCTCATGCGGGTCTTATAGACGAGCCGATCGTCGCCCTGAACCTAGCCAGGCCTGAGCCGTTCTAGTGTCCCGAGTCCGAAGCTCGCCAGTGGATGGGACGGGCGCCGAGCGAACTTCGGACTCGCTAAGGACACTGCCAAGACTTTGAATCTAGTCTGGTTTACGAATTTGAAGTTCGCTTCGACGTCCGCCTTATCAATCGAGCGAATTTCAAAATTCACCACACTAGAGGGCCCTTCACGAGGAAACGACATCATGACCAAGGAAAAACGGCCCGAAGAGGCCAGGCACTTCACCGACGGCGCCGGCGGCGCCATGGCCGACGCGGCCCCCGAGGGGACGCCTCGCCGCGCGGACCACCGCCCCGACGCGCCCCACGCCAAGCCCGCCCCGGCCATCGCCAAGGACGAGAAGCCTGACCAGCTGGCCGAGAAGGAGGCCAAGAGCGAGGACCGCGAGGAAGCGCGCCTCGACGAGGGCATCGAGGAAAGCTTTCCGGCGAGCGACCCCACCAGCGCCCACCACATCACCTGAGCCCCGAGGGGGGCCGCGCGGGCTCAGTTCGCCAGGGCCTTGTCCAGCGCCTCGGTAAGGCCGGCGTCGTCGGGGGCGACGTCGGGCGAGAAGCGGGCCACCACCTCGCCGTTGCGGCCGACCACGAACTTCTCGAAGTTCCACAGCACCTCGCCCGGCCCGCCGGTCTTGATGCCGAAGCCCTCCAGGCGCTTGCGCATGCCGTCGTCCCGCTCGGCCTTGGGCTTGGCCGTGGTCAGGGCCGCATAGAGCGGGTGCTGGCCGGGCCCCACCACGTCGATCTTCTCGAACAGCGGGAAGTCGACGCCGTAGGTGGTGCTGCAGAACTGGGCGATCTCGCTGTTGGTCCCCGGCTCCTGCTCGCGGAAATTGTTGGCCGGGAAGCCCAGCACCACCAGCCCCTCGCCCTTGCGGGACTGATAGAGCTTCTCCAGGCCCTCGTACTGGGGCGTGAGCCCGCATTTGGAGGCGACGTTCACCACCAGCAGCACCTTGCCCGCATAGTCCCGCAGCGAGGTCGCCACGCCACGGATGGTCTTGAGCGGAATATCAGCGAGCGCGGTCATCCCAGTCCCCTCTAGCCCCACGCCGGGAGGGTGTACACCGGCTGCGGGGCGACCCTAGCACCCATCCGCCCATCCTCCGAATCGAGCCTCAGCGCGGCAGCGGCAGGCCACCCAAGGGGCGGCGGCCGATCTCCATCAGGCCGC
>JAFBAO010000105.1 GCA_019247715.1 Caulobacteraceae bacterium
CGGCCGGCGGGGGCTGACTCCGGCGATCGAGCCCATCGACGCCGCCGGCGTGTGGTGGCGCAAGGACCAGCAGGGCCGGAGCATCAAGCTCGTCGAAAAAGGTTAATTGGTTCAGCACCTTGGCGACGAGTGATGGCGGTGACGGAGGGATTCGAACCCTCGATACGGCTTTACACCGTATAACGGTTTAGCAAACCGCCGCCTTCAGCCTCTCGGCCACGTCACCCCATTTCGGCCGGGCCGTCGATAGCCTGTTCGTCCGGCCTGTGCAATCTGGCTCGCCGTCCGACGCCGGCCCGACTCTTGCTCCGGGCGCGCCGTGACGCACCTGCCCCTTCGACAGTTCGACGATCCGTCTCAGGTCGAGACGCGCGATGCGACGGCGCTCGCGCCGGCCGCCCCGGTCGAGCGTCTCGGCGAGCGCCGCGGTCCCATGCGCCCGCCGGCCCTCACGCCCACGCGCTCGCGCCTCAATGGCTGGACGCTCGGAATGATCTTCCGGCTCGCCGACCTCGCCGCCCTGGCCGCCATCGCCTTGGCCGGCGCCCGGCTCGGCGCCGGCGCGATCGCGACGACCTCGGTCGTCCCCTTCGCGGTGGGCGCGCTCGCGCTGCACTGGAGCCTTTCGGCCGTCGGCGCCTACAGCTTCTCCCAAAGCGAGGGCCTGGCGCGCCATCTCGCCAGGATCGGCGCGGGCCTGGGGCTCGCGGCGGTGGCGCTCGGGATCCTCCTCAGCGGCTTCAGCCCCATCGAGGTCGGCTGGCGCGCGTTTGGCCTCTGGCTGGCCGCGAGCTTCGCGGCCCTTTGCCTGCTCCATCCCGGCTGGTGGAGGGTCGTTCGGGGCTGGCGCGCCAGGGGTCGGCTCACGCCGAACATCGTCGTCGTGGGGGCCACCGCCAACGCCGAGCGGCTGATCGCCGCGGCGCTGAAGAGCCGCGAGGCCAACGTGGTGGGCGTTTTCGACGATCGGGTCGGCCGGATTCCGCCCAGCGTTCAGGGCGTGCCGGTGCTCGGCGACACCGCCGCCTTGTTGCGCCATCGCATCGGTCCCTATGTCGACCGAGTGGTGATCACCGTACCGTCCATCGCCCAGGCGCGGATCCGCCAGCTGGTCGAGCGCCTGTCGGCGCTGCCCAACGAGGTGATGCTGTTCATCGACCAGGGCCCCGCCGGACGCGCCTCCGCCCTCTCGCGGATCGCCGACGCCCCCCTCGCCCCGGTTTCGGGCGGCCCCAGCGACGAGCGGCGCGCCCTCGTCAAGCGCGTCGAGGATCTCGTCATCGGAAGCGTTGCGCTGCTCCTCGCTATGCCGCTGATGGGGGCGATCGCCCTGGCGATCAAGCTCGACAGCCCCGGCCCGGTGTTCTTCCGCCAGCGCCGTCATGGCTTCAACAACGAGGAGATCCTGGTCTGGAAGTTCCGTTCCATGCGGGCCGACCGCGCTGACGCGGCCGCACACCGCCAGGTGGGTCCGGGCGACGACCGGGTGACCCGGGTGGGGCGCATCATTCGTCCCACCAGCCTTGACGAGCTGCCGCAGCTCTTCAACGTGCTGAAGGGAGAAATGTCGCTGGTGGGCCCGCGTCCACACGCGGTGGGAATGCGAACCGGATCGAGCGAGAGCGCCAAGCTGGTGGCGGGCTATGCGCACCGCCACCGGTTGAAGCCCGGCATGACCGGCTGGGCGGCCGTCAACGGCTCCCGTGGGCCGGTGGAAACCCCGGACAAGATCCGCCGCCGGGTGGCGCTGGACATTGAATACATCGAACGCCAGTCGCTGCTCCTCGACCTGACGATCATGGCCCTGACGATTCCTTGCATCTTCGCCGACGGCAAGGCGGTGCGCTGATGGCGACCAGCGCCGGCCGCGAGTCTGCCCCCGCGCCGACCGCCTTCGAGAGCCCCGCCTGGGCCGCCGCCAGGCCGGCGCTCTCGATCCTCATCCCCTCCTTTCGCGACGACCCGCAAAGGCTGCTGGGCGCCCTCGACAGGCCCGACCTGCCCGTGGAGATCGTGCTCATCGACGACGGCTCGGGCGACCCGCAGCTCGTAAGCCGGCTCGCCTGCGCGGTGCTCCGCCTCGCCGCCCCGGCCAGGTTCCTGGCCCTGCCCGCCAACGAAGGCCGGGCCCGTGTCCGCAACCGGCTGGCGCGCGCGGCGCGGGCCTCCAACCTGCTGTTCCTCGACGCCGACATGCTGCCGGACCGCCCCGACTTCCTGGATCGGTGGCTGGCGCTCGTCTCCACCCAAGGGCCGCCGGCCGCGTTCGGTGGCTTCTCCCTCGACCAGGCCCCCCTGGACCCCGCACACGCCGTGCACCGCCGGATGGCGCTGCGGGGCGACTGCGCGCCCCCCGAGGTGCGCCGCCGGGCCCCGGAGAAGCACGTCTTCACCTCCAACCTGCTGGTCCGCCGCGACGTCTTCGAAGCGGCGCCCTTCGACAACGGCTTTCGCGGGTGGGGTTGGGAAGACGTGGAATGGGCCGCGCGCGTGGTGCGCACCCATCCGATCCTGCACGTCGACATTCCCGCCACCCATCTCGGTCTCGACACGGCCTGCGCGATGGCGACCAAGTTCGAGCAGTCGGCGGCAAACTTCGGGCGGCTCGCCGCGGCGCATCCGGACTTGGTGCAGACCTACCCGCTCTACAAGGCCGCGCGGTTTCTGAAGGCCTTCCCGCTTCGCCGGCTCTGGCGCCCGTGGCTGAAGGCGGCCGCCGTTTCCGATATCCCGCCTGCGACCTTGCGCGCCCTCGCCCTGAGGCTCTATCGAGCCGCCCTCTACGCCGAGACCATCTGATGGCCGGGACCTACAAGGTCGACCGCTCGCTGGCGGGCAAGCTGAGGCGAAGGGCGGCGCGCCTCGTCGCACGGCGCGCGGCTGGGGCCCCGACGCGCCCCATGGTTTCCTTCACCTTCGATGACGCCCCGGCCACAGCGGCGCAAGCCGGCGCGCGGATTCTGGAGGGGCTCGGCCTGCGCGGGACCTATTTCATCGCCGCGAGCCTGGCCGGGCAGGATAGCCCCAGCGGTCCGATCCTCGCGCCCGCCGCCGCCGCGCGGCTGGCCGAATCCGGACACGAGATCGCCTGCCACACATTCTCCCACCTGGACTGCGGGCGAAGCAGCGCCGCGGAAATCGACGCCGACGTCGAGCGCAACTGCGCCGCACTGGCGGCGTGGGGCCTGGCCGCGCCCGTGACCTTCGCCTTTCCCTATGGCGACCTGACCATCGCCGCCAAGCGGGTACTGGGCGCCCGCTTCGCACTCTCGAGGGCGCTCCATCACGGGCTGATCGGCCGGGGCGCGGACCTAAACCAGGCGCCTGCGGTGGGGATCGAGGGACCGGGAGGCGAACGGACCGCCCAGCGTTGGCTAGCCCAGGCGGCTGCCCGGCGCGCCTGGCTGATCCTCTACACCCACGACGTGCGCGAGGATTCTTCCCCTTGGGGCTGCGCGCCGGCGACCCTGGAGCGGCTCGCCGAAGCGGCCCTGGCGGCCCAGTTCGAGGTGGTTACGGTCGCCGAGGGCGCGCGCCGGCTGAGGCAGTCGCGATAGTTCCGCGGCCGCTCAGAGCCGGCCGCGCCGAAGGAAATCCGATCCGGCCGGCGCCAGCCTGTTGCAGAACAGGCCCGCGCACCGGGCGCCCGCCTCGATCACCGCATCGCGCAACTGGCTGCTGGCGCGCACGTCGGCCTGGTCGGCGGCGACCACCAGGATCACCTCGTCCATGAACGGCGCGACCGTCAGCCCGGCCTGCGATCGCTCCCTCGCCGGCGCGTCCACCACGATCACGTCGGCGTGGCGGCGCAAGGCGCTCCAGTATTCGCCCACCGGCAGCACATGCACCGCCTGCCGGGCCTTGAGGGCGTCGCGCCGGAACTCGGTCACCCAGAGCTGGGAGCCGCCGACGCAGTAGGCGTTGATGTAGCGCGCATCCGGCCAGGGCCGCCCGTCGGCGCCCCGCAGCGGCGGCTGAACCTTGAAGAAGACCGGGCCGGAGGGGGTGGCGGCGGCGGGGGGCCCCAACGTCCCGAAGCGGACCGGATCGGCGGCCAGGCTGACCGCCTGCGACTGGGCCATCAGGTCCAGGTCGACCAGCCACACCCTGACGCCGAAGGCGCCGGCGGCGTAGAACGCGAACTCACGGGCGACGGTGGAGGCCCCTTCGCCGCTGCGGGCGGCGATGAATTCGAACACACGGGCGCGGCCGGCCGTCGGCGGTCCGAGCGAGCCCCAGAGCTCCGGCATCTCGGCGCTCAAGTCTTCCATTCGCCCGAATCGCCGCCCCAAAGAGCCTGAGCTTAGTCGAAGCCGTCCCGGGGCGCACGGGCCGGCGGTCTCGCGACTCAGGCCGGCTGCTTGAGCGCCGCCGATCCCAGCACCGGCAGGTCGAAGGTTCGCGCCGCCGAGGCGGAACTGGGCAGGCCGGGGCGAAGGTGCGTGCGGGCCAGTCCCGCGCAAAGGGCCGAAACGGCGGCGAAGAGCAGGCTGAGTAGCAGGACGGGCCCCCGCAGGCTGCGGCCGCGGGCCGGGACGGCGGCGCGTTCGACGATCCGGATGTCGTCGTTGGTCGCGGCGGCGATCTGTTGGGAGGCCTGGCTCTGCTCGGCCTTCATGGCGAAATCGCGCACGCTGCTTTGCAGCACGTCGCGGTCGCGGTTCAGCGACTGGTATCGGGGTTCGAGCTCCGCCAGGCGCAGGCGACGCTCGGTCAGCCGCCGCATCTGGTCGTCGAGGACGGCGGCCGTCTCCTTCAGCGCCGCGACCTCCGCGCCGAGCTGCAGCCTCTCGGTCTCAAAGGTCTGGTAGACCGGATTGAGCCCGGTCCGCTCGGGCCCTCGCGACTGGGTCCGGCCGGCGGCGATGGCGGCCTCCAGTTTGGCGATCTGAGCGTCGAGGTCGGCGACCGGCCGGGCCTCCGGCCGATAACGGGCCAGCAGCCCCTCGCGCTGGACCTTCAGGTCGGCGAGCTTTGCCGAGGCGGTGACATCGGCGTCGTGGTAGAGCCCCACCTCCGGCGGCAAGGCGGCCAACTCGCCCTCGATGGCCGCCAGGCGCCCGCCCTTCTCCTCGATCGAAGACTGGGTGACGTACTGTTGCTGCTCGAGCTGGGCGGCCAGCTGGGAAAGCGAGGTCTTCTCCGCTTCGAAGTCGCCGATCCGGTTGTTGGACAGAAAATCCTGGTAGGCGGCGTCCGCCTGGTCGAGCCGCTGCTGGAAGGCTTTGCGCTGGCCCTCGAAGGCGAGCGCCGACGGCGCCAGCAACACCGTGCGGCGATAAACCAGGAATTCCTCCAGGAGGGCGTTCAGCACCTGGGCCGCCAGCTGCGGATCCCGGTTCTGGTAGCTGACACGGATGACCGGATCGCCGGTCGCGGTCTCGATCTTCAGCGCCCGCCCCACCGATTCGGCCAGCCGGGCCTCGATCCGCTGGCGCTGGTCCTCCGCGCCGGCCGCGTAGGCGCCCGCCAGCCCGGGCGCCAGCCGCGCGACGCCGATGTGGCGCACCAGCCTGAGCTTCAAGGCGTCGCTGCCGAGGATTTCGGACTCCGACTGGAGCACGTGGTCGTTGTCCGGAACCGCGCCCTGGCCGGCCTCCCCGGCCCGCGGCTGATAGACGTACTCCTGCCCGAGCCTCGCCAGCAGGCTGGAATGGGCCGCGTAGACGGGCGCGAGGCTGAGGGCGAACGCCGTCCCCAGGACCATCACCGCCACGAAGACCGTCAGCATTAGCCGGCGCTCGCGCCACAGCATCGCCGGGATATCGGCGAGCGCGTACTTGGGGCGCGTGGGCCATGCCTGGGGCGGCGCAGTCGCGCCGGCGGCGGGGCGGACCGGAAAGACGCCTTGCGATGCCATGGATGCGCGTCGGACTCGGGGTTTCTCGCCGCAAGCTGAGCCGGCGCGATTAAGGCTTCCTTACCCATTCTCCTTAAGCCTCAGCGCATGAGCCTGCTTCGTCGCCTGCTGGCCGCGCCCGCGCTGCTCCTGCTCACGGCGGCGGCCGCCAGCGCCGGCCCTGCGCCGTTTCCCGACATTCCCTACGCGACCTGGACCGACGACGAGCCGCAGTACCGTCTGTTCCCCGGCGACGAGATCGACATCACCCTTCCCTCCGCGCCCGAACTCAACAAGACGGTGACGGTGCAGCCCGACGGACGAATCCAGCTCCCGCTGATCGCTCCGCAAATGGCGGCGGACCGCACCCCGACCGAACTCGAGCGCGCGCTCAGCAGCGCCTACGCGGGCCAGCTGCTGCGGCCCGAGGTCGAGGTGGCGGTCCGGGCCCAGCCGCTCAAGGTGTTTGTGGGCGGCGAGGTCGGCAAGCCCGGGGTCTACGACATGCCGGGCGACATCGATGCGCTGAGGGCGATCATCGAAGCCGGCGGCTTCGGCGACAACGCCAGGCGCAACCTCGTGGTGATCATCCGCAGGGGCCCGGGTGGGCGGGCGATGATGAGGACGGTGGACCTGGACCGGCCGCTGAAGGGCGCGCGCGGGGCGGCGGACCTCGTCCCGCTCCGCCGATTCGACATCGTGTTCGTGCCCCGCACCGGGCTTGGCGACGTGGACGTGTTCATGACGCAGGTGCGCAACGCCCTCCCGGTCAACTTCAGCTACGCCTTCGGAAACGCCGCCGTCTTCTGACCGGTCCGGGCGCGGCGAATTCGAAACGCTTCGGGCGGACGCGGGACGGCTGGCCCGCATAGCGCCAGGCCACGCCTTGCCGGCAGACCGTCCTTCGGCTCAGAGCTGGAGCTCAGCCCTCCGCCAGCCAACGCCGGGCCGCCCTCTGGGCCTCGGCCACATCGGCCGGATCCATCTCCTGGCTCAGTTCCTTGCGGTAGATCTTCGCCTCTAGCGAACCGCGCATGGCCGCCAGATTGAACAGCATGTGCGCCGAGACGTAGTCCCGCGGCACCCCGCCCTGGCCCGTTGAGTAGAGCAACCCCAGGCGAAACAGCTCGTCGCCCGTGGCCTTGGGATTCGGCAGCGGCAGCACGCCGACGGCGTCCGCCTCGATAACCCCCAACATAGTCTTCAGCCCCCTTCTGCGGGCTTGGCCGCTCCCTTCTGGAGACGACGCTCTTTCCCGCCGGCTAGAGGAAAGTCGATCTAGGTTGAATATATGGTTAAGCCGAATTCGCCGGGACGATGAAGACTGAAGCGTGAATACGAAAGTGCTACGCCGTATAAATACTGATGGATGCTTGGTTAAGACGAGCGCCTGCTGCGCGAACGCCTGAAGCAGCCGCTCACCTTATGCGCGCCGGTATCCAGAGAGACGTCGCACGTGATAGGGTAAATCTCGCGTCATGGCGGATCTCAATATCTTCCAAAACTCTGGATGCCATAGCCCCTCTCGCCGGCTTTGCTCGCCCCGCTGGCGACGAACGCCGTCTTACCGCCTAGCCAGCCGCTTCCATTCAGGCGCGGTTCAGTCCTGCCGTGATCATTTGCGAACGTGAGCAGAACAAGGCCTCTCTACGACACAGCCCGGCGCTGGAGCCTCCTCCTTTGCGCCGGCGCAGCGCTCGTGGGCCTTGCGGCTGACCCCGCCCTTGCGCAGCCCCGGGGCCGCGGCGGCTTCGGCGGGGGACGCGGCGGCGCCGGACCCCATGGCGGTTTCGGCCCAGACGGAGGCTTCGGCCCTGGCGGCTTCGGGCCGGGCGGTGGTTTTGACCGCGGCGGCGGGTTCGGCCGGGGCGACGGTCGGGGCGGCGGCAGGTGGGACCCGGACGGAGGGGCGGCCTACGAAGGTCGCGGCGGTCACCGCGGCGCGGTCGAGGGGCCGCGCGGCTATCCCCGCGCCGAACGCCCTCCCCCGGGGCCGGGTCCAGGAGAAAGCTGGGACGACCGACGCTACGACGGATATTGGGTGGGCGGCCGATGGCGTTATGGCCCGCCCCCGCCCGACGCGCCCGGCTATCGCCCCGGCTACACCCGCTGGCGGCGCGGGGCCTTCCTGCCCCGCTACTATCAGGAAGGCGTGGTGAGCGATTACTGGCGCCATCACCTGCGCCGTCCGCCCTCAGGCTACAACTGGGTGCGCGCGGGCGATACCTATCTGCTGGTCTCGACCAGCACCGGCCTCATCTTCGACGTCGTCGAAGGATTCTGAGCGCGCGATCGCCGCGGCCGGCCCCATCCCGCGCTACTCCACCCCAAGCTTGCGCCGCAGGATCTCGTTCACCGCCCCAGGATTGGCCTTGCCGCCGGTCTGGCGCATGACTTGACCCACGAACCACCCGACTGCTTGGGGTTTGGCCTTCACGGCCGCCGCCTGACCGGGATTGGCGGCGATCAACTGATCGATCATCGCCTCCAGCGCGCCCGAGTCCGACACCTGGCGCAGGCCGTGCGCCTCGACGACGTCGGCCGCCGTCCCCTCGCCCGCCCACATGCGCTCGAACACCTCGCGCGCGATCTTGGTCGAGATGACGTTCTCCTCGATCAGTTGCACGAGCCCGGCGATGTCGACCGCCGAGATCGGGCTTTGGCCGATGTCGAGCCCGTCCTTGGCCAGGTGGCCCAGAAGCTCGTTGGCCACCCAGTTGGCGACCAGCTTGGCGTCCCGGCCTCTGGCGGCGGCCTCGAAGAAGTCGGCGCGCGAGGCCTCGGCGACCAGTACGCCGGCGTCATAGGCGGAAAGGCCATACTGCGACATCAGCCGGCGGCGCTTGTCGTCCGGCAGTTCAGGCAGCGACGCCTCGATCGCCTTCACCCAGGCCGGGTCGAGCACGAGCGGCAACAGATCCGGGTCCGGGAAGTAGCGGTAGTCGTGCGCCTCCTCCTTGGAGCGCATGGAGCGGGTCTCCCCGCGCCCCGGATCGAAGAGCCGGGTCTCCTGGGCGATCTGCCCGCCGTCCTCGAGGATCTCGATCTGCCGGCGCGCCTCGTACTCGATGGCCTGCTGGATATAGCGGTAGGAATTGACGTTCTTGATCTCGCAGCGGGTCCCGAAGGGCGCGCCGGGGCGCCGCACCGACACGTTCACGTCGGCCCGCAGGTTCCCCTTCTCCATGTCGCCGTCGCAGGTCCCGAGGTAGCGCAGGATGGTCCGCACCTTCTTGACGTAGGCCGCCGCCTCCTCGGCGCTGCGCATGTCCGGGTGGGAAACGATCTCCATCAGCGCCGTCCCGGCCCGGTTGAGGTCCACGTAGGTGGCGTTTGGGTCGAGGTCGTGGATCGACTTGCCGGCGTCCTGCTCCAGGTGCAGCCGCTCGATCCGGACCGTGAAGCTGGTCCCGTCGTCGCGCTCCACCTCGATTTGGCCCTCGCCGACGATCGGGTCCTTGTACTGGCTGATCTGATAGCCCTGCGGAAGGTCCGGGTAGAAGTAGTTCTTCCGGTCGAAGCGGGACCAGTGGTTGATCTTCGCCTTCAGGCCGAGACCGGAGCGGATCGCCTGCTCCACGCAGCCGCGATTGATCACTGGCAGCATGCCAGGCATCGCCGCGTCCACCAGGCTCACCTGCTCGTTCGGACCTGCGCCAAACCCCACCGCCGCGCCCGAGAACAGCTTGGCCTTGGAGGCGACCTGGGCGTGAATCTCCAGGCCAAGGACGATCTCCCAGGGACCAGTCCGTCCCTCGATGAGTTTGGATGTCGCGGTTCTCATGGCGGTGTTGATATAGGCGATCTGGCGTCGGCGCCGCCAGCGGCGATCTCGGCGGGCTCCCCGTCGGCCGCCGAGCGATGGGCCTTAGCTCAGAGCTGGCGCCGGTGCGCCCCGCCCCTGCCAGACGGCGCGCCAACCAAACAAGCGGTTGGCTGGCTTCGGTTTCTGGGCTCGACAGCCGCTAATTCGGCGTGTCATCGGCCCCTAGCGCGGATAAGTTGAGGAAGGTCCCGATGAGTCGCGCATGGCGTTTCCACTCGACACTGCTCTCCTTCTGGCTGGATTGAGGGGCGGCGCGGTCGGCTGCGTTTCCTTCTTCGCCTGGCTCACCGCGCTCGAGCTTCGCCCGCTGGCCCAGGCGGGGAAATGGAGAGCGAGCCTCAGGCCGGGGCTGACGGCCGGGGTCGGGGTCTGGGCGCTGCCGTTCCTTTCGATCCACTGGTCCGCCCCGCCGGGGTTCTGCCCTTTGTTCACCGCCCTTGCCTTGCCGATCGCAATCTTCGGCGCCGCCTGCGGTTTCGCCGTGGAGAGCGCGTTCGACGACGCCCGCGGGCTGCTGGCCGGAGCGGCTCTATTGGGGGGGGCGATCGCCATCGGCGACGCCATGACCAGCGCGGGCCGGATGTGGCTTTCCGGACGGGAGGTCGACGACATGCCCTTCGCCGTCGGCGTCGCCCTCGCCAGCTCCCTCTCGGCCGCAGCGCTCTTCGCCTTGCGGCGGGCGCCGGAGCCGGTGGGGAGACTCTGGGCGGTGATGTTGCTGACCGTGGCGGCCGAGGTCGTGCAGGCGACCGACGCTTGGGCCCGCAAGTTCACCGCCGGCCCCATGTCCGGACCGATCTGCCGGTTGCCGGCCCTGCCGGGCGAGGCGATGGCCCCGATCGCCGCGGCGATCCTCATCCTGGTGGTGCTCGCGGTGAGGAAATGGCTGATCTACGACCCGCGCCACCACCGCGTGGGCCTGGCCTGAAAGGCGGCCGCCTTCTCCATCGCCCCCGCCAGGCGAAACAGCGTCCCCTCGTCCAGCGCGCGGCCGATGAGCTGCAGGCCGAGCGGCAGGCCCTGCGCGTCCAGCCCCGCCGGCAGGGAAAGACCGGGCAGGCCCGCGAGGTTCACGGTCACGGTGAAGACGTCGTTCAGGTACATGGCCACCGGATCGGCCGAGGCGTCGCCGAGCCCGAATGCGGCCGAGGGCGCGGTGGGGGTGAGCAGCGCATCGACCTTCTCGAAGGCGGCGGCGAAGTCGTCGGCGATCCGGCGGCGCACCTTCTGGGCCTTGAGATAGTAGGCGTCGTAGTAGCCGGCGGAGAGCACATAGGCGCCGATCAGGATCCGCCGCTTCACCTCCTCGCCGAAGCCGGCCGCCCGGGTCGCCTCGTAGACGTCGGTGAGGCTCGGGCCGTCGATCCTGAGGCCATAGCGCATGCCGTCGTAGCGGGCGAGGTTGGACGAGGCTTCCGCCGGAGCGATGATGTAATAGGCCGGCAGGGCGTATTTGGTCTGCGGCAAGGAGACGTCCACCACCTCGCAGCCGGCCTCCCTCAGCCACTCGACACCCTGGGCCCACAGGGCTTCGATCTCGGCGGGCATGCCGTCGGCGCGGTATTCCTTCGGCACCCCGACTTTCAGGCCCTTCACCGACTGGCCGACGAAGCTCGCGAAATCAGGTACTTCCGCCGGCAAGCTGGTAGAATCCTTCGGGTCGTGGCCGCTCATGGAGGTGAGCAGGATCGCCGCGTCTTCTACGGTCCTGGCGATCGGGCCGGCCTGATCGAGCGAGGAGGCGAAGGCCACGATCCCCCAGCGCGAGCAGCGCCCGTAGGTGGGCTTGATCCCCACCGTGCCGGTGAGCGAGGCGGGTTGGCGGATCGAGCCGCCGGTGTCGGTGGCCGTGGCCCCCAGCGCCAGCTCGGCGGCCACGGCGCTGGCCGAGCCGCCCGAGGAGCCGCCCGGCGTCAGGGGCCGGTTGGAGCTGCGCGAGCGCCAAGGGTTGATCGCCGGGCCGAAGGCGCTGGTCTCGTTCGACGAGCCCATGGCGAACTCGTCCATGTTGAGCTTGCCCAGCATCACCGCCCCGTCGCGCCACAGATTGGCGGTGACGGTGGATTCGTAGGTCGGCCGGAAGTCGCCGAGGATCCGCGAGCAAGCGGTGGAGCGCACCCCCTCGGTGCAGAAGAGGTCCTTGATCCCGAGCGCTGCGCCCTCGAGGCGTCCGCCCTCGCCGCGGGCGAGGCGCGCGTCGGAGGCCTCGGCCATGGCCAGCGCCCTCTCCGGCGTCTCCAGGACATAGGCGTTCAGGGGCCGCGCCGCAGCGATCGCCTCCAGGTGGGCGTGCGCTAGCTCCACGGCCGAGAACTTGCGGGCCTTCAGCCCCTCCAGCGCCGCCTTCAGCGAAAGCGCCGTCAGCTCGCCGCTCATTCCACCACCTTCGGCACCACGAAGAAGTTGCGCAGGGCGCGCGGGGCGTTGGCCAGCACCTTGGCCGGATCGCCGCCGTCGGTCACCACGTCTTCGCGCATCGGCAGGGAGACCGCCTCGGTGGAGGCCATGGGCTGCACGCTTTCGGTGTCCACTTCCTGGAGCTGCTCGATCCAGGTGAGGATGCCCGACAGCTCCGCGGCCAGACTCTCCAACCGGGCCTCGTCGACCTTGAGGCGCGCCAGCCGGGCGACCTTGCGGACTGTGGCCGCGTCGATGGCCATCCTGAAATCTCCCATGGACCCAAGAGGCGCGGGTTAGCCGCCGCTTGGCCGCGTTGGCAAGCCCTCCTATGCAAGGTCCATGGCGGTCGTCGACCTTCAGGACCTGCCGGGCGCGGCCCCGGCCAATACGCCCTTGGTCGGCCTCGACCTCGGGGAGAAGACCATTGGGGTCGCCGTCTCCGACCGCGGCCGGATGATCGCCAGCCCCCTGGCCCTGATCCGCCGCGCCAGGTTCGCCAAGGACGCCGAGGCCCTTTTTGCGCTTATGGAGTCGCGCGGCGCGGCGGGTATGGTCGTCGGCCTGCCCGTGAACATGGACGGGAGCGAGGGGCCGCGCTGCCAATCGGCCCGCGCGTTCGCCCGCAACCTCCTGCGGCTGCGCGAGCTGCCGATCGCATTTTGGGACGAGCGGCTCTCCACGGCCGCCGTGAACCGGCTGCTCACCGGCGAGGCGGACCTCTCCCGGGCCCGGCGCGCGGCGCTGGTGGACAAGGCGGCCGCCGCCTGGATCCTCCAGGGTGCCTTGGACCGCCTTCGCCGAACCCCGTGACCGTCAGCCGCGGGCGCCGTCCGTGGGAACCGACACGCCCCTCAGCGCCGACTGCGCCGCGCGGCCCGCGTCGAGGCTGAGGTCGGCCATGGCCAGGAAGCCCACCAGGCGCCTGTCGTGGTTGAGCACCGGCAGGCGGCGCACCTGCCGTTCGGACATCAGCTCGGCGGCCGTCTCCACGGCCTCGTCCTCAAAGCAGTAGCAGATCCCCTGCGACATCACCTCGCGCACGCAGGTGTCGCCGGGCGCGCAGTCTTGGGCCACCCCGCGGACGACGATGTCCCGGTCGGTGATCATGCCGATCAGCCGGTCGTTCTCGCCCACCGGCAAGGCGCCGATGGCCTCGTCGCGCATCTTCTGCGCGGCCTCGGCCAAAGTGGTCTCGGGATCGATCACCTCGACCCTGCGGGTCATGATTTCTTGAACGAGCATCGCATCCTCGTCTTTTCGCGCCCACCGCCGTGGCCGCTCGCCGTCGGCGTGGGGCAGCACCTGGAAGGGCTGGCCGGCGGTCGATCCGCGGGGCGCAGCCAGGGTCTGGGCGGCCAACGCGAGGGAAATCATCGGCCAGGGGATCGGTTCGGCTCTGCCGGAAAATCTTTTCCAGCCGAGCGGCGACGTTGCAGGCGCCCGATGACCACCCTTGCACCGGATCGTCCCTGGAGCGCACGCGACCGGGCGGAAAGCATTCCCCTTTTGCGGAAGGCGCTCTAGAACGACGCTTTGATGACCGCGAACGCGCCCGGCCCCGAGGAGGTCCGCAAGGGGACCTTCCGCTTCCCGCAACGCCATTTCCTGTCGGTCTTCGACCTCGAGCGGCCGGACGTCGAGCGTCTTCTCGACCTCGCCGAGGGGTTTGTCGCCCTCAACCGCCAGAAGGCCAAGAAGCTCGACCTCCTGAAGGGCCACACCCTCATCAACCTCTTCTTCGAGGCCTCCACCCGGACCCAGAGCTCCTTTGAGCTCGCCGGCAAGCGGCTGGGCGCCGACGTGGTCAACATGAACCCTCGCACCTCCTCGGTGGCCAAGGGGGAGACGCTGATCGACACGGCGGTGACGCTCAACGCCATGCACCCGGACATACTGGTGGTCCGCCACGGGGCCTCGGGCGCCGCCTCCCTGCTTTCGCAGAAGGTGAGCTGCAGCGTCGTCAACGCCGGCGACGGCCAGCATGAGCACCCCTCTCAGGCGCTGCTCGACGCCCTGAGCCTGAAACGCGCCTTCGGCCGCGTCGAGGGGCTCACCGTGGCCATCTGCGGCGACGTCCTTCACAGCCGGGTGGCGCGCTCCAACGTGGGGATGCTGGGCCTGCTGGGCGCCCGGGTGCGGCTCGTCGGCCCCCCGACCCTGATCCCGTCGGGCGCGGACCGCTGGGGCGTGGAGATCGCCCACGATCTGCGGACCGGTCTGGCGGGGGCGGACGTGGTGATGATGCTGCGCCTGCAGCTCGAGCGCATGGAGGGGGCGCTGGTGCCGTCCCTGCGCGAGTACTTCCGCCTTTGGGGCCTCGACCGCGAGAAGCTGGCGCGGGCGGCGCCGCACGTGCGGGTAATGCATCCGGGACCCATGAACCGCGGGGTCGAAATCGACTCGGATGTCGCCGACGACCTTTCGGTCAGCCTGATCCAGGACCAGGTGGAGATGGGGGTCGCCGCCCGGATGGCGATCCTGGCCTCCATGGCCGCTCGGCTGGACAACGGCTGATGAGTCCGCGCCCGCTCGCCTTCTTCAACGCCCGCCTGGTCGACCCGGCCAGCCGCTACGACGGGCCCGGCGCCCTGGTGGTCAGCAATGGGCGGATCTCCCACCTGGTGAAGGGAGCCGAGGGGCTCGAGGGGCTTTCCGACGAGGTGCTCCAGATCGACGCCGCCGGCGCCATGCTGGCCCCGGGCCTGGTGGACCTCAGGGTCAAGACCGGCGAGCCGGGCAATGAGCCGAAGGAGACGCTGAAGTCGGCGTCCCTGGCCGCCGCGGCGGGGGGCGTCACCTCCATCGTCGTGCAGCCGGACACCCAGCCGGTGGCCGACGACCCCTCGGTGGTGGACTTCGTATTCCGCCGGGCCCGCGACATCCAGCTGGTCCACGTCTATCCCGCCGGCGCCGCCACCAAGGGCCTGGCGGGCCAGGTCATGGCCGAGATCGGCCTGATGCGGGAGGCCGGCTGCGTCTATGTCACCAATGTCGACCGGCCCATCGTCGACTCCAAGGTCATGCGCCGGCTGCTGGCCTACGCCGGAGGGCTCGGGCTGCTCGTTTCCCACCGGCCGGTGGATCCCTGGCTGACCGCCGGCGCCTCGGCCACGGAGAGCGAGTTCGCGGGCCGCGCCGGCCTCGCCGGCGCCCCGGTCGTCGCCGAACAGATCATGCTGGAGCGCGACGTGGCGCTCGCCGAGCTCACCGGGGCGCGGCTGCTCGCCGACCAGGTCAGCGCCGCCTGCGCCCTCGAAACCCTGGCGCGGGCCAAGGCGCGGGGCGTCCCCATCCTCGCCAGCTGCTCGATCAACCACCTCACCTTCAACGAGCTGGACATCGGCGACTACCGCACCTTCTGGAAGCTCGATCCGCCGCTGCGCAGCGAGGACGACCGCCAGGCGCTCATCGATGCGGTGCGGTCGGGCCTGGTGGACATCATCGTCTCGGCCCATTGTCCGGCGCCGGCCGAAGACAAGCGCCTGCCGTTTGACGAAGCGGCGGCCGGGTCGGTAGGGCTGGAGACGCTGCTGCCGGCTCTCCTCACCCTCCACCACGAAGGGCGCATTCCGCTCATCGACCTGGTGCGCGCGGTGACCCTCGCGCCGGCCGAAGCCATCGGGCTGAAAGCCGGGCGCCTCGCCGTCGGCGCTCCCGCCGATCTCGTCCTGTGCGACCTGGGGGTCCCCCGTCTGATCGACGCCGAGCGGCTGACCTCGAAGTCCAAGAACTCCGCCTTCGACGGGCGGCGTCTGCAGGGGCAGGTCCGGATGACGGTGGTGGAGGGCCGGGTCGTCTACGAAGGCTAAGCTTCCGCCCCCGGGCGTGGCGACCTAGACTGCCGGCATGGCATTCGGCCTCGACCCCGCCGCCGCTCTCGCCGCCAGCGCCGTCGGCGGCTATCTGGTGGGCAGCACCCCCTTCGGCGTGGTCGCCACCCGCCTCGGTGGGGCGGGCGACATCCGCAAGGTCGGCTCGGGCAACATCGGGGCGACCAACGTGCTGCGCACCGGCCGGCGCGACCTGGCGCTCATCACCCTGATCGGGGACGCTGGAAAGGGCGCGGTGGCGGTGCTGGCGGCCCGGGCGCTCTTCGGGGAGGACGCGGCCGCCGTCGCCGGCGGCGCCGCTTTCGTCGGCCACTTGTTCCCCGTCTGGCTGAGGTTCCGCGGCGGCAAGGGCGTGGCGACCTTCTTCGGAACCCTGATCGCCCTCGCCTGGCCGGCGGGGCTGCTGGCGGGGGCGGTCTGGATCCTGATGGCCGCCCTCTTCCGCATGTCGTCGCTGGCGGCCTTGACGGCGGCCGCCCTCGCCCCGCTGCTGGTGTTCCTCACCGGCCAGACGCCGGAGAGCAAGCTGCAGGTGGCCGTGTTCATGGCGGCGTTGATCTTCCTGCGCCACCACCAGAACATCCGCCGGCTGCTGAAGGGCGAGGAGCCGCGGATCGGCGCCAAGGCCGTGGTTTCCGAGTGAGCGGGGCCCTGAGCCCGGCCGAGCGCCTCGCCTGGCTCCGGCTCGCGCGCACCGAGACGGTGGGCGCGGTCTCCTTCCGGCGGTTGCTGGCGCGGTTTGGCGAGCCGGGGGCGGCGCTGGCCGCGCTTCCCGAGATCGCCCGTCGCGCGGGGCGCGGCGCCTCGTTGCAGATCCCCTCCGCCGTCGAAGCCGAGGCCGAGCTCGCCGACGGCGAGGCTATGGGCGCCAAGCTGTTGCTGAGCGCCGACGCGGATTTCCCCGCCGCCCTCGCAGCGCTGGATCCGCCGCCACCACTGCTCTGGGTTCTGGGACAGACCGACCTTCTCGACCGGCGGGCCGCAGCGGTGGTGGGCGCGCGGATCGCTTCGGCCCAAGGACGCCGGTTTGCGCGGGGCCTGGCGGCCGACCTCGGCGCCGCCGGCCTCGTGGTCGTCTCCGGCCTCGCCCGGGGAATCGACGCCGCCGCCCACGAAGGGGCGCTGGCCAGCGGCACGGTCGCCGTGCTGGGCGGCGGCCTCGCCGACATCTATCCGCCGGAGAACGAGCCGCTTTACGAGGTGATCGCCGCCCGCGGCTGCCTCGTGTCCGAAAGCGCGCCTCGCCGGCGCGCCCAGGCCAGGGACTTTCCGCGCCGGAACCGGCTGATCTCCGGCCTCTCCCTCGCCGTTGTCGTCGTGGAGGCCGAGCTCCGTTCGGGTTCCCTGATCACCGCGCGGATGGCGCTCGAACAGGGACGCGAGGTGCTGGCGGTGCCCGGCTCGCCCCTGGACCCGAGATGCAGAGGCTGCAACGACCTGATCCGCCAGGGCGCCGGGGTGTGCGAGGAGGCCGACGACGTGCTGCGCGCGATCGAGGGCGTGACCGGCTTTCGCGCACCGCCGTCGCCCCGGTTCGCTCCGGACGCCGACGCCGACATCTCAGAGGCCCTGCGCGAACGCCTGTTCGTGCTTCTTTCGCCGACCCCGGTCGCCATCGACGAGCTCGCCAGGCTGGCCGCCGCCCCGCCGGGCCAGGTGTTCGCCGCCCTCGTGGAGCTGAGCCTCGCAGGACGCGCTGAGTTGCACCCTGGAGCGACCGCCGCGCTGCCTTAGCGCCGCGGTTCCGGACGCAAGCGTCGCAGGTCGCGCGAAAGGCGAATCACGCGCCCTGGGCGCTTTGGCGCTAGCGCTCGGCGATGGAAGTCGGGATGATCGGCGGGGGACACGCCTTTCTTGGGAGGCTCCTAGTGACCGACACCGGGCGCAGATTGGTGGTGCTTGCGGTCGACGACGACGGTCTGGTGCTGATGAACACGGCGGCGATGCTCGAGGATCTCGGGCACGCGGTGATCGAGGCTGGGTCGGGCGCCGAGGCGTTGCAGATCCTCGAGGCCGATCGTCCGATCGATCTCTTGATCTCGGACCAGGCGATGCCGGGAATGACCGGCGCCGAGCTCGCGGCCGCCGCGAAGGCGAAGCGGCCGCAGATGCCGGTGATCCTCGCGACCGGCTACGCCGACCTGCCGCCCGGCGCCGACCCGAGCCTCGTGCGGCTCGCCAAGCCGTTCAATCAGAAGGCCCTGGCCGAAGCCGTGGCCGCCGTCGGCCTCTAGTGTCCCGAGTCCGAAGTTCGCCGGTGGATGGGATGGGCGCCGAGCGAACGTCGGACTCGACAAGGACACTAGCAAAGCTTTGAATTTAGTGTGGTTTACGAATTTGAAGTTCGCTTCGGCGCCCGCCCCATCAAGCGAGCGAACTTCAAATTCACCACACCAGGCGCAATGGGCGAGGACCGGCCCATCGGCGGCGCGCCTTGTTGTCGGCCAGGATGCGGTTCGTATAAGAAGACGGCGCGCTCGATGGCGCGGCTGCAGCTCAATCCTCCCATATGCGCCTGCTCGAACGCTACCTGTTCCGCCAGCTTCTCGTCTCCGTGGTCTGGACCACGGCGGCGCTCACCGGGGTGGCGGTGCTGACCTCGAGCCTCTCGGCGCTGGACCTCATCGTGAACCAGCACCAGAACGCGCTCATCTTCCTCGAAGTGACGCTGCTGGCGACGCCGCAGGTGGTCGCCATGATCCTGCCGCTTGCGATGCTGATCGCCGGGCTGATGGCCCTCAATCGCCTGCAAACCGAGCAGGAGATCGTCATCTGCTTTGCCGGCGGCATGAGCCCCTGGCGCGTCGCCTCCCCGGCCATCCGGGTGGCTTCGCTGGTGGCCATCCTGGTGCTGGCGCTGAATCTTTGGGTGCAGCCGGCCTGCTTCCGAGAGCTGCGGGCGGTGATCGAGGCGGTCCGCGGCGACCTCGCGGCGGTGATGATCAACCCAGGACAGTTCACCCACCCGGCTCCGGGATTGACCGTCTACGCCCAGTCGCTCGACCAGAGCGGCGAGATCAAGAACCTGTTCATCAACAAGGAAAGCCCTAGCGGACGCTCCTCGACGGTGATGGCCAGCGAGGGCCGGTTCGCCAAGCGCAACGGGGCGCCGGTGCTGATCATGCGGGGCGGCTCGTACCAGCAGCTGTCCCAGACCGGGGTCTTGAACACCATGTCGTTCGACGAGAACGTGTTCGACCTGCGCCCCTTCATCGCCGGGCGAGGCCCCATTCGCTACCGGCAGTCGGACCGCTATCTGCACGAGCTGTTCTTTCCCGACCTTCGCCAGTCCTGGGACGCGGAGAACCGGAACGCCTTGCTGGCCGAGGGCCATGCGCGGCTGGCGACGCCGCTCTACAGCCTGGCCTTCACCGCCCTGGCGCTGGCGGCGGTCCTCGGGGGTTCGTTCAGCCGTATCGGCTACGGCCGACGGATCGCCATGGCTTCGGCCGCGGCGCTGGTGGTGCGGGTGACCGGTTTCGTCTCGGCGGCGGCCAGCGCCTCGCACCCCTGGCTCAACAGCCTGCAGTACGCCGCGCCGCTCGCGTGCTTCGCTATCTGCATGCTGACCGTGGTGCGACAGCATCCGGCGCGCGGCGCCGGCGAGGTTCCGGCGCGCCTCGCGGTCGGGGGCGCCGCATGAGGGTCGCGCCCGGGAGCCTCGATCGCTATGTGCTGACCGAGAGCCTCGCCGGCCTGGCCCAGGCCATGGGCATCATCTCGTCCATGGTGCTGATGATCTCGTTCGTGGACCTTTCACGGCAGTACGGAGGGCGCGCTGACGTCGGGTTCTTGAGGTTGGTCGAGCTGGTGCTCCTGCAGGCGCCCTCGGTGATCCTGCTGCTCTTGCCCTTCGTGTTCCTGTTCGGCGGCCTAAGCACCTTCGTCGCCCTCAACCGTCGCAGCGAACTGACCGCCATGCGGGCGGCCGGCGTGTCGGCCTGGCGCTTCATCCTTCCGGCGGCGGGGATGGCCGTATTCATCGGCATCGTCGACGTGACCGCGCTCAATCCCCTCGCCGCTGGCCTCAACGGCCATTTCGAGGACGCCAAAACGGCCATCAACCAGGGCTTCAACCGCTCCGGATCGCCGATCTGGCTGCGGCAAGGTGACGAGCATACCCAGATCGTGATCCACGCCGACCGCCACGACATGGTGGGCGGGATCGTCCGGCTCCAGCACGTCTCGCTCTACCTCCAGAACGTGACGCCGCAGGGCGGCCTTCAGTTCTCGCGGCGAATCGACGCGGCCGAGGCGCTGCTGGGTCCCGGCTACTGGCGGCTCAACGAGGTCCGCGAAACGACGCCGGGGGCCGGCTCAGTGCGCTCGGAGGTTCTATCCATCCCCTCGAGCCTCGATCGGCGCACGGCGATGGAAAAGTTCGCCGCGCGCGATTCGGTCAGCTTCTGGCGCCTGCCCCACACCATCCGCCGCGCGGACGCGGCCGGATTCTCGTCGGCGCCCTACCGCCTGAGGTTCTTCCAGCTCCTGGCGACGCCGCTGCTGTTCGCGGGGATGACGGTCCTGGCCGCCGCCTTCTCCCTGCGCCTGACGCGGCTGGGAGGGGTGGCGGGGCTGGCGGCCGCAGGCGTGACCCTTGGTTTCGTCATCTTCTTCTTCGATCGTCTGTGCGGGGCGCTCGGCGCGGCCGAGGTGGTCCCGCCGCTGGTCGGGGCCTGGGCGCCGCCGGCGGCGGCGATGCTCGCAGGCTGCACCCTGCTTTGCTATACCGAGGACGGCTGAGACGGCCGCATGACCAAAGGGGGAACGTCAGTGACTCTCAGCACCGGCATTCGACTTCGGCAGGACGACGCGCAAGATTGTCCGACTAGCTGAATGCGCTTGGTCCTCCCGCAGCTTGTCGCTGGCCGACGGAGCGGCTGGGCGGCGTGCGCCTCGGCGGTCGCAGCCTTGCTCGCGCTCGCGCCGGCCGCAGCGCTTGCCAGCCCGCGCGAAGGGACGCTGCCGGCGCTCGGCGCGGCTCCCGCCAAACCGGCCGGCCCGCCGCCGCCCAGCGACGGACTGGCGGGCGGCGGCTTCTACATCGAGGCCGACGAACTCACCCAGGACCAGCAGACCAACCGGGTCACCGCGCACGGCCATGTGGTCGCCCGCTACCAGGGCCGGACTGTCAAGGCCGGCAAGCTCGTCTACGACAGCACCACCGGCATCGTGACGGCCAGCGAGGGCGTGACCGTCATCAATCCCGACGGGACCGTCGAGTTCGCCCGCACGGCCACCCTCAACCGCACCATGTCTCAGGGCGTGGCCATGGCCTTCTCCACCCGTCTCAAGGGCGGCGTCTCGGTCGCCGCCGCCGGCCTGGTGCGCAAGTCGGACCTGCGCAACGAGCTCAACGAGGCCATCTTCACCCCCTGCCCGGTGTGCGCCAAGCACCCCAAGCCGACCTGGTCGATCCGGGCGCGCAAGGCCGTCGAGGACAAGCGGCGGGAGATCGTCTACTTCCGCGACGCCATCATCGAAGTCCACGGACTGCCGGTCTTCTTCACGCCGGTGTTCTGGCAGGCGGACCCGTCGGTGGCGAGGAAGTCGGGCTTCCTGATTCCGACGGTCACCACCTCGACCTTGCGCGGCTTCTCATGGGAACAGCCCTACCTCCAGGTGATCTCGCCCTCGGAAGACGTGGTGGTCAGCCCGCAGTTCAATTCCAAGGTGAACCCCTTCCTCAACGTCGCCTGGCGCAAGCGTTTCTACTCCGGCGCCTTCGACCTCAGGGCCGGCTACACCCACGAGCGTGATTTCGACTCGCACGGGGAAAAGTTCGGCGACCTGACGTCGCGCAGCTACATCCTCGGCAAGGGGTTGTTCGCCATCGACCGGAACTGGCGCTGGGGCTTCACGGCGGAGCGGGCCTCCGACCCGTTGATCTTCGAGAAGTACGCGATCGACGATCCGTACGTAGAGCGAGGCCTCTACGCCGCCGACGACCAGCGGTTGATCTCGCAGCTCTACACCGTTCGCCAGACCCAGACCTCGTACATCTCGGTGGCGGCGATCTCCGTCCAGGGCCTGCGGGCCACCGACATCAACGCGACCTTCCCCACCGTCGCGCCCCTGATCGAAGCCCATTTCGAACCCTCGACGCCGGTGCTCGGGGGTCGCCTGAGGCTGGACGGGAGCGGGGTGGTGCTCAACCGCGACCAGTCGCCGGTGGACCCAACCCTGGCGGGGATCGACAGCCGCCGCGCCACCGCGCAGGCGGACTGGCGGCGAACCTTCATCGTCGGCCCGGGGATCAGGATCGATCCCTTCATCCAAGGCCGCGTGGACTTCTTCAGCCTTTCCAATCTGCAGCCGCCCTCGGCCAAGCACGCCGACATCACGCGCGCTTTCGGGACCGCCGGGTTCGACGTCACCTGGCCGTTCTTCCGGCGGACCGGGGCGGTCACCTGGATCCTGAGCCCCATCGCCCAGCTGGCCCTGTCGCCCGCCACCAAGCAGGATCCGCGCATCCCCAACGAAGACAGCATCGACTTCGAGTTCGATACGACAAACCTCTTCGAGATGAACAAGTCGCCCGGCTTCGACCTCTACGAGGGCGGCCAGCGGCTCAACGTAGGCGCCCAGGCGAGCGCCGAGCTCGACGACGGACGCGACGTCAGCGTGCTCGTGGGGCGCAGCTTCCGCGCCAAGGCCGACCCCAACCTGCCAGCGTTCAGCGGGCTTTCCCACGCCGCCTCCGATTGGGTGATGTCGGCGGAGGGGACCCCGATCAAGGGGCTCGACTTCTTCACCCGCTTCCGCCTGGACTCCGGGACCTTCTCGATCAACCGGCTGGAGCTGGGCGCCGACGTCAACATCGGGCGCTTCAACGGCACGATCCGCTACCTCGACGAGAACCCGGACCCCAACGGCCAGGTGGTCAAGGATCTCGACTTCCGGGGCGAGCTCTTCGTCACCAAGAACTGGGGCGTCACCGCCTATGGCGCCCGCGAGTTCGAGAGCGGCGTGTGGACGCAGCGCGCTTTCGGGGTGATCTACCGCAACGAGTGCGTGCGGGTGGACGTGGTCTACACCAGCAACGAGACCTTCAACCGGACGCTCGGCCCCAGCAGCGGCTTCGTCTTCCGCCTTTCGCTCGCCACATTGGGGAATTCAGTATACAGCCCCGCATCAACAAATCCGTCGCCGTAGCTTAAGACGGGGCTCACGCGTTGAGAGTTGAGAAGGGTTAGCATGGGGCTGTTTTCGAAGGGAGCGAGGGCCGTTGTCTGGCCGGCTCCCGGGGTCTTGCTCGCACTCTTGCTCGCCGGCGCCGTCCAGGCTCAGGAGCCCGCCACTCCGACGGCCGCGCCGGCCGCCGCGCCTGACGCCGCCGCCGCGCCCGCCTCGCCGCCCGGGCTCTATGAGCGCGTGGTGGCCACCGTCAACGACGACGTCATCACCAGCTACGACCTCGAGCAGCGCACCCGCCTGCTGATCGTGGTCGCCGGAATCCAGCCGACCAACGACAATCTTCCGGAGATGGAGCGCGAGGCGCTGCGCTCCCTGATCGAGGAGCGCCTGGAGCTGCAGGAGCTCAAGCACGAGGAGAAGCAGCAGAAGTTCTCGATCATCGCCAGTGACGCCGACGTCGACGATGAGATCGCCGCCACCGCCAGCGCCAACAACACCACCCCGCAGCAGCTGCTGGCCTCTCTGGGCCAGGCAGGGATCGGCGCCGAGACCTATCGCTCGCAGCTGCGCGCCGAGATCAGCTGGCAACGCTGGATCCGGGGCCGCTACGGCTCACGGCTGCGGATCGGAGAGGCTCAGATCAAGGCCTTCCAGCAGCGCATGGAGGCCGAGGCCGGCAAGCCGCGGTATCAGGTCGCCGAGGTGTTCATCGACGCTCAGCGCGCCGGCGGACCGCAGGCCGCCATGAACGAGGCCAACCAGCTGATCGAGCAGCTGCACCAGGGCGCGCCCTTCGCGGCGGTGGCGCACCAGTTCTCCGCCGACAGCACCGCCGCCAACGGCGGCGACCTCGGCTGGGTGACCGCCGGCGAGCTTCCGGCCGAGGTCGTCGCGGCTTTGGACCAGATGCGGCCCGGCCAGCTTTCCGCGCCGATCGCAGTCAAGGATGGAGTCTACATCGTCAACCTACGCAACAAGGAGGCCGGTGGGACATCCCAGATCGTCGACCTGAAGCAGGCCGCCATCGCCCTGGCCGCGGACGCGCCCGCCGATCAGGTCGCCGCCGCGCAGGCCAAGCTCGAGGCGCTGCGCGGCAAGCTGCACGGCTGTGACAATTTCGAGGCCATCGCCGGCAAGGCGGACGGGGTGCTGGCCGGCGACCTCGGCGAGTCCGACGTCCGGGACCTCGCCCCGGCCTTCCACGATGCGGCCACGACCGTGCCGGTGGGCGAGGTGTCGGCGCCGCTGCGCAGCGACCAGGGCCTGCACCTGATCGCGGTCTGCAGCCGGCGGAGCAACGCCGGCCAGGGCCTAGACCACGACCAGATCGAGAACCGGCTGGCCGGCGAACAGCTCAGCATGATGTCGCGCCGCTACCTGCGGGACCTCAGCAACTCGGCCAGCATCGAGATTCATTGAGCGCGCCTTGCCTCGCGGTCACCCTCGGCGATCCGGCCGGCATCGGCCCGGAGATCATCGCCAAGGCCTGGAGGGCGCTGCGCCAGACCGGGCCCGCCTTCGTCGCCGTCGGCGACGGCCAGAGCCTGGCGGTGGCCGGGGCGCCGATCCAGCGGCTCGGCTCTGCCGAGGGAGCTGCGGCGGCCTTCGCGCGTAGGCTGCCGGTCATCGACCTCGCGCTGCCGGCGCCGGTCGCCCCCGGCCGCCCGACCGCCGACGCCGCGCCGCTGGTGGTGCGCTGGATCGAGACGGCGGTCGGCCTGGCGCTGGCCGGGACGGTGGGCGCCGTGGTCACCGCCCCGATCGCCAAGAGCGTCCTCTACGCCGGCAGATTCCGCCATCCTGGCCATACCGAGCTGCTGGGCGAGCTTACGGCCGCCGCGCCGGTCGAGGGGATTCGCGGCCCGGTGATGATGCTGACGGCCCAGGACCTGAAGGTGTGCCTCGCCACCATCCACGAACCCCTGGCGCGGGTTCCGGGCCTGCTCTCCGTCGAACGCATCGTGGGAGTGGGGCTGGTGGCCGCGCAGGCCCTGCGGCGCGACTTCGGGGTGGCGGCGCCGCGCCTGGCCGTGGCCGGTCTCAATCCGCACGCCGGAGAGGAGGGCGCGCTCGGGCGCGAGGAGATCGAAATCGTCGCCCCCGCGGTCCAGGCCCTGCGCGCGCAGGGGGTCGATGCGGCGGGGCCGCTTCCCGCCGACAGCCTTTTCCACCCCACGGCGCGGGCCGCCTACGACGCCGTCCTCTGCCTGTATCACGATCAGGCCCTGATCCCGGTGAAGATGCTGGACTTCTGGGGCGGCGTGAACGTCACCCTGGGGCTGCCAGTCGTTCGGACCTCGCCCGACCACGGGGTGGCATTCGACATCGCCGGCCGGGGCATCGCGCGGCCGGACAGCCTCATCGCCGCGATCCGGCTCGCCGGCGCGATCGCGGCCCGCCGCGCCGCCTGACGCTGCGCATGCGCCTCGAAGACCTGCCGCCAGTTCGCGAGGCGCTCGAGGCGGCCGGCCTGGGCGCCCGCAAACGCCTCGGCCAGCACTTCCTCCTGGACCTGAACCTCACCCGCAAGATCGCCCGCCTGGCCGGTCCCTTGGAAGGCGAGACGGTGATCGAGGTCGGGCCCGGCCCTGGGGGCCTCACCCGGGCGCTGCTCGAAGCCGGCGCCAAGGTCATCGCCATCGAGAAGGACGCCCGCTTCCTGCCCCTGCTGGCCGAGATCGGGGTGCGCTCGGACGGACGGCTACAGGTGCTCGAGGCCGACGCCCTGACGGTGGACGAGACGGCGCTGCCGCCCACGGCGCCCATCGTGGCGAACCTCCCCTACAACGTGGCGAGCCCCCTGGCGGTGAAATGGCTGACCGGGCCACGGCGGCCGACGTCCATGACGCTGATGTTCCAGAAGGAAGTGGCGCGGCGTCTCGTGGCGGCGCCCGGGTCGAAGGACTATGGGCGCCTGTCGGTCCTCGCCCAGGCCCTTTGCGAGGCGCGCATCGTCCTGGAACTGCCGGCCCGCGCGTTCACCCCGCCCCCGAAGGTCGACTCGGCGGTGGTCCGCCTGCTCCCTCGCCCTGACCGCCCGAGCGACGCCCAAGTGGCGGCGCTGCAGCGCGTGACGCAGGCCGCCTTCGGCCAGCGCCGCAAGATGCTGCGCTCGAGCCTCGCCGCGCTGGGCGGCGAGGCCCTCTGTGCGGCGGCCGGGCTCGATCCGGCGGCGAGGGCCGAGACGCTGACGGTGGAGAGCTATCTGAAGCTGGCCTCCAGGGTCGAACAGACGCCGCCGCCGCCGGCCTAGTTCGCCCAATCGCACGCCGAAACCCCGCCCCAGCGCCGCGGCGCCCAAAGCGAGGTTTTCCAGCTCCGCCGTGGGAGCTACATTGCAAACGCCGTAAGAGATGGCCGGCGCGGTCGCGCCGTGGAGGAGTCATGTTTTTTTCGATGCGTTTCGCCGCCGTCAGCCGGGAGTTGGCTGGTCGGGCGGCCCTCGCGATCCTGTGCGCCGCCTTGATCGGAAGTGCGGCCGCGCCGGCCGCCGCCGCGCCGCGCGGAGGCGCCGCCACCGACGTTTGGGCGGCCACCTGGGCGGCCAGTCCCGAGCCGGCCCACGCCCCGGCGGTCGAACTGGCGGGCCAGACCGTACGCCAGGTGGCGAGGATCAGCCTCGGAGGGCTCTACGTCCGCGCCCGCTTCAGCAACGAATTCGGCGATCAGCCGCTCACCATCGGCGCGGCGCATCTGGGTCTCTCCGCCGGGCCGGGGGCGGCGGTTCAGCCGGGTTCTGACCATCCCCTCACCTTCGGGGGTAAGACAAGCATCACCATCCCGCCGGGCGCGCGGGTGCTCAGCGATCCGGTGAGCGTCAACCTGCGCCCGCTCTCCAGCGTCGTGGTGAGCCTCTACTTCCCAGGTCCGGTCGGGGCGGTGACCGAGAACTTCTTCTCGATGCAGACCGCCTATATCGCCGCCGGCAACCAGACCGCCGCGCCGGACCTGCCGGGCGCGGCCACCGTGACCCGCCGGCTCATCTTCACCGGCCTCGACGTGTCCGCCGCCGCGGGAACCAGGGTGTTGGTGGCCCTGGGCGACTCGGCGACCGGGGGCTTCGGCTCGACGCTCGACGCCAACCACCGCTGGCCGGACCATCTGGCCGAGCGGATGCTCGCCCGGCGCGGCGGGGCGCCCATCGCGGTGGTGAACGCCGGCATCGGCGGCAACCGGCTGCTCCACGACTTCTTCGGACCCAACGCCCTTTCGCGCTTCGACCGGGACGTGCTCTCCCAGCCCAGCGTCGGCTATCTGATCGTGCTTATCGGCATCAACGACTTCGGCCTGCCGGGCGGGCGCAACCTGCCGGCCGAGGAGGTCAGCGCCGATGACGTGATCGCCGGCTTCCATCAGCTGGTCCAGCGCGCCAACAGCTACGGGATCAAGGTGTTCTTCGGGACCATCCCGCCGTTCGGCCCGATTCCGCAGCGGCCCGGATTCTACAGCGACGCCGCCGAGCTGAAGCGCGAGACGGTGAACAACTGGATCCGCACCAACAAGGAAGCCCAAGGCTACGTCGATTTCGAAGCAGCCGTCCGCGATCCGAAGAATCCCAAGCGTCTATCGCCGACTTTTGACAACGGCGATCATCTCGACATCAACGACGCCGGCTTCCAGGCCATGTCCGACGCGGTGCCCATGCGGCTGTTCGAATAGCCGCGCAACCGCTCAGATCGGCTCGGCCTCGAGCGCCTTCACGAACGGGGTGAGCCAGGGGTTGCGGACCCGCCGCAGCCGCTCGGCGTGGTAGACGTGGGCGAGCTCCGCATAGGCGAGGTCGAAATCCTCGTTGACGATCACATAGTCGTAGTCCGACCACTTGGCGATCTCGCCCTTCGCCCGGCCCAGCCGCCGGCGGATCACCGCCTCGGCGTCCTGGGCGCGGCTGTGCAGGCGCCGCGACAGGTCGGCCATCGAGGGCGGCAGGATGAACACGCGCACGACGTCTCCTGGCGCCGCCGCGGCCACCTCCCGCGCCCCCTGCCAGTCGATGTCGAAGATCACGTCGCGGCCTGCCCGCATCGCCTCGACGACCGGCGCCCTCGGAGTGCCGTAGGCGTGCTCGTGCACCTCGGCCCACTCGAGGAAGTCCCCCGCCTGGGCCATGGTCTCGAACGTCTCCTTCGTGACGAAATGATACTCCCGACCGCCGGCCTCGCCCGGCCTGGCCGCGCGCGTGGTGGCCGAGATCGACAGGAAGAGGTCGGCGTGGTCGGCGACCAGGCGGCGCGAAAGCGAGGTCTTGCCGGCCCCCGAGGGACTGGAGATGACCAGCATCACGGGCTGGCGCCGGCGCTCACTCGACATTTTGGACCTGTTCGCGGAACTGATCGATCGCCGCCTTCAGAGCGAGGCCCACCGAGGTCAAGGAGGTGGTGGCCGCTTTGGCGCAGAGCGTGTTGGCCTCGCGCATCAGCTCCTGGGTAAGGAAGTCGAGCCGGCGTCCCACCGGCGTAGCCTCACCGAGCAGTTTGCGGGCGCTCGCCACGTGGCTCGCCAGACGGTCGAGTTCCTCGCGCACGTCCGCCTTCGCCGCCATCACCGCCGCCTCCTGAAGGATCCGGTCCGGGGCGGCGGTCTCGCCCAGCAAGTCGGTCAGGCGGCTTGCAAAGCGGTCGCGGATCGCCGGCCCCTGGGCCGCCGCCGCGCTTTCGGCCTCCCCGGCCTCGACCTCCATCCGGGCCAGAAGGCCGCCCAGGATTTGCGCCAGGGCCTCGCCCTCGCTCAGGCGCGCTTGCTTCAGAGCGTCCATGGCGGCCGATAGGGTTTGGCCCATCGCCGCCTCCACCGCCGAGCGGACCTCCGGGTCGTCGATGTCGTCTCCGAAGTCCACCACCCCGCGCAGGGCCAGAAGGCCGTCGAGGCGGGGCGGCGCCGCCCGCTTGTCGTCCGCCAGCTCAGCGGCCAGGGCGAGATAGCGCTCCAGCTGGTCGCGGTTGATCCGCGCGCCCCCGGCCGCCTCCGACCGGCGCGCCTGCAGGCTGACGCTGAGCTGTCCGCGCTGAAAGCGGCTCTGGGCGGCCTCCCGCGCCAGCCGCTCCAGGGATTCGAAACCCGGCGGCCCGCGGAAGCGCAGGTCGAGATTGCGCCCGTTCACCGAGCGCGCCTCGACGGCCCAGCTCCAGGCGCCCCTGGCTCCCTCCGCCCGTCCGAAGCCGGTCATGCTCGAGATCATCCGCAACCTTTCGCCGCTGGGGCGGCAGGGGGGCAGGCGTGCGCGGCCGCCTCGATGGAGCGCCACCTGGCGACGTTGCGCTGATGGGCTTCGATGGTGGTGGAGAAGGCGTGGCCGCCAGTGCCGTCGGCAACGAAGTAGAGCTCGTCGGTGCGCGGCGGATCGAGGGCGGCGGCCAGCGAGGCGCGGCCAGGATTGGCGATCGGCGTCGGCGGCAGACCGGCTGTCTGATAGGTGTTGTAGGGGGTTTCGGAGGCGAGCTCGGAAGCCCGGATATCATGGCCGAGCGGCTTGCCGCCGGTGAGGCCGTAGATCACCGTCGGGTCGCTCTGCAGGCGCATGCCCGCCTTGAGCCGGTTGATGAACACCGCCGCGATCCGCGGTCTCTCGTCGGGTTTGGCGGTCTCCTTCTCCACGATCGAGGCCAGCGTCACCGCTTCCTCAGGTGATCGGTACGGAAGGTCGGGACGCCGATGAGCCCAGAGCTCGGCGAGCAGAGCGTCGCGCGCGTCCATCATCCGCTGCAGCACCGCGGCGCGGTCGTCGCCGCGTTCGACCTCGTAGGTTTCCGGCAGCACCGACCCTTCCGGGGGCGCGGGGGCCACGCCGGTCAAGAAGTCGGCCCGGCTCAGGATCTCGAGCACCATCTGCGAGGTGACACCCTCGGGCACGGTCACGAACCGGCGCACGACCCGCCCCTCGCGAACCGCGTCCATCACCTCAGCCATGGGGATCCGCGAGGCGAAGTCGTACTCGCCCGCCTGCAGGCGGCGCCCCGCGCCGGTGAGCTTGGCGGCGATGGCGAAGAGGGTCTGGGATCGGATGACGCCGGCCTGCTTGAGGGTCTGGGCGATCTCGGGCAGCCGGGCGCCCGGCCGCAGGACGAGGTCGGTGGAGGCGCCGTGGCGCGCCGCAGGTCCCGGCCCGAAGAACAGCAGCAGCGCCAGAGCCGCCGCCAGCAACCCTGCGGCGGCCAGGGTGGCCGTCGCTCCGATGAGGGTCATGATCCGCCGCCGCGTCCGCACGCCGGTGCGCCGGCCGCCTGAGCCCTTCGGCTTCACGGCGCCTTCTTGAAGACGAGCGAGGCGTTGGTGCCGCCGAACCCGAAGCTGTTGGACAGGGCGATGTCGATCTTCATCGGCTTGGCCTTCAGCGGCACGAGATCGAGCGCCGTCTCCACCGAGGGGTTCTCGAGGTTGATGGTCGGCGGGGCGATCTGGTCGCGCAGGGCCAGCAGCGAGAAGGCCGCTTCCACCGCCCCGGCCGCGCCGAGCAGATGGCCGATGGCGGATTTGGTGGAGGACATGGCGGTCTTGCCGGCCGCCTGGCCCAGCAGCCGCTCCACCGCTCCGAGCTCGATCTCGTCGCCGAGCGGCGTCGAGGTGCCGTGGGCGTTGATGTAGTCGATGTCGGCCGGATCGATGGCCGCGTGGGCGATGGCCGCCTCCATGGCCCGGTAGCCGCCGTCGCCGTCTTCGGCCGGGGCGGTGATGTGGAAGGCGTCGCCCGCGAGACCATAGCCGATGATCTCGCCATAGATCTTGGCGCCGCGTCGGCGGGCGTGCTCCAGCTCCTCCACCACCAGCACCCCGGCGCCCTCGCCCATGACGAAGCCGTCGCGATCCCGGTCATACGGGCGCGAAGCCCGCTGCGGCTCGGCGTTGAAGGCGGTGGACATCGCCCGGCAGGCGATGAAGCCGGCGATGCCGATCGGGCACACCGCCGCTTCGGCCCCTCCGGCGATCATCACGTCGGCGTCCCCGAACTGGATGATCCGGGTCGCATCACCGATCGCGTGGGCTCCGGTGGCGCAGGCGGTGACCACCGCATGGTTCGGGCCCGTGAAGCCGTACCGGATCGAGACCTGGCCGGAGGCGAGGTTGATCAGCGCCGAAGGAATGAAGAAGGGGCTGACCCGGCGCGGCCCCTTGTCGCGGAGCTCCACGGCGGTGTCGGCGATGGCGGAGAGCCCGCCGATGCCGGACCCCAGGATCACGCCGGTACGCCGCCGCTCGGCTTCGTCCTCGGGCTTCCAGTCCGCGTCCCTGACCGCCTCGTCGGCGGCGGCCATGGCGTAGAGGATGAAGTCGTCGACGCGCCGCTGTTCGCGTGGGCTCATCGTCTGGTCGGGATCGAACGAGCCCTCGACGTCCGGCCCGCCGCCGCCGCGGCCGTCCACCCGGGGCACCTCGCAGGCCACCTGACAGGCGTAGTCGGACGGATCGAAGGCGGTGATTCGCCCGGCGCCCGACTTGCCGGCCAGCAGGGCCGCCCAGGTTCGCTCCGCGCCCCAGGCCAGGGGGGACACCATGCCGATTCCGGTGACCACGACGCGACGCATTCGCCGATCGACTCCTCAACTACCGGATAGAGCACCGCCGCGCGCACCGTGAGTGGCGCAGCGCGGCGGCTTGGACGCTTCGGCCATATCGACGCTCAGGCGCCGAGGCGCTCCTGGATGAACTTCACCGCATCCCCCACCGTCTGGATATGCTCGGCGGCGTCATCGGGGATTTCGATGTCGAACTCCTCTTCGAAGGCCATGACGAGTTCGACGTTGTCCAGGCTGTCGGCGCCCAGATCGTCGATGAAGCTCGCCTTCTCGGTGACCTTCTCAGGGTCGGCGTCCAGATGCTCGATGACGATCTTCCGCACGCGCTCGAGAATGTCGGACATTCAGGTCTGGTCCCTCATTGTGGTTGGGCGTGCGGCCTGCTTCGCTCCTGGTCCCGCCGCCGCACGGATTCTCACCTCATATGGCGCCGGCTGCGAGCCGCCAACATGGCGTCGCCAATTCGCGACTCCGCTAGCATGTTCCTTCCTGGGAGGCCAGCGGGGCCCACGCCCCATGGCCAGGCCCCGCGGGACCCTGCGGCGGGACGCGGATCTCCGCCTCACGGCCGGGTTCCAGCGGCGCTGGCGCTGAGGTCGGCCATAACCGCGCGCCATCCCTGCTCGGCCAGGGGACCGGCCGCCCGGAAGGCCGCGTCCAGATAGCGCGCCTGGGCGCCCGTGAGCTCGGCCTCCAGGCGCCGCCCCTCGCCGGTCAGCTGCAGGTTCCTCACCCGCCGGTCCTTCGCCCCCGGCAGCGCCGCCACCAGGCCCATCTCCAGCAGCTGGCGAAGCGGGGCGTTGAGCGCCTGCTTGCTCACGGCCAGCACCTTCAAGAGGTCGCGGACCTGGAGGTCCGGATCGCGGCCGACGAAATAGAGGATCCGGTGATGGGTCCGGCCAAGCCCGCGCCGCTCCAGGATCCGGTCGGCGCGCTCGGTGAATCCCCGGTAGGCGAAGTAGAGGAGCTCGATCGCCTCCCGCAGCTCCGCCTCCGACTTTAGGTCAACCATGTTGACATTCTAGCCGGCCCGGCCATAGGGTGTCGATAGGTCAAATAGATTGACATAATAAGGGACGCCCGGATGGCGCGGCTCTCGGCACGGACGGCGGACCTCCAGCCCTCGCCTATCCGCGAGATGCTGAGCGTCGCCCAGCGTCCGGGGATGATCTCCTTCGCCGGCGGCTTGCCGGACCCGGAGAGCTTCGCCGGCGTCGACTTGGCGCCGCCGCCCAGCGCGTTGCTGCAGTACGGTCCCACCGAAGGCGAGCCGGAGCTGCGCGCGCGCATCGCCGCCGAGCTCGCCGGGCTCGGTCTCGAATGCCCGCCCGAACGGATATTGGTGCTCTCCGGCTCCCAGCAGGGGATCGACCTCGCCGCCAAGCTGGTCGTCGACCCCGGAACCGCGATCGCGGTGGAATCGCCGGCCTACCTCGCCGCCCTGCAGGTCTTCCGGTTCTTCGGGGCCCGCCTGGAGGTCTTGTGGGTGAGCGAAGCGGGCCCGCCCTGGGCCGGCGCGCCGCCGGCGATGGCCTATGTGACGCCCACCTTTCAGAACCCCACGGGACGCTGCTGGAGCGCCGCCGAGCGCCGGCGTCTGGCCGAGGCGTGCGCGGCCGAAAGGGTCATCCTCTTCGAAGACGACCCCTACCGCGACCTGGCCTATGCGCCCTGCGAGCGCGGCCCGATCTGCGCGTCCATGCAGGGCGGGTCCTGGATCTACCAGGGCTCGTTCTCGAAGACGCTGGCGCCGGGCCTGCGGCTGGGCTTCCTGGCGGCCTCGGCGGACCTCTTCCCCCTGCTCGCACGGCTGAAGCAGGCGGCCGACCTGCATACGAGCCGCCTCGGCCAGTGGATGGTCGCCAGGCACCTGGCCGATCCGGGCCGGCCTGCGCGGTTGGCGCGGATCGTGGCGCGCTACCGGGCCAAGCGCGACCTCTTCGCCGAATCCCTGGAGCGGAACCTAGGCGGGATCGCCCGCTGGGACATCCCCAAAGGTGGGCTGTTCTTCTGGGTCGAGCTCGACGCGCAGGCCTCGCCATCGGCGCTGCTGGAGGCGGCGATCCAGCACGGCGTCATCTTCACCCCCGGCGCCCACTTCTTCGTAGAGCCGGACGCAGCGCCGGCCATGCGCCTGAACTTCAGCCTGGCGCCGCCCGAGGCGGCCGAGCGGGGCCTGGCGATCCTCGGCGAGCTCCTGCGCCGGCAAGCCGGCCCGCGCGCCCTCAAATCATCGCCATCCCGCCGTTCACGTGCAGGGTCTGGCCGGTGACGTAGCCGGCCTCGTCGCTGGCGAGGTAGACGCAGGCCGCGGCGATGTCCGGGCCCTGGCCGAGCCGCCCCAGCGGCACCATGGCCAGCAGCTGGGTCTTCTGGCTGTCGGTGAGCGCGTCGGTCATCGGGCTCTCGATGAAGCCCGGGGCGATGCAGTTGACGGTGACGTTGCGGCTGGCCACCTCCTGGGCCAGCGCCTTGGAGAAGCCGATCATCCCGGCCTTGGAGGCGGCGTAGTTGCTCTGGCCGGCGTTGCCGGTCACCCCCACCACCGAGGTGACGCCGATCAGGCGCCCGCGCCGGCGGCGCATCATGCCGCGCAGGGCCGCCCTGGCGAGGCGGAAGTAGCTCTCGAGGTTGACCTTCATCACCTGTTCCCAGTCCTCGTCCTTCATCCGAAGGATGAGGCCGTCGCGGGTGACCCCGGCGTTGGCGACCAGGATGTCGAGGTCCCGGCCGGCCGCCTTCTCCGCCGCCGCCACCAGACCGTCCACCGCCTGCGGCTCGGCGAGGTTGGCGGCGACCGCGAAGGCCCGCTCGCCCAGCTCCGCGGCCAGGGCCTCCAGGGCCTGCTCGCGGGTGCCCGAGAGCACCACGTGGGCGCCGCAGGCGTGCAGACCGCGGGCGATCGCCCCGCCGATGCCGCCGCTGGCGCCCGTCACCAGCGCCGTCTTCCCGGTAAGGTCGAACATCCTCTTCAAGTCTCTCCTCAGACGGTCTTGGCGAAGGCCTCGAGATCGGCGGGGGCGTTGAGCGACACGGCCTCGGCCTCGGGGGCGGCGCGCTTCACCATGCCGGAAAGCACCTTGCCGGCCCCCGCTTCGGCGAAGCGGACGACGCCGCCCTCCCCGGCCATCCATTCCAGCGTCTCGCGCCAGCGCACCCGTCCGGTCACCTGCTCCACCAGCAAGCGCCGGACCGCCTCCGGGTCGTTGGTGGGACGGGCGGTGACATTGGCCACCAGGAACGCCCTGGGCCGCGCGATGGTCACGCCTTCGAGGGCCTCGGCCATCTCATCGGCGGCCGGCTGCATGAGCGGGCAGTGGAAGGGGGCCGAGACGTTCACCGGGATCGCCCGGGCGCCGAGCTCCTTGGCCTTCTCGATCGCCCGGGCCACCGCCGCCGCCGAGCCGGAAATCACCACATTGCCGACGTTGTTGTCGTTGGCGACCGCGCAGACGCCCGCCTCGGCCCCCGCGGCCGCGGCCGCCTCGGCCAGGGCGACGTCGGTCTTGGGCCCGATCAGGGCCGCCATGGCCCCCTCGCCCACCGGCACGGCCCGCTGCATGGCGAGGCCCCGGCGGCGCAGCAGCCGCGCCGTGTCCGAAAGGCCGAGCGCGCCCGCCGCGCACAGGGCGGAATACTCCCCCAGCGAATGGCCGGCCACGAAGGCGGCGGCCTCCACCGGCTTTGCGAACTCGCGCTCCAGCGTCCGCATCACCGCCAGGCTCACCGCCATAAGCGCCGGCTGGGCGTTCTCGGTGAGGGTCAGGGTCTCGATCGGCCCCTCGCGCATCAACCGGAAAAGGTGCTCGCCGAGCGCGTCGTCGACCTCCTGGAACACCTCCCGCGCCGGCGTGAAGGCGTCCGCCAGTTCCGCGCCCATGCCGACGGACTGGCTCCCCTGGCCGGGGAAGAGGAAGGCGAGACTCATGGGCGGGTGCTCCGATGGCGGCCGGCGCGGCCGGCGTGCTCGTTAGGTCAAGACGCCGGACGGCTCAAGCCGGCCATCTTCACCGCGCCGGCCGCCACGAAGGTGTTCAGGCGGCCTGGCGGCCCTCGCGGTCCAGCGCCTGGAAGTCCGCGTCGGAGAGCGGCGCCTGCGCGGCCAGCGTGTTCTCCTCCAGATGCGCGACCTTGCTGGTGCCGGGGATCGGCAGCATCACAGGGCTGCGCTTCAGCACCCAGGCGAGGGCGATCTGGCTGGGCGTGGCGCCGGTCCTGGCGGCGACCTTGTCCAGCACCGTCCCCGGCCGGGCGAGGTCGCCGGCGCCCAGGGGGAACCAGGGGATGAAGCCGATCCCCTGGGCCTCGCAGTAGGCGAGCACGTCCTCGTCGGACCGGTCGATCAGGTTGTAGCGGTTCTGGACGGTGGCCACCGGGAAGGTCTTGCGGGCCGCCTCGATGTCCTCGACGGTGACGTTGCAAAGGCCGGCCCTGCGGATGAGCCCCTCCCTCAGCATGTCGGCCATCACCCCGAACTGCTCGTCGCGCGGAACCCGCGGGTCGAGCCCGTGCAGCTGCCACAGGTCGATGGCCTCGACCTTCAGGCGGCGCAGGCTCATGAGCACGCACTGGCGCAGGTATTCCGGCCGCCCGACCACCCGCCAGATGTTTGGGCCGTGACGGGTGAGGCCCCCCTTGGTGGCGATCGCCAGCCCGCGGTAGGGGGCAAGGGTCTCGGCGATGAGATCCTCGCTGACGAAAGGGCCGTAGCTGTCGGCGGTGTCGATGAGGTTGATCCCGAGTTCCGGCGCGCGCCTCAGGGTGCGGATCGCCTCGGCCCGGTCCTCAGGCTCCCCCCAGATCCCCCGGCCGGTCACGCGCATGGCGCCGAAGCCGAGGCGCCGGACCGCAAGGTCGCCGCCGATCCGGAATTCGCCGGAGGCGGCCGCGGGGGGTGGAGTAGCTGGCATCGGGGGCTCCCTTCGCTTGGCGCGTGGTCCTGGGGACATGGAGGCTGGGGCGACCCAAGTCCACCGGCGGAGGCCAAAAGCATCCTCCTATCGCTGGCGTATTCGCTTGGCGTCCGGCGGACAATCCGCGCCCAGGAAGCGGCCGTCGAGGGAGCCGCCGAAGACGATGGGCAACAGGTGCCAGTGCCCGTGGCCGTGCAGGTTCACGTGCAGCTCGGTGGGCGAATAGGCGCCGCTCCCGCGGACGTCGTAGCGCTCGTCACGTTTCCAGATCACGCCCTCGAAGCGGAGCTTGTCATCCTCGATGGACTGCACAGGGTAGGCGCAGTTGTAGATGTGGTTGCAGGGGGCGGCCATGAACCGGCTGATGTTCTCCGGCGCCACGCAGTAGCGCTCGGTCTTGCGGATCACCAGCCAGCGCTCCACCACCTCCCAGTAGCCCGGGTTGATCGGATAGGTCGGCGCCGGTGGGATCTGGACGACGGGCGGGCCCGGGGGCTGGGCGGGAGGGGCGGCGGCCTCGCCCCCCTGGGCGGACGCGGACCCACCCCCCGGCGCCCCGGCCGGTGGTTCGGGGATGATCGTCGGGAACGCCTGCGCCTGCGCGGTCGGCGGCTCTTGGACCTGCGGCCTGTCGCGCCGGGGCCGGCGCGGCGACTTCGGCGGCGCCGGTCGCGGCCTAGGGACCATCTCGACCGGCGTCGCCACTTGCGAGAATTCCATCGGCGGCCGGTGCGGGACGAAAAGCGCCGTGGCGGCGAGGTAGAGCACCGCCAGGTGGCCGATGAGCGAGCCCGTCAGGACCAGGCCCGCCCTACGCAGCGGGCGTTGTCGCTGGATCGCCATCCGAACCTCGGACCGCCCCGATCTCGCCGCCGCCTATGGCGCCGCCCTTCGGCCGAATCGTGGCCGGCCGCCAGAGCCTCCTTGCCTTGACGCCGGTTTGAGACTATCAGCGCCCCCTCCCAACGGAGGACGGTCTTCGCGCGGAGCGTCAAGGAGCCGGGGCTCGTCCCGGCCGCCGCCGCAAAGAGCCATCGTCGCGGGCGCCTTCCGTCGCCCGTCGGCGCCGTCCCCCCAGATCGGAAGCGAGGCCATGGCGCTCTACGAGCACGTGTTGATCCTGCGGCAGGATATTTCGCCGCAACAGGCTGAAACCCTTAATGAAGAGCTCAAGGCCCTGATCGAGGGCCAAGGCGGCCACATCGCCAAGATCGAGTACTGGGGCCTCAGGAATCTGTCGTACCGGATCAAGAAGAACCGCAAGGGCCACTACTCCCTCCTGGCCATAGACGCGCCGGCGGCGGCGGTGAAGGAGATGGAGCGGCAGCTCTCGATCAACGAGGACGTGCTGAGGTTCCTGACCCTGCGGGTGGAGCACCTCGACCTCGAGCTCTCGCCGGTCCTGGCCCGGCGCGATCGGGACCGCGAGCGCCGCTTCGACGACGCTGCGGCTTAAGACCTTCGGCTCCAGAGGATTTTTGGCGAAATGACCGACGTTGCCGCCCCCCAGGCCGCCGCCCCCGCCGCCGGCGGTGCGCGCCGCACCTTCATGCGCCGGCGCAAGGTGTGCCCCTTCTCCGGCGCCAACGCGCCGAAGATCGACTACAAGGACGTCAAGCTGCTGCAGCGCTACATCTCCGAGCGCGGCAAAATCGTCCCCAGCCGCATCACCGCGGTCTCGGCCCTGAAGCAGCGCGAGCTCGCCAAGGCCATCAAGCGGGCCCGTTTCCTGGCCCTCCTGCCCTATCTCGTGAAGTAGGAGCCGGGCCATGAAAGTCATCCTGCTCGAGAGGGTTGAGCGGCTGGGCGCGCTCGGCGACGTGGTCAACGTGAAGGACGGGTTCGCCCGCAACTTCCTGCTGCCGAGATCCAAGGCCCTGCGCGCCACCAGCGCCAACCTGAAGGTGTTCGAGGACCGTCGCGCCGACATCGAGGCGGACAACGCCAAGGCGAGGGACACGGCCTCGAAGTCCGGCCAGAAGCTGGACGGCTCTACCTATGTGATGATCCGCCAGGCGGGCGAGAGCGGTCACCTCTACGGCTCGGTGGCGGCCCGCGACGTCGCCGACGCGGTGAACGCGGCCGGCGGCAAGGTCGAGCGCGCGATGGTGGTGCTCGAGAAGCCGATCAAGGCGCTTGGCGTCCATCCGGTGAAGATCCGCCTCCATCCCGAGGTCGCGATCACGGTCAACATCAATATCGCCCGCAGCCAGGACGAGGCCGACCGCCAGGCCCGGGGCGAGAACGTGATCGCCGCGGACTTCGAGGAAGGCCGGGTCCAGGACGCCGAGGCGATGGCCGACCTCCTGGAAGGCGGCGCCGGCCAGCAGGCCCCTACCGAAACCTACTGAGCCGCTCGGGCGCGACCGACTCGCCCGCCCCACGCCTTGTAGCGCGCATCCGCCGCAACCGGCGCCCGTTTTATGGGCGCCCAAACGCCGGCCCCTGGTCTATAGCCGCAGTCTCAGGGAGCTTTGCAGTAGCGGAGGGGGGCGTTGCGGCGCGGTTTCTTTTGGCGGCCGGTTGTGGCTGCGGCGGCCATCGTCCTTGCGCCCACGGCGTCCTGGGCGGGCGCCCCCGGCGCAGACCATGGAGACACGGCCTGGGTGCTGGCGGCCAGCGCCCTGGTGCTCTTCATGACCCTGCCGGGACTGGCGCTCTTCTACGCCGGGCTGGTGCGGGCGAAGAACGCCCTGTCGGTGATGATCCACTGCGTCTCCATCGCCTGCCTGATCTCGGTGCTCTGGCTGGGAGCCGGTTACAGCCTGGTCTTCGACGGTGCGGCGCCTCTCATCGGCGGACTCTCCAAGGCGTTCCTGATCGGGGTCGGCCGCAGCGACCTCAGCGGCGGCCTGCCGCTGGCGGCCCACTTCGTCTTCCAGCTCACCTTCGCCGTCATCACCCCCGGCCTCATCGTCGGCGCCTATGTGGAGCGGGTGCGGTTTTCCTCGGTGCTGCTGTTCAGCGGGCTTTGGCTGCTGATCGTCTACGCGCCGGTCGCCCACTGGGTGTGGGGCGGAGGCTGGCTGGCGGCCCGTGGCGTGCTGGACTTCGCAGGCGGCCTCGTCGTTCACGCCACCGCCGGAATCTCGGCCCTGGTGTTCGCGGCCATGCTCGGCCGCCGGGAGGGATTCCCCCGCGACCTGCATCCGCCGCACAATCCGGGGATGACCATGATCGGCGCGGGAATGCTCTGGGTCGGCTGGTACGGCTTCAACGGCGGCAGCGCCCTGGCGGCCAACGAAACCGCGGCCATGGCGATCCTCGCGACCCATATCTCGGCCTCGGTCGCCGGCCTCGTCTGGGCGGTCCTGGAGCGTCTGCGCTTCGGCCGGGCGAGCATGGTGGGGATGGTCACCGGCGTGGTGGCGGGGCTGGCGACGATCACCCCGGCGTCGGGCTACGTCGGGCCCCTGGGCGCCGTCGTCATCGGCGCGGCCGGCAGCATCGTCTGCTTCGGCGCGGTCGAGCTCGTCAAACACCGACTGCGGATCGACGACTCTCTCGACGTCTTCGCCGTCCACGGCGTGGGCGGCATCCTGGGTTCGCTGCTGGTGGCTTTCCTCGCCGACCCGGCGCTCGGGGGCGCCGGCTACGCCCCCGCTGTCCGCGGCATGGCGGGCCAGGCCGCGGCCCAGCTTCTCGGCGTCGCAGCGGTGGTGGCCTGGTCGGCGGCCGCCACCGCAGTGCTGGTCCTCGTCACGCGTGCGGTCGTGGGCCTGAGGGCGCGAGACGACGAGATCGAGGAAGGCCTTGACCTGACCTATCACGGGGAGCGCGCTTACAACGCCTGAGCGGATTCAAGCTCGGCTGTCCACAGAAATGTTTTAGCTGTGGAGCGGCGCCTTGTCCGCCTGCGCCGCCCAGCTTGTTAGGCTAAGGCTTTCCCGATGGCGCTCGCCCCCGCACTCGACCTCCATGCGTCCTCGCCCGAAACGGGTCCGACGCACACTCCGGCCAACATCGAAGCCGAGCAGGCGCTGCTCGGGGCGCTGCTTTACGACAACGGCGCCTACGAACGGATCAGCGACGCGCTCACCCATCAGCACTTCTACGAGCCGTTCCACGGCCGTCTGTTCGCCGCCATCGAGGCGCACCTCCGGCGCGGCCAGTTGGCCGACCCGACCCTGCTGTCGGAACAGTTTCAGCGGGATCCGGCGTTCCAGGAGCTAGGCGCGCTTCGCTACCTCGCCGACCTGGTGGACCGGGCCCCGCCGGCCGCCCGGGCGGCGGACTACGCCCGGGCCATCTATGACCTGGCCCTGCGGCGAGAGCTGATCCGCATCGGCGGGGACATCGCCGCCACCGCCCAGACCAGCGATCCCGAGCTTTCGGCGCGCGATCAGATCGAATCGGCCGAGCAGCAGCTCTACACCCTCGCCGAGACCGGCCAGTCCGGGGCCGGGCTGGTCAACTTCGACACCGCCTTGACCCAGGCGGTGGAGATGGCCGCGGAGGCCTACAACCGCGACGGCGGCCTCTCGGGCGTCTCGACCGGGATCACCGACCTCGACCAGAAGCTCGGTGGCCTGCACCCGTCGGACCTGATCATCGTCGCCGCCCGCCCCTCCATGGGCAAATCCTCCTTGTGCGCCAACATCGCCTTCAACGTGGCGCGTCGCTACGAGTGGGAGCCGCAGCCGGACGGCACGCGCAAGACCGTCAACGGCGGCGTGGTGGCCTTCTTCGCCTTGGAAATGTCGGCGGCCCAGATGGCCACCCGCCTGCTGGCCGAGGTGAGCGGCGTCCCATCCGACAAGATCCGCAAGGGCGAGATCAGCGCCGCCGAGTTCGGCCGCATCCGCGACGCCGCCGCCGAGATCCAGGAAGCGCCGCTCTTCATCGACGACACCGGCGGCATCTCCATCTCCAAGCTGGCGGCGCGGGCGCGCCGGCTGAAGCGAACCTCCGGGCTCGACCTGATCGTCATCGACTACGTGCAGCTGATAACCGCCGGGGCCGGCTCCCGGCCCGAGAACCGCGTGCAGGAGATCAGCCAGATCACCCAGGGCCTCAAGTCGCTGGCCAAGGAGCTCAACGTGCCGGTGATCACCGCCGCCCAGCTCTCGCGCCAGGTGGAGAACCGCGAGGACAAGCGCCCGCAGCTGGCCGACCTTCGCGAGTCGGGATCCATCGAGCAGGACGCCGACGTGGTGATGTCGATCTACCGCGAGTCCTACTACCTCAGCCGCACCGAGCCTCGGGAAGGAACCCAGGAGCACCTGGACTGGCAGGAGAAGATGGACCAGATTCGCAACCTGGCCGAAGTCATCATCGGCAAGCAGCGGCACGGACCCATCGGCACCGTCAAGCTGCACTATGATGAGAACCTGACCAAGTTCTCCAACTTCGCCCGCGAGGGGCGCTACGAGCCGCGCTGAGGCCGATCAGCGCGGCGCGCTGGCCGACACGCTGGCGGCGGCTGCGTCGGGGACCATCGGGGCGATGGCGAGGTTCTCCGCTCCCCAGAGGACGAGGGCGATCAGCACGACGACGCCGAGACTGGCCAGGACGTAGCCTTGGCGCTTCTCCGCCGAGGGCGCCATGAGCTTCGGCAGCCCGAGCCAGGCCAGGTAGAGGCCGTAGAGCAGGCCGATGAAGGCCGCCAGGAAACCGACCGCCGGGATCAGGTCGAGCGCGCCGACCAGCCAGATGGGCGTGGCCGAATAGACCGCCAGCTTCATCGCCTGGACGCGGCTCGGGCGCGCCTGGAAGCGCGGGGCCAGGGCGTCGATGGCCAGCGCCATCGCCAGGAGGCCGGCAAGCTGAAGGCCGTAGGTGAGCGCCGCCAGAACGATCATGGGCACGATCCACGAGCGTCCCAGCAGCATGGACCCCAGCACCAGGGCCACGGCCGGGATCGTCGCCAGCACGCAGGCGTAGCCGAGGTAGAGGCTTTCGAAGGACGCCGGCTCCGCCTCGATCGCATCCCACTCGGAGGCGGGCCTGACGAGGATGTTGCGCGCCCGCCCGAGCAGGCCGCCGCCGACGCTCGCTCCGGCCAGGCTCATTGCGCCCTCCCGCGGCGGATCAAGACAGGCGCCCGAAGCGCCGTCCGCGCTAGCCGTTGGCCAGGGCCTGCAGCCGGTCGGGGCCCACCGCCGCCACCGCCGACTTCAGATCGTCGATGCTGACTCCGGAGCCCTCGGCCTCGAGGTTGAAGCGGTTGGCGATGAGGACGCTGTAGGAGCCGCTCTTCGCCTGATTGTCGTACCGCTCCATGGTCCAGCGGCCGTTCACGTTGCCCGCCTTCTCGTAGCCGGTGGCGGTCTCCTTGTTCTCCTGCACGTTCATGGCCCCGGCCATCGCCGCGAAGCCGCCCGCGGCGGCCAGGTCGGTGATCATCAGGGTGATGTGGGCGTCGTTCTTGTCGTAGGTCGCCTTGGCGTTGGAGCCGCCGAAGCCGGCGGCGCTGGCGCTGGTGGCCTCGACGTCGGTGCGCGGCGCGCCGGCGATGTTGTCCGGAAGCAGCATCTTGAGCTTGTCAGGGTCGATGGCCACGACCTTGCCGGTCTGGGCGTTCGACTGGGCCTGCTCGGCCGCGGCTTGGATCTGGCGCGAAGCGGCCGCGAGGTTGCCGAGCGCGGCGGCGTGGTTGGCGTTGGAGCTGAAGGCAGCCGCGCCGGTGGCGGCAGCGCCGAAGACCGCCATGGCCCCGACGATCACCATGATCCAGCCGACCACGGCGTAGACCACGATCTCGAGCAGGATCACCACCACCGCGTAGCCGACCGCCTTCTCGGCCGGCGGCTTCATGAGCTTGGCCACGCCCAGGTAGAGCAGGTAGCAGGTGTATCCGAGGGCGGCCAAGCCCAGCAGCCAGCCCAGCACCGGGATCCAGCTGACGATCCCCACCACCCACATGGCGGTGCCGGAGTAGACGGAGACCTTCAGCGCCTGAACGGCGTCCGGCTGGGCGTCGAAGGTGGGCGCGAGGGCGTTGATGATCAGCGAGACCACGAACACCATGCCCAGCGTCAGGGCGTATCCGACCACGCCCAGGACCACGCCGCCGATGAGGCCGGCCATCATCCCGAACCCGCCGCCCAGGAAGCCGCCCAGCAGGCTGTGGAGGATGACCCGGCTGATCAGGGTGCCGATCAGCGGGATCAGCGCCAGGATGCAGGCGTAGCCCGTGAACAGGCTGGCCGTGGTCGCAGGTTCGCCTGCGATGACGTCCCACTCGCTCCCCGGCCGCGTCAGTATGTTGGTTACCCGCGCCACAAGCCCGGCGGGCTTGGCGCCTCCCTCGACGACGCTCATTCGATTCCCTCGCTCTCGATGCGCGACTCCCTTGGAGGCTAGCCGAAACCGCTGCGGCTGACGAGAGCCGCATTTCCGACCCGAAATCCGCTTGGCGGGCGCAAGGTCGAACCGCGCCGGACGCCCGGCGGCGCGGTCGCGGCCGCCCGCGTTGGGCCCGGGGCCGCGGGCCGCTATATGAAGGGCCTCGTTCAAGAGAATCAGAGGCTTCATGGCGCGGGACGGGGCCGTCTTCATCTGCCAGGGCTGCGGCGCGGTCGCGGCCCGGTGGGCGGGCCGGTGCGCGGCCTGCGGAGGCTGGAACACCCTCGTCGAGGAGGCCCAGTCACGGCCGCCGGGCGCTCTGGCTCCCGCCCGCGGCGCCAAGGTCCGGGGCATGGCGTTCGAGGCGCTCGCGGACGCCGCCCCGCCCCCCGCCCGCCTGACCACCGGTGTGGGCGAGTTCGACCGGGTGTGCGGGGGCGGGATCGCGGCGGGCTCGGCGATCCTGGTCAGCGGCGACCCCGGGGTCGGCAAGTCCACCCTGCTGCTGCAGGTCTGCGCCCAGGCCGCGCTGAGGGGCGCCGCCTGCGCCTACGTCTCCGGCGAGGAGGCGATCGAACAGGTCCGCTCGCGGGCCCACCGGCTGGGCCTGGCCGCCGCTCCCTTGCGGCTGGCCGCCGAGACGGCGCTTAGGGACATCGTCGAGGGCCTGAAGCGCGAGCGCTTCGACCTCGTGGTGATCGACTCGGTCCAGACCCTCTGGAGCGACATGCACGAGGCGGGTCCCGGCTCGGTCACCCAGGTGCGGGCCTGCGCGGCCGAGCTGGTGCGGCTCGCCAAGAAACGGGGCACGGCGATCATCCTGGTGGGCCACGTCACCAAGGACGGCCAGGTGGCCGGCCCTCGCGTCGTCGAGCACATGGTGGACGCGGTGCTCTCCTTCGAGGGTGAGCGCGGCTATCCCTTCCGCATCCTGCGCGCGGCCAAGAACCGGTTCGGGGCCACCGACGAGATCGGCGTCTTCGAGATGAGCGACTCCGGCCTCATGGAGGTGCGCAACCCCTCGGCCCTGTTCCTCGGCGAGGGCGGCGAGCGGGCGGCCGGGGCGGTGGTGTTCGCCGGGATCGAGGGCTCGCGGCCGGTGCTGGTCGAGGTCCAGGCCCTGGTCGCGCCGTCGGTCTATGGCGCCCCGCGGCGCGCGGTGGTCGGCTGGGACTCCGGCCGGCTGGCCATGGTGCTGGCGGTGCTGGAGGCGCGCTGCGGCGTGGCGATCGGCGCCAACGATGTCTATCTCAATGTTGCAGGCGGGCTGCGCATCAGCGAGCCGGCAGCCGATCTCGCCGTGGCCGCCGCCGTGGTGTCATCGCTTGCCGACGAG
>JAFBAO010000010.1 GCA_019247715.1 Caulobacteraceae bacterium
CTCTTCAACCCGGCGGCGCTCGAGAAGTCTGAGATCGACCTCAAGACCTGCCGGGTGGAGACCTGGGGCGGCTGCGCCTTCATCAACTTCGACCACAACGCCGCACCCTTGCGCGAGTGCATCGAACCCTTCGCCACCATGCACGACCGCCGTCATATCGAGAAGATGCGGGTGGAGTGGTGGCTGGCGGCGCACCTGCCGGTCAATTGGAAGCTGGCGATGGAGGCCTTCCACGAGGGCTACCACGTCATGCGCACCCACCCGCAGCTGCTGCCGGCCGCGGTGCGCGGCGAACGCGCCCGATACTTCCAGATGAAGGGCAGCGGCTCGACCGGCTACAGCCAGAGCATGACCTACAAGACCCGCGAGGAGGTGGTCGAGGGGTCGATCAAGTACATGAAGCGGCTGAGCGAGGGCATGGCGGGCATGATCCATGCGCGCGACGTCGCTGTGGCCGAGAAGCTGCGGGGGATGGAGCTTCCCGAGGACGTGGAGGCGGCGAAGGCGGAGTGGAACCGGCGGCTCGGCGAGGAGATAACCCAGAGCGATCGGGCAGCGGGCCTGGATGCGCCCGACTTCACCCAGGTCGACGCCGAGATGGTGACGTCGGGCGTCAACTTCTGCTTCCCCAACTATTTCCTCCTGCCTGCCTACGGGAACTGTTCCTCGTACCGGATCCGGCCGCTCGGACCGGAGACCTGCCTCTTCGAGCTGTGGTCGCTGACCCTGATGCCGGAGGACGAGAAGCGCGATCCGCCGCGGGCCCCGACGCCCATGCGCCACGACGACCCCAGCTGGCCGCCGATCCCCAAGCAGGACTACAGCAACCTGCCCGACCAGCAGCTCGGCCTGCACTCGGGCGAGTTCGAGTACATGCGCCTGTCGCGCGACGTGGAGGGCCTGATCAGCAACTACCAGCGCCTGATCGACGGCTTCCTGGCCGGCGTCGAGCAGAAGAAACTGGTGGCCGCCATGTCGAAGGTGAACGGCGGCATCGACGAGCCCATCAAGGACATCGGCTGGTGAGGGCGGCCGTCGCGCGCCGAACCGTCAGTTGGCGATCGGCGCGGTGAGGGGCTGGGTTTTTCGCGAGCGCACCAGGGGATAGAGGACGTCTTCGGCGACGCCGAGCCTCGGCCCCGGGATTCCGTAGCGGGACGGGCGTCCCTGCGGAACGTGGAGCGTGCCGAACATCCAGTCCAGGAAGGCGAAGGTCACCGCATAGTTGCGGTACATGGCGCCGTCCCGGCCGTAGCCGTGGTGCGTGTGGTGGACGCCCGGGCTGACGAGGATGTGCTCGCTCGCCCAGAAGAGCCGGCCGACCACGGGCAGGGCGCGCAGCTTGTCGTCCCAGCGGAAGTCGGAATGGGTGATCAGGTTCCAGCCGTAGATGGTCATGATGGTGAGCGTGGCCGCCGCTTCCTGGCCTGCATAGACCGCCAGAGCGAGGACCCAGGGCGTCGGCACGACGAAATTCCAGAAGATGTTCTGCCTCAGCGTCACCAGCACGCTCATGTAGTCGGCCGAGTGGTGGGTGTGGTGCAGGCGCCATAGCCAGTTGAGCCAGGGCTTGGCGGCGCCGTCGTGAGACCACCGGTGCACCCAGTAGAAGCAGAACTCCGCCGTCAGCAGGGTCACGGGGAACGCCAGCCAGAGCGGGGCGTGCGCGAACGCGCCCCTATGGAACGGGACGGCGAGCCTCAGGGCGTAGGCGATGAGCACGGCGCTCGCCGAGGCGGTCACGAACCGGTTGAGCGCGATGCAGGCGCCGTACATGGCGAGCTCTCGGCGGGAGAAGAGCGCCCGGGCGCGGCCGGCTGCAAGCTCGGCGACGAGCAGCGCCACCGTGCCGCCATAGATCCAAACGCCCACGACCATCGATAGCGCCTCCTTCGCCGCATCCTGCCTACGGCCGGCCCTTTAAGTGAAATGCATTCGTCGGGAGACTTCCATGCGCCTTGGTTATGCGCTGGCCGGCCCCGCGGCCGATCAGGTGAGGACGGCGACGCTGGTGAGGATCCGCTGGATGAGCTCGCCTTGGCGGCTCGTGCCGGTGCGTGCGTAGATCTCCTTCGAATAGGTCCTGGCGCTCTGCTCGGTCAGGCCGACCTCGGCCGCCGCCGCCGCGAGCGTGCGGCCCTCGGCGAGCAGCGCCGCCAGGCGCGCCTGGGTCTTCGTCAGGCCGAAGAGCTCGGCGAGATGGCCCGATATGTCACGCCGGTGCGGGCGCCTCGCCGACAGATAGACCAGCAGGGCCGCGCGCCCGGGGGGCGCGTCGACCCTCTGGCGCAGAGGCGCGCAAAGAAGATCGAGCCCGTCCAGGTCTCCGAGGTGCAGCGAACGGGTCTCCTGCAGGCGGATCGCCTCGTCCAGGCGTCGGCGCAGGGCGACCTCGGCGGCGCCGGCGCAGAGCCTGTCGTTGACGATCCTGAGATCCTTCGAGGCGCGCAGATGGCTTCGGGCGGCGGGGTCCGCCGCCAGCACCCGGCCCGCGGCGTCCAGGGTGATGACGCCGATCGCCAGGGTCTCGCTGGCCCGGCGGTAGGTTTCGATGTCGGCTTGGCGGTCGAGCAGGACGACGTGGCACGAAAGGATCGGCACCAGGTGCCTGGCCAGCCGGGCGCAGAGCTCGCGCTCGTCGTGGCCGAAGGCCGGCGCCGCCTCGGGCCGGGTGACGGTGATCCAGATGCTGCACCCCTCGGGCTCGGTCACCCGGAACAGAAGCAGATGGTAAAAGCCGGCGGGCCGCAGAAATTCGTCCCGGAAGCGATCCTGGGCGAGGCCGACGACGCCTTCCAGTTCGTCGTAGGCGTAGACCCGCCCGGGCTCCATGGCGAAGTAGCGAATGGGGTCGAGCCGGAAGACGCCCGCCGCGTAGCGCGACCAGAGCCAGTCGGGCACGCCCGCGCCGTCGTGCACCTCGAGGTTCTCATGCTCCCGGTCGCGGCGACGGAAGATCAGGTTCGCATAGTTGGCGTCCAGCGCCTGCCGGAGGCTGGCTACGAACTCGCGCCAGGGCCGGTCCGCGATCGGGGCCGACTGGGCGAGCAGCAACAGGGGCTCGAAGTCCGCCGGCAAGCCGTCCTCCCACTCATCCCGCCTTCCCATTCGGGAATGGCGCTTGGCGCCTTGGCGATCAGCATAGCGCGACCTTGCGGGCTTGTACGGGAGAAGCGCCTTGAAAGCGGCGGTCTTCAAAGCGCTGGGGCGCGCTCGGGCGATTCCGAGCCCGTGGCAGGCGGTCCCGGCGCGGTCGGGCCGCGCGCCTCACCCCGCTGCCGCCTGGGACGCGCGGAGATGACCCAGGATCACAACGCCGCCCTTCGAGCCGCCTGGGGCGCCTTCTGCGACGGGCTCAAGCAGGCGGGCGAACTCGCCTTCAGCGAAACCGCTCCCGACACGCCGCTCGATCGAGCGGCGGGCCTGGAGTATGTCGCCCGCTACATCGGCAAGGCGCTGAACCAGAAGCACGAGTTCAACGATCCGCTCTACCCGCAGCTCTGGCCGCTGATGACGCCCACCAGCAAGTCGTTCGGCGACAACCCCGACTGCACCTACCTGGTGGGGGTGGTCTCGGGCGACCATACCTACCGGATCGTCGGCAACCGCGGCTCGGTCGCCTGGGTCTCGTTCATCGCCGGCCCGTCCTACCTGAACAACGCCGACCTCGAGACCGAGTGGGACGGCGCCTTCTCGATCACGCTCAGCCAGGCGCCGCAGCCGGGCAACTGGCTGCGCCTGGCCCCGGGCGACAACCGCGTGTTCATCCGGCAGTTCTTCGGCCATTGGGACACCGAGGAGCCCATGCGGCTGGAGATCCAGCGGATCGGCCAGCAGGAGCCGCCGCCCCCGGTCACGCCCGACCGGCTGATCGGGGACCTCCAGCAGGCCCTCGACTGGCTCGTCGAGGACTCGGCCTACTGGGTGAAGTGGATCGAGTACTACCGCGACTTCCCCAACCAATGGGTGGCCGGGGTTCCCCGCTGGCGCGACGACGGCGGCCATGCCACCGAGCTCGGCCGTGCGCTGCACTTCTGCCAGTGGAATGTCCAACCGGACGAGGCCCTGATCCTTTCGGTGCGGCCGCCCGAGTGCGCCTACTGGAATTTCGAGCTCGGAAACTACTGGATGAACTCGGTCGACTACCGGTACCGGCTCTCCTCGCTGAACGACCGGCAGGCTTCCGTGGAGCGGGACGGGATGGTCTATGTGGTGGTCTCGCACGCCGATCCGGGCATCCCCAACTGGCTCGACGCGGGCGGGCACACGGTGGGCTTGGTCAACCAGCGGTGGGTCGAGGCGAGGACCGAGATCCCGGAGCTGAAGGCCGAGCTCGTCAAGCTCGAAGACCTGGCGCGCGCCTTGCCCGCCGACGTGCGGCGAATGACGCCGGACGGGCGGCGCGACCAGCTGCGCCGCCGCAAGATCGGGGTCGAGCGCCGCTTCGCGGTCTGAGGCGAGCGACGATGTCGAGGGAGGAGCGTGTGGCGAACCGTTTCGAGGGCAAGGTGGCGGTCGTCACCGGCGCCGGGCGCGGCATAGGGCGCGAAACCGCGCTGCTGTTCGCCCGCGAGGGCGCCGGGGTGGTGGTGAACGACCTCGGCGGCGGCCCCTTGGGAGGTGGTGGGGACCCGGCGGTCGCCGAGGCGGTGGTCGCCGAGATCGCCGCCGCCGGCGGAACCGCGGTCCCCGAGACTTCGAGCGTCGCCAGCCTGGCCGGCGGCAAGCGCGTGGTGGAAGCCGCGCTCGACTCGTTCGGGCGTCTGGACTTCCTGGTGAACGTCGCCGGGATCGCCAGGCCCCACCGGATCTGGGAGCTGAGCGAGGAGGACTGGGACCTCGTTCACGACGTGAACCTCAAGGCCCCGTTCGCCACCGCCAGGGCCGCCGCCGAGCCGCTCAAAAGGACCCGGGGAGCGATCGTCAACTTCTCGTCCATGTCCGGCCTCGGCCACTACGCGATGGCCAACTACAACGCCGCCAAGGAAGGCGTCGTGGGCCTCACCCGGACTCTGGCCCGGGACCTCGGCGCGTTCGGCGTGCGCGCCAACGCCATCCGGCCTCTGTCGCACCGGAGCAACATGGCGATTCCGGAGGTGCTCGAGACGGTGCGCTATTCGGTCGAGGAGGCGGGGGTTCCGCCGATCTCGTCGGAGTGGCTGTCCACCGGCGGCGTGGAGCCCTTGCCGCAGCACGTCGCCGCCGTGGTCGCTTGGCTCTGCACCGAGGACGCTGCGGCGCTCAACGGCCGGGAGGTCTTCATCGGCGGCGGCCATGTCGCCCTGCTCCAGGAGCCTCAGCTCGTGCGCTCGCAGTTCGCCGCCGCCGGCTGGACGCTCGACGCCCTTGCCGATCCGGCCGTCAGCCGGGCGCTGACCTGGAACCAGCGCAACCCGTTCGCGCAGGGCGCATGAAGTCGGGATCCGCCAGCGGCATGCACGCAACCCCATTCGCCCACCGGTTCGAGCGCCTGCACGAGGCCGCCGTGGAGGCCGCCGGCGGCAGCGACTTCGGCGATGCACACTACCAGGAAGGCTTGCGGGTTCTCCTCGCGGCCATCGACGCGGGGCCGCCGCTGAACGACGTCGAAGCTGCGACGGCGCAGGAGATGATCGTCGAGGCGCTCAGGGGCCGGCTCATGGCGAGCGCCGGGTGGCGGCGGCACCCCGAGGTCCTGGGGACCGAGATCCGGCGGCCGCTGGTGGTCATCGGCCTGCCGAGGACCGGCACGACCGCGCTGCACCAGCTCCTCAGTCTCGACCCGCAGTTTCAGGGGTTCGAGAACTGGCTCACCCGCACCCCGGGGCCGCGTCCGCCGCGCGACACCTGGGCGCGCAATCCGTCCTATCGGGCCGCGGCCGAACAATACGTCAGGCTGAAGGCGGCCGCGCCGGAAGCGGCGGCTGCGCACTCGGTGCCGCCCGACGAGGTCGACGAGTGCCTCAGGCCCATGAGCCAGAGCTTCACGAGCAACCTCTATCCCTCGGTGCTGGAGATCGCGGATTACGACGCGTGGTTCCGCGCCCAGGACGAGACGTCCTCGTTCCGACGCTACGCGAATCTTCTGAAGCTGGTGGGGCTTGGGGACGCCCGAACCTGGCTGCTCAAGAATCCCAGCCATCTGTTCGGCGTCGACGGGCTGCTAGGCGCCTTTCCGGACGCCTGCATCGTCCAGACTCACCGCCACCCGGCGACGGCGATCGCCTCCCTGACGAGCCTGCTGGCGGGCTTGCGGGACATGACGGCCGGCCGCCGCGTCGACCGCGACCACCTCCGGGTGCGCGAGATCGGTTTCTGGTCCGAAGCGGCCCGGCGCGGCATGGCCGCCCAGGACCGAAGCCCCGAGCGCTTCTTGAACATTCGTCAGAGCGAGATCCAAGAAGATCCGCTGGGGGTCGTGGAAAGGATCTACGGCAAGTTCGGTTTCGTCTTGTCTGCGGCGGCTGAAAGCGCCATGCGCCAATGGGCCAGCGCCCAGAAGGCGGGCAGGCCGGCCCACGCCTACGAGCCGGTCGCCGACAAGACGGAGATCGACGCTGCGTTCGGTCCCTACATCGAGCGCTATTTCAACTGAGCAACCGGGAAGTCAGCCATGTCGACGGTGCTGTTCCGCAACCACTTCCAGATCGCCTACGTGGCCCGCGACGCCGAGGCCGCCATGGCGTGGTTCCGCGATCGCTACGGCGTCGCCAAGTGGCACGTGATGGACATGAGCGGCCAGGGCTCGGGCGCCAGGTTCATCTGCCTGGCCTATGCGGGCGAGGTGATGCTCGAGATCATCGAGCCGGCTCCTGGCGTTCCCTCGATCTATGAGAGCTGGCTCGCTCCCGACCAGTTGTTGCGGCACCATCACCACGGCTTCTGGGCTCACAGCGCCGAGGAGCTGCGGCAGATCCGCGAGCGCTTCGAGGCCAACGGCGTGGCGATCCCCTCGGCGGCCCGCTTCGGCGACGTGCTCGAATTTCTCTATGCGGACACAGTGGCGGAGCTCGGCCACTATTACGAGGTCATCCACATGCTGCCCGGCGGAAAAGACTTCTTCACGCCCGTACCGCGCAACGGATAACGCTTCCAGCCGCGCGGCCCGCGAAGCGCCCCTCCATCCTGTGGGCGGGAGGGAGGGGTCGCCGCTAGAAGTGGTGAGTGCAGAGGGCCAAGAGCAAGATTATGGGAATGGGAATCCCCAAGGCCCACAAGATTACCGAGCGCATAGGCGCGCACCTCCGAGTGTAGATTAGATTTCTTTCTTACTGCGGAAGGAGCAACGCGGCGCGCACAGCTTCGGTTCCGTGTCGGTCATTTTGTCGGTGGGGACGCGGACCCTTAGTCGGGCCTGAGCGACCTGTTCAGCCGGGTTTGCTTGGCGAAGTAGGCGTCGATGGCGCCGGCGACTTCGTCCATCAGGGCGTCACGGCGCGCCCGATCGTTGAGGCGCGCCTCGTCCTCGGCGTTGGTCATGAACCCCATCTCCAGCAGAACCGCCGGGACGTCCGGGGCCAGCAACACGAAATAGTTCGCGCTGCGATGGCGGCGGGGCAGCTCGGGAGCGCTTTCGCCGGCGCGCCGTGTCAGGGTCTCGGCGAAGACGTCGGAGCGGTTTCGGGTGGATCGCTGCGAGAGATCCACCAGGATCTGGCCCACCGCGTGGTCGTCGCCGGCCACCGCGGCCTGATAGAACCAGTCGTGGCGGGTGAGGACGTGGCCCACCCTCCCGACGCCGCGCTCGGAGAGGGTGTAGACGCTCGCGCCGTGGGTTCCGGGGTCCGGATCGGAGTCGGCGTGCAGGGAGATGAAGAGATCCGCCCCGGCCTGGCGTGCGGTCTGGACCCGCGCCTCCAGAGGCACGAAGGCGTCGGAAGCCCGGGTCAACACCACCTCATAGCGGCCCGTCCGCTTCAGCCTCGCCTCGAGCGCCAGCGCGGCCAGCAGGGTGATCTGTTTCTCGCAGCTCGCGGTCCCGGCGGCGCCGGGGTCCCTGCCGCCGTGGCCTGCGTCGATGACGATCACCTTCTTCGAATGGGCGCCAGGAATCGCTGCGGCGAGGACCGGTTCGGCCGCCGAGGCCCGGGCCGGGGCGGCGGCCGGGGGCGGGGGGCCGAAGTCGACCACATAGCGATAGTCGGCGACGCCGTCGGCGGGCGGCAGCAGGAACCGCCGGCGGACCTGGGTGCGCGGCTCGAGCTGCAGCGCGATCCGCACCCCGCCCGGCGCCGCTTCCAGCGACCAACGGCGCACGAGGCCCCGTCCAGGGCCGCTGCGCGAAGAGCCGTTCGCGGCCAAGGTCACAATCGCGCGGCCGGGCGCCGACGCATCGACCCGACCGCGTGCGGCCCGTCCGAGGTCGACCACCAGCCGGGTCTCGTCGTCGTCTCCGGCCAGGCGCACGGCCAGCACATCGGCCCGCGGCCGGTGGACGCCGGCGAAGGCCGTGATGCAGGCGGCGGCGAAGGCGAGCGCCAGCGCCGCCTGCCCCAATGGGGTTCCCAGCACGCGTTTCCAGCCGCGCGCCCCCGCCCAGCTCCAGCCGCCCGCTTCCATGTGGCGACCTTACCATGGCCGGGGCGAAGCGCGGCTGATTTCACCTCTTGGGCCGCTTCCTCCCGGGGGATTGATGCCGCCGCAGAGCTGCTGTGATAAGGCCGTGATATCTGGCCGCTTCGGCTTGTTCTGCGGGAGTTGCTTTGCGACGCCGTCTCCTGATCGGCGCCTTGAGCGCCGCGACGACGATCGGCGGATGGCCCGTGGCGGGGGCGACGCCGCCGATCGTCAAGGATGGAGTCTCGGTCACCGTCCTCAGCCGCGCTGCGTCCCATTCGCTTGTGAGGGTCGAGCTGGACGTCGAGCCGCTGGACGCCTCGGCCACGCGCGCGCTCAGGTTCGGATCGATGCGCTCGAGCGTCGAGATCGACTGCCGCCAGGGCAAGAACCGGATGCTGAGGGCGGAGGCCTTCGAAGCAGCCAAGCTCAAGGGTGAGAGCCAGCCGCGCGAGCTCGCCGACCATTGGGTGCTTCCCTCGGCCGATTCGTACATGCGCGCGGTGACGGAAACCGTCTGCAAGGGCCAGTCGCCGAGCGAGCCGCCGACCCAGGCCGCGGCGGCGAGGGGCGAGCCCGCCTCGTCGTCGAGCCCGGCTCCAACGGCGGCCTTGGCGGCCAGCCGGCTTCCCGCGAGGGGCAAACCGGTCATGGCGGCCGTGGCGCAGGTGGCGGCCAGCCCGACGGCAGAGGGCGCCCAGAAGGCGTTGGCGGGGCTGGGCGGCCGGATCAAGCCGCCGCTCTCCGGGACGGTGGCGTCGGTGGAAGTCAACGGCGCCCGCCTCTACCGGGCGCTGGTGGTCGGCTTCGCCGATTCCGCGGCGGCGCGGTCCTTCTGCGCAGCTCTCTCGGGCGCGGGGAAGGCGTGCTGGGCCCATGCGGCCGAGGTGGCCCCTACGGCGCTGGCGGTTTCCGGCGCCCGGCCGGTTGCTGCAGCCGCCGAGGCGGCCCCGCCTGCGAGCCGCCCCGCCCCGCCAGCGCCAGCCGCCGCGCCGCCGCCCCGGATCGCCCTCGCCCCTGGCGCCCCGCCTGCGCCGTCCGCCGCCGCGCCGTCCGCCGGCGCCGACTTCTGGTTCCTGGGCGCGGCGGGAAACCGGACCGTCTACGTCTATGCGAACGCCAGGACGGTCACCAGGCGCGTCGACGGCGGCGTCTCAGCCTGGTTCACCTGGGTGCTGGAGGGCCCCAAGGTCCTCGAGGCCAACGCCAAGCGGGAGGACTTCCAGCTGACCTTCGATTGCGACGCCCACCAGAACAAGATGACCGACCTCGTCGTCTACGACCGGCGGGGGAACGTCACCAAGTCCGGGACGACGCCGGTCCAGAGCTGGTCGCCCGATTCGCCGGGCTCGATCAGCGCCATGGAGGAGGCCTTCGCCTGCACGACGCAGGCAGTCTGGGAGCGCGACTACGCCCAGGTGAACGCCGACCCGGTCGCCAATGCCGACAGCCTCTTCAGCGGCGCCCTGGTGCTGCGTTCCGAGCGGCATTAGCGCTCTCGCCGGCGAAGACCGGGAGAACCTGGCGGACGGCGGCTTCGTAGGCGGCCCGGGTGTCGTCCCGGGTAATGGGCGGCATCAGCAGGACCAGCCGGTCGAGACCCAATCGCGCCAGCCGGCGCAGGCGCTCCACGCACGCCGCCGGCGCCCCCACCACCGCGTGGGCGTCGATGAAGGCATCGCCGAGCACGTCGGTCTGGGCGCCGTGGCGCCCGTGGCGGGTCATGTCGTAGGCGCCGGCAAGGCGCTCGGCGACCTCGCGGTCCGATGGGCTCATCCGATCGAGGTTCGTCCGGCTCTCGGTGGCTATGTGCGCGTGCATCGCCACGTCCGGCGCCGCGAGCCGCCGCGCTCTCGGCAAATCCTCGAGCGGGATGACGCTGACATAGGCGGTGAACGGCAGCGGCCGGGCGCGGCCGCAGGCCTGGGCGGCGTCGCGCGCCGCGGCGATCGCCTCCGCTAGGCGCGCCTCGTCGGCGCCCAGCGAGAAGGAAAGCCGATCGGCGAGCCGGGCGCCGAGCGCAATGGCTTTCGGGCCGGTGGCGGCGACCTCCACCGGGACCTTGGGCGAGGCCGGATCCAGCCACTGCAGCCGGCTTTCCTCAGGGGCGCGCCCGAGGCGATCGCGATCCAGAGCGCGCAGGCCGTCACGGCGCTTCAGCAAGTCCTCGACCGGCACGCCCTCGCCGGCCAGATAGGCCTGGAGCATGCGCACGTAGTCCTCGAAATCGCTCATCGCCGTGGGCGCCGCCCCCAGAAAGGCGAGCGAGGAGTTGCCGCGCCCGATGCCCAGAACCGCCCGCCCCGCCGAAGCTTCCTGGATCGAAGCAATGGCGCTGGCGGCGACGGCGGCGTGCCGGGTCGCCGGATTGGTCACGCCGACGCCCAGTCCCAGCCGCCGGGTGGATGCGGCGGCCAACGCCAGCACCACGTAGGGGTCGGCGATCAGGCTCTGGGAGTCGAACACCATCACGCCGCCCCAGCCGTCGGCCTCCAGCCGGGCCGCCTGGGCGGCCACTTCCCTGGCGGGCGCCAGGGCGGTCTGGATCCAAAGCTCGGCCATGAGGCGACTCCGAAGGCGACTGATCGCCACCCGAGGCTGCGCGCGCGCCTGTCAAGCCGGCCGGGGGCCCCCGACGGGGGCCCGGCCGGACGTCGACGCTCTATTTTCGGGCGGCCTGATTGCAGCGCGCCAGGCGCTCGGCGCTGAGGGCTTCCTTGCGGCCGGTGAAGGAGGTGAGCTGGCCGACCTGGCGGGCGACGCCGCGGCATTCGGAGAGCTCATCGCCGGAGGAGGTGTCGGAGGTCGAATGGCAGCCGGCGTCGTTGCAGTCCCAGATAATGTTGCTGCCCACGAAACCGGTTGCATGAGAAGGCTGGGCAGGAACGGCCGTCCACGATTCCGCGAAGGCCGGCGTAGCAAGGGCGGCGGCGGCCGCGGCGAACAAAACGAAACGCATTAGGAGAGCTCCCCAAATCAGGTTGACTGAGCCTGCCTGGTGTCCCTCCCGTCGCCGCCTGGAACGGCGGCGTTGGGGGCGATAGACCGCAAGCCGCCGCGGATGGCAACCCGTCTCGATCTCAAGATCGCCTGGTGTGGGTTGAGTTGGGGCTTAACGCTCCTCTCGTCGTCACCCCGGACGGCCTGCAAGGCCGATCCGGGGCCGGACTTTCCGGTCCACCGGCGAACTTCGGACTCGGGACACTGGCGCCGTGCTCAGGCCAGCTGGCGCAGGGCGGCGTTGGCGATGGTGAGCTTCGGGAAGCTCCAGCCGCGGCCGTCGCGCTCGATCGAGGCGATCGTGCTCCGCGCCAGCTTCACCGCCTCGGCGTTGAGCGCCGACCAGGAGGCGATGACGTCCTTCACGCCTTCGGAAGTCTCCCCCGCCTGAGGACGGCCGGCATAGGTCATGATCGCACGCACGAGCGCCGCCTGTTCGGCGAGCATGTCCTCCACCAGGCGTCGAAGAGCCAGGCGCTCGTAGGGATCGGCGGGCATGCGGGCGGTGGCGGCGGCCCGCAGGCGGTCGAATCCGAACGCGCCTCCGACGGCGTGATAGAGCCGCGCCACCGCCTCCACCGGCCAGTCCAGGTCGCTGGCCAGGTCGGCCAGCGCCAGGCCGGCCTCGAGATAACGGTAGAGGACGAGGCTGTGGGCCAGGCCCTTCGGCGCCCCCGCCTTGATCCACTCGGCGGCGCGCCGCACCGCCTCCTTTTGGGCGAAGGCCGACAAGGTCTCCGGCATGAGCCCCTTCAGGCGGTCGACAGCGGGCTGATAGGCGTGCGTCAACGGCTCGACCGCGGTCCCGCGCTTGGCCGTCCTCCTGGCCAACAGATAGGTGAAGCTGCGCAGGACCCGGGCCAGCTCGAGATAGAGCGCGGTCTGGGCGGCGGCCGGAGCGCGGCCGTCGAGCGCGCCCACCTTTGCCCAAATGTCCTCAAAACGAAGGATCAGACGGGCCGCCTCGAAGCTCGCCGCCAGAACGACGTCGTCGCATCCGGCCGCGGCGCGCAGGCGGCGGGGAAAGGTTGGTCCGCACCGGTTGACGAGATCGTTGCCGATCACCGTGGCGATGATCTCCCGCCGCAGCGGATGCCGGCGCATCTGGTCTTCGAAGCCGCCGAGGGCCTTCGGGAAGTAGGCCAGCAAGGTCGCCAGGAAATGCGGGTCGTCCGGCGCGGCCGAGGCGGTCGTGTCGTGGAAGAGGTCGATCTTGCCGTAGGCTAGCAGCACCGCGAGCTCCGGGCGTGTAAGGCCGCGCCCCTCCTTGACGCGCCGCTCGATCTCGGCGGCGTCGGGCAAGCCTTCGAGCGCGCGGTCGAGCCGTCCCTTGGCCTCGAGATCGGCCATGAATTGCGCGTGGTTGGCGACCTCGGTCTTCGACTCGGCCTCCATCAGGGTGAGGGCGAGCGTCTGGTCGTAATTGTGGGCGAGGACGTGGCGGGCCACCTCGCCGGTCATCGAGGCCAGCAGGGCGTCGCGGTCCGGCCGCGCCAGGTCTCCGGCCCGTTCGGCGATGCCGGTGAGGATCTTGATGTTCACCTCATGGTCCGACGTGTCGACGCCGGCGGAATTGTCGATGGCGTCGGTGTTGATCCGGCCGCCGGCCAGGGCATACTCGATCCGGCCGGCCTGGGTGAACCCGAGGTTGGCGCCCTCGCCGACCACCTTGCAGCGCAGGTCGCATCCGTTGACGCGCACGAGGTCGTTGGCCTTGTCGCCCACCGTCAGGTGGCTCTCGGCGGCGCCCTTCACATAGGTGCCGATCCCGCCGAGGTAGAGCAGTTCCACCTTGGCCCTGAGCACGGCGACGATGAGTTCGTCCGGGGTCAGAACCTCGGCCTTGAGGTCGAGCAGGGCCCTGGCCTCCGGCGTCAGCGTCACCGACTTGGCCGACCGCGCGTAGACGCCGCCGCCCGCCGAGATCAGGGCGCGGTCGTAGTCGTCCCAGGAGGAGCCGGCGAGGGCGAAGAGCCGCTCGCGCTCGGCGAAGGAGGCGTCCGGGTCGGGGTTCGGGTCGAGGAACACGTGACGGTGGTCGAACGCCGCCACCAGCTTGATCTTGCGCGACAACAGCATGCCGTTGCCGAACACGTCGCCGGACATGTCGCCGATCCCGGCCACGGTGAAGGGCTCGCCCTGCACGTCCTTGCCGAGCTCGCGGAAGTGGCGCTTTACGCTCTCCCAGGCGCCGCGGGCGGTGACACCCATGGCCTTGTGGTCGTAGCCGGAGGAGCCGCCGGAGGCGAAGGCGTCACCCAGCCAGAAGCCGTAGGACTGGGCGAGCGCGTTGGCGATGTCGGAGAAGCTCGCGGTGCCCTTGTCGGCCGCAACCACCAGATAGGGGTCGTCGCCGTCGTGGACCACGACGCCCGGCGGACGCACGACCCGGCCTTCCGCATCGATGTTGTCGGTGAGGTCGAGGATGCCGCAGAGGAAGGTCTTGTAGGCGGCGATGGCCTTGGCCTGAGCCTCCTCGGGAGGCGCGCCCTTGGCGAACCGCTCCGGGAAGAAGCCCCCCTTGGCGCCCACCGGCACGATGACCGCGTTCTTGACCTGCTGGGCCTTCACGAGGCCGAGGACCTCGGTGCGGAAGTCGTCCTGGCGGTCCGACCAGCGGATTCCCCCGCGCGCCACCGGGCCGAGTCGCAGGTGCACGCCTTCCACGGAGGGCGAAGCGACGTAGATCTCCCGGTAGGGCTTGGGATCGGGCAGGTCGGCGAGCTCGCGGCTGGCGACCTTGAAGCTGATGTAGGGCTTCGGAGCGCCGTCCGGGCCAGGCTGGAAGAAGTTGGTGCGCTGGATCGCGGCGGCCAGGGCGGCGATGCGTCTCAAGGCGCGGTCGGCGTCGAGGCTGGGGACAGCCTGCAAGGCCGCCTCGATCCTGGCCTGAACGTCCCCGACCAGCTGGGCGCGCTTCGGCGGCGCTGCCTCCGACGCCGGATCGAGCCGGAGGCGGAACAGCTCCAGGATCAGGCGGGCGACATGCGGATGATCGCTCAACGCCTGCTGCTGCACGGCGGCGCTGGGGTCGAGCCCCGACTGCTGGCGGTAGCGCGCCAGAGCCCGGACCAGCGCCGCCTCGCGCCAGGAAACGCCCAGTTCCAGAACCAGACGGTTGAAGCCGTCGCTCTCGGCCTGGCCGCGCCAGACGGCGAGGAAGGCGTCTTCGAACGCGGGCCGGACGGCTTCGAACTCGAGTCCCTGGGGCCACGGATACTCCAGGACGAACTCGTGGACCCAGATCGGCAGGCGTCCTCGGCCGGCCGGAGACAGAGCGAACCCGTCCTCCGAAAGGGCGCTCAGGCCCATGTCCTCGAAGATCGGCAGCACCTGAGCGAGGGCGACCGCCTCGCCCTCCTGATAGATCTTGACCCTCAGACGGCCAGGGAGGTCCGAGGCGCGCCGGCAGGCGCGAAGGCCGATCGCGCCGCCGGCCAGGCGTCCGATCGCGATCACGTCGGCCAGGGCCTCGGCCGCGTCGTAACGTTCGCGGTAGCCGGCCGGAAAGGCGTTCCCCCAGATCTCGGCCACCGGGCCGCCCTCGCCCTCCGGGAGGTCGAGGCGCGCCGCCCGCTCGAAGTCGTCGGACCAGGTGCGTGCGGCCGCTGCGATGGCCTGCTCCAGGGCCGCCAGGTCCGGCTGGCGATGGCGCCCGGGGGTGACGCCGACGATGTAGTGGACCCTCGCCAGGGGCGCGTCGGAGTAGCTCGGATAGTAGGCCGAGACGCGCCCGTCGTAGGCCTCCGCCAGCATCCGCCCGACCCGCGCACGCAAGGTCGCGTCATAGCGGTCGCGCGGCGCGTAGAAGAGCACCGAGACGAAGCGGTCGAAGGGATCGCGGCGAGCGAAGAGCTTCACTCGTGGCCGGTCGGACAGGTGCAGCACCCCGAGCGCGATCCGCAGGATCTCGTCCTCGCGTAGCTGGAAGAGCTCGTCCCTGGGGTAGGTCTCCAGGATGTTGGCGAGGCGGGTGGCATTGTGGCCGCCTTCCGGAAGGCTCGCTCGCGCCATCACGTGCTCGACCTTGCGCCGCACGAGAGGCACCCGCCCGACCGGCTCGTCATAGGCGTGGGCGGTGAAGAGGCCGACGAAGCGCACCTCGCCGACGGGGCGGCCGTCGGCTCCGTAGCGGCGCACGCCCACGTAGTCCATGTAGACCCGTCGGTGGACCTTCGACTTGAGGTTCGACTTGGCGACCACCAGCGGGGGGGCGGCCGCCAGATCGGCGCGCAGCTCCGCCGAGAGCACCGCCGGCTCGCTCTCGCGGCGGAGCACGAACCGCGCCGGATCGCGCAGCACGCCCAGGCTCTGGGCCGGATCGAAGGTGGGCTCCTCGGCCGCGTAGCCTCCGTCGGGGGTGCGCGGGTACGCGTAGAGGCGCGCTCCCAGGAAGACGAAACGACCGGCGTCGAGCCACTCGAGGAAGGCGAGATCCTCGGCCAGGTCCGCGGGATCGCAAACCGCGTTGGCGCTCCGCAGCTCCTCGATCGCGCGGCCCATCACCGCCACCATGGCCTCGAAGTCCTCGACCGCGAGGCGCGCGTCGCTCAGGGTCGATTGGAGGGCGGCGGTCAGGGCGGGGATCCGTTCGTCGGGCAGGGGCGCGAGCCACACCTGGATCGCCGATCGGCGCCCGGCGGCGGCCTCGACGAGCGGATGGAACATCGCCAGGACGTCGACGTGGGCGTCCACGAGCTCCCCCATGACGCTGTCCACGAGGAAGGGCGCGTCCGGCTGGACGATCTCGAGCAGATGGGCCCCGAGCGGCCGGCCGTCGCGGGCGGTGGCGGGGATCACCTGGATCTGGGGCCAGGGGCCCTCGGCGGCGGCGGCGAAGGCCCAGAGCTCGGCGGCGCGCCAGCCCAGGTCGGCGATGTCGACGCCTGGCAGCTCTTCGGGCCGGTAGTCGCCGGCGATCGCCTGCAGGAAGTCAACCGGCCTCGTCGAAGCGCCCGCCGCCTCGAACGCCTCGGTCAGGGCCGGTTCGATCGAGTCCCGAGTTTCGGTTTGGCGCCTCATCCGCGCCTCAACCTAACATCGGACTTCCCGACCGTCCGCAACGAACCGCCGCGGGGCGTCGGGCTTGGCGGCCGTCGGCCGGGAGAAGGTCCGCGCGCCCGGCGCCGAGGCTCGGGAATTCAGCCGGAAAGAGCGGCCGCTTCACGCTTGCGTGAGGGCTGGGGCGCGCCGTTGGGATGGGCGCTGTGGCCGAGACCGCGCGGATCGCCGTCGCCGGACAGGAGCACGGCGATCCAGAGCGAGCCGTCGAACTGCGCCAGGATCACCATGGCGAGCACGGTCAGCGGGGTCGACAGGAACATCCCCGTGGCCCCCCAGAGCGCGCCCCAGAAGCCGAGGGAGAAGAGCACCAGCACCGGGTCGAGATTGAGCCCCCGTCCCTGCATCCTCGGCAGCAGGATGTTGCCGACCAGGAAGGTGAGGGTGAAGAGCCCGGCCAGCAGGATCGCCGCCGGCCAGATGGTGGGAAACTGGACGAGCGCGAAGAGCACCGGCCCAATGATGCCGATCGCCGCGCCGATGATCGGGATGTAGCCGAGCACGAAGATCAGGAACGCCCAGAAGAGGGCGCTCTCCAGCCCCATGACCATCATCATGGCCCAGGAGCCCAGGGCGATGATCCCCCCGCACACCGTCTGGATCGAGACGTACTGCTCCAGGGCGTCGCGAACCCGCAGGAAGGCGTTCAGCGCCTCGTGCCGCTCGGCCCGCCCATGGAAGATCCGCACCGCCTTGCGCTCGAAGCCGTGGCGGGAAGCCAGCATGAAGCCGAGGTAGACGAGGACGAACACCGATGTGGATGCCAGCGTCTGCACCCACCCGGCCACCATCGGCACGAACTTGGCGGGGTCGATCATCGAGACCAGCTGGCTGACGGTCGAGGGCACGCCGCCGTGCAGGGTGTGGCCGAGCTGCTCCAGCAACAGGTTCAGGCGCGGCTCGTAGGACACCAGCCGTCCCACGAAGGCCGCGGCGTTGCCCGCAACGATGTAGACGGTGACGCCGAAGGCGAGGATGCAGACCACGATCGCCGCGGGAAGCGCCGCGCTCGCGCCGAGCCCCGGTAGGCGGCTGCGCAGGACGCGCGCCAGTCCGTCGATCATCACCATCAGGAAGAGGGCCAGGGCGAGCGGCGTCAGGATGGGCGCCAGCCAGTGGAGCGCCGCGCCCGCGACGATCACCGCCACCAGCACCTGGGCGTTTCGGGCGGGATGGGGCGGGGCGGAGGTGCGGGGCATGGCCGACTGTTCTCCGCCGCTGGGGCGGAGGTCAACTCCAGGGTTCGCCGGGCCCCGTTCCACCAGAGTGGATCGCCCTTGCGATTGGAACGCGCTCCGAAACTTCGGATCCGGAGCACGATTCAATGAGGCGGGCCCTATCCGGCGAAGGCCCAGTCGCTGTGGCCGCTGAGGTAGGCGGGCAGCACCATGTCGTCGCTGGCCAGCGACGGGGCGGAGTCGAAGAGGGCGAAGAGGTTCAAGGCGGGGCGTTCGCCGAACGCCTCGTGGGACTGCGTCGCCGGGGCGAAGCGCAGAGCCTCGTCAAAAGCCAGCCAGGCGGGTGGCAAGGCGGCGTTCGGACCGAGGTCGTGGAAGATCGGCCGGTGGAACATCTGGTCGGCGCGGTGTTCGACGTCCGGCGGAGGGATGTCGGGCACGCCGAGATTCAAGGACGAGAAATCGAGGCTGATGGCGGCGGCGGCGGCGACCGAGGTGGCCGCGAGCACCGAGGTCGGGGCGATGCGGCGGCTCCAGCTGTAGGTGTCCTGCCCATTGAGGAAGATCCCGGCCAGCGCCTGGCACGCGGGGGCCGCTGCGAGAGCCGGCGGAACCGCCCTAGGAACGAGTGCGGGAGGGCCTTCGCCGACGTCCTCGCTCGTCGGAAGGCAGCCGCGCGGATCGTCGGGGAGGACCAGCCACCGGCGAGGCGAGAAGGCGTCGTCTGGGCGCCGGCGCCGGGCGAAGCCTCCGAGCACGACCCATGCGGCAAGGGCGAAAAGGCCGGCCCACGCGGCGGAAAGCAACATCGACTGAACCCTCGACCGAACGGCGGTCGTCCCCACCCTCCGGCGTGGGCGCTTGCGGCGCCATGCGGCGGTTCACCGCAGAACGGGGCCCCGCCGCGCCGCGCGACAGTCGGCCGCGGCGTTGGGAGAGCCGATGCGGCGGCGGGAAGCTATTCCGCCGCCTCGCGCGCCCTCAGTCCGAGTTCGCGCAAGGAGCGGTCGATCCAAAGGCGGGTCAGCTTTTCCTGCACGCCGTTCTGCGAAAGGCGGTGGCGCAGGCTGCCGAAGTCGACCTTGTCCAGCGCCTGGTCCTGGTTGAAGCACGAGAACACCACGCTTTCGACGCCGGTGGCCGGATCCCGGTGGACCTGCAGGCACTGGGCGCAGATCTCCTTCATCATGCACTGCATGGGCGAGTTGATGGAGCCGATGGCCTTGTGCTGCGGGTCGAGATGCGGGCCGAGCACGCCGCGGCGCGCCTGGGCCACGGCGTTCATCATCCCGTCCGAGCCGATGGCGATGATCCGGTCGACTTCCGCGAGCGGGATCGGGCGCCCGCCGAGCCTGCCCTCGGCGTAGGCGGTCATGGCCTCGACGATGTTGCCCACGAAGGCCATGTCTCCTGGCCTTTCTGGCCTGAATCCCGGCCCCTCGTCGGAGCACCAGACGATGACGTCGGCGCCCCGCTCGATCTCCTCGACCTTGTAGCGATCGACCATCCGCTTGTAGCCGGCGAAGTAGATCACCCGGCAGCCCTTCGCCTTCATCGCCTGGCCGATCGAGAAGAGCACGGCGTTGCCGAGCCCGCCCCCGATCAGGAGCACGGTCTCGCCCTCCGGGATCTCGGTCGCATGACCGGTCGGTCCCATGAGGATCACCGGCTCGCCGGGCCTCAGCTGGGCGCAGAGGTCCGAGGATCCGCCCATCTCGAGGACGATGGTGGAAAGCAGGCCGGCGTTCTTGTCCGTCCAGGCGCCCGTCAGGGCGAGGCCCTCCATGGCGAGCCGCGCTCCGCCAGCGGCCGGCGCGAGGGTCTCGAAGTTCTGCAGCCGGTAGAATTGGCCGGGCTGGAAGGCCCGGGCGGCCAGGGGCGCGCGGACAACCACCTCCACGATCGTGGGGGTCAGGCGGATAACCTCGCGCACCACCGCCCGCAGCTCGTCGTCGAGCCGGGCGAACAAGGCCGCCGGCGTCTGGGACGGCGCCGGCGTCCGCGCCAGCATCCGGCTCACGATCGGGTAGCCCTGCTTGGCGCTCGACATGGCCTTCACGACATTGCCGGCGAAGGACGGGTGCAGGTCTCCGAAGAAGCTCACCGCGCGGCCGTCCGGGCGCACGCTCATCAGCACCTGGACTTCGGCCGGCTTGGTGAGCGGCTCTGGGGTCACCCGCTCGCCCTTCTCGTTGAACGCCTGGAAGTAGCGGCCCTGGACCTCCACGTGCTTGGGGTCTTCGCGGCCGAGCACGGTGTTGGGCTGGGTGCCGGCGGCCACCAGCACCGTCCTGGCCGGCAAGGCCTGTTCCGTCGCGAAGTCGTGAGCCTCCGCGTGGAGGCCGTCGAGCCCCACCATCAGCGCCTTGGCGTGGCCGTATTGGTCGACCACCACCTCCAGCGGCGTGAGCCCTTCGGCGAACCGGATACCCTCTTCGAGCGCCTTGGCCACCTCCTCGTGGTTCAGGGTGTAGCTCGGCGAGTCGATCAGCCGCCGTCGGTAGCAGATGGTCGCCCCGCCCCACGCGCGCAGCAGCTCGACGATCCGGGCGGGCCGCTCCTCCCGTTCGGCCAGCGCCCGCTCCTCGCGAATCGCCCGGGCGTGCTCGAGGAATTCGGCCGCGACCTCCCGATCCTGGGCCGACCAGTCGGCCTCCACGGCCGCCGCCCCACGCTCGGCCGCCAGCGCCTCGTAGCGGCTGAGGAACTTCTCGACCTGGACAGGATAGTAGGCCAGCGCCTCTGTGGCCGTGTCGATCGCCGTGAGGCCGCCGCCGATCACCGCCACCGGCAGGCGCACCTGAAGGTTGGCGATGCTGTCGGACTTGGCCGCGCCGGTGAGCTGCAGGGCCATCAGGAAGTCGGAGGCCTGGCGCACGCCGGGGGCGAGGCCGTTGCGCATGCCGACGATGGTGGGGCGTCCGGCTCCGGCGCAGAGCGCGATGTGGTCGAAGCCGAGCTCGAAGGCGTCTTCGATGGTCAGGGTGCCGCCGAAGCGGACGCCGCCGAACATCTTGAACTCCGCCCGGCGCTCCAGCAGCAGGCGCACCACCTTCAGGAAGTTCTTGTCCCAGCGCACGGTGATCCCGTACTCGGCGACGCCGCCGAAACCGGCCATGACCCGCGAGCCGAGGTCTTCTCGGAGCGTCTCGACATCGCGGACCGGCGCGAACGGCTGGCGGACGCCGAGCGGATCGACGCCGCAGAGGGCCGGATCGAGAGGCTCGATCTTCAGGCCGTCGATCGCCACCACCGCATGTCCGTCGTTGACGAGGTGATGGGCGAGGGTGAATCCCGCCGGTCCCAGCCCCACCACCAGCACCGTCTTGCCGCTCGCCGGCCTGGGCAGCGGGCGCTCGAGGTTCAGCGGATTCCAGCGGGTGAGGAGGGAGTAGACCTCGAAGCCGAAGGGCAGGGCGAGCACGTCCTTCAGCACCCGGGTCTCCACCTGCGGGATGTCCACGGGGTCCTGCTTCTGGAAGATGCAGGACTTCATGCAGTCGTTGCAGATCCGGTGGCCGGTGGCCGCGCACATGGGGTTGTCGACCACGGCGATGGCCAGGGCGCCGACGGTGAGCCCCCCTGCCGCGGTCAGGTTCATCTCCGAGATCTTCTCGTCGAGCGGGCAGCCGGCCAGGACCACCCCGAACGGGCTCTTCTTGAACTCGCCGCTCTTTTCCCTGAGCCCCTTGGAGCAGCTGTCCTTGTCCTGGTTGTGGCACCAGATGCAGTAGTTGGCCTGGTCGAGGGCGCCGACCACGTCGGTCCCCGGGTCGGTCAGGGCGAAGCCGTCGCGCCGCCGGCGCCGGTTGGCCGGGAAGCCGTGCGCCGAGAGCCCCGCCACCGGATCCGGCGTCACCGGCACCAGGGCCATGGGGTCGACCTTGTGGGGGACCTTGAACAGTACTCCGTGATGGTGCTCGCGCTGGCCCGCCTCGCTGAGCGTGGCCCAGGCGGCGTAGCGGGCGGCGAGGTCGAGGTCCTCGGCGTGCGTCTCCTCGGCTTCCAGCCAGGCCGCGACCTTGTTGGCGAAGGCGACCTCGGTGAACGGGGCTCCCAGGCGCGTTTCGAGCGTCTGGCGCAGCGCCCCTGCGTCGAGGCCTTCGGCCTCGGTGGCGTATTTCCTGACCGCCCTGCGCTGCACGAACTGGCGCTTCACCTCGAAGACGGCGGCGAGCGAAGCGCGGTCGCCGCGCCCGGCGGCGATCTCGGCCTCGATCCCGAAGAGGGCGCCGATGAAATCCTCGAGGACGGGGGCCAGCTCGATCAGCAGCTCCGACTCCTTCTCGCCCTTGATGTCCGCGGGCGAGAGCCTCGCCGCCTCGAGCCGCTCGCGCAGCCCGGGCTCCCGGCCGCCCAGGAACTCGAGGAACCGCGCATCGAGCCGCACCAGGCCTTCGCGATGGTAGAGATCGTCGAAGCTGGCTTCGAAGCCGAGGGCGAGGCTTAAGGTCATCAAGGCGTCCGTGGATGGTCGAGGGGGCGCGCCCGGCGGCTCTTCAGCGCCTCCTCCCGAGAGGACGCGGGCGCGCCTGACATGCGGCCGGCATCGATGCTCGGGGGATTAGGATAAGTCAACGTACCTGGCAGCCGCAGATCAGGCGCGCGACCCGGAATTTCAAGGCGGCCGTTTAGATTTCCTGGACGACGGGCGCGTCGCGTCGACGCCTCGCCACGGAGGCCCGACCGTCTCGCCCGCCGCTTAGCGAAGTCTCAACCGCGCCGCGCATATCCTTCGGCCGTGAAGCGAGCCCTCCTTATGGCGGCGTTCCTCGCCCTGGCCCGCGCCGCATCGGCGCCCGCCGCCGGCCTCGACGCCCTCACTGCCCCGGTCGGCGAAAGCCTGCTCGGCGCCGAGCGCGCCGGCGCCCCGGTCGCGCCGGGCGAGGCCCAGGCGGTATTGGCGGCCCTGGCCGCCGAGCCTGCGAAGACCGACGGTCTGGTGGATCAGACGGGCGTGGTGAAGGCCGCTTTCGCAGCTCGGGCCCACGGCCGATCCGGCCTAGTCACCCGTGGTCCGTCCGCGGCCACATCGGTGCTGGTGCAGGTGAACGGCCTGCGGGTGTCGATCGCCCAGACTGCCGCCGGCTCCACGATCACCGTCGCGCCCTAGGCGATCCCCAGTCGCATCGCGCCACCTGCGTTCACCGGGTTGTGTCGCTGCGGCCAAGCTGGCCGGCGTGTAGGACGAAAGCGGCGGCGTTGAAGTCTGGAAAGAGGGGGGCGTCATGGCTAGGTGGGGGTCGGCCGTCTGGGCGGCGTTGCTGCTCGCTCTGGCGTTCGCTCTCGCAACGCCGAGCGCCTCGCAAGCACACGCCGTCATCCACCGCCATCACGCCATAGGCCATCCCGGGGGCGCGGCCCAGGTCGTTCGCGTCGCCTTCGGCCACCATCACCGCCATCACCACCGGCGCCTAGCCGGCGCCTTCACGGCGCCGAACGCCGCGGCCGCGCCCAACGTGGAAGCTTCGCGCCATGCGCTCGCCATGGCCAATCTCCGCGCTCGGGCCGCGGGCGTCCCAATCGCGATTCTGCGCGTCGGATTCGACCGTTGGCTTGCCGATCGCGGCCAGGCGGCCGCGGAGTCTCCCGAGGCGGTCAGCCGGGTCTACCAGCAGCGGATAGCCTTCGTGGGGCGCCTGGTCGCCGCAACGCCCGACTGGAGCGCCTACTATCCGCCGGTCGAAGTCGTCCGAGCCTAGTGTGGTGGATCAGAAGTTCGCCCCATTGTCGCGGCGCTGTGGCGAACTTCTGATCCGTAAACCACACTAGAAACATATACTTGGCTATTGTCCTTATCGATTCCGAAGTTCGACCGGAGGCGCCGCTCACGCTAGCGAACTTCGGAATCGGGACACTAGGTCGTAGTGCCGATTTAGGGATTCTAGAGCCGAAACGCCCTCTGAAGATCGAAGCGCCGTCCGTCCCAGCGGCAGATTGGAGATCTGCGGAGCGCGGGCCGAGGCCGCTTCAAGCGCAAAGAAGGCCCCGGCTCGCTGAGCCGGGGCCTTGTAAGCCGGCGACCATGCTTGGGCTGACGTCCGCCGACATGGCCGTCTAAGCGGGCCTCCATGTCGGAAATAAGTCTGGCCTCGAGCCTGCGCCTGTACGGAGCGGGGTCAGGCGATCGGCCTGACCCCCATCGCACCTTAGTGGACCGACGAGCTCCCGAACGTGATGTTCGAGTTGGCCGAGATCGCCGTGGCGGTCTGGTTGGCGTTGCCGATGCCGGTGTTGCTGGTCTGGGTGCTGACGCCCGCGAAGGAAGCGGTGTTGCCGGCGCCTTGAACGCTCACGTAGCCGGTGTTGATGTTGCCGCCATTGCTTCTTTCGCCTGCGCCCACGGCGATCGCGACGCCGGTCACGTCTTCGCTCAGGTCCTGCAGGGTCACCGGGCCGGACAGGGTGACCCTCACCGTGGTGCTGTCGGAGTGGCGGTTGAAGGAGCCTTCAACGTTGCCGGCGTCCTTGATGTTCTCGCTGCCGTTGTTGGCGGCTTGGCCGCCGTCTTCGGCCTTCTGGTTCGAGCCGTCGCCGCTGGCCGCCTGACCGCCGAGGGCGAGGTTGCCCTGGTTGTTGGAGTCCTTGTTGTTGGTGCTGCCGCCGCTGGCGGACTGACCGCCCTTGGTGGCGAAGTCGAGCTGGTTGTTGGAGTCCTTGTTGACGGTGCTGCCGTTGTTCGCGCCGCCCTTGCTGGCCGAGGAGTTGCCGACGAC
>JAFBAO010000103.1 GCA_019247715.1 Caulobacteraceae bacterium
CCAGGTACGCTGTAGGCCGCAAGGCGCGCCTCGAAACGATAGAATTCGCCGATCGCCTGGCTGACGGCCCAGACCATGTTGTAACGCGAGACCTCGCGCAGGGCCTGCTGCCGGTTCATCACCGCCAACGAGGTGCAAACGCCGGAAAAGGCGAAAGCGAAAATGCTGACGACCAAAGCCGCCTTCAACATCTTGAACGAATTCATGGTCTCTTGAGGCCAACCCCGGACAGGAATGGCGATCGCGACGGCGCGGGCGATCGGTCCGCGTGTTGAATTCGGACGGGTTATCTTACTTCGATGCGCGACAGCTCCCAGACCGAGCGGCTGTAGTATTTCTGCGCCTTCAGTTCGGGGTCGCTGTCGAACGGGAACGCAAGAAAGAGCGGGCCCTTGTCGCGGACGGTCATGTATTTGCCGTCACGTTTCAGGGCGAGAATGACCTTGAACCGGCGGATGTCGTCCATCGCGATTTCGGCGCCGTAATCGCTCAGCGCGACCGCAATGACGCGGTCGCCCGAGGCGCCCAGGATATCCAGCAGGCGGGCCAGCGGCACGCCCTCGAACCGTACCGGCTCCTTGTACCAGGGCGTGCTTGTCGAGAAGGAGATTTCGCCGAGCGCTTCGAGCATCGCCCGGTCGAATTGGGCGGTCCCGTCACGATTGGTGACATTGATCTTGCCGGAAACGGTCAAAATCGGGTTGTCGGCCGGGAGCGCGAGGGAGGCGGCGTGGCAAGCGACGGCGCAGCCGAGCAACACCGCGAGGCACAGGGGCGCCGCGACGAACCGCTTGACGGAGGGCAACAACATACAACGAAACCTTTCGCGGTCCGCAGCCAGTCCACTCTGGCGAAAGGTCGTAAAAAACGGACTAACAACGAGCGGGAGTTGCCGGGCCGATGCTTAATTCCTTTCCGGAACAGGCCCGCGCCGCTGCTTCACCTCGGAACGGTGCGCTTTCGCCGCGAGCCGTCGTTCCCGGGCCGCGGCGGTCGGAACGGTGGCGCGACGCGGCCGCGGCGGTTCGAGCGCACGCCGGATCAATGTGGCGAGGCGGTCTCGCGCATCCTGCCGGTTGCGCTCCTGCGAGCGGTAGCGCTGGGCGGTGATGACCAGCACGCCGTTCTGCGTGAGCCGACTGCCGGCGAGCCTCAGCAGGCGCTGCCGGACCGCCTCCGGCAATGACGGCGAATGGGCTGCGTCAAAGCGAAGCTGGACCGCGCTCGCGACCTTGTTGACGTTCTGTCCGCCGGGGCCGGACGCCCGGATGAAGCTCTCGGCAATCTCCCTGTCGTCGAGCGCGAGGCCGGCGCCGATCTCGATCATTCGCTACCGCGGTTTTGGCGGCGGCAGGTCGAGCTTGATGTGCAGTTCCTTGAGCCGCTCGGGCGGAACCGGCGCCGGAGCCCGCATCAGCAAATCCTCCGCCTGCTGGTTCATCGGAAACGCCACGATCTCGCGGATGTTCGGGGTGTCGGCCAGCAGCATGACGATGCGGTCGATGCCGGGCGCCGAGCCGCCATGCGGCGGCGCGCCGTAGCGGAACGCCTTCAGCATGCCGCCGAACCGTGCCTCGACCTCCGCCGGCGAGTAGCCGGCGATCGCGAAAGCCTTGTACATGATGTCGGGGCGATGGTTGCGGATCGCGCCGGACGACAATTCGACCCCGTTGCAGACGATGTCATACTGAAAGGCCAGGATCGACAGCGGGTCCTTGGTTTCGAGCGCCTCCAGCCCGCCCTGCGGCATCGAAAACGGGTTGTGGCTGAACTCGATTTGGCCGGTCTCCTCATTGCGCTCATACATCGGGAAATCGACAATCCAGCAGAAGCGGAAGCCGCCCTGCTCGACCAGGGCCAATTCGGTGCTGATGCGGGTGCGGGCGAGCCCGGCAAACTGCCGGAACTCGTTCGGCAGGCCGGCGACGAAGAAGACCGCGTCGCCGTCCTTCAGGCCGAGCTCGCCGCGCAGCCGCTCGCTGCGTTCCGTCCCGAGACCGCGCGCGATCGGCCCGGCACCTTCGCCGTCGCGGAAAAAGATATAGCCGAGCCCGGGCTGCCCTTCTGCTTGCGCCCAGGAATTCATCCGGTCGCAGAAGGCGCGGCTGCCGCCGCCGGGGGCCGGGATCGCCCAGACCGCCGCCTTGGGGTCCTCCAGGATGCGGGCGAAGAGGCTGAAGCCGCCGCCGCGGAAGTGCTCGGAGACGTCCTGCATCACGATCGGGTTGCGCAGGTCGGGCTTGTCGGTCCCGTACTTGGCGATCGCCTCGCGGTAGGGGATGCGCGGGAAGGGATGGGGCGTCACCGCCCGGCCTTCGGCGAACTCCTCGAAGAGCCCGTGGATCACCGGCTCCATGGTGGCGAAGACGTCCTCCTGGGTGGCGAAGCTCATCTCGAGGTCGAGCTGGTAGAACTCGCCGGGGGAGCGGTCGGCCCGGGCGTCCTCGTCGCGGAAGCAGGGGGCGATCTGGAAGTAGCGGTCGAAGCCGGCCACCATCAGCAGCTGCTTGAACTGCTGGGGCGCCTGCGGGAGCGCGTAGAATTTTCCGGGATGGACCCGCGAGGGCACCAGGTAGTCGCGCGCCCCCTCCGGCGACGACGCGGTGAGGATTGGAGTCTGGAATTCGGTGAAGCCGGCCCTGGTCATCCGCCGCCGGATGGAATCGATGACCCGCGAGCGCAGCACGATGTTGCGGTGCAGGCTGTCGCGGCGCAGGTCCAGGTAGCGATATTTGAGGCGAAGCTCCTCGGGATAGTCGGGCTCGCCGAACACCGGCAGCGGCAGCTCGGCCGCTGCCGAGAGGGCGTCGGCCTCGCCGACCCGCACTTCGATCTCGCCGGTGGCGAGGTTCGGGTTCACGGTGTCCGCAGTCCGCGCCACCACGCTCCCGTCGATGCGGACCACGCTCTCGGCGCGCAGGCGGTCCAGCACCGCGAAACCCGGATCTTCGGGGCTCGCCACCAGCTGGGTGAGGCCATAGTGGTCCCGCAGGTCCACGAACAGCAGGCCGCCATGGTCGCGCTTGCGGTGGATCCAGCCCGAGAGCCGCACCTTCGCCCCCTCGTCCGCGAGCCGCAGGGCGCCGCAGGTATGGGTGCGATAGGGGGGCATCGGCGTCTCGGGGGTGTTCGGAAAGGGGCGGAAGGGCGCATGAGCCATCGCCAATGTCAAGGCGAGCCGCCGCCGGCCGGTCGTGTCTCTGAGACGCTGCCGGCCCCCGCCTAGAACCGCCGCGCCAGCCCGATCTTGAGACGCGCCTGGCTGGGCGCCTCGCCGCGGGCGGCGCCCACCGAGGCCAGCCAGCCGGCGTCGACCTCGATCTCCACCGGCGAGCCGCGCGGGGTCGCTTCCCAGAGCAGCTGCGGCCCCACATAGGCGCCCTGCCCGCCCCTGAGGAAGCCGTGGTCGTCGCCCAGGTCGCCGAACGCCTCGACCCCCAGGCGCAGGGTCCCTACCGTCCGCCAGGTGGCCGACGCGGCGTAGCCGTACGATGCGAAACCCTCGCCGTGCGGGGCGTTGAAGGGCCGCTCGACGATGAAGTTGAAGAGACCCTGGAAGCGGCCGGCGGTCTTGGCCAGCAACAGCTTGGCCTCCCCCGTGTCCTCCTCGTCGCCGAGGCCCTTGGTGAGCTCCAGGTAGGCGCCGACGTCCACGCCCAGGCCCGGGATCTGGCCGATGTAGAAGATGCTTTCGAGACCCACCCCGGTCGCCCGCGCCCGCTCGCCGGGCTCCCGTTCGATGGGGACCACCAGCGCCAGGCTCACCCGATCGTTCAACCCGGCCTCGAGCTCCTCGACCACCGTCGTCGCGCCCTTCAGATCGCCGTGGCCGACCTCGGTGGCGACCCGGCTTTCCAGCTCCAGCTCGTGGTTCTCGATGTACGGTGAGTAGACGACCTCATCGAGCCTCGGATCGGCGAACGCTGGGTTCGCTCCCGCAAGCAGCACGCCCGCCCCGACCAGAACCGCCCCCCTCACGCCGCGCCCTCCCACTGCAGTTGCAAATCACTCGCATATTTGTCTTGCAAACGAGTGTCAATTGCGATTACGTCGCTCAGCTTCTGTTAGGAGGGTCGCCACCCTTCGACTTTGAGCAGGATCAATTCGGAATGCGCCTGGCTGCGATGATCTTCGGTTTCAGCATCGCCGCGCTCCCGGCGCTCGCCTCGGAACCCGTCACCGTGACCCTGACCCTCAAGAACCACCAGTTCTCCCCGGCGGCCTTCAACGTCCCGGCCGGCGCCAACGTCCACATCGTGCTCGTGAACCGCGACGCGGCCACCGAGGAGTTCGACAGTCACGACCTACGGATCGAGCAGGTGGTGACGCCCATGGGAAAGATCAGCTTCGACATCGGACCCTTGCAGCCCGGTGAGTACAGCTTCATGGGCGAGTTCCACGCCGCCACCGCCCAGGGCAAGGTCACCGCCCTGCCCGCTGGTCACTGAGATGCTCGCCGCGCTCCTCATCGTCTTCCGCGAAGTTCTGGAGGCCGGCCTCATCGTGGGCGTGGTGCTGGCCGCCACCGAGGGCGTGGCCCGGCGCGGGCGCTGGATCGCCGCCGGCGTCGGCGGCGGGGTCCTGGGCGCCTGCCTCGTCGCCGTTTTCGCCCAGCAGCTCTCCGACACCTTCGCGGGCTCGGGCCAGTCGGTCTTCAACGCCGCCATCCTCGGGGCCGCGGTGCTGATGCTGAGCTGGCACGTGCTCTGGATGTCGCGCCACGCCCGCGAGATGGTCCGCGACATGCGGTCGCTGGGCGGGCGGCTGGCCCGCGGCGAGGCCACCCTCTTCGCCATGGCGACGGTGGTGGCCGTGGCGGTGCTCAGGGAAGGCTCGGAGGTGGTCCTCTTCCTCTACGGCGTCGCCGCTTCCGGCGGGACCAATCCCGGTGGCATGCTGGCCGGCGCTGGCCTCGGCCTGGCGGCCGGCGCGGCGGTCTCCTTCGTGATCTATCGAGGCCTGCTCGCGATTCCCACCGGCAGGCTCTTCGCCGTCACCAACGGCCTCGTCGCCCTGCTGGCGGCCGGGATGGCAGGACAGGCGGCGGTCTTCCTGGTTCAGGCCGGCCTTGTTCCCAGCCTCGGCGACCAGCTCTGGGACACCTCCCGCCTGTTGCCGGACGACCATCTGCTCGGCCGCGCCCTCCACGCCCTCGTCGGCTATTCGGATCGGCCGATGGGGATCCAGCTGGCGGCCTACCTGACAATCCTGGCCCTGCTTCTCGGGCTTGGCCGGTTCTTGGGCGCCGCTCCGCGCCCGGCGGGCGCTTCGGCCGACCTAGCCTGACCCGAACGCCCTGGCATTTGCGCAGGCGGGCGAAGCGGCCCATATTCGGGGCTCCTACCCAACAGCTGAAAGGAGGTGATCCAGTGTCTCATTTGTCAACCCGAGGTGCGCTGGATATCTCCGTGGAGATTCAAGGCCTTAGCTGACCAGCGCTCTCGCGGAGCAAATGCTGGCCGCCGCTGGCGGCGTCAGGCTGATTCTCCAGCGACGGCCAGATAGAGGAAGCCCCGGCCAGACGGCCGGGGCTTTTTTCGTTCTCGTCCACGGCCGCCCGCCGGCGATGTCGGCGCCTAGTGTGGTGAATTTGAAGTTCGCTTGATTGATGAGGCGGGCGCGCCCTGCGCGCGGCGTCAGCTCAGAAGGCGACGCAGGCCTTTTGTTCGACCAGCAGAACCGAGCTCTGCCGGAACCGGCGCTCGTAGGCGGCCCGCACCGCGTGCAGGCGGGCCTGCTCCCCTGGCCCGCCCTCCAGCACCAGCAGCAGCGCCTTGGAGGGCTCGCGCACAAAGGCGCCGTCCGGCCCCCGCCATTGGCCGTAGACGTCGCTCACGGTGAGCCCGGCCCGGAACCTCGGGGTGATCTCCTCGTCGACGAACGCACGCCAGTCGACGTCGCTGACGCCCGCGGCCTCGTCCCGACCGAAGAAGAGCTGGGCGGCGGTGGCCGGACGCAGGCCGGACGGACAGGCGCCGGCGGCGGCCGGCAGGGCGGCGGCGCATCCGACCGCCAAGCTGAAGACGAGCCTACGCATGGAGCCCTCCGATCCGGCGGAAACGCACCCGCCGCAACCCCGCGGCTATCACGATTCAGGCCAGCTCCCCTCCCCCCACCAGCTCGCGCCCGATCAGGAACCGGCGGATCTCGTTGGTGCCGGCCCCGATGTCGTAGAGCTTGGCGTCGCGAAGGTAGCGCTCCACCGGATAGTCCTTGAGGTAACCGGCGCCCCCGAGCGCCTGGATCGCTTCCAGCGCGGTGCGCACCGCGTTTTCGGAGGCGAAGAGAATGGCGCCGGCCGCGTCGAACCGGGTCGTGCGCCCCGTATCGCAGGCCCTCGCCACCGCATAGACGTAGGCCCTGGCCGAATTCATGGCCACGTACATGTCCGCGATCTTCCCCTGCATGAGCTGGAAGGTCCCGATCGGCCGGTCGAATTGCCGGCGCTCGCGCACGTAGGGAAGCACCGCGTCCAGGCAGGCCTGCATGATACCCAGCGGCCCGCCGGCGAGGACCGCGCGCTCGTAGTCGAGGCCGCTCATCAGCACGCCGGCCCCGCCCCCCTCGGCCCCCAGCACGTTCTCTTCCGGAACTTCGCAGTCCTCGAAGACCAGCTCGCCGGTGTCCGAGCCGCGCATCCCGAGCTTGTCCAGCTTCTGGGCGCAGGAGAAGCCCGCGAACCCCTTTTCGACGATGAAGGCGGTGATGCCGCGCGCCTCGCTCTCGGCGTCGGTCTTGGCGTAGATCACCAGGGCGTCGGCGTGCGGGCCGTTGGTGATCCAGAACTTGCTCCCGTTCAGGACGTAGCGGTCGCCGCGCCGCTCGGCCTTGAGCCGCATCGAGACCACGTCCGAACCCGCCCCCGCCTCGCTCATCGCCAGGGCGCCCACGTGTTCGCCGCTGATCAGCGCGGGCAGGTAACGCCGCTTCTGTTCTTCGGTCCCCCACCGCCGGATCTGGTTGACGCACAGGTTCGAGTGGGCGCCGTAGGAAAGCCCCACCGAGGCCGAGGCGCGGGAGATCTCCTCCATGGCCACCACGTGCTGCAGGTAGCCGAGGCCGAGGCCGCCATAGGTCTCCTCGGCGGTGATCCCGAGCAGGCCCATCGCTCCCATCCGCGGCCAGAGCTCCCGGGGAAACCGGTTGGCGGCGTCGATCTGGGCGGCCAGCGGGGCGATCTCGGCGGCGGCGAACCTGGCCGTGGTCTCACGGATCGCATCCGCCGCCTCGCCAAGGGCGAAATCCATCATCGGGCCGGCGTCAGGGAACATCGCCACTCGAGGCTACCACGGCCGCGAATGCGCGCGCGAGGACTCGTCTCAGGCCCTCTCGGCTGGCAGGCCCAGCCGCTCCAGCAGGAAATAGACCGCCACCGAGAAACAGACGACGCCCGCTCCGGCGACCGCCAAGCCGGCGCTGGCCGCCGGCGCGCCCAGCACCAGCGACCCGGCCGGCGCAAATCCCCAGATCGCGCCCAGCGCGAAGAGGCCGACGCCGAGGGCGCCCAGACCCAGCAGCAGCATCGGATTGGGCCGCCGCCGCTTCGGGGGCCGGGCGTAGATGGGCGGCTCGCGCGGCTCATCGAACGGCGTCTCTTCAGCAGAGGCCTGGGCCGGCGCCTCGGCAGGCCGCCCCTCGGCGAGGTTCGGCTGGGAATCCGCCAGGATCGCCTCCAGCCGCTCGATTACCGCGGCCGCGGCCGCTTCGCTGGCCGACGGCGGCGCCTCGTCCTCCTGGCTCGGCTCCGGCGCGCGCTCGGCCGCAGCCCGCTCTCCGGCAAGCAGGGTCCGCGTCGCCACCGGGGTCTGCAACGGCATGATCCCCACGACGTCGTAGTCGTACTTCGGCGGCAGCACCGGCGTCGGCGCCGGCGTCCAGCCCTCGGCCGGCCGCAGGAACAGCGCCTTCTCGGCGGCCCGGCGGCGGACCAGGGCGTCGATCACGATCCGCTCGCCCTCGAGGTCGGACTTGCGCCACATCTCCATGGCCAGCGCCGCCTCCAGGAGCCTTCCCTCGTTCAGGCGCCGGTAGGTGAGCGAGCTGCGGAAGGCCCGCACCCCGATGTTGAGGACGAAGGAGACCAGCGCGTCGAACTGGTTCTGGTTCAGCGGCGCGAAGACGAGCTCGTTCACCGCGTGCGAGACCGGGATCAGGTCGTAGAGCAGCAGCGCCTCGGCGTCCCGCTCGGAGACCTCGGCCCCTTCCCGGGCGGTCAGGGTGTGCCCATAGCCGATCGTCCAGCGCCCGTCGTCCAGGCGCGCGGCCTTGGCGCGATAGCCCTCGAACGCCTTGATCAGCTCAACGGCCGAGCGGGACACGGTGAGGCGCGGTCGCATGACCCTTCTGGTCCAGTTTGAGACAGGGCGCGTTTTGCCCCCCGCCGCGGCGCAAGATGAGGGCCTAACTAAAGCAGGATCAATGCGGCGATCGCCAAGACCGCGAAGAATCCGCAGAGGTCGGTGAGGAAGGTGACGATGATCGAGGAGGAGACCGCCGGGTCTCGCCCCACGCGCTCCAGGAGCAGCGGCGCGACGATCCCTCCCACGGCCGCGACGAAGATGTCGGCGACCAGCGCTAGGCCGGCGGTGAGCGCCAGCTTGTAGTCGTGGTAGAAGGTGAAGACCGCCAGGCCCAGCACCAGGGCCAGGCTCACCCCGGTCAGCAGCCCGGCGGCGAGCTCCCGCCCGATGATCCGGGCGGTGTTCGAGGCGTTCAGCTCGCGCGAGGCGAGCGCCCGGACCGCGACCGCGAGGGTCTGGGTCCCGGCGTTGCCGCCCAGCGAGGAGATGATCGGCATCAGCACCGCCAGGGCGACGATCCTGGCGATCTCGTCCTGGTAGACCGCGATGGCGCTCACCGCCACGGTCTCGGTGGCCAGATTGAGCACCAGCCACGGCAGCCGCGAGCGGACGATCTCGCCGGTGGTGGCGTCGCGGCCGGCGTCGGACACGTTGGCCAGCGCCAGCATGTCCTCCTGGCTTTCCTCCTGGACCACCCCGATGACGTCGTCGACGGTGATCTGACCCACCAGCCGCCCCCCGGCGTCCACCACCGGGGCCGAGATCAGGTGGTACTTGTCGAAGATGTAGGCGACCTCCTCCTGGTCCATGTCCACCGGGATCTCGGTGACCGCCTCCATGAGCTCGGAGAGCGGAGTCTCGTGCTTCACCCTGAGCAGGCTGCTGACCGGCGCACCCCCCACCGGGCGCATGGCGGGGTCGACCACATAGACTTCGAAGAACAGCTCCGGCAGCTCCTCGGCCCCGCGTCCCATGTGGTCGATGACCTGGCCGACCGTCCAGAACTGCGGCGCATAGACCACCTCGCGCTGCATGAGGCGCCCGGCGGTGCCGTCGTCGTAGGCGAGGCTGGCTTCGATCGCCGAGCGGTCGACCGCCGGCAGGGCCGCCAGCACGCTCTGGCGGCGGTGCTCGTCGAGGTCGTCGAGGACGTCGGCGGCGTCGTCCGAATCCAGCGCCTCCAGCGCCTTGGCGAGGGTGGCCGGCTCAAGGCTCTCCAGCACCTCCTCGCGGATGTTGGTCTCCAGCTCCGACAGCAGCTCGGCCAGCTCGTCGGGCGGAACGTGGGGAAGGATCTCGCGCCGGTAGTCGGCGGTGAGGAAGCCCATCAGGTCGGCCACATCCGCGGGGCGCAGCGCCGAAACCAGCTCGCGGACCCGCTCGCCGTCGCCCTGGTCGGCCGCGTCGGCTTCCCGGCTCATGACCCTACCCCCTAGAGGCTTCGGCGACGTTCAGACCGCTGGCGGCTTCCTCATGATCACTGGTGCGGTCGAGAAGACTCGAACTTCCACGGGTTGCCCCACAGCGACCTCAACGCTGCGCGTCTACCAATTCCGCCACGACCGCGACGTGGTGAGGCGGGGGGGTTAGCAGAGCGACCCTGACTTGTGAAGCGTCGCCAGGCCGCTTCCGTCGCGCGGTGGAAACGCCACCGGCTCAACCGCTTGACGGGGTGGCTCGGCCGACGCGCGGGACGGCCGGCTGGAATCCGTCCGGGGGATGTGTCATGGGCGCGGCCGGCCGCTGGGGCCACGGAAAGGCGGTGAATGCGGGAGGCGGCCGGGGACGCGATGACGGGGGACCGGCGGCCCATCGCGGTGCTCGTGGATCGCGAAGGCCTCGGCGATGCGCTGCTGAAGGCGCCCTTCCTGCGGGCTCTGCGGAGGGCTTTCCCCGAGCGCGAGGTCTGGTGGATCGCCACCCACCAGACCGCCATGGCCGACGCCCTGCGGGCGATGTTCAGCCAGGACATCGCCCAGGTGATCGCCTACGCCGGCCTCAACGGCCGCGTCTCCGAGGTGCTGGCGCGGCTCCGCGCCCTGCCCGCGTTCGCCCAGGTCTTCGACGCCCGGACCAAGATCGCCGCCGTGGCCCTGGCCCGCTACGGCCTCAGGCATCGGGGCTTCTACTGCTGCCTGCCGGGCTTCCTGCTCTGCGACGGACCCCATCCGCGCCGGACGCGCCCCCGCCATATCGCCGAGCGGATGCTGTCGCTGATCGGGCCCGCCGCCGGGCGCCCACCCGACCCGTCCGGCTGGCTCACGCCCACCGAAGAGGCGCGCGCGGCCTCCGAGCGGCTCCTGCCATCCGGCCCGGCCTACGTCGGCATAGCGCCGGGCAGCCGCGAGGCGGCCAAGAACTGGCCCCTCGAGGGCTTCCTCGAGCTTGCCCGGGCGCTCGGCGCCGCCGGCGCGGTTCCGGTCTTCCTGCTGGGGCCGATGGAAGGCGCGGTGGAGGCCAGGATCGAAGCGGCGGCGCCCGGGGCGCTCGTGCTGCGCTCCGAGGGCGCCGATCAGGCGCCCGGCGACAGCCTCGACCTGCTGGTCGCCAAGGGCCAGAGGCTGAGCCTGCTCGTCGCCAACGACAACGGGGTCGGGCACCTCGTCGGCGGCGCCGGGACGCCGGTGCTGAGCCTCTTCGGCCCCACCGATCCCCGCCGCTGGGCGCCGGTCGCGCCCGCCAACCGCATCCTCCGCGCCCAGGATTTCGGAGCCGCCGAAATCGGCGCGATCCCGGCCCGGGCGGTGGTCGAAGCAGCGATGGAGATGCTCGAGCGACCGGCCGAAGCGCGGCCCGCGGTCAGTCTACGCCCGCCATGAAGTCGTAGACATCGGCCGGACGGGTGACGGCGATCGAGATCTTCTCGTCGCTGATCTGGATCTCTCCGCGGGCCACCGGATGGTTGTTGGCGAGGATCCAGACCTCGTCGGTGGCTTTGGCGTCGAGGGGAATGACCGCCCCGCGCCCCATCCTGAGCAGTTGCTGCATGGGCAGGGTCGATCGGCCCAGCACCACCGAGATCTCCACGTTGACCGCCTTGACCTGGCTCACCCGCTCGCACCCGCCCCCCGGCGCTTTGCCAATCAGCGCCTCTCCCCCCAAATTGCAGGGTCTATGCTTGACCGCTCGTTAAGTCCGATCCGAGCCGAGCCGGGAATGCGGCGTTCCGACGACGCACCCGTCGGCTGGGCGATTTCCAGCAGCCTCGTGCCCTACCCTGAGGCCGTGGCGGCGATGGAGCAGCGCGCCGAGGACATCACCGCCGGGCGGGCCGGAGAGCTGGTCTGGCTGCTCGAGCATCCGCCGCTCTACACCGCCGGCGTCGGGGCCCGTCCCGGAGACCTGCTGGATCCGAATCGATTCCCGGTGTTCCGCAGCGGCCGCGGCGGTCAGTTCACCTACCACGGCCCCGGACAGCGCGTGGCCTATGTGATGCTCGACCTGACCCGCCGCCGGCGGGACGTGCGCGCGTTCGTCCAGGCGCTGCAGGCGTGGATCATCGACGCGCTTGCCGGCCTGGGCGTCGAGGGAGCGGTCCGCGAGGGCCGGGTCGGGGTCTGGGTGACGCGGCGCGGCCCGGGCGAGGCCGTGCGCGAGGACAAGATCGCCGCGATCGGCGTCAAGCTCCGCCGCTGGGTGAGCTTTCACGGGATCAGCCTCAACGTGGATCCCGACCTTTCCCACTTTGATGGGATCGTCCCCTGCGGCCTCAGGGAGCACGGGGTGACGAGCCTCGCCGAGCTTGGCGGGCCTGCCAGCCTGGCGGCGGCTGATTCGGCGCTGCAATCGAGCTTCCGGCAGGTCTTCGGGCCCGTCGCCGAGGCGCCGGAGCCTTATCCCGCGCGCGCGGGCGACAAGGCCGAGGCCAGCGTCTAGTGTTTTGAGTCCGAAGTTCGCCAGTGGATGGGATCGGCGCCGAGCGAACTTCGGACTCGACAAGGACACTAGCAAAGCTTTGAATTAGTGTGGTTTACGAATTTGAAGTTCGCTTCGGCGCCCGCCCCATCAATCGAGCGAACTTCAAATTCGCCACACTAGGCGACCTTCTAAGGCAGGGCCAGCGAGGGCCCGGGCGGCGCAGCGCGCGCGGCTAGGCGCCGTCCCGCCCAGCGGATGATCGGCCGCTCCACGTATCGGTAGGACAAGATGGCGACGACGACGACGAGCGGCAGCGCCAGCGCGAAATGCAGCGCGCCGAACTCTAGCTTCCGAGCCATCGTCGCGCCCGGCGAGACGACCAGGGTCAGCAGGCCCCGGGTCCATTGCAGGCAAAGGACGTGGTAGACGTAGCCGCCGTAGGAGGCCTGCCCCACCGCCTGCAACAGCGGGCTGCGCACGAGACGAGCCCAGGGCGCATGCGGGGACAAGGTGGTGGCGAGCACGCCCACCGACATCAGGTCGACGGCGCTATAGAGCCATACCTCCCGCTGGTCGCCGAAGAGGACGCCGGAAAGGATGTTGCGGAACATCGCCAGTCCCGCCGCCCCGTGGCCCCGGTTCACGGCCAGATACACGCCAACATAGGCGATGAGCGCCATCGCCCCGAGCATGAGCAGGAGGCGCGCCCGCGCCGGCTCGGCCCAACGGCGGCGGCCCAGCGCCAGAAGCGCGCCGGCCGCAAAGGCGTCGAAATGCATCGGCGAGAAGCTGTAGATCGCGAACGCGGCGCGCAGGGGCGAGAAATCCGCCGCCGACAGCCACAGGCCTCCCACGAACCGCAAGATCGGCGCGGCCGCCAGGAAAGCGGTGAGGAGCGCGACCAGCGCGCGTCTGGAGAGGAACGCAAAGGCCAGCCCGAACACGATGTAGAACTGGAACTCGACCGAGATCGTCCAGAGGTGGCCGACCGGAAACCCCTCAAAGGTCCCGCGCCCGAACGCGGACTGGAAGTTGTTGTAGAAGAACAGCAGCGAGGCGAACGCCGGCCAATTGGCCGGGCCGGCGGCCAGGACGGATAGGCCAAATCCGACGGCGACGTAGGCCCAATAGATCGGCCAGATCCGCGCCGCGCGCCGCAGGTAGAAGGAGCGGAGCAACACCGGCGGCGGATCGCCGGCGCCACGCGACAGCAGCGAGGTCGTGACAACGAACCCGGAGATCACGAAGAACAGCCAAACGCCCATCCACCCGAACGGCAGTATCTTGCAGTGCTGGGCGATCACCGACGTCATCGCCAGGGCGCGCAGGGTGTCTACGTCGCCGATGCGCGTTTCCGGCTCGCCGGCTGGAGGCGCCGAGGTTTCGTGGCTCGGGGCGTTCGCCGCTCCGCCAGCGCCAACCTCTGAAGGTTCAGGCCTCACCGCAACCTCGCCAGCGGAACGGGTCAATCCGCGATTGGCGATGACGCCGCCCGCAGCCTCCTGCGGCGCCTGATGCGCCAGGTTCGTGACACGCCCAAGAACGCCGGCCGGGTTTCGGTTGGACCGTCTCGGCTGGACATCGTCAGCGAACTTTCCGCCAAGCGCCGAACAGCTTCGCGCCGCCGACCTAGCCGTCCAGACGATCGCGCTGGCGCCGGTCGCCCGCAACACCGCCCCCGGCGGTGGCGGTGGGCGCTCTGCTGGCGCTGGCCGGCGATCCTGACCCCCTGATCCTGGCGGCGCCGGCCGACCCCCCGACACATCGGCCTTCGCCTCGGTCGTCGCCGCCGGCGCCCTGGTGCGCGCCCTGCGGCCCGTTTCGGCCGATTGTATTGAGCCTGTAACAATGGTCGCGCTTAGTGACGGCGCCGAATTGACGAGCGCGGGTGCGGCTCGCGGCATTGACTGGAAGCGCCGTCGAGATGGATGCGAGATCTGCGCAGGGGGAGCATCTGACCGCAACGACGGCCGCGGCCTTGTCCGGCCCGGAGCTTCCGACCCGAAGAACGGGCGTGCTCGAAGGCCTCGGGGCCTTGCTGGGGCGGCGATGGGCGACAATCGCCGACGGCGATTCGGCGAAAGGCGCCGGCGCGGCGCAGCCGCTGGCTCTCGCGACGCCGGTGAGCGGGATCGTCGAGCGGGACGGCGGATATCTGATCGGACTGACGACGCTTGAGTTCATCAATCTGGGGCCCGCGCCGATCGTGCTTGAATCGGGCTGCTGGTCGTTGCGCCTGACCAGCCGTCGCCCGCCGCTGCCAGGCCCGCGATGCGCTCACGGCCCACACGCGGAACTCAAAGGCGAGGTGATCGAGTCAGGCGGCGTCCTGCGACGCGCCGAAGCAATCCCTTGGCGGATTTGCCGCGACGACGGATTGGAGCGCGGGACGTGGTGGCTGAGCGGCTGGCTCACCTATCGAAACAGCTCTTCCGATCGTCGCATCTTCAAATTTTGCAAGCCGCTGGACGCTACGGCGCAAGAGCCGCGCGCTTGATGGGAAGCTTTCGTCGACTCCTGCCGGTCGCGGCGGGCTGCCTTGCGGCGCTGGGGCCAGCGGCGGCGTGGGCCGAGCCGGAGACGCTCGGGGACGCCATCGCGCTCGCCTACCAGACCAATCCGACCCTGCAGTCCCAGCGGGCCGCCCAGCGGGCCATCGATGAAGAATATGTCCAGGCCCAGAGCGGGCTTCGCCCGACGGTGAACGCCAGCGCCAACGTCACCTACCAAAACAACCAGATCGGCATCCTAGGCCCGACGGAGCTCACCACTTCGTTCGGCGGGCTGACCCTCGCCCAGCCGGTCTGGACCGGCGGTCGGGCGGTGAGCGCCATGGATGCGGCCCATGCCGACATCCTGGCCGGGCGCGAGACCCTTCGGCGGATCGAGATCGCCATCCTGCAGGCGGTGGTCCAGGCCTATGTGGACGTGCGCCGCGGCCAGCAGCAGCTCGCCATCGCCCAGGACAACGTCGCCGTGCTCGAGCGCCAGGTGGAGGAGACCCAGGCGCGGTTCAAAGCCGGCGCGGTAAGCCGCACCGACGTCTCCCAGGCGCAGGCGCGGCGCGCCCAGGGCGAGGCCCAGCTGGCCCAGGCCCAGGCGACGCTGGCCATCTCGCGGGCCGCCTATGACGCGGTGGTGGGGCAGAACCCTGGCGACCTCGCCCCCGAGCCGCCCATCGCCCAGCTGCTGCCG
>JAFBAO010000005.1 GCA_019247715.1 Caulobacteraceae bacterium
GATCGCCACCGGCTATTTCGGCTGCCGCACCGCCGACGGCCGCTTCGATCCCGAGCTCTTCCGCCGACAGGCGCTGGAGCCGCAGGTGAAGATGATCGAGGTCAAGCTCAGCCAGGGGGCCAAGCCCGGCCACGGCGGGGTGCTGCCCAAGGCCAAGATCACCGCCGAGATCGCCGAGACGCGCGGAATCGGACGCGATCGCGACTGCGTATCCCCCGCCACCCACGGCGCCTTCGCCACCCCCCTCGAACTCATCGCCTTCATTGTCCGTTTGCGCGAGCTCTCCGGGGGCAAGCCCATCGGGCTGAAGCTGGCGGTGGGGCACCGCTACGAGTTCCTGGCCATCGTCAAGGCGATGCTCGAGGCTGACGCGACGCCCGACTTCATCGTCATCGACGGCGGGGAGGGCGGCACCGGGGCGGCCCCGGCCGAGCTCAGCGACCACGTGGGCCTGCCGCTCAACGAAGGCCTGAGCTTCGTCCACAACGCCCTGGTGGGGGCGGGTCTTCGCGAGCGCATCAAGCTCGGGGCGAGCGGCAGGCTGGTGAGCGGCTTCGATCTCTGCCGGGTGTTCGCCATCGGCGCCGACTACGCCCTGGCCGCCCGCAGCTTCATGTTCGCCGCCGGCTGCATCCAGTCGCGCAGCTGCCACACCAACCGCTGCCCCACCGGCGTCGCCACCCAGAACACCCTGCGCCAGCGGGCCCTGGTGGTGGCCGACAAGGCCCCGCGGGTGGCGAGCTTCCACAAGAACACCTTGCGGGCGCTGGCGGAGATCCTCGGCGCGGCGGGCCTTGCCCATCCAGACGAGCTCAAGCCCTGGCACCTGCAGATCCGCCACCAGAGCGGGGCGATCCTCAGGGGCGACGACGTCTACGTCCACGTGGCGCCGGGGGCGATCCTGCGCGGCGAGATGAACGACGAGCTGCGGCGCGAGTGGCACCGCGCCCAGGCCGACAGCTTCGAGCCCGCCTTCGCCCGCGCGCTGGCGGTGGCCTAGGAACCCTCCCCGGCGCCCTCCGTTTCCTGGCCTTGCGAAGGGCGAGGCGCGAGTGACGAATCTGCTGGCGACGATCATCGGCTCGGCCGCGGCCGCCTGTTCCATGGCGAGCTTCGCCCCCCAGCTGGTGAAGATCCTGAAGGAGCGCGACGCCTCGGCGGTGTCCTTGAAGATGTTCGCCCTGACGGTGACGGGGTTCGCGCTCTGGTCGGCCTACGGACTGATGCTCCGGTCCTGGCCGCTGGTGGCCAGCAACCTCGTGTGCCTGGCGCTCAGCGGCGCCATCCTCGTCGCCAAGTGGCGGTTCAGCCACCACGAGGTCCGGAAGCCTTGACCGGCGCCCAATCCCCCAGCGCCTGGTCGATCATCTCGAGCGCCACCCGCAGTGAGGCGAGGCGGCCCTCGCGGCGGTCCACCGGGCCGAAGTCCTCGCATCGGTGGCGGGTCGCACGGCCGCGGGCGGCGCAGGCGAAGTGGACGAGGCCCTGGGGCTCGCCTGGGCCGGCAGGACCCGCATAGCCGGTGACCGCGAGGGCGATGTCGCCGCTGGCCCGCGCCAGCCCTCCTTCGGCCATGGCCCGGGCGACCGGCTCGGAGACGGGGCCGGGATCTTCAAGCAGGGGGGCGGGCACGCCCAGCATCTCCTGCTTGCTCCGGTTGCTATAGACCACGAACCCGCGGTCGAAGGCGTGAGCCATGCCTTCGACGTCCGTGAGCACCGAGGCCAGCAGTCCCCCGGTGCAGCTCTCCGCGGTGATAAGGGAAAGCCGGCGCTCGCACGCCTTCTCCAGCACCCGGCGGATCAGGGCTTCCACGACGTGCGGCAGGGCCGGGGCGAGGGTTTCGGTCATCGGCGCATTCCTCGGAACTCAACGAGCCCTGCCGGGAACCGTTCCTGCCTCCGCGGCCGGGCCGCGGGCCGTTGAATTGCCGGCCGGCGTTGTCCATGGTCTCGGCGCCACAGAGGGAGGCGCCGGATGTCCAGGGACGTGATCGTGATCGGCTGCGGATCGGCGGCGTTGGCGGCCGCGGTGACCGCCGCGGAAGGGGGCGCCAAGGTCACGCTCCTGGAGCGGGCCCCGAAAAGCGAGCGCGGAGGCAATTCGCGCTACACCGAGGCTTGGATGCGGATGAAGAGCGAGGACGCGGTCTCCGACGACTTCGTGGAGTTCATGCTGTCCAGGGGCCACGGCGCCATCGGACCGGAGATGCTGCGCGAAGTCTCCCGCGACTACGAGAATTGGCCGGCGAACCTGAAGGCCTATCCATTCACCGACCCGGAGATCGTCGCGGCGCTGGCCGAGAACGCCCCCGCCGCCATGGCCTGGCTGAAGACCCACGGGATCCGCTTCACCTTCCACAGCCCCATGCTGCTGCAGAAAGGGGCCGAACGGATGGGGCCGAGCGGGGGCGGCCTCGCCATCGTCGAGTCCCTGGCGACCTCGGCCGAGAAGCTGGGGGTGGAGATGCTCTACGAGACCACCGGCCGCTCGCTGCTGCTGGACGATCCCGGCGACGTGCGCGGCGTGCGTTGCTGGTCGAAGGCTCGGGGGAACTTCGCGCTCGAGGCGGCGAACGTGGTGGTGGCCTCCGGCGGCTACCAGGGCAACCTCGAAATGATGACCCGCTACGTGGGGCAGGGGGCGCATTTCACCAGGCCGGTTTCGCCGGGCGGGGTCTACAACAAGGGCGAGGGCATCGAGATGATGCTGGCCGTCGGCGCCGCGCCCGCCGGCCAGTACGACATGTTCCACGGCGAGCCGGTGGACCCGCGCTCGCCCCGCCACGAGGCGCTGGTGGCGGTGATCAACTACGGCGTGCTCGTGAACGTGCTCGGCAAGCGGTTCATCGACGAGGGGGCGAACCGCTACGAGTTCATCTACGACGAGGTCTCCTGGACGATCATGCGCCAGAAGCTGGGGACCGCCTGGCTGGTGTTCGACAAGCGCCTGTTCGACATCCCCAACATCCGGACCCGCATCAAGACCGACGAGCCGCCGCTGCGCGCGGACTCAATCGCCGCACTGGCCAGGCAGATCGGCGCGCCCGAGGCGGCGCTGGCCGATACCCTGCGCGGCTACAACGCCGCCACCCGCGAAGGCGCCTACGACACCACCCAGCTCGACGGCCTTTCCACCATGGGCCTGCCGATCCCGAAATCGAACTGGGCCCGGCCCATCGACGAGACCGACCTCTTCGCCTATCCGATCATGTGCGCCAACACCTTCACCTGCGGCGGGGTGAAGATCACCGGCGACGCCGAGGTGGTGAACCGCGACGGAGCGCCGATCCCGGGGCTCTATGCGGCCGGCGAGACGGTGGGCCTCTATTACACCCTCTACACCGGCGCGACCTCGGTGATGCGCGGGCTGGTGCTGGGCCGCCAGGCGGCGAAGAAGATCTGCCAGGGGCTGGGGCGGTAGCGTGTTGTCACACTGAATTTGAACCCGGGACGAGCGGGAGATTGAGCGCTGAACCGCCCCTCAACCCACGTCGATGATCGCGCAGCTCATCATCGCCTTGGCGCAGAGTCGGCCCGCCGCGTCGGTGAGCGTCGCGCTGGCGGCGCCGGCCCTGGCAGCCACGTGGTCGGCCCGGCCCTCGGCGACGAGGACGCCGCCGCCGGGCCGCACGCCGCGGATGGTGTTCACGGTGAGCTGCAAGGTGGTGCAGGCCTTGCCGCGCTCCAGGGTGGTGAGGACGGCCCCGGCCATGGCGCTGTCCAGCAGGGTGGCGATGACGCCCCCGTGCAGCACCCCGCCCGAGTGGAAGAGGTGCTCGGCGGGCTCCAGCGCCAGGCGCACCATGCCCTCTTCCACCTGCTCGACGGTCCAGCCGATGGTGGCGGTGATCGGCTGGGCCGGCTCGGCGCCGTCGCGCAGGCCCCGGAAGTAATCCAGCCCCGAAATCCGGGCGAAGACCGAACGGGAAAGGTCGGGCGCGATCCACTCGTAGGTCCGCCGCCGGCTCTCGCCGCTCACGCCGCACCCCCCGCCAGGCGGGCCATGTACCGCGTCTCCAGCGCCTGGATTTCCGAGAGGCCGAGCAGGCGCTGGGCGACCCCGAAACCGCACAGCAGCTCTTCGTAGCCTTCGACGCCATCCGCCTCGCGCACCCGCGCGAACACCGTCCGCAACGCCTGCACGATCGCCTGCATGGCCGTGGAGGGGAGGCTTACCCGCGCCACCCCGATCGCCTGGAGCCTGGCGAAGGTGAGTCCCTTCGGGGTCTTGCCGCCCTCCACCATGTTGACCGCCACCGGCCCGTCGATCGCCTTCACCGCCGTCTCGATGGCTTCCACAGAGTCTGCGCCCTCCACGAAGACCATGGTGGCCCCGGCTTTCAGGAAGGCGTTCCCGCGCCGGACCACCTCGTCCATGCCGGCCACCGAGAGGGCGTCGGTGCGGGCGTTGATGACGAAGTCCTTGTCGTCCCTGGCTTCGGCCGCCGCCTCGATCTTGGCCACCGCCTCGTCGAAATCGATCAGGGTCTTGCCCTCCAGGTGGCCGCAGCGCTTGGGGATCACCTGGTCCTCGATGTTGATCCCCGCCGCGCCCGCGCGCTCGAACTCGCGCACCGCCAGGTAGGCGTTCACCGCGTTGCCGAAGCCGGTGTCGGCGTCGCCCATCACCGGGACGTCCACGGCGCGGGCGATCCGCCCGGTCTGTTCGGCCATCTCCCGGGCCGAGACCAGGCTGTAGTCGGGGACGCCATAGTGGCAGAGCACGATGTTGGCGCCGGAGGCCTGGATCGCCCTGAAGCCCGCCTCCTCGGCGAGCTTGGCGCTGAGGGCGTCGTAGGCGCCGGGCATCACCAGCAGCTCGGTATCGGCGATCAGCCGCTTCAACTGGGTGGTCTTGCGCACGGGCGTTGGTCTCCTTGTCAGGCGGTCGCGTAGACCCAGGGTCTGGCGCGCCGGTCGCGGTCCCTGAAGGCCTCGATCTGGGCGCGGCGGGAGAGCGTCAGGGCGATCTCGTCGGCCCCCTTCAGCAACATCTCCCGCTCCAGCGCGCCGATCCGGAAAGCGAATTCGGCTCCGCCGGGGGCGCGCACCCGGCAGGCCTCGAGATCGACGTCCATCCTCCGCGCCCCGCCAGCCTTCTGCAGCTCGTCCAGCAGGCGCTGGACCTCGGGGAGGGAGAGGCTTACCGGCAGGAGGCCGTTGCGCACGCAGTTGTTGCGGAAGATCGCCCCGAAGCTTTCGGCGATCACGCAGGCGATGCCGAACTGCTGCAGCGCCCAGACCGCCGCCTCGCGCGAGGAGCCGCAACCGAAGTTGCGCGCCGCCACCAGGATGCGCGCCTGATCGAACGGCGGCTGGTTGAGGACGAAGGCCGGGTCCGGTTCGCGCGTCCCGGGCCGGTAGCGCCAGTTTGCGAACAGCTTCTCGCCGTAGCCCGTGCGGACGACCGACTGGGTCTCGCGCGAGGGAATGATCGCGTCGGTGTCGACGTTGTCGATGGGCATGGGGGCGGCCACGCCTTCCAGGCGCAGGAAGGGCGTCATGGATGCCCCACGTAGCGGCGCGGATCGGCGATCGCCCCGGCGACGGCGGAGGCCGCGACGGTGAGCGGGCTCGCCAGGTGCGAGCGAACCCCCGGACCCTGGCGGTTTTCGAAGTTGCGGTTGGTGGAGGTGATCACCCGCCGCGCCGGCCCGAAGCTGTCGCCGCCGGCGTAGAAGCAGAGCGAGCAGCCGGCCTCGCGCCACTGGAAGCCGGCCTCCTTGAAGATCTGGTCCAGTCCCTCGGCCTCGGCTTGCCGCTTCACCGCAGTCGAGCCTGGCACGCAGATGGCGGTGACGCCGGCCGCGACCTTGCGCCCTTCCAGGATCGCGGCGGCGGCGCGCAGATCCTCGATTCGGCTGTTGGTGCAGCTGCCGATGAAGGCCGCCCCGATCGGCAGGCCGAGCAGAGGGCGGGCAGGGGTCGCTTCGGTATAACGCAGGGCCTTCTCCGCCGAGGCGCGGGCCACGGGATCGGCGAGGTCGGCCGGGGAGGGGACCGGCTCGCCCACGCCCACCGACTGCTCGGAGCTGGTCCCCCAGGTCACCTGCGGTTCGATGGCCGGCGCGTCGACGACTATCTCGCGGTCGAACGCGGCTTCGTCGTCGCTCCGCAGCGTGCGCCACCAGGCGAGCGCGGCGTCCCAGTCCAGCCCTTTGGGTGCGAATCGGCGCCCGTGGACGAACTCGATCGTCACGTCGTCGGGGGCGACAATCCCGGTCCAGGCCCCGAACTCCACGGCCATGTTGCAGAGCGTCATGCGCGCCGCGCACGAGAGGCCCCGCACCGCCGAGCCGGCGAACTCCAGGGCCGCGCCCGCGCCGCCCCGCGCGCCGTGGGCGCCGATCAGGCGGAGGATGAGGTCCTTGGCGGTGACGCACGGCCCGAGCCGCCCCTCGAAGCGCACCCGCAGCAGCGTCGGCTTCCTGGCGGCGAGGCACTGGGTGCTCAGCACGTGTTCGCCCTCGGTGACCCCGATCCCCCAGGCGAGCGCGCCGAGCCCGCCTACGGTGCAGGTGTGGCTGTCGCCGCAGACCAGCGTCAGGCCCGGCTGGGCGACGCCGAGCTCGGGGGCGATCACGTGGACGATGCCCTGGCTTGGATCGCCGATGTCGAAGACCCGGACGCCGGCCGCCGCCGCGCCGTCGCGGAAAGTGCGGATGAATTCCGGTCCGCCGGGGAACTTGGTCTTGTCGGTGCGGCCGGGGTCGGTGTCGATGATGTGATCGAGCGTCCCGAACACCAGGCTGGGGTCGAACACCTTGCGTCCCGCGGCGGCCACGCCCTGCAGCATGCGCCCGCCCGAGCGCTCGTGCAGGAAAAGGCGGTCGATGTGGAGCAGCGTCGTCGCATCGCCGAGCTCGGCCACCGCATGGGCGTTCCAGATCTTCTCGACCAGGGTGAGCGGCTGCGCTCGCGGCATCGCTAATAGTAGATCCGCCCCCCGTCGACCGACAGGGTGGCGCCGGTGACGAAGGAGGACTCGAAGCTGGTGAGGAAGAGGATCGCCTCGGCCACTTCCGGCGCCTCGCCGAGCCGCTGCAGGGCGTAGCGGGACGCGACCAGGCCCCGCGCCTCGGGCGTCGTCATCACCCGGCGCGACAGGTCCGTGTCCACCGCGCCCGGCGAGACCACGTTGCAGCGGATCTTCGGGGCGAGCTCCATGGCCAGCACCTTGGTGAAGGCGTGGATGGCGGCCTTGGAGGCCGCATAGGCGGCGCGGCCCTTCAGAGGCTGGATGGCGACCGCCGAACCGACGTTGACGATGGTGGCCTGCTCGTTGCGCTGCAGGTGGGGAAGGGCGGCGCGGCAGGTGAGGAACGTGGCGGTGGCGTTGCCGTCGATGGCCGCGCGCCAATCCTCCAGGGTGGTTTGCGCGAAGGGCCTGGAGGGGCCGACGCCGGCGTTGCAGACGAGACCGTCCAGGCCGCCGAGCGCGGCGACGGCCTCCTCGACGGCGGCGGCGCCGGCGGCGGGATCGCGAAGGTCGACGGCGACGGCGTGCGCGGCGATCCGTCCGGCGGTCTCGGCGAGGCTCTCCGGTTCCAGGCCGAGGAGGGCGAGACGCGCGCCTTCCTCGTGGAAGCGGCGGGCCGCGGCCGCGCCGATTCCGGTGCCGCCCCCGGTGATCAGCACCCGGCGGCCGGTCAGCCGCCGTGATCTTGCCTGGCCGCTCATCGGCGGTCGGCGCCGCGGGGACTGAACCTGCCCATGGATCCTCCCTTGGCCGGCGCTTCAGGCGCCGCCCGGCGTCGCCGCCTGGGTCAAAGGCATAGCACGAGAAGGTCAGGCGTCGATCGCGCGCGGCTCAGTAGAGCGGACCCGACTCCATGGGCGGGGCGGGGGCGAATTCGTGACGGTAGCGCTCGACGCCGAGATCGTTGAGGCCCCGCAGCTCCACGTCGAACCCCCAGAGGTCGCCGACGTAGGCCAGCACCGCCTTGGCCTCCTGTTCGGCCAGAGGGACCTCGTTGTGCATCTTGTGGGTCAGGACGAGACGCCGGTCGCCGGCCAGATCGGCCTCGGTCACCTGGATGTTGGGATCGCGAAAGCCGGGGTCGTACTGGCTGGCGAGCGCCCGGCGCACATCCCGGTAGCCGAACTCGTCGTGGATGGCGGCCACCTTGTAGCGCGGCTCGGCCGCGTGGTTCTCCAGCTTGAAAAGCTTCATCTTCCGGATCAGGTGCGGGCTGAGGTACTGGGCGATGAAGCTGTCGTCCCGGTAGTTGGCCCAGGCCTCCTTCAGCGCCCCCATGGGGTCGCCGCAGCCGGCGATCTCCGGCAGATAGATGCGGTCCTCGTCAGTGGGCGCCATGGCGGCCCGCTCGATGTCGCACATCATCTCGAAGCCGAGGGCGTAGGGGTTGAGGCCCCCATAGCGGGGATCGTCGAAATCGGGCTGGAAGACCACGGCCGTGTGGCTGGTGAGGAACTCCAGCATCGCCCCCTCGCTGATCTTCCCGAGGTCGAAGAGCCGGTTCATGATCTTGTAGTGGACGTAGGTGGCGCAGCCCTCGTTCATCACCTTGGTCTGGCGCTGCGGGAAGAAGTACTGGGAGATGTTGCGCACGATGCGGAGCAACTCGCGCTCCCAATCGCGCAGGTTCGGGGAAAACTTCTCGAGGAAATAGAGCAGGTTCTCCTCGGGCAGGGAGGGCGCGCCGCGGCGTGGCTCCAGCCGCTTCGCAGGCTTGGCGGCGCCCTTGCGGGAGGGCGGCAAGGTCCGCCAGAGGTCGCTGAAGTTTTCCCGGGCGTGCGCCTCGCGCGCCTCGGCTCTCGCCTGCTCCTGGGAAAGGCTCGGCCGCGCCCGCCGCCCGTAGCGGTTGACCCCCTGGTCCATCAGCGCATGGGCGGTGTCAAGAATCCGCTCGACGGCGGTGATCCCGTGCCGCTCCTCGCAGCGGGCGATATAGCTCTTGGCGAAGTTCAGATAGTCGAGGATGCCGCTGGCGTCGGTCTGCTCCTTGAACAGATAGTTGTTCTTGAAGAAGTGGTTATGACCGAACGCGGCGTGCGCCATCACCAGCGCCTGCATCGTCATGGTGTTCTCTTCCATGATGTAGGAGATGCAGGGATTGGAATTGATGACGATCTCGTAGGCGAGGCCGCTATAGCCCTTGCGGTACATGGCCTCGTCGCGGGCAAAGCGCTTTCCGAACGACCAGTGGTGGTAGAAGACCGGCATTCCGATCGAGGAATAGGCGTCGAGCATCTGTTCGGAGCTGATCAGCTCGACCTGGTTCGGATAGGGGTCGAGCCCCATCTCGCGCACGGCGACATCCTCGATCGCATCGTAGGTGCGCTTCAAGGTGTCGAAGGTCCACTCGCCCGTGTCGAACAGCAGCTGACTCATCTGGAGGGGCTTTCGAGCATCAGGCGGCGGCGTTGCGGGCCTTGGCGAACAACTGGTGGAAGACGGGGAAGACGTCGGCCTTGGAGAAGACCCGCTTCATGGCGAAGTTCGGCCGGTCCACGGCCACCGACTGGTAGTCCTTCCAGAGCTCGCTGACGTTCAGGCTTGAGAGAAAGATCTCGGCTTGTCGCCGATCGTAGACCTCCACATAGGCGAAGTATTGGCAGATCGGCAGGATCTGGGTGGTGAGCAGCTCGATGCAGGTCTGGCTGTCGCTCGAGTAGTTGTCGCCGTCGGAGGCCTGGGCGGCGTAGATGTTCCAGTCGTCGACGGGATAGCGCTCGTCGACGATCCGGCGCATCTCCGCCAGGGCGGTGGAGACGACCGTGCCGCCGGTCTCGGCGCTGCGGAAGAAGGTTTCCTCGTCGACCTCCTTGGCCTCCGAGGTGTGGCGGATGAAGACGATGTCGACGTGCTCGTACTGGCGGGTCAGGAAGAGGTGGAGGAGCAGGAAGAAGCGCTTGGCGAGATCCTTCATATCCTCGGTCATCGAGCCTGAGACGTCCATCAGGCAGAACATCACCGCCTGGGCGCTGGGCTGCGGCGTGGCCTCGAACCGGTTGAAGCGAAGGTCGACGGGGTCGATGTAGGCGATCCGGCGGCTGCGGGCCTCCTTCTTCTCGCGCTCGAGCCACAGGGCCCCCAGCTTCTCGTCCTCTTCCGGGGTGCGTTCGCTCATCGCCTCGAGCTCGGCGATCTCGGCCTCCAGCCGCGCGAAATCGTCCGACTTCGGGCGCCGGAGCGATATCCGCCGCGCCAGGCTCTTTCGCATGGTGCGCAGCAGGTTGAGGTTCGAGGGCGAGCCGGTGGGGCTATGGCCGGCCCGGCGGTAGCGGACGACCGAGGTGTCCTTCAGCTGCGCCTTGGCCAGGTCCGGCAGCTCGAGCTCCTCGAACAGGACGTCGAGGTACTCCTCGGCGCTGATCGTGAAGCGGAAGCTGTCTTCCCCCTCGCCGTCGGGGGAAGCCTGGGACCCCTTCTCCCCCCGGCCGCTCTTGGGCTTGGGCAAGGTGTCGCCGCGGACGAACTCCTTGTTGCCGGGCAACACCTGGTCCCGGTCCCCCCCCTCGGCCGAGTGGCGAAGGCGCGGCTCGGCGATCCGCTTGACCGGTATGTCTACGACTTCCTTGCTCCCGACGTCGCCGAGCGCGCGATCCTTGATCGAGCGGACCACCGCCTCGCGGATCGTCGCCTTGGCGAGCCGAATGAACCTTTGCCGGTTGGGAAGGCTCTTTCCGCTCGGGTTCAGCCGACGATCGATGATGTTCATCATCGCCGGTCAGCCCGCCTTGTCGACCCGCATGTACCACTCGACGAGACGGCGGGTCTGGCGGGCGGTGTAGCCGCGGCTCACCATCCGCTCCACGAAGTCGTTGTGCTTCTTCTCGGTGTCCTTGTCCCCCTTCGTAGAGAAGCTGATTACCGGCAACAGATCCTCGACCTGGCTGAACATCCGCTTCTCGATCACCTCGCGGACCTTCTCGTAGGAGGTCCAGGACGGGTTCTTGCCGCCCCGAGCGGCGCGGGCCCGGAGGGCGAACTTGACCACCTCGTTGCGGAAATCCTTGGGGTTGGCGATGCCCGCCGGCTTCTCGATCTTCGAAAGCTCCTGGTCGAGCATCTTGCGGTCGAAGAGCTCGCCGGTGTCGGGGTCCTTGAAGTCCTGGTCCTCGACCCAGGCGTCGGCGTAGGCGACGTAGCGGTCGAAGAGGTTCTGGCCGTAGTCGCCATAGCTCTCCAGGTAGGCCTTCTGGATCTCGTTGCCGATGAACTCGGCGTAGCGGGGGGCGAGCTCGCTCTTGATGAACTCCAGGTACTGTTTCTCCATCGATTCCGGGTACTGGGCGCGCCGGATCGACTGCTCCAGCACGTACATCAGGTGCACCGGGTCGGCGGCGACCTCCTCATTGTCGAAGTTGAAGGTCTCGGCCAGGACCTTGAAGGCGAACCGGGTCGAGACCCCGGTCATCCCCTCGTCGACGCCGGCCATGTCGCGATATTCCTGCATCGACTTGGCCTTGGGGTCGACGTCCTTCAGGTTCTCGCCGTTGTAGACGCGCATCTTGGAGTAGAGGTTTGAATTCTCGTGCTCCTTGAGGCGCGAGAGCACGCAGAACCGCGAGAGCATGTCGAGCGTGCCCGGCGCGCAGGGCGCACTGGAGAGATCGCTGGACTGCAGCAACTTCGTGTAGATCTCGCCTTCCTCGTTGGTGCGCAGGCAGTAGGGGACGTTGACCACACAGATCCGGTCAATCAGCGCTTCGTTGTTCTTGTTGTTCTTGAAGCTCTGCCACTCGGATTCGTTCGAGTGAGCGAGCACGATGCCCTGGTAAGGGATCGCCCCGACGCTCTCGGTGCCGACGTAGTTGCCCTCCTGGGTGGCGGTCAGCAGCGGGTGCAGGATCTTGATCGGCGCCTTGAACATCTCGACGAACTCGAGGAGCCCCTGGGTCGTGAGGTTGAGGCCGCCGCTGTAGGAATAGGCGTCCGGGTCGTTCTGGCCGAAGAACTCCAGCTTGCGGATGTCGACCTTGCCCACCAGGGAGGAGATGTCCTGGTTGTTGTCGTCGCCCGGCTCGGTCTTGGCGACGCAGATCTGGTTGAGCTTGGAGGGCATCAGCCGGACGACGGTGAACTTGGAGATGTCGCCGTCGAACTCCTGAACGCGCTTGACCGCCCAGGGCGACATCAGGCCGGTGAGGTAGCGGCTCGGGATGCCGTAGCGGTCCTCGAGGAGGGGCCCCAGCCGCTCCGGATCGAAGAGGCCGAGCGGCGATTCGAACACCGGGCTGATCTGATCGCCGGCCTTCAGCGCGTAGATGGGCAGCTGCTCCATCAGCGTCTTCAGCCGCTCGGCCAGCGAGGACTTGCCGCCGCCCACCGGCCCCAGCAGGTAGAGGATCTGCTTGCGCTCCTCGAGGCCCTGGGCCGCGTGCTTGAAGAAGCCGACGATCCGCTCGATGGTCTCCTCCATGCCGAAGAAGTCCGAGAAGGTCGGATAGCGCTTGATCGACCGGTTCATGAAGATCCGGCCGAGCCGCGGGTCGGTGGAGGTGTCGATCACCTCGGGCTCGCCGATCGCGGCGATCATCCGCTCGGCGGCGTTGGCGAAGGTGGTAGAGTTGTCGCGGCAAAGCGTCAGATAATCCCGCAACGACAGCTCGGTCTGCTTTCGACTCTCGAATAAGGTCGAATACAGATCAAATACGTCCTGTTGGGGGCTTACCATGTTCATTGGGTTCACCGTGGGGAGGTCCATGAGAGACTGCAGCAAGCCGCGCGGGCGCCGCGCGTTGCAGGTTGTCTAACCAGAGGGTAGGCGCGCCTGGACGCAGAAGCATGCACGCGTGTGTGCAAATGTACGATCCGACCGAGAACAAGGCGACTTAAGTCGTTCATACGTTCTTCTCAGCTAATGGGAGAATACTCCATCTTGTTCCCCAGTTCGTAAACTAGAGCGAAGCCGAAAGGGCATCTTAAGCCTCCCAGCGAGCGCTCCGGCTCTGGGCTTCGATGTCGTCTCCCTTACTTGCGGAACGGGACTAGAACCGAATCACTACAACCATCCTCACTCCTTCCGGGTTCCAGGTGAAGGGGTCCTTGCCACGGCGCCGCTGTGTCTCGGCGCCGCAGTCAGCCGGACGCCGGAATCCGGCGGGCTTTTCCCTCGACGGCCGAAAGTTAGCCCAAAGTTTCGGCAAATGAACGGCGGCGGGCGACTTTGGCTTGAGCGCCTTGCCAAGCGGCGCCGGCGAGTCGGCGGCGAGGCGAACCCGGCCGGGCTGCAATCTTGCCGGCGCCGGCGCCGAGCGGGCCGGAGGAGGTTCCGGTCCGGCCGCCTTTCGCGCTAGGTTGCTCCCATGAGCACCGCATCCGCCCCCGCCACGAGAGCCGCCGACAGCCTGGGCCGGGTCGGCATATGGACCGGCGAATTCCGCTCGGCCGAGCGCGCCGAGGTCCAGAAGGCCGCCGCCGAACTGGACGGCCTCGGCTTCGGGGCCATCTGGGTCCCCGGCGGCGTCGGCGGCGACATCCTGGGCGACATGGATCGGCTGCTGACCGCGGCGCCCCGCGCCGTCATCGCCACCGGCATCGTCAATGTCTGGAAGCACGAGCCGGCGGAGATCGGAACCTGGTGGCGGGGCCTGCCGCCCGAGCGCCAGGCGCGCGTCATGCTGGGCCTCGGGATCAGTCACGGGCCGCTGATCGGGGAGTCCTACGGTCGCCCGATCGAGACCATGGCCGCCTATCTCGACAAGCTGGACGCGGAAGGCGTGGCGGTGGAGCGGCGCTGCCTGGCCGCGCTCGGACCGAAGATGCTCGACCTGTCGCGGGAGCGTTCCGCCGGCGCCCACCCTTACCTCACGACCCCCGAGCACACGCGCGTGGCGCGCCAGCGGCTCGGGCCGGACGCGCTGCTGGCGCCTGAGCAGGGGGTGATCCTGGAGACTGACGCCGGCCGGGCCAGGCAGATCGCGCGCGGCGCGCTCGGCCTCTACATGCGACTGCCCAACTACGTGAACAACTGGCGACGGCTCGGCTTCTCGGAGGCGGACGTCACCGGGCCCAGCGACGGCCTGCTGGACGCGCTGTTCGCCTGGGGCGGCCTCGACCGGATCGCCGAGCGGGTGGAGGCGCATCTGGCGGCCGGGGCCAACCACGTGTGCTTGCAGGTCATCGACGCGGCCCCGCGCGGCGGCGCGGACCTCGGCGCCCTGCGCCAGGCCTGGCGCGAGCTCGCAAAAATCCTTTAGGCCCGAAAACAAACGCGCGCCGGCCGCACTATGGCCGACGCGCGTCTCTCGCCCCCATATCGCCCCGGGCGGAGCTCTTTAGAAGGCGACCCCGCCGACGCCGCCGTCGAGGCTGATGGTTCCGGCGGCGACGTCGTGGGTCTCTCGATAGGCGGTGTATCTCTCGACGGTGGCGATGGTGAGCACCTTCACCCCGGCCCCGAAGCGGCGCAGCAGCGAGCGCTCGTTGCAGTCGCGGGCGGGCTTCTGGGGGCGGCATTCCAGCCGTCCGCCGCCGTGGCCGGGGACGTGGTAGAGGGCCTCGCCCTTGCGGCAACTGATGGTCTGGCCGCCCTCGAAGGAGACGTGCTCGCTCCAGTGGGCGATGGTGACCTGCATGTGGGTCCCGGCGATGCAGCGGTAGAGCTCGCCGTCATAGGTCTCCTCGACGTCCCGGTCCGGGAAGACCTGCGAGGCCGGGTGGGGGACCTCCTTGTCGTCGAAGCAGAAGGCCTGAATCACCACCTTCTCGTACATGGCGCGCTCGGCCTGGTAGGCGAGGCGCTCGCCCCCCTCGACGTGGAGCTCCTGGGGCGCGGCGGAGGGGGCGCTGTAAAAGCCGCCGCCTCCTCCGCCGCCGGAGAATACCGTGGACGCGGCCGAGCCGCCGCCGAGCCCCGCCGCCGCCGCCACCGCCGAAGCGTTGGCGTTGGCCGTCGCGCTGGAGCTGGCGCTGGCGTTGGAGCTGGAATGAGAGCTGGAGTTCGAGCTCGACTTGGCGACCGCCTGCACCGTCACGTTGACGTTGATGTTCTGGTGCTGGTGCTGGTGTTGCTGCGGGGGCGGCGGCGGGGGGGGCTTATGGCAGCCGCAGTCCGCGCCGGTTCCCCCGGCGATGCTGGCCGATCCCGACATGAGCCAAAGGGCGCAACCGATGCCGGCCACCCACTGAATCGTCCTGCCGTTCATCCACGGCTCCCCCTGAAGCGTCGCCGTAGACGCGGCGCCGAATGTTCCGATTTGGCGCCGATCCGCACCGGCCGAACCCGCCGGTGCAAGCGGCGTGCACCCCAGGGGGTCGGTCTATCCGAGCGAAACTTCGCCGCGGCTGGCGGCGTTGGCTTTCTTACAAATGTTAGGGAGTGTGACCGGCCGCGGCGCGGCGTTCGTGCGAGGGGCGGGTCGACCAGGAGTCGTACGAGGCCGCCATGTGTCACGTCCTCATCATCGAAGACAATCTCATCGCCGCCCTCGATATCCGCGAGGTGCTTCGCGAGGCGGGGGCCACCTCCTTCGCCTACGCCGGATCCGAGGACGAGGCGGTCGCGGCGGCCAAGGTCGATCCTCCGGACCTGATCACCGCCGACGTGAGCCTGGCGGGCGGCTCCGGCCCCGAGGCGGTGCGGCGGATCGAGGCGCGGCTCGGGTCGCGGCCGGTCATCTTCATCACCGGGGCGCCGGACCGCCGGCTGGTCCGCGAGCGGCATCTGGTGATCGGGAAGCCGTTCGCGACGAATCGCCTTTCGGCGGCGTTCCGCTCGATCGCCCCGGTCTGAGACGCATGGCTGCGGCGCTTCGGCGCGCCTGCTCGCGAGGCGGCCCGCTCGCCTCGTGGCGTGGACTTCTCCAGGTTGGAGTCTGTGGCAATGAGTCGAGCATCGCGCCTGGCGCTGGCCGTCGCGGCCTCGGTCCTGGTTTCGTGGCTGGCGGCGGCCCCGCCGGCGTCGGCGAAGACCCAGTTCTTCGCCTATGACGGGCCGAACGCGGTGCGCGAAGGCGGCGGCGGCGCCAAGAAGGTAGTCGACGGGGTGGAATTCTGGATCGACGGCGCGCCGCCGCATAGGTTCCAGATCCTGGGCTCCATCCAGGACGCGCGGCTGAGGGGCGGGATCCTCGGGGCCATCTCCATGTCGAACCTGGAGCACGATATCGCCCGGCGGGCGCGCGCGGCCGGCGGCGATGCGGTCATCCTTTCCGACGCCCATGATCACGTATTCGCCGAGGTAGGCTCCTCGGTGGGCGGGTTCTCGATCGGGGGCGGGGGCTTTGGCGGTTCCGTCGGCTTCGGCGAACCCATCGCGCGCCACACGTCGCTCTACACGGTGGTGCGGTACCTCCCGGACGCGCCGCAAGGCCCCTCGGAGCCGCCGCCGATCCTGGCGCCGCCGGTCCCCCCGCCCGCGGGGCGCTGAGTTTTGCCCGCCCGAGCAAGAAATCGCCGGGCGCCGGGCTTTGGCCCTTCACGCCGAAGCTTCGATGGCTAAGATGCGGGGCGCCGGGGGGTCCAACTCAAAGTGGACCGGGCGCCGATGACGATCCGCATTCCCTCCGTGACCTGCGTGGCGCGCGGTCACCTCTGGCGGCTGAGCCGCCGCGACAAGCTCCAGCTCGTCTGCAGGGTGTGCGGGCGACGCCAGGCCGAGCCCGAGCCGGCCGTCCCCACGGTCCCGGCCGAACAGGAGACGCTAGCCTCGCCCTTGTGGCGCCGGCGCCGACTGGCGGAGCCGCCTGAAACGCCGCCGCTGAGCGTCCGTCGCGCCGAGTTCATCAAGGCTTTCTGCGCCGGGGCGACCTGGTAAGGCTCGGTCAGAGCGGCGCGGCGGCCCCAGAAAAACGAAGGCCCCGGCGCTGGGCGAGCGACCGAGGCTTCGTGCTACTTCGTGAGGACCGTAGGACTATTAGCCGGATTCGTGGCGGGATTTTGTCTGTGTCGGGTTTTCTTCCGCACCGGCCTCCGGCGTCGCTCCCGGTCCTTCCAGCACCCGCTGCATTTCCGCCGCGAGCGGTCTGAACTGCAACGGCTTTGCGACGACGCCGTCCATTCCGGCGGCTCCGTACTCCGCCACCTGATGTGACATGACGTTGGCGGTGACGGCCAGCATCGGCGTGGGTTTCCAGCCCCGCTCGGCCTCGAGCCGACGGATCTCGCGGGCGGCCTCGACGCCGCCCATCCGGGGCATCTGGATGTCCATCAATATGATGTCGAAGCCTCCCGCCTCTCCGAAAGCGCTGACGGCCTGCGCGCCGTCGTCGACAAGGGTCAGCTCCGGCTCCAGCGGATCGAGAAGGGCCTTCAGGATCAGCTGGTTGGTCTTGTTGTCCTCCGCCGCGAGGATCCGCAGCGGGCGGTAGGAGGACGGATCCGGCGTCCTCGGCTCGGCCCCGGGCTGCGCGCCGGGCCGCAGAGGCAGCAGCAAGGTGAAGGTCGAGCCGCGGCCCTCGGCGCTGACCGCGCTCAGTTCGCCGCCCATGAGGCGCGTCAGCTCGCGGCAGATGGCGAGGCCGAGGCCCGAGCCGCCGAAGCGACGGGTCATGGAGGTGTCGGCCTGGGTGAACTTCTGGAACATCTGCTCGAGCTGGCCGGCGGGAATGCCCACCCCGGTGTCCTGGATCTCGAACAGCAGGCCGCGGTCGGCTCGGCGCACTCTCATGGTCACCCGCCCGCGATCAGTGAATTTGACCGCGTTGGAGGTAAGGTTGGCGAGCACCTGGCGCAGGCGCATGGCGTCGCCCGTCCACGTCCCTTTGGCCGCCGGCTCGATCTCGACGGAGAAGGCGACGCCTCTTTGCTGGGCGATCGCGCCGAAGCCCCTGGCAGCCGCCGACACCGCGCTCTCGAGATCGAACTCGTGGGACTCGATCTCCAGCTGCCCCGCCTCGATCTTGGACAAATCGAGGATGCTGTTGAGAATCGCCAGCAGCGATTCGCCGCAGTCCCTAATGATCCCGACCTCGATCTGGGCCTCGCCGCCGAGGCTCCGGCGCGCCAGCGCCTCGGCCATGCCGAGAATGCCGTTGAGCGGCGTGCGGACCTCGTGGCTCATGTTGGCGAGGAAGTCGCCCTTGGCCTTGTTGGCGCTCTCGGCCGCGACCCTTGCCGAGGTCAGCGCCTGCTCGCGGCGCACGATTTCCTCGGCCATGCGGTTGAAGGTGTGGCTCAAGGAGGCGATCTCGTCGCGGCCGCGGATCGTGACGGCGCCGGCCTCGCCGCGCTCCAGCCCCTCCGCCGCCGCGGTCAGGGCGGCGAGGGGGTGGGTTATCTGCTGGGCCAGCGCTAGGGCGCCCAGCGCCATGAGAACGAGGCCCCCGGCGATGAGCAAGATCACCGTCGCCAGGAGGCCGTCATAGGGCTTCAGCGCTTCGGCGAGGGGGTAGCGCAGCAGGAGCGCCGTCCGCTCCTGGCCAACCGTCGTGAGCGGGCGCACGATCTCCATCCAAGGACCGATGCGCACGGCGGCGGCGCGCCGCGAACGGCTGGCGTGTTCGAGCCTCAGAACTGCCGCCGCATGCGATAGCTCGGCGGCGGAAGTGTCGGCCGCGCCGCGCCAGCTGCCGTCCGGCTCCTGCACCAGCACCTCGGCGCCCAGGGCGATCGGAGAAAGCGCGGCGAGCTTTCCGAGCTCGGCCTGGTCGATCCGCTGGGCGAAGATGAGCCGCCCGGCCGGAGAGGGCGCCCGGACGGTGGTGGAAACCATCTCGTAGGGGACGCCGGCCAGCACGAAGGCGCCCCTCTCGAGGTCGCTGTCGCCTAGATCTTCAAGCTGCGCGGTGATGGCTGGGGACGTCGGCAGACCGTCCATGGCGAGGATCCGGCCCCCAGGGTCGACCACGAAGGCGAGATCGAGGCCGAGCCGGGCCCGCAGGTTGCCGAGGGCCGAGGCGATGGTCGGCGCATCCTTGCTGGCGATGGCGGACTTGAAGCCGAAGTCGTCCGACATGAGGGCGGCGCTGTCGCCGAGCTGGGCGGCGCGCAGCTCCCACACGCGATCGAAGACGACGGCGCTGGCGTTCAGCTCGTCGCGCACCACCGCTTCGGCGCCGTGGGTCAGGGACATGTAGACCGCCCCCAGGACGAGGGCGAGCACGAGGGCGAACAGGCTGAGGTAGGACACCGTCAGCTTGGTCTGCAGGCGCTTGAAGCCGAGCCTGGACGGCGCGGTCAGCCCCCCAGCCAACCGCTGCAGCTTGGACTGCTCCGGCGAACCCGAGAACAACGCGGCCCTTTCTTACGCCTGGTTGAACAGGGTTTTGCATCAGAGTGGTAAGGGCCGAGTGAACGGGAAGCGGTTACATGCTGAAGCGCAGGCTCGACTGCAGCACCGTCTGGGATTGGCCAGGACCCTCTCCGGCCAGGGAGCGGGCCGGACGGGTGCTCTCCACGTGCAGGGCTTCGAGCCGTAGGTCGAGATGCCGGGTCAGGGGACGCCGCCAGGCGGCGGTGACGCCCCAGCCATGCTCGTTCTTGTCGTCGCTGAAGGCCATGGTGCGGTCGTGGGTGTCGAAGATGTCCCCCCGCAGGGTCAGGCTGCCCTTGCCGATGTCCTGGGTCGCCGAGAGGTAGGCCGACCTGAAGATCACGTCGACCCAGATCCCCTTGGGGGTCTGAAAGCCGAATTGCGTCCGCCCCCAGAGCCCCTGGGCCCTCAGCCGGGTGTGTTCGCCGATCCTGGCCGTCGCGCCGAAGTCGGTGAAGTTCGTCGCCCAGGCCCACTGCTCGGGCGGCGTCACGGCCCGCCGGTCGCCGCGGTTGTCGTAATGCAGGCCCTCGAGGGTGACCGGCCAGTCGGCCGGGGCCCATTCCAGCTTGGCGTAGTAGCCGCCGCGATGATCGATCTCCAGCGTGGTGTAGGTGTCGTCGCCCTGGGCCCGGGCGAAGAAGGGCGAGCGCGGGGGCAGGGGGAACGAGCCCATCAGCTGCCCCTGGCGGTCGTCGAAGGCCCAGCCCCGGAAGGAGAGCAGAGTGCCCGCGGTGTCGTCGAACCCGAAGAGGGCGCCGGTGGCCGCCACGCGCCCGAGCCCGCCCTGGCGCGAGATCGTGGCCTCCGCGCCCACCACCTTCACCTCCTCGCCGATCCAGCTGTTGATGGCCGAAGGCGTGATGACGTCGGTCAGGCCCCAGACCCGCCGGTCATGCTCGAGCGAGATCGGCGGATAGAAGTAGCCGAACCGGGCCTGGAAGCGGGTGTCCGAACGCGGGGTCGGCTTGAACACGGCGTAGGCCTGGGCCAGGTCGACCGGGTGCTCCTGGTCGGGCTGGTTGACGACGTCGACGACGGCGCTCCAGTCCCAGCCGAGCCGGGGCGTCCACTCGAGGGCCGCCAGCGCAAGGTCCAGGCGACCCTTCAGGGCCTTGGATCCGTCGCCCCCGTAGATCGCCTTGCCGAAGCCTTCGTCGGCGAAGGACGGCTCGCCGTTCGCCGCGGCGGCGCGGAGGTCGACCACGGCGTGAATCGTCTCCGGCGACAGAAGCGCGACCTGCGCCGCGGCGGCCCCCGGGGCGGCGGCCAGCAGGGCGCCCATGGCGAACGCTGTCCGACGGAGGGGGTCCCGGGGCGGCATCGATCAATACATGCGCATTCGCATGCGGTCGGGCGCGGGCTTGAGCGCGGTGACGATCGTCTTGCGGGTCTCGCCCTGCGCCGGGACCGACACGTCGACGCTCAGCTGGGAATCCGCGGCCTTCAGGAAGGGATGCCAGACCTTGAGCTGGCGGGCGCCGGCGGGCGTCCCGGAGATCACCGCTTCACCGGCGGCGTTGGTCAGAGCCGCGTAGGGCGTATCGACGACCACGATGTAGGCGAGCATCTGGTCATGGATGTTGCACCCGAGGTCGACCACCCCCGGCTTGTCGAAACGCACCAGCCGGGTCTCGTCGCGGCCGTAGAGCTTCAGCTCGAAACGCTTGGCGGGCGAGAACGAATAGACGTGGTGGCGCACCGTATCGAGGTTCGGAAACGAGACGTCGGCGCCCACCGGGACGATGAGGACGAAGGGGTCGAACTGCAGATTGTGCTGCGCCATCCGGTAGGGCCAGGCGAAGCGGATAGGCCCCGAGTGCGGCGCCTCGATCGTCACCACCGCGTCGGCGACGGGCTTTCCCTGCGGCGTGCGCACGGTCACGACCACGTCGCCGGCGAACGCCAGCCCCGGCGTCAGGAGCGCCAGCAGCAGAAGAACCCCCAGCCTCATGGACCGGATAGTAGATAAAGAGGGTGAAGGCCCGCCTAACCGGCTTTCGGAGCCAGGCTCCGGAGGACGAGGCCGAGGGGGCGCCCTTCGGCCTCGGGCCAACGGGCGGGCTGCATGACGCGGTCAGGAGGTTGCGCGCGCCGTGGGCCGAGGGCTTGCCCGCTGGGTCCGCCGCGACGGCGAGGGCGGCTGCGACGGCTGCCGTGGATGGTCCGCCAAGACCGGCGCCGGGGCGCCCTCGGCCGGCTCGCCCGCGGCGGCCGACCAGTCCGGGGCCGCGAACCGCTCCTGGAGGAAATCCAGGAACGCCCTCAGCCGGGCGCTGCCGCGCAGCTTGCGCGGATAGATGGCGAACACGTCTTCCTTGTGGGCGGGCAGGTCCGGGAAGAGGCGCACCAGGCGCCCCGCGGCCAGGTCCGCCCCCACGTGGTACTCGGCCAGCCGCACGATACCGGCCCCCACCCGCGCCAGGGCCTGCAACATCGAGCCGTTGTTGGAGGCCAGGGAAGACGCCTCGAGATCCTCGTCCATCAGGGCCGGTCCCTCGGCGTGCGCGCCGCCGTGCCGGCGGGTCTCCAGGGCATAGCCGAGACATTCGTGCTCGCGCAGATCCTGGAGGGTGGCGGGCGCGCCCCGTCGGCGCAGATAGCTCGGTGCGGCGCAGATCACCCATCCGCTCGAACTGATCTTGCGGATGAGCATGTCCGAGTCCGGCGGCCGGCCGACCCGGATCGCCAGGTCGATCCAGTGCTCCGCCATGTCGAGCGGCTCGTTGCGCAGGATGAACTCCAGCCGGATCTTGGGGTACCGCTCGCGAAAGGCCGGGACCACCCGCGCCAGCTGATAGATGGCGAAGGACGGCGGGACGAGGATGCGCAGGTCTCCCTCCGGAGAGCGCAGCGATCCCGAGACCGCGTCCTCGGCCTCGTTCACCGCCTCGATCGCCCGCTTGGCGGCGCTGTAGAAGGTCTCGCCGTCGGAGGTCGGCCGCATGCTCCGCGAAGAGCGCTCCAGAAGCCGGGCGCCCAGGCGCTGCTCCAGACGGCTGATCGACTTGCTGACGGCGGAGGGCGTGAGGTCGAGGCTGCGCGCCGCGCTGGAATAGTTTCCACGCTCGATCACCTCGATGAAGATGCGCAGCTCAGCCAGCCGATCCATTGAGCGCCTTACCTGTGAACACCGGTAATAGTATCCTGAAGAAACGCCGACTTGCCAGGGCCTTGCGCAATCGGGACAAGGACACCGCCCCGGCTGCGGCGGTTGGCGCGCGCAGGCTCGCGCCTGCAGCCGGCGGAAACTTGGGGGATTAGAGCGGCCTCATGTCGACACTGGTTCGGGCGGAAATCACCGGCAACGTCTGGAAGATCGAAGTCGAAGACGGCGCTCGCGTCGGCGGCGGCGATACGTTGATCATCATGGAATCCATGAAGATGGAGATCCCGGTCGAGTCGCCTGCGGCGGGAGTCTGCCGGCTGCGCGTCGCCGAGGGCGACAGCGTCCAGGAAGGCGACGTGCTCGCCGAGATAGAATAGGGCGGCGGATGAATAGGTCGGAAGGCGGGCGGGGGCTGAGCGGGGCCGATCGCGCCGGCCGCCCGGCCTTTGACCGACGAGCCATGCAGAGCATCCCCGAGCCCCTGCTGCTGACGGCCCAGCTGGCCAAGCACGCGGCCCACTACGGCGTGAAGCCCGCGGCGATCGATCAGGCCGGCGAGCTCACCTACGCGGAGCTCTGGGCGGCGATCGGTGCGGCGGCGGGGGGCTTCCGTGACGCCGGCGTTCGGCCCGGCGACCGCGTCTGCACCGCCATGCACCCCTCGCTGGCGCACCTGGTGCTGATCCTCGGCTGCATGGCGGCCGGGGCCGTGCCGTGCCCGCTCAACATCCGCCTCACGACCGCCGAGTTCACACGCTTCCTGGAGCCGATCGCGCCGGCCTTGATCGTCGCCGACCCCGACCACCGGCCTAGGATCGAGGGCCTGGCGCCGAAGGTGGTCGTGCTGGACGCCGCCGAGGCGCCCCGGCCGATCGCCGAACGGATGCAGCCGCTGTGGTCGCGCAGCCCAGGCTGGGCTCCCCTGGCCGAGACCGACCTGGCGCTGATCATCCCCACCGGCGGGACGACGGGCGTGCCCAAGGGGGCCATTTCCACCCATCGAGGGATCTACCTCTGGCTCGCCTCCTGCGCCCTGAACGGCGGGCGCACCGCGCGGGACGTGGAGTTGTTCTTCTCGCCGTTCTTCCACATCAGCATCGTCACCGGATGGATGGCGACGCTGTTCTCGGCCGGCACGGTCCGCATCCTGCGCGCTTTCTCGGTGGAGCAGTCGCTCGAAGCGATCGACCGGGGCGCGACGTTCTTGATGGGGGCGCCCACCATGTTCACCGCCCTGCGTCGCCACCCAGACTTCCCGCACGTAGACCGCAGCAGCGTGCGGGTGATCGCGGTGGGCTCGATGGCGATCACCACGGCGTTCGTCGAGGAGATCATCGAGGAATACCCGCGGGCGCGCCTGAAGCACGGCTACGGGGCCACCGAGTTCGGGCCGGTGACCGGCATGCTCCACGAGGACTTCCTGGCCGGCCGGCTGATCGGTGTCGGGCGCGCGCTGCAGGGCTGCCGCATCAAGATCATGGACGAGGCGCTGCGCGAGGTCCCGGCCGGGGAGATCGGCGAGCTGGTGGTTTCCTGTCCATGGCAGACCATCGGCTACTGGGGCCGCGAGGAGGAGAGCGCCGCCACCTTCACGCCCGAGGGCGTGCGGCTCGGCGACCTCGGCGCGATCGACGCCGGCGGCTGGATCGAGATCGCCGGGCGCAAGAAGGAGATGATCATCTCCGGCGGGGAGAACATCTTCCCCAACGAGGTGGAGGCGGTGCTCTCGCGTCACCCGGCGGTGCGCGACATCACCGTCTATGGCGTCAAGGACGACTATTGGGGCGAGCGTGTGGAGGCCGCCGTGGTGCTGCAGCCGGGCGCGGCCCTGACGCAGGCCGAGCTCGCCCAGTTCGGCCGCTCGGAGCTGGGGGGCTACAAGCTGCCCAAGACAATGCGGATACTGGAGGCCATCCCCCTGACGCCCAACAACAAGCCGGACCGCCGGCGCCTCAGCCAGGAGGCGGAGGCCCCGCCCGCGCCATGACCGAGACGCTCTCGCCCGAGACGGTCCGCAGCTACCTGGCGACCGAGGGGCGCCGCAGAACCCTTTGGCCCTTGAACCGCTGCGCCACCCGCGACGCGGTGCGCCGGTTCCTGCTGGGCGTCGGCGACGACAATCCGCTCTGGTGGGACGAGGCCCGGCCGACCGACGAAGCGTTCGCGCCGCCCACCTTCCTCTATTCCGGGGTGAACTTCGGCAGCTGGCCCGATCTCGGCGGCGGGCCGGCGGAGAAGGGCCAGCCCACCGTGACGCTCTGGGCCGGCGATCACTGGCGATGGACTTCGCACCTGCGCCTGGGCGAGGCTTTCGAGGCCGCCTCCGAGATCTTCGAGGTCCGGGAGAAGCGCGTGGGCGAGGCGACGGTGGGCCTGCGCCTGCGCGAGCGCGTCCGCTTCACCGGCGAAGGCGGCCGCGAGCTGGCGAGTTTCGTGCGCACCACGGTCACCATGCCCCGGCGAGAGGCGCCGGCGCCGTCTCCCGAAGCCCCGCCGCTGACCGCCGAAGAGCTGCGCCGGGTCGAGGACTGCTACGACGAGGAGCCCGGCCGCAGGCGCGGCGCCGAGCCGCGCTGGTGGGACAGCGTCGCGCCCGGCGACGCCGTGGGGCCCATCGTCAAGGGCCCGCTCACCGTGACCAACCTGGTCGGTTGGGTGATCGGCTGGGGCGCGCCGCTCTGTCCCACCAACCGGATGCTGCGCCAGTGGGTGAAGGACTTTCCGGGGGCGGTCGTCCGCAACCGGCGCACCGGGGGGCTGGAAGGCCCGGAGGGCATCCACTGGGACCACGACGTCTTCTCCGCCTTCGGCTACCGGCAGGGCTTCGATTTCGGCCCGCAGCGGATCTCCTGGGCCGCGCACCTCTGCACCGACTGGTGCGGCGACGCCGGACGGCTCCTAGAGCTCGATGCGCGGCTGCTGCGGACGAACCCCATCGGCGACGTCACCTGGTTCACCGGGCGAGTCCAGCGCCGCTGGACCGAGGAAGACGGGCGCGGGCGCGTCGAGCTCGAGATCGAAGGCCGCAACCAGCGCGACGAGCTGACCACCGTCGCCCGCGCCGTCATCGAACTGCCCGTGCGTTGAGCGCGGGGCGGCGGCTGCGGCATCTGTGCGCCATGGGCACAGTTCGGATTCCTCGCCCGAGATTGCCGCAATACGCCGCGCCGTTAGTTTGCCAATGACGCCCGGAGCGCCCGTCCTTTGTTCGATTCCCTGCTCATCGCCAACCGCGGCGAGATCGCCCGCCGGATCATCCGCACGGCCCGGCGGCTCGGCCTTTCCACGGTCGCCGTCTATTCGGAAGCCGACGCGGGCGCCGCCCATGTCCAGGAAGCCGACCAGGCGGTGCTGATCGGCCCCCCGCCGGCGGCGGCCTCCTACCTGCGCGTCGACGCCATCTTGGAGGCGGCGCGCTCCACCGGCGCGCAGGCTGTCCATCCGGGCTACGGATTCCTGTCGGAGAACGCCGGCTTCGCCCGCGCCGTCATCGAGGCGGGGCTCGCCTGGATCGGGCCCGCCCCGCAGATCATCGCGGCGGTGGGGGACAAGGCGGCGGCCCGCACGCTGATGGCGGCCAAGGGACTGCCGGTGAACCCCGGCGGCGAGGTGGCGGACGCGGCGGCGGCCGCGACGCTGGCGGGCGAGATCGGCTTCCCTCTGATGGTCAAGGCCGCCGCGGGCGGCGGCGGCATCGGCATGAAGGTGGTCCGCAATCTCGACGAGATCCGGGCGACCTGCGAGCGCACCCGGGAACAGGCGCTCCGCTTCTTCGGCGACGGGGGTCTTCTGGTGGAGCGCTACCTGGAGGACGCGCGCCACGTGGAAGTGCAGATCCTGGGCCTCGCCGACGGGCGGGTGCTGGCGCCCGGGGAGCGCGACTGCTCGGTCCAGCGCCGCTTCCAGAAAGTGGTGGAGGAGACGCCCTCGCCGGGCGTCTCGCCCGGCTTGCGCGCCCGGATGCTGCAGACCTGCGCCGCCGCCGCCGAGCGGCTGGGCTACCGAGGCGCAGGCACGGTGGAGTGCCTGGTGAAGGGCGATGCGTTCGTCTTTCTGGAGGTCAACGCGCGCCTGCAGGTGGAGCATCCGGTGACCGAGCTGGTGACCGGCCTCGACCTGGTGGAGGCTCAGCTGCGGGTGGCCGCCGGCGAGGCGTGGACGCCCCCGGAAGGGCCAGCGCCCGGCGGCCACGCCATCGAGCTTCGGGTCTACGCCGAGGATCCGGTGCGCTTCCTGCCTGGGCCAGGGCCAATCTCGGTCTGGCGCGAGCCGGTGGGGGAGGGGGTGCGGGTCGACGCAGGCTACCGTGCGGGCGACGTGGTCAGCGCCTTCTATGATCCGCTGATGGCCAAGCTCTGCGTCTGGGGAAGCGACCGCGCCGAAGCCCTGTCGCGCGCCCGCCGCGCGGTGGCCGAGTTCGAGATCGAGGGGCCGAAATCCAATCTGGCCTTCCTGGCCGAGGTGCTCGAGCATCCGGACTTCGTCTCGGGCGCCTACGACACGGGCCTGGTGGCGCGGATGCGCCGGTGAAGGAGGGGGAGCGATGAGGACAGCCTTGCTCATCGGCGGAAGCGGCGCCACCGGCGGCCTGATCGCCCGGGGGCTGGCCGAGCAGGGCCTCGAGGTCACCATCCTGCATCGCGGCGTGCACGAGCCGGACGACATCGCCCACTTTCCCCACCTGCACGCCGACCCGCACTTCGAAGAGCCCATGCGCGAGGCGGTGGGGGAGCGCACTTTCGACGTGGTGGTCGCCACCTACGGCCGGGTGCGCACGCTGGCCCCCCTGTTCAGCGGCCGGTGCGAGCGGTTCCTGGCGATCGGCGGCATCCCGATCTACGCCGGCTACCTGGATCCCAGCGCCACTCACCCGAACGGCATGCGGCTTTTCGCCCGCGAGGACGACCCGCATCCGGACACCCGCCAAATGCATCCCGAGGGCGCGGCCACCTTCGCCAGCAAGATGATCGCGGCGGAGGCGGCGGTCATGGCCGAGCACGCGCGCGGCGGGTTCGCGGCAAGCATCTTCCGCTATCCGGTCGTCTACGGGCCGCGCTCGATCGGCGAGAGCGACTGGTCGATCGTCAAGCGCGTGCAGGACGGGCGTCCCTTCATCCTGCTGCCCAACGAGGGGCTGGGGATCATCACCCGCTGCGCCGCGGTCAATTGCGCCCACGCCGTGCTCTTGGCGGTGGACTGCGCCCAGGCGCGAGGGCGGATCTTCAACCTCGCCGACGACGACCAATACACGCTCGGCCAATGGACCGAGATGATGCTGAGCCACCTGGGGGCGAAGGTCGAGATCGTCGGGCTCCCCCGATCGCTGACGTGGGCGGCCGCGCACCTGACCCCGCTCAGCGGCACCACCACCGTCCATGCGATCGTCGACGCCAGCCTCGCCAGGCAGGTGCTCGGCTACGCCGACAAGGTCAGCGCCCGACAGGCCCTGGCGCAGCTGCTGGACTGGCGCCTCGCCAACCCGCCGGCGGTCCGGGACGAGCGGGCCTGGGCCGATCCCTTCGACTACGCCCTCGAGGACGAGGTGCGACGCCGGCTCGACCGCCTCAAGACCGACCTCGAGCCCATCGCCCGCCATGCGCCCGCGGTGCACCCCTATCCGCACCCGAAGGCGCCGGGCCTCGCGCCCGACCACCGCGGCCGCTGATTGAGGCAGGTATTCAGGGCTGGCGGCGCGGGCGCGGAAGGATCATCCTGCCGTAGAGGAGGATCCGATGCTGGCGGAGCGGAACGGCGAGGCGGCCGCGGCGCTGGGGGCTGACGTCACCGTGGCGCCCTACGGTCCAGGCGACGGCCTGCCGCTGTTCGTCACGCCCCGGACGGGGGCGTTGCGCCAGGACCGGGACGCGGCGACCGGCTGGATGCGCGAGCACGAAGCGGCGCTCGACGGAATCCTCAGAGACGTTGGCGCGGTGGTCCTGCGCGGCTTCGCCTTCGGCGACACCGGCGGCTTCGCCCAGGCCATCGACCACTATCCGGACATGGCGTTCGGCTATGCGGCCGGGGCCGCGCCGCGGGCCAACATCCAGGGCCGCGTCTTCGAGGCCACCCGCAGCCCGCCCGAGGTGTCGATCACCCTGCACCAGGAGATGGCCTACCTGCCGGCCTTCCCGAGCCGGCTGGCGTTCTTCTGCAACCACGCCCCCGACAGCGGCGGGGAGACGCTGATCGGGGACGTGCGCCGGTTCGAGGCGCTGGTCTCGCAGCGTTTCCGGGGTGAGGTGGAGGCCCGCGGCGTCCGCTATGTCCGCAGCTTCCGTTCGCCCGACTTCGCGGTCGAGGAGCCGCGGCTGGAGGGCCTCTACAAGACCTGGGCGGAGGCCTTCTCCACCGACGATCCGGTCAAGGTGGAGGCCGAGTGCGCCGCCATGGGCCTGGAGTGCGTCTGGAACGCGGACGGCGGCGTCTCGGTCCGCTACGACTCGCCCGGCTTCGTGCGCCACCCGGTCACCGGCCGCCAGCTGTGGTTCAACCAGATCGCCACCCAGACCATGACCGACGCCACCTACGGCCCCGAGGTCATGGGCGCCTTCCGACGGCTTAGCGGCGCCGAGCACCCGCTGCCGTATGTCACCACCTTCGCTGACGGCGGACCGATCGCCGAGGCGGACGTCGCAGCCGTGCGCCAGACGCTGGCCGGGTTGCAGGTCGCCTTCCCGTGGCGCCAGGGCGACCTGATGCTGATCGACAATTTCCTGACCTTCCACGGCCGCAGCCCCTACGCCGGACGGCGCGACGTGCAGGTCGCCCTGCTGAACTGACGGAGGCCGCCATGTCGATGCTCACCTCGCAACGCCCTGTCGCCGAGCGCGATGCGGAAGAGACCCGCATCCGCCGCGACCTCGCCGGTCTATACCGGTTGATGGCCCTGTTCGGGTGGGACGACCTCACCGCCACCCACATTTCCGCCCGTCTGCCAGGGGCCAAGGACGCGTTCCTCATCAATCCCTACGGGCTGCTGTTCGAGGAGATCACCGCCTCCAGCCTGGTGAAGATCGATGCGGACGGCGAGATCCTCGAGCCGACCAGCTACGGGGTGAACGCCGCCGGCTTCGTCATCCATAGCGCGGTGCACATGGCGCGACCGGACGCGGGCTGCGTCGTGCACCTCCACACCACCGACGGCATGGCGGTCTCGGCGCTGGAGGAGGGCCTGCTGCCGCTCAACCAGACCGCCATGATCGTGTCCGGCGACGTGGCGTTCCACGAATACGAAGGGGTGGCCAACGACGTGGACGAGCGGGCGAGGCTGCAGGCCGACCTCGGCGCCAAGAACGCCATGATCCTGCGCAACCACGGCACGCTCGCCCTGGGGCGGACGGTGGCCGACGCCTTCTCGCGCATCTACTTCCTGGAGCGCGCCTGCACGGCCCAGGTGAAGGCGCTGTCCATGGGCCGGCCCATCCACCACGCCGACCCGGAGGTGGTGGCCAAGGTGGCCCGTCAGGTTTCCGCCGAGTCCACCGCGCGATCGAGCCAGATGTTCACCTGGCCCGCGATGTTGCGGAAGCTCGACCGCATCTGCCCGGACTACAAGGACTAGGGCGGCAGATGGCCTACGACCTGGTGATCCGCGGCGGCGCGGTGGCGGACGGGGACGGCGGCGAGCCGTTCGAAGCCGACGTCGCGGTGGCGGGCGGCCGGATCGCCCAGGTCGGGCGGGTGGGCGAGCCCGGGGCCGAGGAGATCGACGCGCGGGGCTGCATCGTCACCCCCGGCTTCATCGACATCCACACCCACTACGACGGCCAGGCGACCTGGACCTCCAGGCTCGCGCCCTCGTCGCATCATGGCGTGACCACCGTGGTGACCGGCAACTGCGGCGTCGGCTTCGCGCCCTGCCGCCCCCACGACCGCGAGCGGCTGGTCCAGCTGATGGAAGGGGTGGAGGACATCCCCGAGGCGGTGATGGCCGCCGGCCTCGCCTGGGACTGGGAAAGCTTTCCGGAGTTCCTGGCGGCGGTGGAGAGGCGGCCCCACGACATCAACCTGGCGGTCCAGTTGCCCCACGCGGCGCTGCGCGTCTTCGTCATGGGCGATCGCGCGCTCGCCGACGAGCCGGCCACCGCCGAGGACGCCGCCCGCATGCGCGCCCTGGCCGCCGAGGCCATGCGGGCGGGCGCGGCCGGTTTTTCGACCTCGCGCGTCTCCCTGCACCGGAGCATCGACGGCCGGCCCATCCCCTCGAAGCGCTCGGAGGAGGCGGAGCTGCGCGAGATCGCGCTGGGACTGGCGGATGCGGGAGCGGGGGTGCTGCAGGCCGCCTTCGACGTGGGCGGCGAGCGGGCGCTGCCGGAGCTGGAGATGCTGCTGCGGGTGGCCGCGTCCTCTGGGCGCCCGTTCAGCTTCTCCCTGGCCCAGAACCGCGAGAATCCCGACCAGTGGCGGGCGCTCCTGGAGCGCGTGGAGCGGGCGAGGGCCGACGGTCAGGACGTACGGGCCCAGGTGCTGAACCGGCCGGTGGGCATGCTCATGGGCCTGGAGCTTTCCATCCACCCGTTCTGCCTTTGCCCGACCTACGAGGCGATGGCCGGCCGGCCTCTCGCCGAGCGGGTGGCCGCCCTGCGCGATCCGCAGATGCGAGATAAGCTGCTCGCCGAGGCGCCACGCGCGCCCGACCTGCCGTTGATGGCCGCCGGCCGCTGGTTCGAGCGGATCTTCCTGCTCGGGCCCGAGATCTCCTACGAGCCGCCGGTGGCGCTGAGTCTCGCGAACCTCGCCCGCGAGCGGGGCGTGGCGCCGGAGGCGCTCGCCTATGACCTGCTCCTGGAGAAGCCGGGCGAGGCGGTGTTCTTCCTGCCGGTGGCCAACTACGCGGCTGGCGACCTCGAGGCGGTGCGCGAGATGATCGGCCACCCGGCCTGCGTCTACGGCCTAGGCGACGGCGGCGCCCACTATGGCTCCATCTGCGACGCCAGCTGGCCGAGCTTCACCCTGGCCTACTGGTGCCGCGACCGGGCGGGCCCGCGGCTGACCCTCGGGCAGGCGGTGCGCGGCATGACCCGCGACGCCGCCGAGACCGTCCGCCTGGCCGATCGCGGCCGGCTGCGGCCGGGGTTCGCCGCCGACCTCAATATCATCGACCCGGCGCGGGTGGCCCTCGCCCGGCCCGTGGTGGTCCACGATCTGCCGAACGGCGCACGGCGGCTCGAGCAGACCGCTCGCGGCTATGCGGCCACCATCGTCGCCGGCGAGATCACCTACCGCGAGGGCGAGCCTACCGGCGCGCTGCCTGGCCGGGTGCTGCGCGGCGTGGCCTGACGTCAGATGGTGACGACCGAACCGCCGTCCACACGATAGTTGGAGCCGGTGACGAAGGAGGCGCCGCTCGAGGCCAGGAAGGCCACCACCGCCGCCACCTCGTGGGCGCTCCCCGAACGCCCGAGCACCAGGCCGGGCTTGAACTTCTTCAAATAGGCGGCCTCGGCCTCATCCAAGGTGCCGCCGACCCGCGCCACGTCGGCTGCCAGGCCCGCCTCCACACCCTCGGTCCTGATCAGGCCTGGAGAGACGGCGTTCACCAGGATGCCGTCGCGGGCGTAAGCCTTGGACAAGGACTTGGTGAGGTTGAGCTGCGCGGCCTTGGCGGCGTTGTAGGCCGGGAAGATCCGCTCCGGCTGCTCGGCCACTTCCGAGCAGATGTTGATCACCCGCCCTTCGCGGTGCTTGCGAAGGTAGGGCAGGGCGGCCCGGAAGAGGCGCACCACCGAGAGCACGTTGACCTCGAAGGTCCAGAGCCAGGCCGCGTCGTCGTCTTCCTCGAAGTTCACCCGCCGGCCCTGGCCGCCGGCGTTGTTGACCAAGATGTGGACGGCGCCGAACGCCTCCGCCGTGCGCTCCACGATCTTCCTCGGCGCCACCGGATCGGCCGCGTCCGCCGCCATGCCCACCGCCTCGGCCCCCGCCCCCTCGAGCGCGGCGAGCGTCTCGTCCACGCCGGCCTGGCCGCGGGCCGAGACCATCAGCTTGCAGCCCTCGGCGGCCAGCAGCTCGGCCGTCGCCCGGCCGATGCCGCGGCTCGCCCCGGTGACGATCGCCACCTTGCCCTTCAGCCCATAGTCCATCGCCCGTCCTCCCTCGTCTCATGCCCCAAGCTGGGCACGGGTATTGGTATGCGTGGCGACGGCAAGCAAGCCCTTGGCGGCCGGCGCCCTCACTGCCGCCGGCGCTGGGCAGGCGCCGCGGCTTAGCCGAGCGCGGCGACGCCGGCGCTGGCGACCTGCTCGTCCTCGTGGGCTGCCGCGCCGGAGGCGGCGACCGCGCCGACGCACTCGCCTTCGCACATCACCGGAACGCCCCCCGGCAGCGGCAGCCCGATCGAGGCCAGGGCCAGGCCCGGCGCCTGCTTCAGCAGCTCGGCCGCCATCGCGCTCGGGCGGCGCAGGGCCGCCGCCGCCTTGGCCTTTCCGTGGGCGAGCTCCGCGGTGAGGCCATGGGCCCCGTCCAGGCGCTCGAGCAGCAGAAGCGCGCCGGCCTCGTCGACGACGGCGATGGCGACCTTCCAGTCGTGCTTCGCCGCCTCCGCCTTAGCGGCCGCCATCATCCGACGTGCGTCGTCGGCGGTGAGCGTCGGTCGGTGGCGCATGCGACCCTCCCTGTCGCTCGGGGCTTCCGCCCAGCCTCAGACGGGCGGGTTCGGACTCGTCGCCGGCGGCGGCTGGGCCATGCCGGGACGCCGCATGAGCTGGTGCCGGTCCGGGCCGGCCCAGCCGTCGCTGAGGTGCGGCGTCGAGAAGTAGAAGACCGCGCGCATGGTCTTGAACAGCCACTGGCCGTCCACCCGTACGTATTCGTCGTCGTAGCGCCCAGCGACGTTGTAGGCGACGCCGTCCAGGCCGCCGTAGCGCGCCTCCAGGATGGCCCAGCCGGTGGCCGTATCGCCTTCGACGGATTCGATGATGTGGGAGTGGATGAACTGCTTCACCTGGCGCAGGCGTTCGCCCAGCTGCGAGAACGAGGCGTGGATGGCCGCGCGGCCGTGGTTGGCGGCGCCCGACATGTAGCCGAGGTCGAGCTCGGCGTCCTCCGCGAAGAGCTCGCCCAGGCGGCCGAATTCGGCGTCGTCGATGTAGCGATGATACCAGGCGCGCAACCGCTGCAGCGCGTGGATGTCTTCCAGGCGCTGGATGCGCGCGGCAAGCTCGGGCTCGGACACGGGACCTCCCTCGGGCGATGGCCGAGCCTGCGCCAGGCCCTTTTCGGACGCTCTCGCCGTGGGCTAGCCTAGGCGCCAGGCTCAGATCGCACAACCCGCCGGGGTGCGGTTTCGCCGGGACAGGAAGGAGCGCGCACAGGCGAGGCGCGCTTCCGCGCCATCGAGGGAGGTTCGTGAATGGCCGCTGAGGAACAACGTCGGCACGACCTGGTCGTGGTCGGCTTCGGCGCGGCCGGCGCGTCGGCGGCGATCCGGGCCCGCGACCTCGGCGGCAGCGTGCTCATCGTCGAGAAGCAGCCGCAGCAGACTCACGCGCCCAACACCATGCTGTCGGGCGGGGTGATCATGGCGGTCAACGACGCCGAACGGGGCGCGCCCTACATGGACGCCTGCGCCGGCGGCTTCGTGCCGATGGAGGTCACCCGCGCCTGGGCGAAGCGCGCCGAGGGCCTGATGGCCTGGTTGCGCAGCATCGGGGCGGCCAGCGACTACACACGCTCCGACGGCGGCGAGCACGTCGGCATCCCGGGCGCGGACGCGATCGACGTCTGGGTCAGCGGGTCTCGCCGCGAGGATTCGGTTGTCGACCAAGCCGCCAAGTCCGCGGCCTCAGCGGCGATGAACGCCACCTCGCAGGCGGCCCGCGGGGGCAGGGAACTGTGGGTCGAGCTTGCGGCCGCCGTTCACGCGCGGGGCGTCGAGGTCGAATGGGCGGCCCGCGCCGAGCGGCTCATCCAGGACGAGACCGGCGGGGTCGTCGGCGTCGCCGTCCTCGCCGGCGATGGACGCCGCCGGGAGTTCCGCGCCCGAAAGGGGGTGGTGCTCGCCTGCGGCGGCTACGAGTTCGACGAGGACATGAAGCGCCAGTTCCTGAAGGCGGCGCCCATGCACTTCTTCGGTGGGGTGGGGCACACCGGCGACGGGGTGCGCATGGCGCAGAAGGCGGGCGCGTCCCTGTGGCACATGAACCTCGCAGTAGGCCGCGCCATCGGCCATTTCCCGCTGGGCGACGGGACCTACCTCAACGCCACGCCCAGGATCGCGCCCGGCGGCTATGTCATCACCGACAAACACGGGCGCCGGTTCGCCAACGAATTCCCGCAGGCCCAGCTCAGCCACGCCTTTCTGAACGAGCTGACCTATTTCGACGCCCAGGCCAACGACTACCCGCGCATTCCCGCCTACTGGATTTGCGACAGCCGCCGGATCAAGGCGGGGCCGCTCGTCAGCCCCAGCGCCCGCTACCCATGGAGCGCCGACAACGCCGCCGAGATCGAGAGCGGGTGGATTAAGGCAGGCCCCACCGTGGAGGCGGCGGCGCACGCCGCCGGCGTGCTGGACCCGAAGGCCGCGGCGGCCGAGGTGGCGCGCTACAACGCGGCCTGCTCCGCCGGCGCCGACAGCTTCGGACGGCCGGCCGAAACCCTGACGCCACTCGACGCCGGCCCTTTCTACTGCATCCCCCTCTACCCGGGCGGCTCCAACACCTCGGGCGGCCCGCGCCGCGACGAGCGGGCCCGGATCCTTGACGCGTTCGGCGAGCCGATCCCGGGGCTCTACGGCGCCGGCGAGCTCGGCCAGGCGGTGGGGAGCCTCTACCCGGCGTGGGGCGCCAACCTCGGCGAGGCCTTCTGCTTCGGCCAGATCGCGGCTGAGGACGCCCTTGGGAAGCCGTAGGAGCGGGGGCCGGGCGCAGCGCCGCTGACCCGGAGCGGTGGCTCAGCCAGGGTCGGCGCGACGCAGCATGAGCGCGTGGTCGCCCTCGAAGGCGGCCATGAGCAGCTCCCCGAGCGGGGTGACCTCGAGATACTCCGTCCGCGACAGTCGCGGCCCGCGGTCGGGTCCGCTGCGGATGAAGCTCTGGTCGGACAGCCGCAGCGTCCGCAGCCCGCCATCGGCCAGCTTCAGGGTCACCGCGTCGGGCGAGCCGTCGACGAGTTCGCCCCAGATCGCGGCAGGGTTGGCGGCCGACTGCACGCGCGTGTCGATGGACAGGCGCACCCTGCGCGAGCGGTTGGGCAGGCCGGTATGCGGCGTCTTCGGATGGATCATCACCAAGTCGGTGGGCTCGTAGTCGGCCCGCAGCCAGGCTGAATCCGGAATGATCCCGGCGGGCACCGGGCTCATCGGCTTCTTGGCGATGTTGTGGATGTAGTCGCGCTTGGTGAAGCCGGTGGCGAGCACCAGGCCGCCCATGGCCTCGTCCATCTCGATGAGCGGAATCCAGAGCGGCTTGTAGCCCGTGACGCCCGGGCTTGCGAAGCCGTCCTGATGCACCCCCCCGGCGCGCTTGTTGGGCGGATAGGCGCGGTACTGGACCATGGGCACGGTGGCGGGCGCCTCGCCCAGCAGCTTGGCCAGCGCGTCCTTGACACCCGATCCATCGAAAAGCCGCGGCCAGACGCCCCGGTAGGTGGGGCCGGTCTCGGTGATCCCGGTCTCCCGCTCGCCCCCGATCCAAACGCAGTCCGCGTCGATGAGCCCGTCCGCCAGCAGCGGAGCCATCATCTCGCGTCGGGCCGCCTCCACCGCCTCCTTCGGCAGAAGGTTCCGGAAGTAGAGGTAGCCGTCTTCCTCGTAGCGTTCGTCGAGACGTTCTCGATCGTCGACGATCCCGGAGCTGTCGCGAAGGCGGCCGGCCGGGCGGATGTCCATGGGAGAGATGTCGGGGGCGTCCGGAAGCCACACTGCCATGGTCACGCCTCCCGAATTCATTGGCTTGATGCGACCGACGTCTCTCCGAAGCTCGCCAGTGGACAGGATGAGCGCCGAGCCAACTTCGGATTCACCAACCAGCCGTGTTCAGCCAACATAGGGAATCCACCCGCGCTGCTGAAGCCCGCCGGCGGTCAAATTCTGGAGCTTGCAGGAGAGCGCCAGGCAGGGGGTCATTTGATCGACTTCAAGTAATCGATGATCGCGCGGCGCTTCACGTCGTCGCGAAGGTCCCAGAACATGTCGGTGCCGGGCGCGAAGCCCTGGGTGTCTTTCAAGTAGGCGTCCAGCATGCCGGGCGTCCATGTGCCCCTCTTGGCTTTCAGCCCGGGCGAATAGGGAAAGTCCGCAAGCGCGGCGATCTTGCGCCAGACGACTCCGTTGAGCGACGGGCCTTCGGGCGTGCTCACCCCGTTCAGGGCGTGGCAAGAGGCGCACTGCTCCCTGTAGGCGTCTTCGCCGACGCCGGCGCGCGCCGAACCGGCGGCGATCAGCAGCGCCATCGCGATGACTGCGGCTGCGCGCGGCACGACGCGCCCCTAGCGGACCGCGCCAGGGGCCGCGAGGCCGCCGGGCGCCGCGAGGCTGAAGGTGCGCAAGGAGCCCGACGGCCGAAGCGCGGCCCGCGCGGCTTCGCGCATCGAAGCGAAGGTCGTCGCCTGCGCCGGGGCGGCTGCAAAGACGGCCTCGCCCTGAGGCGCGAGGACGAGGCCCCTGTCATGGACGCTGGCGGCCACGGCGGGATGGGGATCAAGGGCGCCGGCGTCGGCCGTCATCGCAAAGCCTTTCCTGGCCTCAGGCGTCCAACGGCTAGCCCGTCCGCCTGCGCCTCTCCATTCGGGTGGTCTACCTAAGGGGTTGCCCTTAGAGGGGTCGACGCTCTTCGCCTTGACCCAGTGTCGAGCGGAGGCCGGGCGGGTTCGTCGATATGGCCGGCGACCAAGGCGGCTTGGCGCCGGCGGCGCCCGTGATGCTGACGCCAGGAATGCGGAAGGCCCCGGGTTAGGGGGCCGGGGCCTTCCAGCCGTCGCGCCCCGGCCACGGTCCGGGCGGATGGGGCGATTCCGGCTTTCGCGCGATCGTGTTCGCCGCGCGAAGGCTTAGATTCTCCCGACGCCCGCCCCCCGCCTTGATAAAAATCAAACCCGCGGCCTTCCCGCTGGCCGGCCGCGGTCAGTCCGGAAAGGAGAAGATCGGGCCGCCGCCGGCGTCGGCGAGCGTCCTCTCGCCGATGTGCGTCAAACGCTCGGTGCTCTCCTCCAGAGCTTCCAGCTCTCCGCGCACCGCCTCGTCGAGCCCCCCCGCCGTCGCCATCGTCTGGAAGCGCTCCAGATTGATCGCCTGTCCGGCGACGCCGGCCCCGAGCTTGGAAAGGGCCGACCAGGCGCAGACCGAGGCTGCGAGGCTGGCGCCGAAGACCTCCGACCATAGCGCCGTCCACGCCAGCGGGAGCGCCAGCATGTTCGGCGGATGGGCGGGGGGGGTGGTCTTGGCTTGTTCGGCGAGGCTCATGGCGGATCCTCCTCTGAGCTGCGAGCCGTCGAACTTGGGCGCGCGAGGCCGGGGCGCCTTGACCGGGATCAACTTCGCGCCGTCATCGCGAATGATGCTGGCCGCGGACCGGACGGCCGGCCGGCGGTCAGGCGAGGTGCGCCGGCCGGTTGTTGATCCGCGCCGGATCGATGGCGAGCGGGCGCATGTACGAGGGGTCGGACTTGTCGCGTGAGGTCGGCAAGAAGTTGAGCCGGCCCGCGGCGCGCTCAGGATCGGAATCGTCGGTGGTCCCGTCGATCACGCAGATCCGCGCCGCGATCCCCCACTTGCCGTCCCGCTTTTCCAGCCGGTCGATGTAGCGGCCGGTCCCCTGGGTGCGCAGGGGCGGGTTCTTGTTGAGGGCGGTGAAGGTCCAGTAGGTCTCGCAATGGGCGGTGTCGCCGTCGAGTTCGCAGGTGTGGTTGCTGAGCGAATGGACGGTGCGGTGTTGATACTTCGTGTGATAGGCGAAGTAGTAGTCGATAAACCCCTCCACCCCGCCGACGAACTCGCCGTGATCGTCGAGCGCGTCCGCGTGGTAGGCCGAGCGCAGCAGCGCGCGGTCGAACCTGTCCATTCCCCGGCAGTAGCGCACCAGGCAGTCGTAGATGTCCTGGCGGTCCTTCAGCTCGCGGACCGTGCTTTCGTGGTCGGCCATGGCGGATCCTCTTCCCAATTCAGGCTTGACGCGGTGGCTATAGCGCGGCCCCGGAAGAGCGCAATTGGCGAGGCCTGACCAGGGCGGTCGCTCCGAACCAGCAGGGACCGTCGCCGCTACTTTTCGCGCGTGTACATGTCGCCGCCGATGTAGATGACGCTCGGGCCGTCGAAGCGGAGCGGCGAGTCGCCCGGCCGTCCGATCGGCAGCTCCGGCCTGGTCGGCGAGCAGACCAATGTGCACATCTGCCTGGGCGTGAAGTCGTTGATCTGCGCCCGCAGCACCGCGCCGTTGTTCAACAACTTGTAGACGCCATAGTAGTCCATTGTGAGGATGGGATTGACGATCTTCACGTGCAGCCGTCCGTCGGCGCCGAACTCGTCCCATACCACGCCGACGGCCCCCTGAGCGGTGACCACGCGGTGTGACCAGAGGCCGACGATGGACGGCGTCGGCGCGGCCGCCACCCCCGCCCCCAGCAAGAGCCCGGCCGCGACCGACGCGGCGGCGCGCACCCGGCGGTCCATGACGCCTCCTCGAAAAACCCGCGGCGTTCATAGCACGAACGCCTCGCGCGGCGGAGCCTTGCGGAGCGCCCGGCCGACCTGTCGAAAAGTCCGGTGACAATTGCTCTCGTCCCCGCATTCCTCCGCAATCCTGATTGGCGGGGGACTATCGCCGGATATGGCGCGGCAGATCTCGGCGGCCGTCCATGACGCGCCAAACCGCGATTCCCTGGCCCTTCCGGCAGGGGCTCATAGACGATCAGCCAAGGCCAGACCGAGAACGTGCGCGGTTCGCCGTCGAGGTCAGGGCGCACTCGGCCGATGCGCGGGATGTCCGCGATGAGGTCGAGGGTTTCTTCGATGCGCTTAATTTCCCTGGCGAGGGCTCCTGAGATGATGCCCCTTTGATCTTCGTGCCTCTTCATAGGACTTTGGAGGCCTGGCCGAGAATCGAACTCGGGTGCGCGGATTTGCAGTCCGCTGCGTCACCACTCCGCCACCAGGCCGCGGGGGCGGAGCTAACAGATGGGGTGCGGGGCGGCAAGGCGCGCGAGGGCGGGGAGGGCGCATTGCGGAGCGCGCCGGGGCGGTCCTATAAGCGGCGGTCCTTGACGATGACGGGTAGGGCGGATGGGCTTCGATCTGGCCGCGGCGCGCGCCAACATGGTGGAGAGCCAGGTGCGGGTGGCCGACGTCACCGACTACGCCATCCAGGACGCCATGCGCGCCGTCCCGCGCGAGAGCCTCCTGGCGCCCGAGAAGGCCTATCTGGCCTACGCCGACACCGAGGTCGAGTACGCCCCCGGGCGCTGGCTGCTGAATCCCCGCCACGTCGGCAAGCTGCTGCAGGCGCTGGCGCCCAGGCCAGGCGAGCGGGCGCTGGCCATCGCGGCGCCCTATGCGGCGCTGGTGCTGGAGGCGATCGGCCTCGAGGTGACGCGGCTGGAGACGGGGGACCTGAGATCGCCGGCCGGCGAGTATGCGCTGATCGTCTGCGAGGGGGCGGTGGCCGAGGTCCCGCCCGCGTGGCCTGAGGCGCTGGCGGTCGGCGGGCGGCTGGGCGTGGTGGTGCGCGAGGGGCCGCAGATCGGGCGGGCCTTGCTCTATCTCCACAGTCCCGCCGGGGTGGGCCGGCGCGACCTCTTCGACTGCGCCGCGCCCCTGATGGCCGGCTTCGAGCCCGAGCGCCGCTTCGCGTTCTGACTTCCGTCGCGGCTCTGGGAAGCTCAGCCCCAGGCGCCGGCCCTAGTCGCTCTCCGGAAAATACCGGCCCCCCGGCGCCGCTCGCGGACTTGCGCGTTATCGGCGTGACCAGAGGCATGCGCCGGGAGGAAGGATGGGAAGCTTTCGTCGACTCCTCCCGGTCGCGGCGGGCTGCCTCGCGGCGCTGGGACCGGCGGCGGCGTGGGCCGAGCCGGAGACGCTCGGGGACGCCATCGCGCTCGCCTACCAGACCAATCCGACCCTGCAGTCCCAGCGGGCCGCCCAGCGGGCTACGGACGAAGAGTACGTGCAGGCCCAGACCGGGCTGCGCCCGACGGTGAGCGGCAGCGCCAACGTCACCTACCAGAAGAACGACATCGGCATCCTGGGGCCCTCGGAACTCACCACCTCGTTCGGCGGCCTCACCCTGGCCCAGCCGATCTGGACCGGCGGGCGGGTCGCCAGCGCCATGGATGCGGCCCACGCCGACATCCTGGCCGGGCGCGAGACCCTGCGCCAGACCGAGATCACCGTCCTGCAGGCGGTGGTCCAGGCCTACGTGGGCGTGCGCCAGGGCCAGCAGCAGCTCGCCATCGCCCAGGACAACGTCGCCGTGCTCGGGCGCCAGGTGGAGGAGACCCAGGCGCGGTTCGACGTGGGCGAGGTCACCCGCACCGACGTCTCGCAGGCGCAGGCGCGGCGCGCCCAGGGCGAGGCCCAGCTGGCCCAGGCCCAGGCGACGCTGGCCATCTCGCGGGCCGCCTATGACGCGGTGGTGGGGCAGAACCCTGGCGACCTCGCCCCCGAGCCGCCCATCGCCCAGCTGCTGCCG
>JAFBAO010000027.1 GCA_019247715.1 Caulobacteraceae bacterium
GTCACCCCATGGACCTGAAACACATTCTTCGCCAGATCGAGCCCGACGACCGCAACCTCTTCCATCTCCCGCTCCCTAGACGTGACGTCCCTCGACGCCCTGCCTACCGAGCCTGTTCAGGTGGAGGTCGTCCACACCATCAGGTCAGCGCCCCTGGCCGCCTTGATCCGCCTCAACGACAATTTAGCCACGGGGGGCGATCCTCGCCGCCTCGCTGAACTGGAGCTTCGCTGGATGGGACGCGCCTTCGTCTTCGTGTTGACGGCCCTCGCCTTGGCCGGATCGTCCCCCTTGGCGGCCGCGCCGGCGGCGTCCCCCGCCCCGCTGGCCCAGGCGGACCAGGCGGCCATCAACCTGGCGCTGGCGGCGGCGCCGGCGCGGGGCCTGCCGGCGATCGCCGTGAACGCCAATGGCGCGGCCGATCCCTGGAGGGCGGCGGCCGTGGGCTACGCTCAGGCCGAGCGGGGCCGGATCGCCGATCCCCAAGCCCTCGACGCGAACTTCGCCCTGAAATCTGCCGCCGACCTCGGCGCCGAGTTCGACGCGGCGCGGGCGGCCGGCCAGGTGCAGGCCTGGCTCGCCGCCCAGACCCACGACGATCCCGACCTCCAGGCCCTGGTTCAGGCGCGCGCGGCCTACGCCGCGGTCGTCAGCGCCGGCGGCTGGCCCCTCGTGGGAGCGGGAAAGCCCCCCAAGCGCGGCGCGGCGGATGCGCGTCTCCCGGCTCTCCGCCAGCGGCTGGCTCTGGAGGGCTACGCCGCCGCGCCGTCCGGTCCGCCCGACCGGTTCGATTCCGCCCTGGAGGCCCAGCTGGCGGCGTTCCAGAGCCGCCATGGCCTCGCGTCCGACGGCGTGCTGAACGCGGCCACGCTCGAGGCGCTCAACACGCCGGCCGACGAAAGGCTGAGCGAGATCGACGCCAATATCGAGCGGGCCCGCTGGCTGCCCGCCCGGCTGCCGCCGATGCGCATCGAGGTCGACACCGGCGATCCGCAGGCCACGCTCTACCAGAACGGCCAGGCCGTGCTGACCATGCGCGCCATCGTGGGCAAGCCGAGCACCCGCACGCCGACCTTTGCGTCCAATGTGGTGGCGGTGAAGTTCAATCCGCCCTGGATCGTTCCGGCCGGCATCGCCGCGCGCGAGATCCTGCCGAAGGAGCGGCGTCACCCCGGCTACCTGGCCCGCAACGACTTCTATGTCGCCCACGGCCAGGTCATCCAGCGCCCCGGGCCGAAGGCGGCCCTGGGCTACATCAAGTTCGAGATCCCGGACTCCTTCGACGTCTACCTGCACGACACGCCGGCGCGCACCCTCTTCGCCAAGCCGGTGCGCTGGCTCAGCCACGGCTGCATGCGGATCGAGAAGCCGCGCGAGCTGGCCGCCGCGCTGCTTGCGCCCCAGGGGTGGAACCCGGGCGCCGTCGATGCGGCGATCGCCAAGGGGTCGACCCAGAGCGTGCCGCTAAAGGTCCAGCCCCCGGTGTTCGTCGTCTACCGCACGGTCGTCCCGACGCCGGACGGACCCCTGCTGTTCCGCAAGGACGTCTATGGGTGGGACGCAAAGATCGCCGCGGCCCTCGCGTCGCGGCCATGAGTGCGCGCCGGCTCTTCCAGCAGCAGCCGTCAGACGACCTGCGACGGCCGTAACCCGGAGGCGCCGGCGCCCGCATCGAAGAGGGCGCAGACGCTGCGCAGGAACGGTCGCCCCAGCTCGGTGACGGCGACCGTGGGGCCGTCCAGCGCCACGAGCCCGTCGGCCTCGAACCCAGCGAGCGCCGCGCGCGCGCCGGCAAGCTCGGAAGCATCGCGCCCGTGTCGGCGGCGCACCCCCTCGAGGTCGACGCTCAAGGCGCACATCAGCCGCTCGATGATCTCGGCGCGGAACCGATCTTCGTCGGTCAGCGCCAAGCCCCGGGCGGTGGCCAGCTCGCCGGCGGCGATGCGCTTGCGCCAGGTGAGCTCGTCGGCGAAGTTCTGGACGTAGCCTTGCGGCAGCCGCCCGATCGCCGAAGCGCCGAAGCCGAGCAGGGTCTGCGCCTGATCGTCTGTGTAGCCCTGAAAGTTGCGGCGCAGCCGCCCGGCGGCCAGGGCGCGCGCCAGCGAATCGTCCGGCCGGGCGTAGTGGTCGAGGCCGATCCGAACGTAGCCGGCCCCGGTCAGCCGCTCGGCGGCGGCCTCGCTCTGCTCGAGCCTCTCGGCCGGGCCAGCAAGCGCGGCCTCGTCGATCAGCTTCTGGTGCGGGCGCATCCAGGGCACGTGCGCATAGCCGAACAGGGCGAGCCGGTCGGGCTCCAGGGTGAGGACGCGCTCGAGGGTCGCCAGCAGGTGGTGCGCGCGCTGTTTCGGCAGGCCGTACATCAGATCGAGATTCAGAGAGGCGACGCCCGCATCGCGCAGCAGCGCCGCGGCCCGGGCGACCGTCTCGAACGGCTCGATCCGGTTCACCGCCGCCTGCACCTCCGGCGACAGATCCTGCACCCCGAGGCTGGCGCGGGTGAGGCCGCAGCCGGCCGCTGCGCGGACCCATGCCTCGCCGAGCTGGGTAGGGTCGATCTCGGCGGCGATCTCGGCGCCCGGCGCGACAGCGAAGGCGCGCCTCAGGGCCGCGAACAGGGTTTCGAGATCCTCAGGCGAGGTCATGTTGGGGGTGCCGCCGCCCAAGTGGATGGCGGAAACCGCGAGCCTCGCCGGCAGCCGCGCCTCCGCGAGGCCGACCTCCTGAGTGACCAGCCGCACGTAATCGCTCACCGTGGCGGGGCGATGGACCGCCCTGGCGCTGCACCCGCAGTACCAGCAGAGCCGGGCGCAGAACGGTATGTGGACGTACACGGACACCGGCTTGCGGACGGGAAGGGCGCTCAGCCACGTCGCGTAGAGGTCCGCATCCACGGCGGGCGTGAACTGGGCGGCGGTGGGATAGCTGGTGTAGCGCGGGGCGCGCCCGCCGTAGCGCTGCAGCAACGAGAGGTGGCGCAGCCGCCGCGCGGTGGCGCACGTGAGGGTCATGGGTCGTGAGCGCCGGTCGGCGCGTCGTCATAGTCGGTGGTGAGGATTCGGTTGGCGTCGCCGAGCGGGTCCTCGTACTGGCCCGACCGCACCGTCCACCAGAAGGCGCCGAGGCTGATCAGCGCCAGGACCAGGGAGGCTGGGGCGAGGAAGAGGAGGATGGTCATCGCCGCCCCGTCCAGTTCATCCGCGTGGCGTTCAGCATCACCGCCAGCGAAGACCCCGACATGGCGACGGCGGCGACGAGGGGATTGACCAGCCCGAGGATCGCGGCGGGCGCAGCCACGAGGTTGTAGAGCGCCGAGAAGCCGAAGTTCTCCAGGGTGCGGGCGCGGGCGGCGCGGGCGATGTCGACGGCGTCGACGACCGCCATCAACCCCTCGCCCTCGAACACCAGGTCGGCGGCGCTCTGGCTGGCTTCGGCGGCCTCGCCGGGCGCCATGGACACATGGGCCTTTGCCAGGGCGGCGCTGTCGTTGAGCCCGTCACCCACCATCAGGGGCTTGCATCCGGCCGACTTGAGCTCGTCGAGCGCCGCCGCCTTCTGCGCAGGGCTGAGGGCTGCGCGCCACTTGGCGACGCCGGCGTCGGTGGCGGTCCGCGCCACCGGGCCGGGAGCGTCTCCGGAGAGGACTTCGACCTCGAGACCGCGCGCCCTGAGCGCCGCGATCGTCTCTTGCGCGTCGGGCCGCAGTCGGTCGACGAAGACGAACCGGATCGGCGCCGCTTCGCCGAGCCGGAACCAGAGCTCGGTCTCGGCGCCGCTGGAGGGCGGGGCGCCGACGAATTCCGCGCGGCCGAGGCGCGCCGGCTGTCCGCCCACGAGCCCTTCGACCCCGTAGCCGGCCGTCTCGCGCACCGAGTCGGCCGCGGGTCCGGGCGGGGCCGCGGCGGCCAGGGCCTGGGCGAGCGGATGGCGGGAGGCGCGGGCCAGGGGCGCGGCCGCGGCCACGTCGGCTGGGGTGGCGGGCAGCAACTGCGGGCGCCCGTTGGTGAGCACTCCGGTCTTGTCCAGGACCACGCGGTCGGCTTGCGCCAGCCGCTCCAGGGCGGCCCCGGATTTCAGCAGGATCCGCTTGCGGAAGAGCCGCCCGGCGGCGGCGACCTGCACGGCGGGCGCGGCCAGGCCGAGCGCGCAGGGACAGGTGATGATCAGCACCGCGGCGGCCCTCAGGACCGCCTCGCGCAAGCCGAGTCCGATCACGCTGGCGCCCGCGAAGGTCAGCAACGCCAGCGAATGGACGGCCGGCACGTAGATCGCGGCCGCCCGGTCCGCGAGCCGCACGTAGGTCGACTTCGACTGCTCGCCGTCCTCGATGAGCCGGGCGATCTGGGCGAGGGTCGAGTCCTCCGAACGGGCGGTGGCGCGGATCACCAGCCGGCCCGAGAGGTTGAGCGCGCCGGCGTGCAAGGCCACGCCCGGGACGACCCTGGCGAGGGCCGTCTCGCCGGTGATGAGGGCGTTGTCGATTTCCGAGACGCCGGCCTCGACGACGCCGTCGAGCGGCGCGCGCTCGCCGGGCAGGACGGCGAACCGGTCGCCCACCGCCACCTCGCGAACCGGAATCCCATGCTCGCGATCTTCGGCGTCGAGGCGCCGCGCCAGCGGGTTCTGCAGCGCCAGCAGGTCGCGGGCCGCGCCCTGGGCCTTCAGCCGCAGCTGATGGTCGAGCCAGCGGCCGATCAGCAGCAGGAAGAGGAGGGTGACGGCGGCGTCGAAATAGGCGTGGCGTCCGCCCTGCAAGAGTTCGGAGAAGCTGACGGCGAGGGTGAGGAGGACACCGATGGAGATCGGCACGTCCATGTTGGCCTTGCGGCGACGCAACGACGTCCAGGCCGACCGAAAGAAGGGGACGCCGGCGTAGAGGGCGCAAGGCCCCGCCACCGCCGCGGAGAACCAGTACATGACCGCGCGGGTCGCCGGCTCCAGCTCCTGGCCGAACAGCCCGGCCCACACCGGGACCGAGAACATCATCACATTGCCGGCCCCGAAGGCGGCCACCCCCAGCGCTAGGGTCAGCCGCCGGCCTTCGGCGTCCTGGGCCGTCTTGGCGGCGGCGGGATCGTAGAGGACCGCGGTGAAGCCCGCGTCTTCCACCGCGGCGACCACCTGGGCCGGATCCCCCTGGCCTTCGCCGAAGCCCACCGTCAGCTTGCCGGTGGTCAGGTTCAGCCTGGCCGTCTCGACGCCGGCTACCGCGCCGGCGGCGTGCTCGATCTTGGAAAGGCAGCTCGCGCAGCGGGCGCCGCGCACCAGGAGCTCCAGCCGGCCCCGGCCGCCGGGCGAGCGCTCCACGAACGCGTCAAGGTCGACGTCGATGGCGGTCATGGCGTCATCAGCCGCCGCTCGGCGTCGAAGCGGCGGCCCTGGCGATCATAAGCGCTGAGCCGAAGGTCCCAGGCCCCCGCGTCGGCGTGCGCTTTGGCGCGGTAGACGCCCGGACCGGCGGGCGCGAAGCTCAAGGGGATGCGGCCGACCTCGGTGGCCGGGCGCTCGAGCCGGGCCTCGATCCTCGCCAGGCCCACGGGCGCGCCGGCCCGATCGCGGACGGTGAGCTCGACCAGGCCGGGCGCTGCGAAGCCGGCGGTCATCCGCCAGCCGAGGCCCGCCTGCGAGCGCTGCTGGTGGAGCGCGGCGTCGAAACGAAGGCCTTCCTCATAGGGGCTGGAGGTCACCTGGCCCGGGAAGGAGCGATAGGCGTCCACCACCATCACCGCGTCTACGGCGGTGGTCACCCCGAAGAAGACGACGAAGGCGCCCAGCACGTGCCAACCGGTGATGCGAAAGCCGGGGCGGGTGTCCGAGGCGCTCATGGGACGGCTCCGAGGTCGGCGGAGAGGAAGGTCGAGGCCGCGCGCCAGGTGCGGCGGTGGTCGCTGAGCGAAAAGGTCACCGGCAGGCTGCGGGCGCTCAGCGCGGAGGACGGGGCGACCACGAAAAGCCTCACGGAGCGGACCTCGTTGGGGCCGACGACGACCTCGAGCGGGCCGCTGGTCGGGGCCGCGCCCGGCGTCTTCAGGGCGTCGGCGGCGAGACCCGTGAGAGTGATCTCCAGCGCCCGCCGTTCGAAACTCCGGTTGTCGATCTTCAGGGTGTAGCCGTTGCGCACCGACCCGTCGTGGAGCCTGACGAAGGTGGGGTTGCGGTCCCGCAGGACCTCGAACGAGACCGGGGTGCGCGTCGCCAGTCCGAACAGCATGAGCCCCGAGACGATGGCCAGGGCGACCGCGTAGTAGAGGGTGCGGGCGCGGAACAGCTTGTAGAACGGCGGCTTTCCGGCCAGGCGCGCGGCCACGGCCTCGTCGGTGTCGTAGGCGATGAGCCCCTTCGGGCGCCCGACCCTCTCCATGATCTCGTTGCAGGCGTCGATGCAAAGGCCGCAGTTGATGCACTCGATCTGGCCGCCGTCGCGGATGTCGATCCCCATTGGGCAGACCGCCACGCACTGGTTGCAGTCCACGCAGTCGCCGCGGCCCTCCCAGGACTGGTCCTTCTTGTGCGCTCCGCGTGGCTCGCCCCGGTCGCGCCGGTAGGTCACCTGCAGGGAATGGCCGTCGAGCATGGCGCCCTGAATCCGTGGCCAGGGGCACATGTAGGTGCAGACCTGCTCGCGCATGGTCCCCGCCAGCAGATAGGTGGTCGCGGTGAGCACCCCGCACGAGATGTAGGCGGTGAGCGGAGCCTGGCCGATCCAGAAGCTCTTCCAGAGGGTCGGCGCGTCGTGGAAGTAGAAGATCCAGGCGCCGCCGGTGGCGAGGGCGATGGCGAGCCAGACGGCGTGCTTTCCCCCCTTGCGCACGGCCTTGTTCACCGACCACGGGCTGGAGTCGAGCTTCATCCGGGCGTTGCGGTCGCCCTCGAAGAGCCGCTCGACGGCGATGTAGAGGTCCGTCCAGACGGTCTGGGGGCAGGCGTAGCCGCACCAGAGACGGCCGAAGAGAGCGGTGGTCAGGAAGAGCGCCAGGGCCGCCATCACCAGAAGCCCGGTGATGAAGTAGACCTCCTGCGGCCAGAGCTGGATGAAGAAGAAGTAGAACCGCCGGCCGGTGAAATCCACCAGCACCGCCTGCTGCGGCGCGCCCGGCGGCCGCGCCCAGCGCAGCCAGGGGATCGCGTAGTAGGCCTGCAGGGTCAGCACCAGGACCGCCCATTTGATCGTCCGCCAGCGGCCGTGGGCGAGCTTGGGGTAGATGGGCGTGCGCGGCTTGTAGAGCCCGCCCCCGCCCTGGCCCTTGGCGCGCGCGATCTTGGCGGCGGAAGCAGGGCCGGACCCGTCGCCGGGGGTCTTGCGCGCTCTCTCGATGACCACGGTCATGGCCCCCGCCCCGCTACTGTCCGCCGGCGTTGGCGTGGATGTAGACGGCGAGCGCCTTGATGGTGTTGGCGTCGAACCGATGGCCCCAGGCCGGCATCACCCCGCCGCGACCGTTCCAGATCTGATCGTGGATCGAGGCGCGGTCGGACCCGTACAGCCACTGGCGGCCGCCGTCGGCGAGGTTCGGCGCGCCCACCTGCCGGTTGCCGTGTCCGTCGGCCCCGTGACAGACGGCGCAATTGGCGGCGAAGACCGGCGCGGCGCGCCGGACCGCGGCGACGTTCGCCGGCCGATGCGAGAGGGACACCACGTATTCGGTAAGGTCGTCTATCTGCTCGGGCTTGAGAATCTCGTCGCGGCCGAACGACGGCATCTGCGAGACGCGCGCCTTGGGATCGCCGGAGCGGACGCCGTAGGTGATGGTGCGCTGGATGTCCTCCAGGGAGCCACCCCAGAGCCACACCCCGGCCCGAAGGTTCGGATAGCCCTTGCCCCCGAGGCCACCGGCGCCGTGGCAGGTGGCGCAGTTGTCTCCGAAGATCGATTGGCCCACCGCCAGGGCGTAGGCCTGCATGGAGGGATCCTGCTCGATCGCTTCGAGCGAGGCGTTCTGCAGCTTTGCGCCCTCGGCGGCGCGCTGCGCCTTCAGCTGGGCGAGGTCGCGCAGAACCTTGGCGCGGTCGGAATAGTGGAGGAGGCCCGGCGTGTAGCTGCGGACCAGCGGCCAGGCCGGCATCAGCGCCCAGTAGATGAGCGCGAAGGCCACGGTGCCGTAAAAGATGATCAGCCACCAGCGTGGGAGCGGGTTGTCCAACTCCCGGATGCCGTCCCACTCGTGGCCGGTGGTCTCCACGCCCGTATGGGCGTCGGTTTCGCGCTCGGCCATCTACTCCTCCGCGTCCAGGGCCGCGCGCGCCGCCTTCTCGAACTTTTCGCGGTTCTTCGGCCAGAAGGCGTAAACGAGGACAGCGGCGAACAGCAGGGCGAAGTACACCGCGCCCCCCTGCTGCACCGCGCTCGCGACGGTCTCGTAAGTCATGGCGTCACCGCTGGTTGGCCGGGGCGTCGGCCTTGTAGGTGGAGAAGTCCACGAGGGTCCCCAGCATCTGCAGGTAGGCGATCAGGGCGTCCATCTCGGTGATGCGCTCGGGATCGCCGGCGAAATTGCGGACGTTGACGTTGCGGCCATATCGGGCGTGCAGCCCCGCGCCGCCCGCGAAGGCGTTGTCCTGGTCACGGAGATCGGTGACCGCGTTGGCGATCATATCGTCCGTGTACGGCACGCCGACGGTCCTGAGGGTCCGCATCTTCTGGGCCACGTCGTGGTAGTCGAGGTCCTTCTCGGCCAGGAACCGGTAGGGCGGCATCACCGACTCCGGCACCACCGAGCGCGGGTCGGCCAGGTGGTCGCGGTGCCAGCCGTCGGAGTACTTTCCGCCCACCCGCGCCAGGTCCGGTCCCTGACGTTCGGAACCCCATTGGAAGGGGTGGTCGTACATGCTCTCGGCGGCGAGGCTGTAATGGCCGTAGCGCTCCACCTCGTCGCGGAGCGGGCGGATCATCTGGGAGTGGCAGAGGTAGCAGCCCTCGCGGATGTAGATGTCGCGTCCTTCCAGCTCGAGCGGGGTGTAGGGCCGCATCCCGCGCACCGGCTCGATGGTGTTCTCGAGGTAGAAGAGGGGAACGATCTCGATCAGGCCGCCGATCGAGACCACCACGATGATGGCGATGAGCAGCAGGAGCGAGTGCCGCTCCAGCCGTCCGTGCGCCGCCCAGGAACTGCCGGCCATGGTCCTACTCCGCCGCGGCTGGGATGGGCGCCACGGCCGGGACGGCCTCGCGCTCGGTCGAGGGCGCGCGGATGGTGCGCCAGAGGTTGTAGATCATGATGAGGAGCCCCGAGAGGTACATGAGGCCGCCGGCCAGCCGGACCACGTTCTCCACGTGGCGGGCCGAGACCGTCTCGGCGAAGCTGTAGGCGAGGAAACCCTGCGGCGTGTATTCGCGCCACATCAGGCCTTCCATGATCCCGGAGACCCACATCGAGGTGATGTAGAGGAGGATTCCGGTGGTCGCGATCCAGAAGTGCCACTCGACCAGGGCGTTGGAATAGAGCCCCTTCTTCTTCCAGAGCCAGGGGACCATGCAGTAGAGCGAGCCGAAGGTGACGAAGCCGACCCAGCCCAGCGCGCCCGAGTGCACGTGGCCGATGGTCCAGTCGGTGTAGTGGCTGAGCGAGTTGACGGTCCGGATCGACATCACCGGCCCCTCGAAGGTGGACATGCCGTAGAAGGCCAGCGAGACCACCAGCATCCGGATCACCGGGTCGGTGCGGAGCCTGTCCCAGGCGCCCGAGAGGGTCATCAGGCCGTTGATCATCCCGCCCCAGGACGGCATCCAGAGCATCACCGAGAAGGTCATGCCGAGCGTCTGGGCCCATTGCGGCAGGGCGGTGTAGTGAAGGTGGTGCGGCCCCGCCCAGATGTAGATGAAGATGAGCGCCCAGAAGTGGACGATGGACAGCCGGTACGAGTAGATCGGCCGCTCCGCGCGCTTCGGGATGAAGTAGTACATCATCGCCAGGAAGCCGGCGGTGAGGAAGAAGCCCACCGCGTTGTGCCCGTACCACCACTGCACCAGGGCGCTCTGCACGCCGGCCCACAGCGGATAGCTGCGGTGGTCCAGGAGGCTGACCGGCACCTCGGCGTTGTTGATGAGCACCAGGATGGCGATGGTGACGATGAAGGCCAGGTAGAACCAGTTCGCCACGTAGATGTGCGGCTCCTGGCGCTTCCAGATCGTGCCCAGGAACACCAGCAGGTAGGCGACCCAGACGATCACCAGCCAGAGCGTGCTCATCCACTCGGGCTCGGCGTATTCCTGGCTGCGGGTGACGCCCGCCAGGTACCCCAAGGCGGCGGTGACGATGAAGAGCTGGTAGCCCCAGAAGACGATCCAGGGCAGCAGGCCGCCGAACAGCCGCGCCCGACAGGTGCGCTGGACCACGTAGAAGGAGGTGGCGATGAGGGCGTTGCCGCCGAAGGCGAAGATCACCGCCGAGGTGTGCAGCGGCCGCAGCCGCCCGAAATTCAGGAAGCCGGCGTCCGGCAGGTAGAAGATGCGCGGGAAGGCGAGCTGGGCGGCGATGACCACCCCGGTCAGCATGCCGGCCGCGCCCCAGAAGAGGGTCGCGATCGCCCCGGCCTTGATGACGCCGTCCATGTACTTGTCGGGTTGGCCCGGGAAGCCGCCCCGGGTGATCACCGCCAGCAGCCCGAAGGACCCGAGCACGAAGGCGGCGATGAAGATGTAGCCTTCGAACTGGAAGAGCGCGTCGCGCGACGCCGCCGTGGCGATCGTCGCCACCAGGGCCGCGATCAGGCACAGGATGAGCCAGATCGCCGGGCCTAAGGCCGCATCGTCCGGGGCTTGCGCCCGTGCGGGGGTGGATGAGGAATTCATGGGGTTCGCGAATCCCGACCAAGGAACGGTCGGGCTGATCGCCCCAAAGGCCCGGCGCCGCCTTGATCTGCGTCAAAGCGGCCGGCCGCCGTCGGCGCTCTAGTCGGGGCGTAAGCAGGAGACCCGCGCATGCGCCCCCGCCGCCAATCCGACGGATACGCCTGCCTCGCCGGGCTCTTCGCTGCTACGGCCGCCGCGGCGGGCGCGCTGGCGCACGCCTCGATGACGAGCGCAAGCCTCGCCGCCTACGGCCCGATCTGCGGTTGTCCGCCCGCAGCGCTGCACTGCCCGGCCTGCTACGCGGCCGCGGCGTTCGCCGGAGCGGCGCTCATCGCCTTGATCCCGCTGGTTCGCCCGTCTCTGCGCCTGGCGTCCGCCCCCGCCCGTCAGCGTTGAGGCGCGGCTGATCCGATCGGACGAGCGGCAGATTATCGGCCTTCGCCAAATGCCCATGGCGGCGTGGGCGAGGGGGCTGCAACGCCGATTGGGGCGGATCTGAAACGCCGCCGACCGGAGACCCTTTCGGACCTCCGGTCTTGAACGCGCCCGCGGGCGGCTCAGCGGAGCGTCAGGCGGCCTTGGCCACGTGAACCGCTTCCGGTTCGATGCGCAGGTGCCTGGCGAGATTGCCGCCGACGATCTTGCGGGCGACCTCGGTGGGGACGCCGTCGAACATGCCGTCGAGCAATTCGCGGGTGTTCGGCCAGTTGGACGCCACGTGGGGGAAGTCGGTGCCCCAGGTGATGTTGTCCACGCCGATCTCGTCGATCAGCCGGCGCACGGCCAGGAAGTCGTCCTGCATGCCGAACAGGAAGTTCCGCTTGATGTAGTGGCTCGGCGGATGCTGCAGCTCGACTTTCGACCAATACCGATGCCGCTCGTAGTTGGAGTCGGCGGCCTCGGCGAAGGCCGGCGCCCACGCGGCGCCGACTTCGGCGTAGGAGATCCGAAGGCTCGGAAAGCGGTCGAGCACGCCGAAGGTGATGAGCTGGATCATGTTGAAGCCGACGTTGACGACGCCGGCCGATCCGGCCGACACCCGGCAAAGAAGCCGGTTGATCGGGCAGTAGTTGACCTTGAGGCCGCTCTCTCCATAGCTGCCTTTGGCCTTGGCGGCCTCCTCCGCCTCATAGCCCCCGCCGAAGGCGAAGTGGGTGGTGAGCGGCACGTCGTTGTCGATCGCCGCCTTCCAGAACCGGTCGTCCTCGGGCGTCGGGATCGGCTTGCCGGACGGCCACATCTGCAGGCTGACGCCGTAGATGCCGGGCATGTCCTTCACCCGCATCATCTCGGCGATGTTGTCCTCGAGCGAGGTGTTGGGCAGCACCGCGAGACCCAGGAGCCGGGTCGGGTCGGCCGCCGTGTAGGCCTTGGAGAGGTAGTCGTTGTAACCGCGGGTCACCGCGAGCGCGGCTTCCGGCGGCAGGTTGCCGTAGCGCGTTCCGAGCGCGGCCACCGGGCCGTAGATCACCTCGGCGTCCACGCCGTCCCGGTCCATTTCCCTCAGGCGCTGGGCGCCGTCTCCCACGCCGGCGATGTCGGGGTCGCTGTAGGAAACCCCGCTAGGACGGATGTTCCGGAATCCGAAGCCGGAGGCAAGGTTGAGGCCCAGCGCCAGCGGCGCCTCGACGCCCCAGAGCTTCCAGCCGTCGCCGCCGTTCGGCATCTTCACCACCTGCGGGGCGTACTGGCGGAACTCCGGCGCGATGAAATCCCGCCAGAGGTTGGGATTCGCTTCGAAATGGCTGTCGTCTGAGATCAGCTTGCAACTGCGCCACATGTTCGGATTCTCCCTTTCCGCGCGCCGGCTTGATCGCCGGGCGTCACTGGCGTCTTAAGTGTCCTATTCAGGCGCGGGCGGGTTTGATCTGGATCAATCGCGGTGAGAAACGAATACGGGCGGCCGGAGATTCACGCGCGCGCCCGCCGACGCTTCGCCGTCGGTTCGGTGCGGTGAAAGTTGAAGATGTCGCAGGCCTTTACGACCGGCCAAGCGCAATTCAGGCGCCTTCGAATCCCACCTAGGGCCGACTAACGGCCCGTTTCATCCAATTGATCTCAATCAACGCGCTCGTCGGCCAAAGGGGCTCCAACTACTGGCCCGACGCCGGGAGCGCTCCCATGAACGACAACTTCGGTCTCAGAGACGACTTCGAGCCTGAACTTCGATCTTCCGCCGAGGCGGAGGCCCAGAGGGAGGCGACGGTCATGCCGTGGGTCTGGGGCGCGTTCGGCGTCGTGGCGATCGCGATCTTCATCGCCTTGCTGGTGTTGACCCACCCGGCCGCGCCTCCGCCAGCCGAACCGCTCTATCCGTCGCCCGCGCTTCCTCACGGTCGCTGAAGCTTCAAACCCGGCGGTCCCTTCAGGGGCGTGAACTCAGGGGCGTGAACGGTCTGCGAGGCCGCTCGACCAACGCCGGAGCGGCTCCCAGATTCCGACCACGACGAGGCCGACGCTTAGCGCAGCCTGGGCCGCGACGAGCAGCCAGCCGAAGTAGGTCACCGTGTCGCTGGCGATCTGGTTCTTCGAGACGACCAGCCAGACCATGCCGGACTCGCCGAACCCTCCGAGCCCCGCAAGCACCAGCAGCGGTCTCCACACCATGACCCACATGATCATCCCCTCAGAGCTCGCCCTCGGCGCACTGGCCCTACTTCGCCGCCAAGAATAGCTAAGCTTCGATTACGAATGTTCAGCGCGCGCGTCGGCGGCGCTCTCAACGGCTGGTCTGCAGCCTAGCCGGAAGCGTGAGGTCGAAGCCTTGATCCAGATCATTTGAACCGGACTTCCGGCGCGGACAGACGCTGGTTGATCTGGGTCAAGGCTCCCGCTCGGGGCGCGCCCTAGAGGTGTCGCGCCCTGGAGTGCGCCATGCGCCATTGCCTCATCCTCTCCCATCCCAACCCCCGAAGCTTCGATGCGGCGATCGCCAAGGCCTATGTCCTTGCGGTCGAGGCGATGGGGATCGAGGCGGAAGTGCGCGATCTCTACGCGCTCGGCTTCGATCCTCGCCTGCAGGCGCACGAGCTCCCGTGGACGCCCGACTTCGCCCCCGGCGGGGACGTCGTGGGCGAGCGGGCGCTGCTGGCGGCCGCGGACGTGTTCGTGTTCGTCTATCCGCTGTGGTTCAACGCCCCGCCGGCGATGCTCAAGGGCTATGTCGAGCGGGTGTTCGGCATGGGGTTCGGCTATGAGGCGGCCGAGCCTGGCACGCGCCCGCTGCTGAAGGGCCGGAGCCTCGTCACCATCTCCACCTCGGGGGCGCCGGACATCTGGGTCCAGCAGACGGGCGCCGTGGAGCGGCTGCGCAGGGACTTCGACGAGCACCTGGGCGCCGTCTGCGGCCTGGCCGTCCTCGAACATCTCAATATCGGGGGGGTGACGCCCGGCATGCGCCGAGACGCCGGCGAGGCGCTGCTCGGTCAGGTGCGAGACCTGGCGCGGGGCCTGTTCGGCCGTCGCGCGGCCCCAAGCGGCGAGGCTCCGTGAATGTCCTTAAGTGATCGACCCGAATTTCATCGCGGCTGAACGAGTTTAACGCTGCAGGCGCCAGACGAGACAGGGATCCCATGACCTACGCAGCGGTTCTAACGCACGTTCAAGCCGATCCGGAATGCCGAGCGCGGCTCGCCTGCGCCGTCGATGTCGCCAAGCGCTTCGGGGCGGCCCTGATCGGGGTCGGCGCGGAGATGATCCCGCCGCTCGCCATGGACGCAGGCTACGGCGTCACGGCCGACTGGACGGGCGCCCTGCGTGGCGCGATCGAGGCGGGCCTCGAGACGGCGCGCGAGACCTTCGAAGAGGCCGCCGGCGGGCTCGCGGAGAAGCATTGGCGCTGTGGCCTGCAATCGCCGGCGGCGGCGATCGCCGCGACCTCCCGCGCCGCCGACCTGATCGTGGCGGGCGGCGCGCCCCTGCGCCGGCATGACCCCTATCGCGACGCTACTGCCGCCGAGCTGGCGGTCACCTCCGGACGGCCGGTGCTGGCGGCGCCGCCGAATCCGCGGCCGCCTCGCGCCGAACGGATCCTGCTGGCCTGGAAGGACACCCGCGAGGCCCGCCGCGCCATGGCCGACGCCATGCCCTTCTTCGAGAAAGCCGAGCGGGTGGTGGTCGCGGCGCTCTGCCCCAAGGCCGACGCCGAGGACGCGGCGGTCCAGGTCGAGGACGTGGCCAAGGCGCTCGCCCGCCGGGGCGTCAATGCCGCGGCCAAGGTGGTCGAGACCCGGCATCCGGACGGCTACCAGCTTCTGGCGCTGGCCGCCCAGGAGGGGGCCGACCTCGTCGTCGCCGGCGCCTACGGGCACAGCCGGCTTGGGGAATGGGTGTTCGGCGGGGTGACCCAGGATCTCCTGTCCCAGGATCAGCTCCACGTGCTCCTCAGTCATTAGCCAAGGCGTAGAACCATGTCGCACCGAACCAACCTCATCTACGTTCTCGCCGACGGCGCCCACGCCCGTTTCGTGCAGCGTTCGCGCGAGACCGGCGATTTCACCACGGTCCAGGAACTCGACGGGAGCGGCCGGCTCGCCGCCTTGCGCGCCGAGCAGCGCGACGAAGGGCCCGGACGGGCTTTCGAAAGCGCCACGTCCGCACGCCACGGGGTGGGCCGAGAGGATGTGTATCGGCGCGCCAAGGCCGAGTTCGCGGCCCGCGTCGCCGAGGCCCTGGGCGCGTTTCTCGAGAAGCGCGAGGTCGAGGGCGTGGTGCTCGCCGCGCCACCCCGCCTGCTGCACGACCTCAGGAAGGGACTTCCCTCAGGCGTCCGCATCGTCGCCGAGCTGGGCAAGGATCTCGTCAAGACGCCGGACCACGAACTCGGGGCGTGGCTCGTCCCGGCGGTTCGTCTGACCTGAAACGCGTCGAAGGAGCTGCGCCATGATCTCGATCGAAGACTGCATCGCCTTCTGCGGCCTCACCCAGGAAGAAGTGGACGCCGTGGCCGAGCACGAGCACGTGCCGGAGGCCGCCGCGACCGCCCTGGCCAACTATCTCCTCAACAGCTCCGGGGGCGCCGACCGGATCCGCACGATGATCATCGACGACATTCACGTCGCCCTCGACGAGGGACGCGTCGAACATGCGGCCGAGCTTTTCGCGGCGTTGCGGCATTTCCTGAGCGCCCATCCCGCCAAGGCGGACGGCAAGGCCCGGGCTTAGGCCTCCGTCCGACCCAGACTCGGCGTCGCGGCGGCACGGCGGACGCGTGATGAAGCCGCGCGCCTGGCGATGGCGGCCGGCTTCCTGCAAATAGAGAAAGGGCCCGGCTCGGCGGCGCGCGGCATGCGCGCCGCCGAGCCGTGGCGGCCGATCAGGCGGGGATCGGCTCGGCCGTGATGTGGCTGCGGGGGAAGAGCTTGGCGGCGTTGCCGCCGAGAACCGCCCGCTTCTCGGCCTCGGTCATATCGGGAACCTTGTCGAACATCGCCGCCACGACGTCCCGGGTATAGGGGAAGGTGCCCTCCGCGTGCGGGTAATCGCTCGCGAACAGCAGGCTGTGGGGGCCGAGCTGATCGCGGGTGACGAGGCACCCGGTGTCGTTCTGGAACGAGCAGTGCACCTGGTCGCGGACGATCTGGGTGGGCAGGCGCTTCAGCTTGGGCTCCACCTGCGGCGCGTGGCCCTGGTAGCTCTCGTCCATCCGCTCGGCCAGGCCCATCAGCCATCCGGCCCCGAACTCCACGAACAGGATGTGGGCCTTCGGATTGCGGTCGAGGACGCCGCCCGCCACCAGCGCGGCGATGCAGTCCACCGCGTCGTTCATCTGCCGGGTGTAGTTGAAGAGCGCGCCGCCCGGGCCCTTCATCGCGCGGATGTTCACCGCCCCGGTCGCCGTATGGAACACGAACGGCACGCCGACCTCGCCCGCGTAGGCGAAGATCGCATCCCAGGCCGGATCGTTGTAGGGCGGCGGGCCTTCCGGCAGCACCGGGGGCAGCATGGCGGCGGCGTAGCCCTTGGCCACGCAGCGCTTGAACTCGGTCAGGGTGTCGCCAAGATCCTGGACCGGCAGCAGGGCCGCGCCGATCAGCTTGTCGCGGCAGCCTTCCAGCTTGTCCCAGAGCCAGTCGTTGTAGATCTGGGCCGTCTTCAGGGCGGCCTCGCGGTCGGTGATGCGCTGGGCCATCAGGCCCAGGCTCGGGAACACCAGTTCCGCATCGACCCCGTCGCGCGCCATGTCCTCGAAGCGCAGCTTCAGGTCGCGCGCGCCGCGGCGCTGGACGCTCTCGTCGATCTTGTGGGCGAAGAGACCGGGCCGCATCTTCATGAGAACCTTGTCGCCCATGAGGGTCAGGCGAAATCCGCTCTCGTCGGTCTTGGTGTGGATGATCCAGTCGCTGAGGTGGGCAGGCATGCTGGCCGAGAACAGATCCTCGGGCTCGGCCAGGTGCGCATCGCAGCTGAAGACGAAGGGACGCATGTGAATCTCCTCCAATCGCATCGTCGCCCGATCCAACAGCCCGCCGCCCCGCCCCGGTTTGATCTCGATCAATAGGACGGCATTTTTTTATATGATATCAGGTTTTTGAGAGCGATGGGGCCGGCCCGGTGGCTCACCCCATCGCCGCGCCCTGACTACGCCGATTTCACTTCGATCTTGGCGGCCTTCGCCGACGCGGGCTTGGGTACGACCACCTTCAGCACGCCCTTGGACACCGTGGCCTTGACGGCCGCCGGATCGACGCCGGGGGGCAGGGCGATGGTGCGAGAGAAGGCGCCGTAACTGCGCTCGCTGATCGAGTAGGCCTTGTCCTTGCGCTCGCTCTCGGTCCGCTTCTCGCCGCTGACCGTCAACAGGTTGTCGGAGACGGAGATGCTGATGTCCTTTTCCTCCAGGCCGGGGAGCTCGGCGGTGATCTCGATCTCGCCGTCGCTTTCGCCGACGTCGATCTTCGGGAAGGCGACGGTGGACGAGACTCGGTCCCAGCCGCGGCCGAAGTCGTCGAACAGACGGTCGATCTCGCGTTGCAGGCTGCCGAACGCGCGGGGGAACGCCATCGGGAGCTCGGGTCCCCGAGGCGTGGTGAGGTCTTGCTTGGCCATGATCTATCTCCTTGCCAGGCGGACGCGCTGCGCCGCCGCGAGCGCAGTCTCGCCGCGGAATCGAAGGCCGCCTTGACCGGCGTCAAATGCGCTTCTGAGGTTCAGCCGTCCGCCGCGAGCGCCTTGCGGACCGTCTCGAGCAGCGCGGTACGTTCGGCGTCGGTCGCGGCCGCTTCCAGCCTCGCGTCGAGATCCCCGAGCAGGGCGGCCCGCGCATTGTGCCAGTCGAGCTCGGAGGGCCGTTCCGGGGCCGGCCGGAGCTTCGGGACCGCGACCGACCGGGCGGCCCTCGGCTCCAGGGCGAAGGCGTCGTCGATCGAGGGGAGGACCAGGCTCTCGCCGGGCAGGCCGGCGTCCGCCAGCCGGGCCGCCAGCCCCTGCGACGCCGACGGTTCCCCGTGGCAGATGAACACCTTGCCGCCGATCGGGCGGCGGGCGGCGGCCCAGCTGGCGAGGCCCTTGGCGTCCGCATGTCCCGAGTAGGTGTCGAGCGAGCGGACGCGGGCGGCCACCCGGATCTCGTCGCCCTGGATCCGCACCCGGCGTTCCCCGTCGGCCAGCAGGCGCCCCAGCGTCCCGTGAACCTGAAAGCCGGTGAGCAGGACGGTGGTGTCGGACCGCCAGAGCAGGCGCTTCAGGTGCTTGCGGATCCGGCCGGCGTCGCACATGCCGCTGGCGGCCATGATCACATGCCAGCCGCGCAGCCGCTCCAGGCGATCGCTTTCCGACGGCTCCTTCAGGAACCGCAGGCGCTCGCCGGCGTGGAGCCCCTCGAACGGGTTGCGGCCGATGGCGGGACTATAGCCCCGCTGCAGGAAGACCTCGGTCGCCTGGATCGCGAGCGGGGAATCCAGGAACACATCGGCGGCAGGGGCCTCGCCGTCGGCCATGACCTGCAGCAGGTCCGCGAGCAGCTCCTGGGTCCGCTCGACCGCGAAGGCCGGCATCAGCAGCGGCCCGCCCGCCTCGTGCGCGGCGCGCATCTCGGCGGCGAGCTGAGCGCGCCTCATCTCCGGCGTCAGCGGCGGGCGCTCGCGGTCGCCGTAGGTGGATTCGATGATGAGGTGATCGATCCCCGCCGGCGCGTCGGGGTCGGCCAGGAAATCGCGCCCGCCCGGCCCAAGATCGCCGGAGAACAGCAGCCGGAGCGGCGTCTCGCCCTCGATCGTCACCTCGATGGATGCGGCCCCCAGGATGTGTCCCGCGTTCCACCAGCGCGCCCGGACGCCGGGCGCGACCTCGATCTCGTCGCCGAGCTTGACGCGCCGGAAGAGCTCCATGGTCCGCTCGGCGTCCCTGACGCCGTAGATCGGCTGGACGGGCGGGCGGCCGCGACGCTGGTTGCGGCGATTGAGCTGCTCGACTTCGCTTTCCTGGATGTGGCCCGCATCGGGCAGCATCACGGCGCAGAGGTCCCGCGTCCCGGCGGTCGCCCAGATCGGGCCGCGGAAGCCGGCGCGCATCAGCTTCGGCAGCAGGCCGCTGTGGTCGATGTGGGCGTGGGTCAGGAGCGCCGCGTCGACGGTTTTCGCATCGAACGGAAAGCGCTCGTAGTTGAGCGCCTTCAGGCTCTTGGGCCCCTGGAACATGCCGCAGTCCACGAGGATCGTGCTTCGTCCCGTCTCCAGCCGGTAGCAGGCGCCGGTGACGCAGCCTGCCGCGCCGTGGACGGTGAGGGTGACGGTCATGGGGCCTCCGCGAGCTGGCGCACCACCTCGGCCAGCATCGGCGCGAGCTCGGCGGCGTTGGTTTCATGGGCGACGGAGTCGGTGGAGACGATCCGGCGCGCGCCGGCGGACCGAAGCTGCTCGGTGGCGGCGGCCGTCATCAGCGCGTGGACCACCGCGATGTCGACGGACTGCGCGTCGGCGTCCTTGGCCAGCTGAGTGGCGCGGCGCAGCGTCTCGCCGCTCGAAGCGATGTCGTCGACGATCACCACCGGGCGCCCGGCCACGTCGATATCGCCGAGACTCATCTCGATCTGCCGGTCGCCCTCGCGCCGCTTGCGCAGCGTCGCGGCCTCGCCGTGCAACCGGGCCGCCCAGGCCGCGGCCCAGGGGGTGGACTCGCGGTCCGGTCCGAGGACGAGCGGGAAGGCCGAATAGGCCGGCAGGGCCGCCGCCAGAACGTCGACGGCCAAGAGGTTGCTGGCCGGGGTCCCGAGCACGTCGGCCAGGTCGCGGGTGCGGTGGAGATGCGCCTGGACCGTGATCACGGCGTCGAACCGCGCCCCGATCAGCGGCCCGACGACGTCGCGGCTGAGCGGCTGGCCTGGCGCGAAGACCGCGTCCTGGCGCAGGTAGCAGAGGTAGGGCGCCGCCAGGATCAGGCGCCGCGCCCCGGCGCGCCGCCAGGCGTCGGCGGCCAGCATCAGCTCGATCAGCTTTTCGTTCGGACGGTCCAGCGAGCGATAGACGACGACCGTCTCGCTCGCCGGCGCGGCGACGACGGGCAGGATCTCTCCGTCCGGAAAACGATGGGTGCGGACGATCGTCAGGGGCGTGTTCAGCGCCGCGGCCAGGCGGCGGGCGGCCGCGGCCTCGTCTTCGAAACAGGCCACCGCGAGGCTCACGAGCCCGCGTCGATCCGGAAGCCGTCGCCTTCGGCGGCGGCCTCCACCGCGAAGGCGAACTCGCTGGGCTCCTCGCCGTGGATCCGATAGAGCGGATCGCCGGCCCGCACGACATCCCCGACATCCTTGAGGAGTCTGAGGCCGGCGCCGGCGTCCGTCGGGGCGCCTGCGAGCCGCGCCACCGTGGCGATCCGCAGGCAGTCGATGGAGACGATCCGGCCGGCGCGCCTAGCTGTCACCTCGTGCGCCAGGCCTCCGAGGCGCGCCCGGATCGGGCTTTCTCCCTGGGCCTCGATGATCTCCTCCAGCTTGCGCCGCGCCGCGCCCGACGCGATCAGCTCGCGCGCGCGGGCCTCGCCCTGGCCGCCGCGGACCTCGGGATCGCTCTCCAGCAGGCGGCCCGCCAGCATGACCGACTTGTCCAGCAAGTCCCGCGGGGCCTCGGGCCGACCCTCGAGCACGGCCAGGACGTCCTCGGCTTCGAGCAAGGGGCCGACGCCGCGCCCGATGGGCCGCGAGCCGTCGGTGGCGACCACGTCGATCGAGATCCCTATCCGGGCCGCGACATACTCGAAGAGCTTGCGCACCCTGAGCGCCGCGGCCGGGTCGCGCAGCTTGGCCGAGGCGCCGACCGGCATGTCCACGACGAGGTGGCGGGAGCCGGCGGCCACCTTCTTGGAGAGAATCGAGGCCACCATCTGCTCGGGGGTGTCTATCCCCAGCGGGCGCTCCACCGAGATCAGCACGTCGTCCGCCGGCGAGAGGTTCACCCGGCCGCCCCAGACGATGCAGCCGCCGCATCGCTCGACCACGGCCCGCATCTCGTCCTCGCCGAGATCCACCCGGGCCAGCACCTCCATGGTGTCGGCGGTGCCGGCCGGCGAGGTGATGGCGCGCGATGAGGTCTTCGGGATGACGAGCCCGTGCGCCGCCGCCACCGGCGCCACGATGAGGCTGGTGCGGTTGCCGGGAATGCCGCCGATGGAATGCTTGTCGACCACCGGCCGGCCGCCCCAGGCAAGGCGCGTCCCGGCCGCCACCATGGCCTCGGTGAGCGCCAGCGTCTCCTCGGCGGTCATGAAGCTGGCGCAGGCGATCAGGAAGGCGGCGATCTCCATGTCCGAACAGCGGTGATGGACCAGATCGTCGACGACCTCGGCCATCTCCGGGGCGCTGAGCGTCTCGCCGCGGATCTTGGCGCGGACGGCGTCGAGGCTCCTGGGAGGCCGGGCCGGCGCGATCTCGACTGCGTCGCCGGGGGCGATGCACAGGCGCCGGAACGCCGGCTCGGGCAGGCCGATTTCGTCGGGGGCGAGGCCCGCGGCCTCGTCGGCGATCATCGGGGTGGCGAGGATGGCGACGCCGCGGGCCTTCACCTCCAGGCGCCGGACGCCGGCGAGCCGCTCCGGTCGCAACACCGCATTGCGCCGGGAAAGCACCGCCACGTTCTCCCGGAAGGTGTCGAACGGAAGCCGACGGGCCTTCAGCAGCGCCGTCTCGCGCAGGGGGAGGGGCGTCATCGGCGGCTGCGTGGCCGGGCCGCGGGGCCGATCAGGATCAGGGCGGCCGAAATCAGCAGGACGAGCGCCAGACCCGCCGCCACGCGGAGGTCCTCGCCGTAGGACAGCGCCAGCGCCTGGGCTTTGGCCTTCGCGGCGCCAAGGACCCGGTCGAGCAGGCCGGCTCCCATGGCGGCCAGCGCCGCGGCGATGATCCGGTAGATCCAGGACCACATCGGACAAGACTCCTTTGGGCTCAAGATGCCCCGCCCGGCGTTTCGCCGCTTTGATCCAGATCACCTTACCAATGGCGGTCCGGAAAATGAGGATGTCCGTTTGATCTGCGTCAATTCATTCCGGAGCTGGTGGAGTCAGAAGGGAAGCGCCCACCGGACTTCGGTCCGCTGATCCGCGCCGTCGCCCCCCCGACACCGACGGCGCCGCTTCCAAGTCGCGCCCCAGGATTTCCCCACCTGGGGCGCGCGCCTTGTCCGAAGTGCGCGCGTCCCTTGGGTTCGGGGCGCAGCCAGGAGCGCCCATCGCCTTTTTGCGACTGTCCCGCAATATCGCAAGACGCTCACTTATATTAAAATGAGCTCTTGGCGGGCAGGGAGCCTGAGTTATGCAACGCTTCGTCGCCAGGCAAAACATAGCGCACTACCGGCATCTGCTCGAGACCGAGCAGGACCCGGCGAAACGCGCGAAACTCGAACGTCTGCTTTCCGAGGCCAACGCCCAGTTGGACGACGCCGAAGCGGGAGCGACCCCGAAGTCGGGCTCCGACGACTAGCGAGAGCGCGCGGGGACGTCAGCGCCCCCTACTCGAACCGCAGCGCCTCGATGGGATCCAGCCGCGCGGCTTTGCGGGCCGGATAATAGCCGAAGAAGACCCCCACCGCCGCCGAGAAGGCGAAGCCGCCGAGGATCGCCAGCGGCGCGACCTGGACGGGCCAGAAGAGGCCGATGAGCGCCGTGGCGGCGAGGCCCGCCAGGATGCCGGCGATTCCGCCGGTGACGCTGAGCATCACCGCCTCGGCCAGGAACTGCAGCAGCACCTGGAGCCGCTGGGCGCCGATGGCCATCCGAAGCCCGATCTCCCGGGTCCGCTCGGTGACCGACACGAGGAGGATGTTCATGATCCCGACCCCGCCCACCACCAGGGAGATGGAGGCGACGGTGGCCAGCAGCACCGCCATGATGCGGCTCGACCCTTCGGCGGCGGTGGCGATCTGGCTGAGGTTGCGGACCGAGAAGTCCGGGTCGTCGCCCGGCTGTATCCGATGCCGGCGGGAGAGCGTCGCCGTGACCTGGTCGAGCGCGGTGCGCACCGCGTCGGCCTGCGCCGCCTGGACGTAGATTGCATTGACCCGGCCGGTCAGCTTGGGCTGCAGACCGTAAGGACTGGGGAGCGCGGCGTAGGGCCAGTTGACCGCCTGGGTCTGGGCCGGCGCGGCGACGCCCATCACCTTGCGCTCGGCGGTGGTGAAGGGAATGAGGATGATGTCGTCCTGATCCTGGCCCATGGCGGACTGCCCCTTGGCCTCGAGGACCCCCACCACCCGAAGCGGCGTCGCCTTGACGAGAATGGTGGCGCCGATCGGATCGGCGCCTTGGCCGAAGAGCTGGCGGTAGACGGTCTGGCCGATAACCGCCACCAGGGCGCCGCTCCCCACGTCCTCGTCGGTGATGGAGCGGCCGGCCGCGATCCGCCAGTTGGTGATCGCCGGATAGGAGGCGCTGACCCCCTGCAGCCCGGTGGTCCAGTTCTGGTCCCCGAACTGGACCTGGCCGCTCTGCCGAAGAAGATAAGCGGTCACCGCCACCGCTGGGTCCTCGCGTGCGATGGCGTCCGCGTCGGCGGTGGTGAGGGTGGAGGCGCTGCCGAACCCGCCGCGCACGCCGGCCCCGGTCGCCGCGCCGGGCAGCACCACCAGCAGATTGGTGCCGAGGCTCTCGATCTGCTTGCGCACCGCGATGTTGGCGCCCTGACCCAACGCCACCATGGCGATCAGCGCGGCCACGCCGATGAACACGCCCAGCATGGTCAGGGCTGAACGCAGCTTGTTGCGCGACAGCGCCTGGGCCGCGGCCGCCAGGATCATCCGCCCGTAAGCCCAGGACATCTTCGGGGGACGCGACAGCGGCGCCGCGGACGACGGCGGCGGCTTGGCCTCCCTGGTCCCGGCGGCGGGGCTCGGGTTGCGGACGTCCGAGACGATCGCCCCATCGCGCATGGTGACCACCCGGTCGGCGTAGGCGGCGATATCCGCCTCGTGGGTGACGACGATCACGGTGACGCCCCGCTCCCGGTTAAGGGCGGTCAAGGCGTCCATGATCTCGTGCGAGGTCTTGCTGTCGAGGTTGCCGGTGGGTTCGTCGGCCAGCAGCAAGTCGGGCGAATTCATCAGCGCCCGGGCGATGGCGACCCGCTGCTGCTGGCCTCCGGAAAGCTGGCCCGGCGTATTGGTCTCGCGGCCCTCGAGGCCAATGGCCTTCAGGGCCTCGCGCGCCCGGCGCCTGCGCTCGCGGTCGCTCGAAGGGGCGTTCGGCGCATAGGCCATGGGGAGGGCGACATTCTCCACCGCCGGCGTGCGCGGCAGCAGGTTGAAGCTCTGGAAGACGAACCCCAGCCGCTCGCTGCGGATCTGCGCCAGGGCGCCCTCGTCCAGTTCGGCGACATCGAGGCCGTCCAGCCGGTATTCGCCCGAGCTCGGCCGGTCGAGACAGCCGAGGATCGCCATCAGCGTCGACTTGCCGGAGCCGGACGAGCCCATGATGGCGACGAACTCGCCCCGCTCGACCGTCAGATCGACGCTGGACAAGGCGCGCACGTCGATGTCGCCCACATGGTAGGTCCTCGAAAGGCCCCGCGCCTCGATGACCGGCGTCGCCAAGCTCAGAACCTCGCCGTGATCGGGCGCTGGTAGGGCGCCTCGCCAGCGCCGCCGCCCTCGGAGGTGATCACCCTGTCGCCGGCTCTCAGGGCGCCGCCGACGATCTCGGTGAAGGCCTCGTCGGCGAGGCCGGTCGCGACCGCGACGCGGGTGGGCTTTCCGTCGCGAAGCACGAAGACCCGGGGCGCCTGACGCTCCACGCCGGCGCCGCCCGCGCGATCGGTCGAGCCGGACTGGCCGCGCCTGGCGATCCCTCCGGGCCGGTACCGCAGGGCCTGGTTGGGGACGCGAAGAACGTTGTGGCGCTCGGCGAGGATGATCTTGCTGGTGGCGGTCATGCCCGGCTTCAGCGCCAGGTCGGAATTGTCCACCGTGAGCACGACGTCGTAGGTGATGACGTTCTGCACCGTCTGCGGCGACTGGCGGATCTGGGTGACGACCGCGTGGAAGGTCCGCTGGGGAAAGGCGTCGACGGTGAAGGTCGCCCGATCGCCAGCGCGAAGGTCCCCGCCGATGTCGCTCTCGCTGACGTTGGCGTCCACCTGCATGCGCGCCAGGTCGGTGGCGATCAGGAACAGGGTCGGGGTCTGGAAGCTCGCCGCCACCGTCTGGCCCTGGGTGACGTTGCGCGACACCACCGTGCCGTCCACCGGCGAGGTGATGCGGGTGTAGCCGAGGTTCACCAGGGCCGCATCGAGCGAAGCCTGATGCTGCTTCACGTTCGCCCGGTCGAGCCCCACCTGCGCCGCGGCCTGATCGACTGCGCTGCGCGCCTCGTCGACCGACTGCCGGGCGATGGAGTCCTGCGAGAGGAGCGCGGCGTAGCGCCCGTAGACCGACCGCGCGTAGGCGAGCGCCGCCTCGTCCTTCACCAGCTGGGCGCGGGCGGTGGCCAGCGCCGCAGCGTCCTGGTCCACCACCGTCTGATAGGGCCTGGGGTCGATCCGGGCGCAGATCTGGCCGCGGCGGACGCGGGTGTTGAAGTCGCAGGAGATGTCCTGGATGGTCCCCGAAACATAAGCGCCGACGAGGACGGTGAGCTGGGGGTTGACCGTGCCGCTGGCGGTGATGTTGCGGGTCACCGGACCGACGGCGGCCTCGGCGGCGACGTAACGGGGCGGCGGCGGGCGGCCAAAGCCCCACCAGGCCGCGAGGCCTACCGCCAGCAGGATCCCCGTCGCCAGGATCAGCCAGGACATCGGACGCCGTCTCGGCCGCGTCGCGGGTGACCGCGCAAGCGCGGCCGCGGTTCTGGTCGCCGCGCCGCCTGGAAGGGTCTGGTCCATGGCTCATCCAAGCCGGATGCGCGCCCAGGCGCGTTGATCCAACGCAACCTGGGCGTCCGTGGAGGGCCAGCGCTGTTGATCTGTCGCAAGGCGCGGGCCGGACGCGACCCTAGGATCGGAGCCCAACTCCCATCGGGTGCGCCATGGCCGCCAACTACATCCGCCTGCTCGAGACCCTCTCCAGCGACGACATCGCGCTCGTCGGCGGCAAGAACGCCGCGCTCGGCGAGCTGCAGGGCGCCCTGAGGTCGGCCGGGGTCCAAACCCCGGCGGGGTTCGCGGTCACCGCGCAGGCCTACACGGACGCCCTCGACGCGGCGGGCGTCCTGCCGAAGCTGCGCGCCCTGCTGGGGGGCTTCGACATCGCCGACGTCGCCGAACTGGCGCGCCGGGGGGCCGAGGCGCGGCGGCTCGTCTATGCGGCGACGGACTGGGCCCCGATGGTCGCGCAGATCCGCGCCGCCCACGCCGACCTCATCGCCCGCTGCGGCAAGATCGGCCTCGCGGTCCGCAGCTCGGCCACCGCCGAGGATCTGCCCAACGCCAGCTTCGCCGGCCAGCACGAGAGCTATCTGAACGTCCAGGGCGAGGACGCCCTCGTGAAGGCCTGCCGCCGCTGCTTCGCCTCCCTCTTCACCGACCGGGCGATCGTCTACCGGACCACCAACGGCTTCGACCATTTCCGCGTCGCCCTCTCGGTGGGCGTGATGCAGATGGTCCGCTCGGACCTGGCCTGCAGCGGGGTCGCCTTCACCCTCGACACCGAGTCCGGATTTCCGGACGTGGTGTTCATCACCGGCGGCTACGGCCTCGGCGAGACCATCGTTCAGGGCCGGATCGACCCGGACGAGTTCCACGTGCACAAGCCGACCTTCCGGGCCGGCTTCCGGGCGGTCCTGCGCCATTCGCTGGGCCGCAAGCAGACGAAGCTGGTGCTCGGGCAAGGCGGCTCGCCGGTGGAGAAGCCGGTCAGCCAGAGTCTTCGAGGACGCTACTGCCTCACCGACGAGGAGGCGCTTGAAGTCGCCGACATGGCGATGAAGATCGAGGCCCACTTTTCGCGGCGGAACGGCAGGCCGACGCCGATGGACGTCGAGTGGGCCAAGGACGGCGTCAGCGGCAAGCTCTACATCGTTCAGGCGCGTCCCGAGACGGTCGCGTCCCAGCGGGGCGGGGCGGTGCTGGAGACCTACGCCCTGGCCGGGGGAGGCAAGACCCTGGCGGTCGGCAAGGCGGTCGGCGAGAAGATCGCCGTCGGCGAGGTCCGTGTGGTCCGAGGACCGGCGGACCTGGCGGCGTTCCGGCCCGGCGAGGTGCTGGTGGCGGCGATGACCAGCCCGGACTGGGAGGCGGTGATGAAGAAGGCCGCCGCCCTCGTCACCGACCGCGGCGGCCGCACCTGCCACGCCGCCATCCTGGCGCGCGAGCTGGGTGTGCCGGCGGTGGTCGGATGCGGCGACGCCACCGCCAAGCTCTCCACCGGCCAGAGGGTCACCGTCTCCTGCGCCGAGGGAGACGTGGGCCGGGTGCTCGCCGGGGAGGCGCGCTTCACGGTCGAGCGGACGCCCCCGCAGGCGCCGGCCGCGACCCGCACCGAGGTGATGGTCAACCTCGCCAATCCGGACCTGGCCTTCCGCGCCGCGATGGCGCCGGCGGCCGGCGTCGGCCTGGCGCGGATGGAGTTCATCATCAGCCAGCACGTCCGGGCCCATCCGATGGCGCTGGCCCATCCAGAGCGCGTCTCGCCGCGCGAGCGCAAAGCGATCGGGCGCCTGGCGGCCGGCTACGACTCGCCGGCCGACTATTTCGTCGCCAGGGTCGCCGAGGGAGTCGGGGTCATCGCTGCGGCCTTCCATCCGCGGCCGGTGATCGTGCGGCTCTCGGACTTCAAGACCAACGAGTACGCCAGCCTGATCGGCGGACGCGTGTTCGAGCCGGTCGAGGCCAACCCGATGCTCGGTTTCCGCGGGGCCGCCCGCTACGCCCATCCGGCCTACGCGGACGGCTTCGCCCTGGAATGCAGAGCCCTGGCGAAGGTGCGCGGCGTCATGGGGCTGAAGAACCTGAAGGTCATGGTCCCCTTCTGCCGCCGGCTCGACGAGGGCGGACGGGTCCTGGAGGCGATGGCCGCCAACGGGCTGAAGCGGGGCGAGGACGGGCTGGAGGTCTTCGTCATGTGCGAGATCCCCAACAACGTGGTGCAGATCGACGCCTTCTGCGCCCTGTTCGACGGAGTCTCGATCGGCTCCAACGACCTCACCCAGCTGGTGCTCGGGGTCGACCGCGATTCCGACATCGTCGCCTTCGACGTCGACGAGCGAGACCCTGGCGTGCAGGAGATGCTGCGCCAAGCGATCGCCGGGGCGCGGCGGGCGCGCCGGCACGTGGGGATCTGCGGCGAGGCGCCGGCTACCTATCCCGAGGTCGCCCGCTTCCTGGTGGGCGAGGGGATCGACTCGATCAGCGTCAATCCGGCGAGCGTGGCGGCGACCATGCGGCTGGTCGCCGAGGCTGAGGCCGCGTTCGCGAAACCCAGCCGCAGGGCCGGCGGTGGCTAGCAACCCGCGGGGCCTCGTCGCCACCCTCACCATGAACCCGGCCATCGACCTCTGCTTTTCGGTCGACGGGATCTCGCCCACGCGCAAGCTGCGCGCCTACGACCTGCGGCGCGACCCGGGCGGCGGCGGGATCAACGTGGCGCGGGTGATCGGGCGGCTGGGGGGCGAGGCGCTGGCCGTCTTTCCCGCCGGCGGTCCCACCGGCGAGCGGCTGCGCTCGATGCTCGAAGCCGGCGGGACGGCGCACCGCGCGACCGACGCGGCAGGAGAGACGCGGGAGGATTTCACCGCCTGGAACCGCGAGAACGGCGAGCAGTATCGGTTCGTGCTGCCCGGGCCCGAGCTCACCTTGGCCGAACAGCAGGCGGCCCTGGAGGCGGTGATGGAGAGCGGGGCCGGCATCATCGTCGCCAGCGGCAGCCTGCCGTCGGGCGTGCCGGCGGCCTTCTATGCGGGGCTCGCCCTGCGCGCCAGGGAGGCGGGATCGAAGCTCGCGCTCGATGCGGCCGGACCGGCCCTGGCCGAAGGGCTGGTGGCGGGCGTCTGGCTGGTCAAGCCGAACCTCGGCGAGCTCGAGCAGCTGGTCGGCGCGCCGTTGCCGGTCCTTTCGGCGCGGCTCGGCGCCTGCCGTGACCTGATCGGGCGGCGCGCCGCCGAGGTGGTGGCGCTTTCCATGGGTCCCGAAGGCGCGCTGCTGGCGACCGAGGATGGCGCTTGGCTGTGCGCGACGCCCCCGCTGACCCCGATCAGCACGGTCGGGGCCGGCGACAGCTTCATGGGCGGGCTGGTCCAGGCCCTGGCGGACGGGCGGGACGCGCCGGAGGCGCTGGCCCGGGCGGGCTCGGCGGCGCTGCTGGCGCCCGGCACCCAGCTTTGCCAAGCGGAGGACGTGGCCCGGCTGGCGCGCGAGATCAGCGCCACGCGGCTCTGAGATGATCGGCCTTTAGCGGAACTCCACGGCGCCGAGCACCAGGCTCACCTGGCCGCCGCCCCAGAAGGGAAGCAGCAGGCGTCCGTAGCCGCGCTCGGCCGCCCTCGGCCGGTGTTCATAGAAGGTGGGCGCCATCGACTCCGTGGTCGCGGCGGCCTGCGACCTCAGGAACTCCAGCGGGGTCGGCAGGTCGACGTCGTCGATGAACCGGTCCTGCAACTCGCGCTCCACCGCGGGCGCATGCGGCGTGCGCGCGAGCTCGAGCCGGAACCGTTCGGGCTTCTGAAAGACGCCGAGCACGAAGACCTCGGCGCACAGGTCCTGGGCCTTGGCCATGTCCATGTCGTCGGCGAACGGGACCGTCGCGCCGCCGCGCAGAAGACTTCGCCAATAGGCGAGCGCCCGCTCGAGGCTCGGACTGAGGGGTCCCTCGATCGAGAAGGGCGAAGCATTGCGCGTCATGGCGGGTTCCATAGGCTCGAGGAATGAGACGGGAGCGACTCTCGCCTCACAATCTCACGGATTGGAAGAAGCCCGCTTCGTCGCTGGTGGGGTGTCGCAGCGATCGGCCGGCCTCGGTGATCTCGGTAACGTCCGGGGGATCAGGAGGCTCATCCAGGCACACTTCGGTCGCCTGGCCGTGAAGGCGGAGCGCCTCGCAGAGCGCGTTCGCCTCGCGCACCGCTTCGGCGCGCGTCCGAAAAGGGATCGACATGCCTTCGCCGTGGCGAACGGCCCAGCCGAAGCGCTGCTGGAAAACCCTGAAAGTGCTCATCGCCGAGATCCCGACAATTGGAACGCCCGATCAAGGCGCCGCGCCGACGGGTCCGCCTTGACGCGGGTCAAATTGAGGGACGGGCGGCCCGGAAGGCCAGCCGGTCCCCGGTCACCTCGCGGCCGCGCCAGGCATCCGTAATCCCCCCTAGGGAATGGCCCCGAATGGCGGAGCCCGAGAGCGAACATTAGGGTCGGAAAGCCATAGCAGAGGTGTCCCAATGCCAGCCGCCGATCATGCCCGTAGCCAAAAGCCCGCTCTCGTGAGCCGCGCGACCGTCGGGCGCGACGAACCGGAGCAGTATCTCGTGCTGAGCAGCGCCGGGCCGCTCTGGACGACCGATCCGGCCGAGGCCACCGCGTTCGAATCCATGCGCGAGGCGATGCGGGCGGCCGTGAGGCTGCCAAGCGGGCTGCACGCATTCGGCTTGCCGCTTCGCAGCGAATTGCTGACGCGCCGAGAGCTTCACTAGTCCCGTCCGCCGCCCGGCCCACTCGCGGCGCGCAAGGCGGCAGGGACTTGTGTTGGCGGTTTGCGAGAAGTCGGTCGAGGTCAAGGCGCTGACCGCGCCCTGACTGCCCTTGAGGCCGAAATCATAAGAGATGCGCCCGTGGAACGGATCGACGACCAGGTCGTGAACAATCGCCTATTGCTGGCGCTGCCGCGCGAGGCGCTCGAGCGGCTCCGGCCGGCGCTGCGCGGCGTCGCCCTGCTGCAGGGCCAGACGATCGACCGCGTCGACGCGCCCATCGCGTTCCTCTACTTCGTGAACCGCGGGTTCATCTCGATGGTCAAGACGATGAGGGACGGTCGAGCCGTGGAGATCGGCGGAATCGGCGTCGAGGGCGTCACGGCGCCCAACTCGCTGTTCGGCATCGACGAGGCGGTGTTCGACTCCCTGGTGCAGGTCGCCGGGAGCGCCTTTCGGATCCGCCGCGATGTCCTGAAGGCCGAGGCGCGGCCGGGGACGGCGCTGCATGAACTGATGGGAAACTACGCGCGCTTCGTCCTCGGCCAGGTGGGCCAGACGGCCGCCTGCAACCGGCTGCACTCCGTGGAGGAGCGATGCTGCCGATGGCTTCTGGTGGCCGCGGACAACGCCCGGTCCGACCGTTTCGCGCTGACGCACGAATATCTCGCCATGATGCTCGGGGCGCAGCGCTCCGGCGTGTCGATCGCCATGCGGGCGCTCAAGCGGGCCGGCCTCGTGGACTACGCCAGAGGTGTGGTGACCATCCTCGACCGGGAAGGGCTCGAGGAGGCGGCCTGCGAATGCCACCGGGCCGCCAAGGATGCGATCGACGCGGTGTTCGGGTCCCGCGGCGGGGCCGCGGGCATGGCCGTCGCGAGCGTTTGAGATCGACTGCCGAGACCTCTTTCGCCCCTCCGGCAAAATCGAACAGACGCCGATCAGCTAACAATTGCTAGACTGGGCTCCGCGCCTTCGTGCGAGGCCTGAATGCCCAATAGAACGGAGCCGGGGGCGGACCCCAGATCCTCGACGGAGGAATGGGTGTGCCGACAGAACATCGAACGGCTTCGCTCGAAACTGTCGCACAACCAGTGTCCGCAGCCTGAGCTCCTCAGTGAACTGCTCGCCGACGAGGAGCGGCGGCTGCGCCGGCTGATCGCCCATTTGGGGGCGGACGCCGAAGCCGGTCGGGGAGGGGACGAGTGAGCGCTGATCTCGCTCCACGGGTTTGACGCGATCTGGCGGAGCGCGCCCATGACCTTCTCGCTTCTCTTCAGTGACGGGGAGGGCAAGACGGCGGCGCACGTCGACCTCAGTCTCGGGTCGAATGACGCCGCCGCGGCCATCGCCGCCCAGATCCTGCGGCGGGAGAAGCGGTTCGTGGCCGTGTCGATCTGGCGAGGCTTCAAACTGATCGAGACGGTTCACCGCAACGACCTCTAAGGCTCCGCCGGCCTGGATGGGGAGCCGCGCGGCCGCCGCCATCAGGCGTCCGACCCTCTCGGCCTTGTGCCGCCGCCGGGGACGGGGCTCGCCAGCAGGCCCACGGGCAGGCCGTCCATGAGGCAGACCGCCCGCACCGCACCCCCCTCCTGTCCGACCGTCATGCAGTCGATCTTGCGCGCGAACACCAACGACCTCAGCGATTCAAGAGTGGCGTCCGGCCCGGCGTCGGCCATCGCGACGCGCACCCACTGGCTCGGCGACGGACCCAGGGCGACGCACAGGGTGCGGCCGTCGAGCACCTGGAGGACCGGGCCCGAGAAGGCCTGGCCGGGGCTGGGCGCGGTCGCGGAGCAGGCGACCGGGGCCGGACCGACCGGACAGGTCTGTGGGGCGGCCTCGCCTGGGAGCGCGAGAGCGACGGTGGTTGCGAAGAGGGCTGTCTGGACGAGCTTGCGCATCGGATGTTCCTCGAGCGGCTCTTGAATACCTCCGCCGGGCGGGGAGGACTTTGAGCGACATCAACCTCAGTGCAGGTCGGCACGTCCCGCGCGATCGCCGGCGCGCGTCGGCGTGGGGCGAGGCCGGGGCTTACGGACTGCTGCGGTCCGCCGCCTCGCGCAATGTCCGGGCGTAATCGGCGAAGATTCCGAGCGCCGCCTTGTGACTGGCGAGCACGTCTTTGTGAAAGGCGGCCTTCGCCGGTTCGCCCTGGACGACCAGTCGTTCCAGAACCAGCATGCGGGCTTCGGTCTCGACGATCAGCTTTTCGGCCTTGTCCAGCCGCTCCGTGAGCGACCCGAACCGATCCTCCTCGGCGATCAGCAGCTTGCGCAACGTCTCGCGTTTCGCCAGCGCGGGTTCGACCATCAGCTGGCCCGCGAAACGGTCCAGATTCTGGTCGCGCACGAACCTGTGGGTGGCGTCCATCGTCGCAGGCGATCTTACTCGAAGCGTGGTCGCCCACAACCAAATGTCGGCGCCGCCCGCAACGTGCGCGGTATGGTGACGTTTTCTCATGGCGCCAGCCTGCCGGGGCCGGCCTGACGTTCAGCCCGCCGGATTGACATCCCTCAAGTCGCGCCGGCGCCCGATGGAGCATAGGGGGCGGGGAGAGGCGCCTCGAATGACCCTACAGCCAAAGGCTCCCGGCCCGGATTCAGAGCGATCGCGGGGCGATCCGCCCCGATCGATCGTCGGCGTGGGCGCATCGGGCAGCGCGGGCCTCCATGACCTGCGCACGCTGCTGGCGGCGTGGCCGCCGGCGTGTCCGGCCGCCGTCATGGTGGTGCTGCACCGGCCGGCCGATCGCCAGAGCCAGCTCCCGGCCGTCCTGCGATCGGCCGCCTCGATCCCGGTGGTCGTCGCCCATCAGGGCGCGGCCGTGTCTCCCGGGGTGTGCTATCTGGGCGAACCCGATGCGCATCTCACGCTCGACGCCGCCGGCCGCATCGACCTCACGCCCAACTCGCTCCATCGCAACCGCACCATCGATCTGCTGCGTCATTCCCTGGCGGAGCATGCCGCGCCGAACGTGATGGGCGTCATTCTCTCCGGATCGCTCGACGACGGCGCCCGCGGCCTGGCCGCGATCGCCAAGGCCGGTGGCGCGACCATGACGGTCTCGCCCGATGGCGCCTATGGCGGACAGATGCCGCAGAATGCCGTCGAGCGCTGCGGCTCGGTGGATTTCCGGGGCGAGCCCGCCGAGATCGCCCGCGAGGTCGGCCGCCGTACCAGCGTGGGCGTTCGCACCTAGTGTCCTTGTCGAGTCCGAAGTTCGCTCCGCGCCCATCCCATCCACTGACGAACTTCGGACTCCGGACACCAGAGAAGACCGCCGCGGGGATTCGTGCGACATGCGTCGGTGCTTGACCCCTTGGGCGAAGCGGTCTTCAACCCGGTGTTAGTGAGCGTGCCAGAAACCCGACGGTTTCAGGCGCCGTCGAAGGGTCGGAGCTCCGGAGAGAATGCGGTCCCAGCAGTACCTTCTGCGCGCGAGGGAGTGCGAGGCGCAGGCGGACGAGGCTGTTTCCGAAGAAGCCAAGCTCGAATTCATGAGCTTGGCCGCCCAGTACCGTCGGCTGGCCGCTGGCCTGAAGGCGCCCGCCGACACCGCCAAGGGGTTAGGCATGACAGCGGGCCGAACCGCAAGGCGCAAGCCGAAGCCGCCTCCGCCTCAAAAGCCGCATCCGTAGGTCGCTCGATCGCTCAACTTCAGGGCGGAAGGGTGTCCCGGCCGGGCCGAGTCGCGACTGTTGGGTTGAAATCTAACAAGAATTTTGGGCGGACCTGGCTCCCCGGGCAGGACTCGAACCTGCGACCCGCCGGTTAACAGCCGGCTGCTCTACCAACTGAGCTACCGAGGATCAGGCCATGGAGGGGCGCTCTTACCCCCCGACGTCAGCTTGTGCAAGGCGCGCGCCAATGCGGCGAAAAAACAGCCCGGCGACGAGGCCGGGCTGGGGAAAGTTGGTGATGGTGGGGTGTCTTCAACGAAGACGAGGGCGAGCCTCGCCGCTTATGGTTAACGGGGCGTTAACGCCAGCCGGCGCTCGGGCCGCGGACCCTCGCACCGCTTCGATGACAAGGTGCGGGAACTTTGCGAAACTCGTCGCCGAGGGGATGGAGCGAAAGGCGTGAAACCATGAAGATCGGGAAGTTGACGCTTATCCTCCTGTCCGGGGCGGCTCTGGCCGCGTCTTCGGCGGGCGCCCTGGCCATGGGCATGGGCGGCGGCGGCTCGGGCTCGATGCCGTCGTCGTCGAGCCCGCCCCAGCCCCAGTACGATCCGGCGGCCGAATACCAGGAGGGCGCGGCGGCGCTCGAGGCGGGCAAGTACCGCGAGGCGGTGACCCACTTCCAGCGGGTCACCGACGCCACCCCGAAGGTCGCGCAGGTCTGGCTGATGCTCGGCATGGCCAAATCGGGGGCCGGCGACGAGAAGGGGGCGGAGCGGGCGCTGGAGCGGTCGGTGAAGCTGGACGACAGCTCGATCGACGCGCACCGGCAGCTGGCGTTGTCGCTGGTCAAGCTGAAGCAGCCGGACAAGGCGAACGCCGAGCTCGCCGCGCTGCAGGCCAAGGACTCCAGCTGCGCGGGGACCTGTCCCGATTCGGCGAACATCAAGCAGGCCATCGCGGCCGTGCAGCAGGCCATGGGCGCCGGGGCCTCGGCGGCGGCGCCGGCGTCGACGCCGCCTGCGTCAGCAACCGACCCGGCCGCCAAGCCTTCGGCCGACACCGCGCCGCCCAAGCCGCTGTCGCTGGCGATGCCCCGGCAAGGCGACGGGGCCTATGTCCGCGCCGTCAGCCTCATCAACGAGCAGCGGTTCGCCGAGGCCCTGGTTTCGCTGGACAAAGCCGAGGCGGCGATCGGCCCGCATCCCGACATCCTCACCTACAAGGGCTACGTCTGGCGCCGGATGGGAAGCTGGGCCAAGGCCGAGGACTACTACCGCCAGGCGCTGGCGATTGATCCGAACCACCGCGGGGCCACCGAGTACTACGGCGAGCTGAAGGTGCTGAAGGGCGACATGGCCGGCGCCCGCGCCCTGCTCACGAGGCTCGACGCGACATGCGCCTTCGGCTGCGCCGAGGCCGAGGAGCTCAGGCGTTGGATCGATCACCGCGGCGATCCAGCCTCCTGAGGGGCGTCGTGGCGGCGGCGGGGGCGAGCGCGCTCCTCGCCGCGGCCCCGCCGGGCGCGCCGCCGCTCAGGGCCATGCGCTGGCTGGCCCCGGGCGCGGACCCGGCCGCGGTCCTCACGCGCCGGCCAGCCGAGTGCCTCAGGCCGCCGGCGGCGCCTGAGCCGGCCTACGCAGTCGAGCTCGGGCGAGCGGCCTTCCGCACGCCACTGCTGCTCGGCGGCCAGGCGGCGCGGGCCGGGATCGCCTGCGAGACCTGCCACCGGGGCGGCCGGACCAACCCCGATTTCGACTTCCCGGGCGTCTCGGGCGCGCCGGGGACGGCGGACGTCACCACCTCGGTGCTCTCGTCGCACCGCGGCGACGGGATCGACAATCCGAAGCCCATTCCCGACCTCGGGGGACCGAGGGCGGCGCTGAAAGTCGAGCGGACGCCGGAGAGCGGCAAGCTGGAGGCCTTCATCGAGGGGATCGTCACCCAGGAGTTCGACGGCGCAGCGCCCCCGCCGGCGGTGCTTAAGGGGCTAGCCGCCTACGTCCGGGCGCTGGATCCCGCGGCTTGTCCGGCGAAGGCCGTCGAGCCGGTGACCGCGGCGGCGGCCCTGGCCGACGCCCGGCGGGCGGTGCGCGCCGCCATCGCCGCGCTCGGGCGCGCCGATGCGGCCTCGGCGCTGGTGATGATCGAGGCGGCCCGCTCGCAGCTCGGCGACATGGACGAGCGCTACGCCGGCGATGCGCTCAGGGGCGCGCGGGTTGAGTTGGCTCTGGCCGCGCGCGACCTGGCGGACGACGAGGATCTGATCCGGCGCGCGCCCGAACGGGCGGCCGACGCGCTTACGCTCTGGCTGGCCCGGTCGGACGACTGGGGTCGCGACCTCACCAGGGCCGCGGCGCGCTCGCTCTACAATCCCGCCCGTCTCGCCGAAGCGGCTCGGATCGCCGCCATCGGCGCCGCCGCCGCCCCGAAAGATCGAAACCAAACCCTGCCGCCTCAGCGGGAATAGCGCAGCTTCAGCCCTGGCCTCGGCCAGTCGCAGGCCACCAGCCGCCCGGTCTCGGAGCAGGTGAGGTAGGCGGTCCGGAGATCGGGGCCGCCGAAGCAGATGTTGGTCACCGCCCGGTCCGCCAGGGGCGGCGGCAGCGTCCAAAGTGTCTCGGAGCGGTTCTCCGGGTCGAACACGGTGATCCCGCCCTCGATCAGGGACCCCACGCAGACCGCCCCGCTGGCGTCGACGGCCAGGGAGTCGAGCTCGCGCGCGCCGGGGAGCCCCACGACCAGGACGTCCGTGTCGAGGCTTCCGTGGCTGAGCACGGCCATGAGGCTGTGGCCGAGGCTCGGCGTCAGCTTGCCGGGCTCGGAGAGCCGGCGGCGCAGGAGCTGACGCGTATAGGTCTGGGCCCAGTAGAGGGTCCGGCCGTCGGGGGAGAGGCCGACCCCGTTGGGGCCGCTGCAATCTTTGATCATCCGCTCGATGCGCGAGCCGTCGGGCGCGGCGTAGTAGATCGCATCGCCACGAAAATCGGTGAACCAGAAATGGCCCGTCTCGTCGAAGACGAGATCGTTGGGCCCGGCCAGCGGCTCGCCCGCGCATTCGGCGTAGAGGGTCTCACAGCGGCCCGTGTCGATGTCGACGCGCTGGATGGCGGGGGTCGCCGACCTTGGGAAACCGCCATTGTTGCAGACGTAGAGGCCGCCGTCTGGGCCGATGGCGGCGCCGTTCGGTCCGCCGCCGGTCTCGCAGACGACGGTCTTCTTGCCGTCGGCAGAGACCCGCGTGAGCCGCCCCGCCTTGATCTCCACCAGGATCACCGAACCGTCGGAAAGCGCCACCGGCCCTTCCGGGAACGCTAGGCCCTCGGCCAGCACCCTTGCGTTGACGAGCTCCATCCGAACCTCCCTGGACGCCTTCGGCGAACACCCTAACTTCGCCTCACCACTTGCGCCGAAACTGGGCGCCGCGGAAGCGGGCGAGCAGCGATTCCTTGCGCGCCTGCGGCGAAAGCCTTGGCGTATCGGCCGGCAGACGCCTGTCGAGCTCGGCCAGCTTCACCCGGGTCATCTTCGGCAAGGGCGCCGAGTTCGACATGTACCAGCGCCCCTGCACCACGCCCTTGCGCCGACCGGCCGGGTCCCGCCAGTTGGCGACGCCTGGGTCCTTGATCGCGATCACCGCCCGGAAGCGGCCGTCGCTGTCCAGCCGGGCCTGATGGCCGTTGAGGCTCGACTGGCACTTCTCCCAGTCGATGGTGTTGAACAAGGGGTCGGCCAGCAGCACCTGCCAGTAACGGACCTTGTCCGGGACGTCGGTCTCGAAAAGCAGGGCCTCGTCCTCGCTGAATTCGAACACGCCCTCATAGTAGGTCTGGTCCGGCAGGCCGCCGATGTCCGACCAGGTGCGCGCGGTCACCGTGTTGATCGGCTGGTCCTTCAGCGTCTTGACGAAATGCACGAAGAGCTTGGCGTAGCGATCCGGGAACCCGGCCAGGCGGTCCAGCAGATGGGCGATCTCCTCGGGCGTAGGCCGCTCCAGCGTTTGAGGGCCGTCGAGCCGCTCGATGGCGTAGCGGCCGTCCACCTCGTTCAGCCAGTCGTAGCTCGCCTCGCGCACGCCGATGGTCCTGGCGCGCGGATCGAGCTTGCGCCAGTCGCCTTCGTAGCCCGCCGGCCGCTCGGCGCTCAGGATCACCTGGAAGGCGCCGTTCGCGCCGAGGGTGAGCTCGTCGATGTCGATGTGGCCGATCGCCGGGCCGGCGACGTCGTCGACCCCGATGAAGCCGGAGCCGATCGAAAAATGCGTGAAAAGGTTGGTGCCGCGCCAGCCGGAGATCCGGTAGGTCCCCGAGCCTTCGATAAAGGCCGTGTAGTACATGTAGTCGGGATTGGGCGCCGCCGACTTGATGATCGGATTGAGGAACGAGAAGAACTGCGGGTGGCGGAGGTCTTGGTGGACGATGGCGCCGTAGCCCTGCGACAGGCTCATGACGAGCTGCTGGATCGCCTCTTGCTTCAGCCAGGCGTCATCGGGGTCGATCAGGTAGTCGAGGGTCTTGTCCAGCGGCGCGATGCGACGGAGGAACGCTTCCCATTCCATCGGGACGGCGGGACCTTGGGGCATCCGAAGACTCCTGGCTCGGTTTCGGGCCGCCTAAAGGCGGCTCAAGGCTTTGCGTGTGCGCATCGGCGCTCGGGCCTCAACCCTAGCCCCAGGGATCAAGCATCAGCTTGCCCGCGCCCACGGCGCCGGCGCGGAAATCCTCGAACGCGGTCGGGAAGGCGTCCAGGCCGACCGTCTCGGTGACCATGGCCCGGGCCGCTTCGGCGTCGGCCTCGAGGGCGCGCGCGCAGTCCTCGAAGTCCTCGCGGGTGTAGATGATGCAAAACCGCAGATTGACGTCCTTCATCAGCGCCACCGCCGGTACGATGGGCTCGGGCGCGGTGCAAAAGCCCAGCGCGATGATCGATCCCTGCGGCCGCACCAGCTCGATGGCGCGCGCCACCACGCCGGGGACGCCGGCGGCCTCGAACACGATGTCCGGCGGACCGCCAAGGGCGGCCTCGATCTCGGCGGCCGCCCCTTCGCCCTCGACGACGAAGGCGGTGGCGCCCATGGTCTCGGCCAGGGCCTTGCGGCGCTTGCTGCTGGCCAGAGTGGCGATCCGTTTCACTCCGGCGCGGCGCAGCCAGAACAGCACCGCCAGGCCGATCGGCCCCGGCCCGATCACCAGCACCCGCGAGTCCGGTTGCGGATCGGCCAGGCGCACCCCGCGCCGGCCCACCGCCAGCGGCTCGATCAGGGCGCCGTCGGCCAGGGAGACCGTGGCGGGCAGCAGCGTCGCGCCGCGTTCGGCGGTGCGGGTGAACTCGGCCGCGCCGCCGCCGTAGCCCTTGTACTCCCGACAGAGGATGTCGATGCCGGTCCGGCAGTATTCGCAGCGGCCGCAGCCGACCACCGGCATCGCCGCCAGCTTGTCGCCGAGCTTCAGACGCTCGACGCCCTTGCCCACCGCGACCACCTCGCCGGCGTATTCATGCCCGAGCCGGGAGCCGGCCGGCAGGGTGTAGCCGTGGGCGCTGGTGGAGTGCAGGTCGGTTCCGCAGACGCCGCAGCGCGCGATCCGGACCACGACCTCGCCCTCGCCGGGCTCGGGATCCGGGACCGTCTCGATGGCGAGGGGCACGCCCACCGCCTTGAAAATCGCCGCGCGCAAATTGACCTCCTGTCCGGTTTCCGCCCGGCGCCATCCTTGGCCATCGCCGGCCGCTGTTCCATCCCCATTTGCGAGCCGTCCGGGCGTCGCGGCGCGAAACGACAGGCTCGAGGGCCTTCGGCGGACTATAGGCCGAAGGAAGCGGCGGCGTCCGCCGGCGCTACTCGGCGCTCGCCACCGAGCCCCCGCTCAGCGAGCGCCGCGTGAGCCAGATGAGCGGAACCATCAGCACCGACATCACACCCATCATCCAGAAGAGGTCGAGGGCGGCGACGGTGTAGGCCTGGTTCACCACCTGGTTGGTGAGATTGGCGAGGGACTGCTGCTTGCCGGCGCCCAGTCCCTGGAGGATGTCGAGGGTCTGGCTCCATTCGCGGCCGTGGGTCGCCTGGGCGTCGGCGAGCACGTTCTGGTGGAAAGCCTCGCGCCGGTCCCAGAGGACGGTGACCAGGGAGGCGGCGAAGCCGCCGACGACGATCCGGGCGAAGTTGGATAGCCCGCTGGCGGCGGGCACCTGGTGCGGCGGCACGTCCTTCAGTTGGATGGTGAGCATGGAGACGAAGAAGGTGCTCATGGCTACGCCCTGGACCAGCATGGGCAGCACCAGGGTCCCGAAGTTCACGTCGGGGGTGAAGCCGGCGCGCATGAAGAAGGAGCCCGAAAAGGCGACGAGCGCGATCGAGCCGGAGATGCGCGCGTCGAGGCGGGCGCCGAGCCGGGCGGAGATCGGCGTGAGCAGCACCGCCACCGCGCCGGCCGGGGCGGCCACCAGCCCCGCCCAGGTGGCGACATAGCCCAGCCGCGTCTGCAGCCACAGCGGCTGCAGCACGTTGCCCGCGAAGAACACCGCGAAGGTGAGGCAGTATGCCAAGGTTCCAAGGGCGAAATTGCGCGACTTGAAGAGCGAGAGGTCGACGATGGGGTGGGGGTCGGTGAGCTCCCAGATGAGCCATGAGACCAGAGCGACGCCCGAGATCACGGCGAGAGTGACGATCAGGGGCGAGCTGAACCAGTCGTCGTCCTTGCCCCGGTCGAGCATGACCTGGACCGCGCACACCCACAGCAGCAAGAGGGCGAAGCCCACGGTGTCGATCGGCCGCTTGAAGGTCGGGGTCTCGCGCGAGATCAGACCGCGGTAGCAGACGAGGACGCAGACGATCCCCACCGGCACGTTGATGTAGAAGATCCACCGCCAGCTGGTGTTGTCGGAGATCCAGCCGCCGAGGATCGGTCCGCAGATCGGCGCGACCAGGGTGGTCATCGACCAGATGGCGAGCGCGAGGCTGCGCTTGGTGGGAGGGAAGATCGAGATGAGCAGCGCCTGCGAGCCCGGGATCATCGGTCCCGAGACGCCGCCCTGCAGCACCCTGAACAGCAGCAGGGACGGCAGGTCCCAGGCGACGCCGCAGAAGAAGGAGGCCAGGGTGAAGAGGCCGACCGAGGCGCAGAAGGTCTTCACCACCCCATAGCGGCCCATCAGCCAGCCGGTCAGGGGCACCGAGACCCCGTTGGCCATGGCGAAGAGGGTGATCACCCAGGTCCCCTGGTCGGGGCTGACGGCGAGGTTCCCGGAGATGGTGGGGATGGAGACGTTGGCGATGGTGCTGTCCAGCACCTGCATGAAGGTGCCGAGCGCCAGGGCGATGGAGACCACCGCCAGGGCCGGACCCTGCAGCGGCGTAGGCGCGGCGGCGGGGGAAGCCGGCGCGGCTTGCGCCGTCGCGGGCGCGTTCGCATCGCTTGGGGCCAGGTCGGCCATCGAAGATCCTGCTGAAAGGCCTACGGTTCAGCAGGTGTGGCGGCGAGGGGCAAAGTCAACCGGCGAGGGGAGCCGGGCCTTCTCCGGCGGCGGCGCAGGGGCCGCCGCCGTCGCTCGGGGGCCGAACTCAGCAATGCACGCTGTGCTTGGCCACGGCGTGGCCGATGAGAGCCCCGCCGCCGGCGCCGAGCAGCGTCCCGCCCACGTTCCCGTGCGAGAGGGCCCCGCCCAGCAGCGCGCCGCCGACGGTGCCGGCCACTGCGCCGATCGCCCCGGCGCGACGCTGGTGCCTCTCGCACCCGCCGTCGCCGCGCCAGTGATGGTAGTAATGACGATGGTGGTGGTAGTTGTAGCCATTCTGCGCGAAACTGGGTGTCGCCATCGTCAGGGCGAGGGCGGCTGCGGCCGCCAGGCGCGAGGGCGACGCGATCTTCAACATTGGAACTCTCCGCAACGACTTCGGGGCGAGCCAAACTGCCTGCGCCTTAACCGGCAATGAACGTATCAAAATGGCGCAGGCGGGGCGCCGGCGGCGCGGCAGGCTTGGCGGCGAAGCGACCTTCGGGGCTCGGTTGGCGTTGTCGCAGGGTCGGCCGCCGCTGGACGCAGGAGGGCCGGCTCGAGATTGGGAGAGGCGCGAATGGGGCGGGTCGTCACGGTGCGCGACCGGATGCAGGACGGGTATCGCTATGAGCTCGTCGCCCCGACGGGCGAGGCGTTCGCCCCGGGCTTCGCGCCCGAGCTTACGCCGGCGGAGATGCTGGCGCTGGGCGTCTTCGGCGGCAAGTACATGACCGACTGCAGGAATGAGTTCCCGGCGGCCTGGTTTGAAAAGGCGAAGCTGTCCCCGCACCGGAAGGATCCCGCTTTGAACTATTTCGGAGTCGACGCCAGCCAACCTCTCTCGGTCTGGCGCCGCAAGGGCTGGATCCACACCGACGACCCGCGCGGCTGGTTCCAGTGGTATTGCCGCTATTACATGGGCCGGCGCCTGGCGGGCGAAGACCAACGACAGATCGGTCGCTGGAAGGCCATTCGCCGCCACGCAACGCAAATCCGCCGCCATTGCGCGCCCGGCGACCTCTTCTGCCGGCCCCGGCAACGGCAGGCGCTGCTGCACTGGGCTTACGACAGCCGGCTGATCTAGCCCGCCGAGCTCACCACCGCGTAGAAGGCGCAACCGGAAATCAAGGCGAAGGCCGCGATGCAGGCCCCCACGAAGGCGTTGGATCCGTACCGGACCGACGCCGGTCTTAATGTCCTCAGCATGCCCCGTCCCTGAAACCTCAACCGAACCCAGCGTTCCGAAAGATCAGTGTGGGAGCAGCGAAGCCTCAGGCAATCGGAGGGCGCCCAGTGGCCTTCATTCGGCCGGCGATGGCGATTTAGCAGTCATCGGCGCCGCCAACTGCGCCATTCTTCCGCCAATCGCGCGGTCAGCCTGAAGGGTCGGATGGCGGCGCCTTGGCGCGAACCTGGCGGATCCTGCGCCGGACTTGCGCGAGGAAGCCGGCCATCCGCGCAAGCTCGCCGATGTTCTGCGCCGAGATGCGCGCCAGGATCAGCGCGCCCTCCGGGCGCAGCTCCACCATGACCCGGCGCCGATCCTGCGGCGAGCGCCCGCGGCTTACCAGGCCGCGCTCGACAAGGCGCTCGACGAGTCCCACCGCGCTGTGGTTGGCGACGCCTAGGCGCTCGGCGAGGTCGCCGATGCTGATCGTCGCCCCGGCGCCGCAGCCGCGTATGGCGAGCAAGGCCTGGTGCTGCTGCGGCGTCACGCCTTCGGCGAGGGCGGCGGCGTCGCTGAAGGCCAGAAACTCGCGCAGCGATCGCCGAAAGTCGGCGAGCGCGCGGTATTGCTCGTCCCCCAGACCCGGCGGCGCCGATCCGCCGCCGGGGCGCCCAGCTCGCCGCGGCAATCCTAGCCCTGAGCTTGCGTCAGGCCGCGACGCGAAGCTTCGCGGCGGCGCGGGCGTGGGCAGATAGGCCCCCGAGCTCGCGCTGCAGGGCCGGCAGGCGCATGGTCCAGAGGTGCAGCGGATACTCGCGGGTGAAGCCCATGGCCCCGTGCATCTGTTGGGTCTCGCGCAGGACGAGGGGGCTCGTCGTCGTCGCCCAGGTGGCGGCGCGCGCCGCGGCCGCGGGCTCCGCATTCCGGTACGCCGCCTCCAGCGCGAGCCAATAGACGCCCTCGGCCTGGACCGTCATCTGCGCGAGGCGGTGCTGGATCGCCTGGAACGTTCCGATCGGGCGGCCGAACTGGATCCGCTCGCAGACGTAGCGGACGGTCACATCCAGCGCGCCGCGCATGGCGCCGGCCGCGTCGATCGCCAGCCCCGTTCGCCACCAGTTCAGAAGCTGGGCGCCGTCGCCCACCTTCTCGGCCCGCGACAGGGCGGCGGGCTTCAACCTGGCGAGCGGCCAGCCGGTGCGGTCGTTGTCCACCGGCTCCACGTCGCCGGGCTGCGGCGTCAGCCTCAGGGCGTCGCCGTCCCGCAGGATGAGGATGACCTTGGCGAACTGGCCGAGGCGAAAGGGTTGCCCCTTGTCGCTAGCCAGGGCGACGGGGCCCGGCGCGGCTTCGCCTGTCAGCATCGGGTAGACGAGACCGGTCGCGGTCGCCGCCACCAGCCCCGCAGCCTTGGACACCGTCTCGCACACGAGCGCCGCCTCGAGCGGCCCCGCCGCCTGGGGAAGCTCGAAGAACCCGCCCGCCGCGAGCTCCGCATGCAGGGCCTCGTCGTACTTGCCGACCTCGAGCAGGGCGCGGGTGTGCTGCGGATCGGCGCCCCGCTCAAGGATGCGCCCTACCGAATCCAGGATCTGGCGTTGAACGTCGTCTGGCGTGAGGTCCATGGATCAGCCCTTGAACTTGGGGAGGTTGAGGTGGCCGGACGCGATCTGGTCCAGCTGCATTTCGGTGGTGCCGGCGGCCACGCTGTAGGCGAGGGCGCGGCGGATGTCGCCCGGGCTGTGCGATTCCAGCCCCGCTTCACCGAACACGACGTGGGCCAGCTCGCCCACCAGGCGCAGCGCCTGGGTCTGAGCCACCCGCGCAATGTTCGAGTCGGTGGTCGGGGGCGAGCCGTGGGCTCTTAAGTCGACAACCCGGTAGGTCAGCAGCCGGGAGGCCGCGATCGCCGCCTCCGCTTCGCCGATCTTGGACTGGATTTCCCCGTCGTCCAGCAGACCGGTGCGGCGCGCCTCCTCCACCACCTCGTTGAGGATCAGGGTGGCGGTGTCGTAGTGGGCGGCGCCCACCCGCTCGAACGAGAGGGCGCGGCGGACGATGTCCCAGCCGCGGTTCTCCTCGCCCAGCCGGTAGACGGCGGGGACGCGCACGTCGGTGAAGACCAGATGGTGGAACGACTGCTCGCCCACGAAACCGTCGATATGGCGGACGTCGATTCCCGGCAGGTCCATCGGCATGAGCAGGATGCTGATGCCTGCGCGCTTCGACGCCTCCGGGTCGGTCCGCACCAGCAGGAAACAGAAGTCGGCCGTCCCTACGTGCGAGGTCCAGATCTTGGAGCCGTTGACGATGTAGTCGTCGCCGTCGCGCACGGCCCGGGTGCGCAGGGACGGCAGGTCGGAGCCGGCGTCCGGCTCGGAGAAGCCTTGGCACCAGAACACGTCGCCGGCCGAGATGCGGCCGAGGTGGTAGGCCTTCTGCTCGGGCGTGCCGGCCACCATGATCGCCGGCCCGATCCAGTTGACGTTCATATATTGTGAGCCGCGCGGCTCACCGAGCGGCCAAAGCTCTTCCGACAGGATGGCGTGGCGCCAGGGCGAGGCGTCCTGGCCGCCATATTCGCGCGGCCAGTTCTGGGTGAGCCAGCCGCGGGCGGACAGGGCTTCGCAAAAGGCCCGTGCGTCGGCCTTGTATTTGGGCAGGTTGGTCTTGTCGTAGCCGTGCCAGCCGGCCGGCAGGTTTTCGGCGAGGAAGGCGCGTACGCTCGTCCGGTACTCCACATCCTCCTCGGTCCAGTCGAAGTCCATGGCGCGATCCCTTCCCTTCTAAGGCCAACGAACGTTCGTTCGTCCGGCGGAGGCGCTTCACCCCTCATGCGACCGCCTTGGCGGCGGGCGGGGCGCGGCATGCTCCCGCGCAGTCGCTCTATCCTAAACCCTCATGTCGGCGGTCGAGAAGTGGCCGCGGGCGCAAGCAACGGTGACAGGGCCTCACAGAATGGCGGCGTGCGGCCCGGCGCAGCGCAGGGCCGGCGCGAGCCTGTAGCCCGACGCGACCGGGCGATTCCGCCTGATCGTCGAATCGAGCTTCGGATTCAATGGCTTGCTCGCGAGCAGGCCGCCAGGCGACGCCGCTTTTGCGGGAAAGCGCGCTAGAGCGCGTTCCGCAAAAGTGGAACCGCTTTTGCGACGAGAACGCGCTCCAAGTCTTTGAATTCTAGAGCACGATTCAACGATTAGACGATTCCGTCTGATCGCATCGTGCTCTAGCTTGCGAGCTCCTTGGCCTGGTCCGCGAGGCGCGCCGCTTCGGCCATGTCCGGGATCTCGCAGGCGGCCACATACTCGCGTCGCAGGCGCAAGACCAGCTCGGCGACCGTCGGAATGTCGTGGATCAGCTCGATCCCCTGACCGGCGCTCCAGATGTTGAACCAGGGCCGCAATCCCTCCGGCAGGTGGGCGTGACCGCCCTTGGGGCCGGGCTCGGGCAGATTGAGGGGATCGAGGCCGACGCGCCGCAGCGACTCCATCAGCCAGTTGGCGGCGCCCCCGGCCACCTTATGCGTGTAGATGACGTCCGCCGCCGCGCCGCTGACCAGCATCTGCTTGTACTCGGGATCGGCGCGGGCTTCCTGGGTCGCGATGAAGCGGGTGCCGAGATAGGCGAGGTCGGCGCCGAGGATCTCGGCCGCCCGGATCGTCGCGCCGGTGGAGATCCCGCCCGCCATGATGATCGTCCCGTCGAACATGGCTCGGATCTTGGGGATCAGCGCCAGATGGCTGACAGTGCCGGAGTGGCCGCCGCCGCCCGAGCCGATGCAGGTCAGGCCGTCGGCGCCCGCGGCGATCGCCTTCTCCGCGAAACGGATCGTGGTGACGTCGTGGAAGACCTTGCCTCCCCATTCGTGCACCCGCTTGATGAGCTCGGTCGGGTCGCCCATGGCGCTGATGATGATCTCGATGCCGTACTTGCGGCAGATCGCCAGGTGCGCGCGCAGCTCGTCGTCGGGCAGGCGCGAAAGGTTGACGGCGACCGGCCCGATCCGCGCGCCTGGATGAGCTGCGGCGTGCGCGTCGAGCGCCGTGCGGATTTCCGCCAGCCAGCTCTCGAAGGTCTCGAGGTCGCGGGCGTTCTGGCGCGGCAGGCCGCCGACCAGTCCGCCTTTGCAGGCCTCGCGCACCAACGCCGGGTTGGTGATCCGGTACATGGGCGCGCAGATCGCCGGCAGCACGAGGGAGGCGCGTATTCTTGCGTCCAGGCTCATCTAGAAATTCCGTATTCTGTTCAGAAGATATCTTCGCCGCGCAGGAGGACGTCCGTGCCTCCGTCGCAGAAGGGGATCTGCCCGACCATGTAGCGGTTTTCGGGACTGGCCAGAAACGCCAGCAGCGGCGCGACGTCGGTCGGGGCGGCGTAGGAGGCGGTCGCTCTGGGCGTGGATTCGTGCAGCCGGTGGCGGCCTTCTTCGGTGCCGAACATGCCCTCGGTCATGGGCGTGCGCACGACGCCCGGGGCGATGCCGTTGAGCAACACGCCCCGGTCAGCCCAGCCGGGGGTTATGGCGGTGCGGCGGATCCAGCGGCTGGTGGCGCGCTTGGAGGACGCATAGGCGTTGGGATTGTCTTCGGCGCGCGCGCAGGCGCCCGCCTCGTCCCCCGCGAGGCACAGCGACACCAGGGCGGGGTCGACTTCATAGATGGAAGCCGACGAGCTGATGACCACCGCCCGCGGGTCCCGTCCCGCCTGCAGCAGCGGCCACAATCCCGAGACCAGGGCGACTGTGCCGAAATAGTTGACCGCGATCACCTTGGGGCCGTCCGGGATCGCTACGCCGGCGCAGGCTATCACCGCATCGAGACCGTCGGGGGCGAGAGCGGCGATGGCCTCAAGAGCGCCGCGCCGGCCGACGGGCGTCGCCACGTCGGCTGCGACATCGGCTTGGGCGAGATCGAGCCCGATGACCCGCTCGCCGCGCGACCGCAGGAGCTCCGCCGTGGCGCGCCCCATCCCGGAGTTGGCGCCGGTGACCACTGTCAGTCGTTCTTTTCGCGCCATGGCGTGGGGATCCCTATGCGTCGGGGTGAATAGGGCGCGGCGCCGGGCGGTCGTCAAGCTGACGCGTCCGGCGCGGGGCCGCCGGACCGAAGATCCCCGATCAGCCGAAGACGGTAAGGCCCATCTCGCTCCACTTGCCCGTGTCATGCATGTGCTCGATCATGCGCCGCCGGGCCAGCGGCTCGTCGCCGCGCGATATGGCTTCCACGATCCGCGTGTCGTTGCGCCTCAGAGTCTGCGTCTCCTGGTCGGGCAGGCGGCTGCGCGGGGGCGCGGCGTTCACCTCCAGCACCACCCGGTTGAAGATCGACAAGGCGCGGTTGCCGCTGAGTTCGCCGATCAGCTCGTGAAGGGTCTGGGCGGTCGAGGCGGCGTCGGCGTCGGAGGAGGCGAGGTGACGGGAAAGCGCTTCGGCAAGCCTCTCGCGGCCTTGCGGGTCGATGCGCCGAGCGGCCAGGGCCGCGCAGTTGACCGCCAGCTGGCCGCGAATTTCCCGGAAATGGGCAAGCTTCATCTTGCCGGCTTGAAGAAACCCCACGGCGGAGGCGACTGCGTAGCCGGGATCCATCTCCGAAACCAATAGTCCGCCCGCATGGCCCCGCCGCGTGCGCACGACTCCATGCACCTCCAGGATGCGAATGGCTTCCCTGAAGACCGCCCGGCTTACGCCATACTTCGCCAGGAGATCGGGTTCGGCGCCCAGTTTCGCCCCCGCCGGCAGGCCGCGGCGATGGATCTCGTGGGCGATGGTCATGGCGACGACCTGCCCGAGCTTCGGATGAATCCGCGTCGTGGTCGCGCTGGTGATCGACCTGGCGTCGACCATCTCGCGCGCCGACTGGGCCCTGAAGGTGTCCGCCAGGCTGATGTGCCGGTGCCCGAGGTCGTCGCGCATGGCGTTCTCGGCGTCGGCCGGCCGCCGCGCGACGATCGCATCGACGATCTTGCGCTTGTGGTCGACCGAGGCGGTGACGTTCGCTCTGGGGAACTTCGCGGCGATTTGATCGGCGAGCGTCTCGACCATGAAGCGGGTGAGGGCGCCGATGAAGATCGTCAGGGCGGGATTGTTGGCCATCTCGACGACGAGCTTGCGGATGGCGACGTGCGCGGAGACGAAGTCCTCCAGCCGGGCGGGCGCCTTGAGCAGACGGTCCATCGTCAATCTGAGCGTCTGAACATCCTGCTCTTCGGCGCGGTCGGCCGCCAGGCGGGCCGCCAAGGGCTCCAAGACCCCGAGGGCCTCGAAGAGCTCGTCGGCGCTCGCGTTCAGCAGCTCGAGATAGATCGTCAGGGCGTGCTCGGCCGCCTGGTGGGGCTCCTCGGCGACGATCAGGCCGCCGCCGACGCCCCTCAGCATTCTGACGACGCCATGGGCCTCCAATTGCCGGATAGCCTCGCGCAAGGTGGACCGGCCGACCTTGTGGCGCTCCATGAGCTCGGCTTCGGAGCCGAGCGGCTGTCCGATCCGCCATCCCCCCTTCAGCACCTCGGCTTCGATCTGCCTGGCGATGACGGTTCCCAGCTTCGCCGAGCCCGCCGGCGGCGACTCGACCTCGGGCCGTGTCGCGGGGACTCGCCTTGGGGCCTTCGCGGGGGTCTTCAGGGCCGACTCCGTCAATTGCTCGTCCTCCGCAAAGACCCGACAGAGCGTCGCCTGCAGTTCCCTCTGCGGATCTTTCGCGCCTTCGGCAAGGGCATGGGCGACCAGTTGGCTTGCGAGGCGGCTCGGCCCCGGGAAAAGGATACTATTCTACCCGTCAGTCTACAAGTTGAGCCCGACCTGCGCCCGCCAGCGGCCGCGAAAAGGCCCGGAGCGGCGTCCCGGGCGAGCGCCTTTGTCTCTTGTTGGGGCTTTTCAAACGGGCTACTCAACCTTCCGCCAGGGTCGGGCGGCGCATATCGCCGTCGCGGCGGCGATCGAGGCGGCGGCTGGAAAGGCCCATGCAACAGGGGAGGGACCGTGTCGGGCCGAGCCGTTCTTGCGAGCGACCGCTTCGATGGGTTCCAAGCCAAACCGGCGGCGGCGCCGTCCGGTTTTCTTGACGCAGCGGGATTGACCTCATGATCGAGCTCCTCAAGGGCGTCCGCGTCCTGGAATGCGCCGTCCTGTTCAACGGCGATCAGACCAGCAGAATACTCGGAGACCTGGGCGCGGACGTCATCAAGGTGGAGGCGCCGGGCGTCGGCGACTATTTGCGTGACTTCCTGGGCCAGATCACCCCGCACCACAGTCCCCCCCATATCTACGTGAACCGCAACAAGCGCAGCATGACGCTGAACCTGCGGTCGGACGAGGGGCGCAAGATCTTCTTCGAACTCCTGAAGACCGCCGACATCTTCGTCGACGGTTTCGCGGGCGACGCCTGCGCCAAGCTCGGCATCGGCTACGAGGACCAGAAGAAGGTCAAGCCGGACATCATCTACGCCCAATGCACGGGATACGGCGCCCATGGGCCGTACGCCCAGATCCCGACCCACGGCCAGATGATGGGCGCCCTTGCAGGCGGCTCGCCGGTGGCGATGGGCGAGGACGGGCTGGTGCGCTCCACCGGCGAGGGCATGAACGACGGCACGACGGTGGGGGCCAGCTACACGGCGCTCTCGGCCATCGCGGCGTTGCGGCACCGGGACCGCACCGGCGAGGGACTCTACATCGACGGCGCCGGCTCGGACGCCGTTCTCTCCACTATCTGGTTTCCCGCCACCAACGCCTGGAACGAGCACCGGTTGACTGACCGGCGCGGGATGTCGTCTTCGGGCTCGGGCGGAAGCGCGAAGTACCAGTTCTATGAAACCAAGGACAAGCGGTTCATCCTGTTCTGCGGCATAGAGCACAAGTTCTGGGACAATTTTTGCCGCGCCGTCGGGCGGGAAGATCTGCTCGAGCAAAAGAACGAGCTCGCCCCGGTCGACTTCGCGGGCGGACAGCTGGAGCTGCGCTACGAGCTTCAGAAGATCTTCCACACCCGGACCCAGGCCGAGTGGGTGCAGACGGCCCTCGATCACGACATCGCCATGGGGCCCGCCCACCGGCCGGCGGACCTGCGCGACGATCCGCAGCTGAAGTCCCGCGAGATCATCTACGAGGGGGTCCATCCGGACGCCGGCCCCTTCACCTACGTCGGCTGGCCGGCGCCGATCTCCGGCCAGAAGTTCGAGGTGTTCCGGCCGGCGCCGAAACTGGGCGAGCACACCGAAGAGCTGCTCGCCGAGCTTGGCCGCACGGGCGAGCAGGTGCGGGCTTTGCGCGAGGCGAAGGTGATCTGAGGCGGGGGCCTACCGCGCCTCGTCCGGAAACACCGGTTGGCGCTTCTCGCGCATCGCCGCGACCCCCTCCTGGAAATCTTCCGAAGCCAGCGCCTCGCGCAGGGCGGCGTCCGAGGCCGCCAGCGCCTCGCTCAGGGTCTGCTCGCCGGACCCCTGGAGCTGGGCCTTGATGATCCGCGCCGACCTCGGCGACACGTTTGCGGCCACGTCACGCGCATAGGCCAGGGCATGGCCCATCAGCGCCTCGGGGGGCAGGACCTCGTTCACCAGGCCATAACGAAGCGCGGTCGCCGCGTCGATCTTGCGGCCGCTGAGGAGCATGTCGCTGGCCGCGCCGTGGCCGATAAGGCGCGGGAGGGTCCAGGCCAGGCCGTTTTCCGCCACAAGACCGCGGCGTCCGAAGATCCCCGAGAAGAACGCATCGGCGCTCGCGAAACGCACGTCGCACGAGACCGCCAGCGCCAGGCCGGCCCCCGCACAGGCGCCGTTCACCGCGGCGATGACCGGTTGTGGAACGGCCGCGGCCGCCGAGTAACGACGGCGGAGGTGGGGCGGGGCCGAGGTCAGGGTCTCGAGGGGTGAGATCTCGGGATCGGCCAGCTTCGCCCGATCCTTCGCTATCGTCGCCAACCGGCCCGCATCGGCCCCGCCGCAGAAGCCCCTTCCGGCCCCGGTGATCACGATCGCCCGGACCGTCGCGTCGGCGCCGAGCCGCGCCATGCAGCGGTCGTAGGCGCGGCCGACTTCGATGGTGAAGGCGTTGAGCCGATCGGGTCGATTGAGGGTGACGAGGGCCACGCCCCCGTCGAGCGTGCAGAGAACCTCGTCGTCCATGGCGCTCTCCCTTGCCGATCTCCCCACAACGGGGGCGTCCGCTGCGACGCTTGAATTGGCGCAAAAGCACCCTCAGACAGACGGGTGCGAGGCGGGTGTCAATAGGCGGACGGTCGGCGGGCGCCGCGCGAACACAGTCACGGGGAGCGGACCCAGGTAGTGTCATGACCAATGCGGAAATCCCAGCGGGAGGGGCCGACGAAGACTCGCGCCCACGCGACCGAGCGCTTGTCGAGCGGATGCTGCGCCTCTTCGATCTGGAGGCGCAGGGGGCGGGCCAATTCCGGATAGCCGGGATGGAGGGCGAATCCCGACGGCTCTTCGGGGGCCAGTTGGTCGCTCAGGCCCTGGCGGCGGCGACGCGGACGGTGAGGGACGAGCGCCGCGTCCATTCGCTCCACGCCTATTTCATCCGGGCGGGCGTCACCACCTCGCCCCTCGAGTTCGCGGTGGCCGAGGATGCGGACGGGGGTAGCTTGAGCTTCCGGCGGGTGCTGGTCTCCCAGGACGAGCGGCCGCTGCTCAGTCTTTCGGCCTCGTTCCAGCCCCTGCTGGAGGGCTTCCTGCATCAGGTCGCGGCGCCCGCGGTCCCCCCGCCGGAGAGCCTGGAAGACGACTACGTCCGGGCCGCGCGATTGGACAGCCTTCCCGCGGCCGCCAAGGCGCTCATCAACCGCGCCTCGCCCTTTCGGTTCCGCTCGACCGACCTGGAGCGGCGCTACGACATCGCCGACCGCGCCGCGCCGCAGGAATATTGGCTGCGGATAGCGGCGCCCCTGCCGGATCCGTCGCAGGCCTTTCAGCGCATCGTGTTCGCCTATGCGTCCGACATGATGTTGCTCGGCGCGGCCCTCGTGCCGCACGGGCTGCGCTGGTTCTCCGGCGGCGCGCGCATCGCCAGCATCGACCACGCCCTGTGGATCCACGGCGACGTGCGGATGGACGACTGGCTGCTCATCCAGCACGACGCGCCCTGGAGCGGCGACGGCCGCGGCCTCAACCGCGGGCGCATATTCGACCGCACCGGCCGGCTGGTCGCAACCGTCATGCAGGAAGGATCGATGCGTCCCGCGCCGGGCCCGACGGAGAGGCCGGCGAAACCTTCGGCCCAGGAATGAAGTATCCTCTTTGCGGCTGCGCCCGCCGGACGTAGGGTCTGGCCGCCCACGATCGGGCGGACGGGGCGCTTGGGTGATCCGGCCGGCGGCCCGCAAAGCCGCGACCAGCAGCATCGGGCAACAGGGAGGAGCGCCATATACACGGAACAGTTCAGGCTAGACGGCAAGGTGGCCCTGGTGACCGGCGCCACGGGCGCCCTGGGCTCGCACCTGGCCAAGGGGCTCGCCGAGGCGGGGGCCGAGGTCGTGCTGGTCAGCCGCACCCGCGAGACGCTGGACGCGCTCGCGCGGGAAATCACCGCCGCCGGCGGCAAGGCCCACGCCATTCCCGCCGATCTCGGGTCGACGGCCGATGTCGAGCGCGTCTGCGCCGAGGCCTGGGCGCTGAAGGGGAAGGTGGACGTCTTGCTTCACAACGCCACCCCGTCGCAGGAGCGCGGGCGCGGCATCGCCGAGATCAGCGAGGCCGAGTGGCGTCAGCAGTGGGACGTGATCTACGGGAGCGCCTTCACCTTCCTTCGCAACCTGGGGCCGAGAATGGTCGCCGCCGGCGGCGGCAGCGTCATCACCGTCACCTCCTCCACGGGCATGATTCCGCAGAAGGGCCATCTCGCCTACGGAATGGCCAAGGGCGCGTTGATGCTGCTCACCAAGTACGCCGCGCAGGAGTTCGGTCCGGCGGTGCGGGCCAACTGCATCATGCCGGGAACCATCGACACGACCGGGACCATGGCCCAGCACCCGATCGCCCAGGGGATCCTTCCGCGGATCTCGCTGGGCCGGTTCGGGCGGAACGAGGAATGCGTCGGCGCCACCATCTTCCTGGCTTCGCCGGCCTCGTCCTACATCTCGGGTCAGGTCTACTTCATCGACGGAGGCCGCTTCTGAGCTGGCGCCGGCGGAGGGCGCGCGGCCGTTCGTAGGCGGCGGCCACGCCGCTCGCTGAGCTGCGACCCCACCCGAGGCGGATGGCGCTTAGGCCAAGCGATTCGGGCCAACGCGCGCGCCGTGACCGAGCTCGGGCGACGACGATGTTCCGCCCCACCAGGGCGACGCCCTGTGGATAATTATCGCGCCGAGTAGAATTGGCGCCCCGGCATAATTCAGCGTCACAAAGGCATGTCCGGGTAACACATTGAAAATAGATATTAGCGGATTCTGAATTTGGCGTCACTGTTTGTGGTATCCGCGCCACAGTCCGGCATCGCAATGACGCCGACGGCCGTATCGGCGTCGACGTTCCCGCCCTCCTAAGCTAGAGCCCCCGCCAACGATTACGCTATGGGGGGTCGCCCCCCGTCAAATGGGGATAGCTTTATGCTTCGTAATGGGTTGTTTTCCACGTCCAGTATCGCCTTGATGGCGGCGGGGGCTGCGGTCCTGGCGCTTCCGTCGGCGGTGAGCGCCGCGACGGCTACGGCGGCCGACACGGCCGCAGCGACAGATCAAAGCACGACCTCACTCCAGGAAGTGGTGGTGCAGGCGCGGCGCAGCTCGGAAAACCTGCAGAAGGTTCCGGTCGCGGTCACCGTGGTGACCCAGAAGGCGATCGACACGGTCGGGGTCTTCGACCCGCAAAACCTTGCGAACTTCACCCCGGGCCTGACGGTCCCGGCGACGATTTCCGACCGGGCCAACGTGGTCTACGCGATCCGCGGCCAGTCCAACTCCTACGGCAACCAGTTCAACGCCGTCATCCCCTATTACGATGACGTGCCGATCGTCTCGCCGACCGGGCTCGGCCACGGCGCCTTCTTCGACCTCGACAGCGTGCAGGTGCTGCGCGGCCCGCAGGGCACCCAGTTCGGCCGGGTGACCGACGGCGGCAACGTGATGATCTATCCGAAGAAGCCGTCCAACAGCTTCGACGGCTATGTGGAAGGCAAGGTCGGCGACTACGGCCTGAGGGACTTCACCGCGGCCATCAATCTGCCGATCATCCCCGACAAGCTGATGGTGCGGGCGGCGACCGACATCAGCCGCCGCGACGGTTTCACCACCAACCTCTTCAACGGCCGCGACCTCGACAACGTCGCCTATGAATCCTACCGCTTCGGGATCGTCATCAAGCCGACCGAGCACCTCGAAAACTACACCTCGATCGCCTACGAGCACACCCATGAGAACGGCACCTCGGTGGAGCTCGAGTACCTCTACCAGCCGATCGTCGGGGCCATTGCGAACGCCGTCGCCGGTGCGGGGAACCCGATCGCGCCTCTGTACGGGATCGACGCGCTCGGAAACGTGGTGCCTGCGGCGCAAGGCGTGCAGGCGTTCACCCCCGCCAACTATCTGGCGGCCCTCAACGCCGGGGTGACCCGTCAGCTCGCTCTCGGACCGCGGCAGGTCTTCGACACCAATCCGCTGTTCGACAACCGCGACAACATCTTCGTGGTCAACACCACCACCGCGGACCTGGGCGTCGTCACGGTCAAGAACATCTTCGGCTTTATCTGGACGAAGGATGTCGAGGCCCAGAACTTCTCTGGCGGCAACGGCCAGCTGATCGTGCCCTGCCACTCGGGCTGCCCCGGGGCCTTCCTGCCCTTCAACTTCCAGGAACAGTTCAGCGACGAGTTCCGGCTGTCCGGCAAGCTGTTCGACGACCGGGTGTCCTGGTCGGCGGGGGCCTACACCGACGCCCAGAAGCCCGCGGGGGCGTTCGAGAACGCCACGCTCAGCACCGGTTTCACGCAGCGTGTCGGCGTCCAGTACACCAAGACCTGGGAGACGGCCGGCTACGGCAACGCCGAAATCGACCTGCGCGACTTCGTCCAGGGCCTGAAGATCAGCGGCGGCGTCCGTTACACGGTCGACGACAACCATACGCAGGAGACCACTTACCTCGCGCCGAGCCCGGCGCCCGGCTTGCCTGCGAGCGTCACGACGATTCCGCACGGCGTCTGCGTGCCGTTCGGAACGCCGCCGAGCCCCTGCCTCGAGGCCACGACGCACTACAACGCCCTGACCTACACCGGCGGCGCGAGCTACCAGATCACGCCTTCGCAGATGCTCTACGCCAAGGTCAGCCAAGGCTATCGCCCCGGCGGTCTCAACGGCACGGCGCCTCCCGGGGTGGATCCGCGGTACCAGCCGGAATACGACCTGTCCGTGGAGATCGGCGCCAAGGCGGACTTCGATTTCAATGGCGTGAAGCTGCGGACCAACGTGGCGCTGTTCCACGACAACTATAGCAAGATCCAGCAGAACGTCGTCCTACCGACCGCCGCGGGGCAGGCGCCCGTGTCGGCGGTGCGCAACGTCGACGACGCGGTGATCCAGGGCGTGGAGTTCGAAGGGACCCTGCTGCCCTTCCGCGGCATGACGCTCAATCTCGTCTACGCCTACACCGACGCGGCCTTCAGGCACCTGGCCACGGATTATCCCCTGTCGAACGGGGTGAGCCCCTGCAACCCCTTCGCCTTCGCCATCGCGGGCTTCTGCGGACACAACGCCTTCGGCTTCACGCCGCGTAACAAGCTGGGGCTGTCGGCAGACTATGAGCTGCCGCTCGATCCGGCCATCGGTGTGATCACCTTCGGCGGAACCTGGAACTACCAGAGCAAGGTGTGGCTGATCACCACCAGCAACCTCGACCCGCATGCGGTGCAGCCGGCCTACAGCACGCTGGACCTGCGGGCGACCTGGCATCAGATCTACGGCCACCCGGTGGACCTGTCGTTCTTCATGACCAACGTGACGAACCAGCTCTACAAGGCCGGCGTGGACGACCTGGAGCAGGCCTCTTCGCTGGGCGACTACGCGGCCATCTACGCGCCGCCCAGGATGTTCGGCTTCGGCCTCAAGTACCGCTTCGGCTCCAGCGCCGGCAGCTGATCGGCGCCGCAGCCACACACAGCGACACCAAGGAGGCCGCCCTCGGGCGGCCTCCGCTTTTTTTGGGCTTGCTGTTCTGGTCGCGTGAAGAGCGGCCGCTCAGAGCGCGCGCCCGGCCCTGCCGGACCGGCGCAATTGCGCCCACTCGGCGAGCGGCCAGGGGTCCTGATCCTCACCCCAGCAGCGGACGCCGTTGATCGTCCAGGCGACGGTGCTGGTCCAGACCACCGCGTGCAGGCCAGGAAGCGGCATGGCGAGGCGGCTGACAGGTTCGCCGACCGCGACGAGGCGGCGCCCGGCCGTGTCGGTGGCGTCGAGCTCGATGCGCGTGATGTACCCGTTGTCGGCGTGCCGCTCGACCCTGCGTTCGCCCGTGGCGATCGCCCGCCGCTCCCCGTTCTCGGTGAAGAAGCCGCCGATGCTCTCGCCGCCGGTCGCCAGGAAATTAAGGTCGCCGGAGGCGGCGGCGCTGGCGTAGGCGGTCCCGCCATGGGTCTTCCATTTTTCGGAGCGAAACGACCAGGTGCGATCGCGCATGGCCAGGCAATCCACCCTCATCCGCTCGCCATGCAGGGTGAGCTCGCCGGTGACGTGGCCGAACTGCTCCCAGTGCGAGGCCACGGGGGGCTCGCCTTTCGCCCGGACCCACGGCTTCTGAATCGCATCCCAGACCACGTCCACCGCGATCCAGTCGCGATCGGCGTAGGTCAGATGGTACTTGGCGAGCGGTTCCAGCATCCGCATGCGCACGCCGCTCGGGAAGGTGAAGTCCCGCAGGTCGCGTTCGGCCGGCAGCGGCAGCGCCGAGTAGTTGGCGTAGTAAGGCGCCTCCATGTGGAAGAACGAGCGGTCGTCCCAGACCCAGCATCCGCCCCCGGCGAGCCCGATGTTGGGCCGGATATAGTTGTATAGCCAGCAGCCTGTCTTTTTCTCCGCAATGTAGAAATAGAAGAAACAGGTCTCGTGCCAGAACCAGTGCGGGTCGCCGATGGGATGAAAGTTGTCGTCCTCCGGGGTGAGAACATCATCCATCCCTTCCATCAGCGCATCCTTCTCGAGAACGGGCGACGTCCGTCCGGGCCGGACTGCGGGCCCCGGGGCACGATGGTCCGGCGCAATTGACGGGGCCTTCTGGTGTGCGTCTATACCATCCGACCCGGCAAGCGAGGACATCGAATGGACAGAGCCAAGACGCCCCCTGTCGGATCCTATCGGCCGCTCGCCGGCGTCAAGGTCCTCGACGTCGGGATCCTCATCCCCGCCAATCAATGCTCGGTGAAGCTCGCGGCCCTGGGCGCCGACGTCGTGAAGGTGGAGGCGCCGGGGATCGGCGACCGCATCCGCTACATCGGCGGCGTCGGGCCGCGGCTGGAGAATGGCCACCACCAGAGCCAGGCGCGCGGCAAGCGTTCCATCGCGCTCGACCTGAAGAACCCCAAGGACCAGGAGATCTGCCTTGACCTGGCCGCCCAGGCTGACGTGCTGATCGAGAACTTCCTGCCGGGGGCGCTCAAGCGCATGGGGATCGACCTCGAGGCCCTGCGCCGGCGCCGGCCCGAGCTGATCGTCTGTTCGATCACCGGCTTCGGCCAGACCGGGCCGCTCGCCAGCATGCCCTCGCACGGCCTCAACATGGATGCCCTGGCCGACAGCCTGAATGTCGACTGGCGCGACGGCGAGCCCTTCCTCGGGCGCAACTTCACGAGCTGGGGCAACGAGATGGGCTCGACCTACGCCTGCTTCGCGATCGCCGCGGCCCTCTTCGAACGAACCCGCTCGGGCGAGGGAGCCTGGATCGACATCTCCAACTGGGACACGGTGGTGGAAGCCCACCGGGCCGACATTGCGCTCGCCTATTTCACCGGCGACCTCGGCCGCCCGGACCCCACGGCGGCGCCGCCCCCACGGGAGTTTTACAACACCTACCGGTCCAGGGACGGGCGCGCCGTGCTGCTGGGCGCCCTGGAGAAGAAATTCTGGACCAACTTCTGCCGGGGCGTCGGGCGCGAGGATCTGATCGATCGGCACACCGGCAAGGAGCTGGAATTCGAGGCCGCGCCGGGGGCGACCCCGCTCAGGGAGGAGCTTGGCGCCATCTTCGCGACCGCCGACGCCGCCGAATGGGACCGCCGGTTCGTCGAGTGGGATTGCCCGGGCAGCACCGTCCTGCACATCACCGACATCATCCAGCACCCCCACTTCGCCGCCCGCGATCTGGCGCAGGGCGCCTTCGGGGAGTGGCCCAACGTGGCCAACGCCATCCGCTGGGGCCACACCGGCGAGCGCGCCGGCCTAGGTCTGAGCCCGCCGCCCGCAATCGACGAGCATCGCGAGGAGGTGCTTCGCGATTGGCTGGGGCAGAGACCGGAGGGCTGAGCAGCTACCGAAGGCCTCAGGATGGACCCCGGCTGGCGGTTGTGCCAAGCGTCTGCGGCGTCCAACCGGTTCGAGGCCTTCGCCATGTCCTTCATCTTCAGCGCCGACGGGCATTTTGTCGAACCGAAGGAGCTCTACGTCCAGAACATCTCGCCGGACTTGGCCAGGTTCGGCATCCGCTCCGAGAAGGAGGGCGACTACATGGTCACCCGCGCCGGCTCGAGCGTGCTGAACCGTTCGCGCATCAACAGCCAGCCCAGGTTGGACAAGAACGGCGATCAGTTCAGCCGCGCCAACCGTCTGGGGGCCAGCAACATCGAGGTGCGCCTGGAGGAGCTGGCCGGCGAGGGCATCGACGCCGAGATCATCTTCCCCAGCACGGCCATGTTCACCTCGCTGATCGAGAACACCGAGGCCGAGGCGGCGACGGCGCGGATCTACAACGACTGGCACCACGACACGCTGAAGGACCGCACCGACCGGTTCGTGCGGTGCGGTGTCATCCCGGTGCGCGACGTGGAGGGCGGCGTCGCCGAGATGAAGCGAATGGCCTCCCTGGGCTTCACGTCGGCCATGCTGCCCAGCTTCATGCCGCGCGACCTGCCCATGTACAATCACGAGCGCTGGGACGCGATCTTCGAGGCCGCCCAGCAGCTGCGCATGGTCCTGGTGCTGCACACCGGCTCCGGCCGCGCCGACGCCGACATCCGTGAGGAGAAGGGCCCGGGCGGCGCGATCGTCAACTACACGATCCAGATGTGCGACGCCCAGAAGGCGCTGATGTACATGATCGCCGGGGGCGCGCTGGACCGCTTCCCAGGGGCGAAGGTCGCGGTGATCGAATCGGGCGCGAGCTGGCTGGCGGCGCTCGCCGAGCGGATGGACGAGTGCAACGAGGCCCACGACATGTTCGTGCGGCCGAAGCTTTCGCTCACCCCCAGCCAGATCATCCGCCGCCAGGTGCACGCCTCCTTCCAGTACGACCGGGCCTGCATCATGTCCCGCTCGGTCACCGGCCACCAGGCGCTGCTCTGGGG
>JAFBAO010000044.1 GCA_019247715.1 Caulobacteraceae bacterium
GCTGGCCCTGGCCGCGCCAGTAATCGGCGACCGCGCGCACCTCCTCGTCCGAGACGAACGGGCCGTGGACGCGGGCGATCTGCTTGCCGCCCGGCATGTAGAGCATGTCGCCCTTGCCCAGCAGCTGCTCGGCGCCCTGCTCGCCGAGGATGGTGCGGGAATCGATCTTGGACGTCACGGCGAACGAGATCCGCGTCGGCAGGTTCGCCTTGATCACGCCGGTGATGACGTCCACCGACGGGCGCTGCGTCGCCATGATCAGGTGGATGCCGGCGGCCCTGGCCATCTGCGCCAGGCGCTGGACGGCGCCTTCGATGTCCTTGCCGGCCACCATCATCAGGTCGGCGACCTCGTCGATCACCACCACCAGATAAGGCATCGGCTCGGGAAGGATCTTCTCCTCCTCGTAGATCGGCCGGCCGTCCTCGTCGAAGCCGGTCTGGACCGTGCGCACGAAATGCTCGCCCCGGGTCGCGGCCTCCACCGCCCGCTCGTTGTAGCCGGCGACGTTGCGGACCCCGATCTTGGACATCCGCCGATAGCGGTCCTCCATCTCCCGGACCGTCCACTTGAGCGCCACGATCGCCTTCTTGGGGTCTGTGACCACCGGGGCGAGCAGGTGCGGGATGCCGTCGTACACCGAAAGCTCCAGCATCTTCGGGTCGACCATGATGAACCGGCACTGGCTGGGCGGCAGGCGGTAGAGGATCGAGAGGATCATGGCGTTGACCCCCACCGACTTGCCGGAGCCGGTGGTCCCGGCGATCAGCAGGTGGGGCATCCGCGACAGGTCGGCGATGTAAGGCTCGCCGCCGATCGTCTCGCCCAGCGCCAGCGGCAGGACGGTGCCGGATTTCTCGTACTCGGCCGAGGAGAGAAGGTCGCGCAGGTACACCGTCTCGCGCTTGGCGTTGGGAAGCTCGATGCCGATGGCGTTGCGGCCCGAGACGACGCTCACCCGGCAGGCGGCCACGCTCATGGAGCGGGCGATGTCGTCGGATAGGGCGACCACCCGCGCCGATTTCACGCCCGGGGCCGGGACGAGCTCGTAGAGGGTCACCACCGGTCCCGGCCGGATCTGATCGATCTGACCGCGCACCCCGAACTCGGCCAGCACGCCCTCCAGCAGCCGGGCGTTCTGGCGTAGGGCCGCCTCGTCGAACGCGGAGGATCTGGCCTTCGACTTGGCCAACATAGACAGCTCGGGAAGGGTGAATCCCGCGTCGCGCACGAAGGGCAGGCTCGGCTGCTGCTCGCGCGCCTCGCGGCCGGAGGTCTTCGGGGCTGGCTTGGGCGCGCGGATCGAGAGGGGGCCGGCCGGTTGCGGGGGCGCGGGGGCGGGGCTTTCCACCTCGTTCGCCGGCCGGCGGGCGATTGTCGTGGTCGGCGCCGTCGGCACGGGCGTTGAGGCGGGCGCAGGGGAGCCCCTGCCCAGCGAAGCCACCGCGCTCTTGAGGCGCGCCAAGCCGACGCCGAACGCGAGGCCCAGCAGCCAAACGGCGCCCGCGCCGACGGCGAGGGTTATGATCAGCCCGGCGCCCGGGATGCGCGCGAAGCGCAAGATGGAAGCGGCGGCGGTGAACAGCAGGTCTCCGACCAGACCTCCAAGGCCAGCCGCGAGCGGCCAACTCGCGGGTCTCGCGAGGCCGGCGAGGCCGGCCGCGAGCAGCAGCACGCCTGCGCCGCCAAGCGCCGCCCGCCAGCGAAGCCGCGCCCGACGCTGCTCCGGGACGGGATCCGCCGCCCGGGCGAGGCCCAGGGTCAGCAGCAGCCCGGCCGCCACCCAGGCGCCGAGCCCCAGCGCCTGCATGGCGACGTCGGCGAGATTGGCGCCGGCGGGGCCGAGCAAATTGGCCGTCGGCGCGCCGGCGGCGGAATCGAAGCTGGGATCGCCGGCGTGGTAGGTCGCCAGCACCAGGACGAGGGCGAGGCCGAGGCCGGCGGCGAGCCCGCCGCGGAATCGCGCCGCGAGCGAATGGCCCCACGCCTCTCCAAGGGCGGACCACGCCCACGCCGCCCCGGTCCTGGGAACCGCCCTCGCCATGCTTGCGCCTCGAGACTGGAAAACGGCCGATTAATGCGGTGGGAGGGTTAAGGGGCGTTTACCTTCGGCCCCTCGATTGACCGGGACCACCGGTTGCGCTTCCATCGCCTCGGCCGGCCAACACGGGCGCGGGCCGGGGGGCGACATGAACCGTACTTGGGCGGCGGCCGCGATCGCGGCGCTAGTCGTCGGCTTCGGCGGCGGTTTCATCGTGGCCAAGGGGCTCGACGGGGCCTTCAATCGCATGCAGGCGAAAGCTCCCGAGCAGGGACTGCTGTGGGGCATGTTCGGCCATCCGAGGAGCGCCGGCGCGCCGCGGCGGGGGATCGCCAAGCCGGACGGGTTCGCCATCTGGAAGACCCGGTTCGACACCGCCGGCGCGCAGCCGCTGGCCTGCATCGAGATGACCCGGCCGCTGGATCCCGCCAAGGCCTACGGCGATTTCGTGCTGGTGTCTCCCGATCTCGGGCACGCACCGGCCGTCAGCGTGCGCGACGACGAGCTCTGCGTGGGCGGGGTCGGCTTCACGGATCGTCAGATCACCTTGCTGAAGGGGCTCCCCGCCCGGGACGGCGAGACCCTGGAGGCCAACGCCGACGCTGCCTTCTCCAACGGCGACAAGCCGCCCTATGTCGGGTTCGCCGGCGCAGGCGTGATCCTGCCGCGCGAGGATTCGGACGGGGTCGGCATCGAGACCGTCAACGTGACCAAGCTGGCGGTGGAGGTTTGGCGCGTGGCCGACCGCAACCTGGTGCGCCAGTCGATCAGCGCGCCCGACCCCACCTCCGAGGGCGGCTACGCGAGCGACTACGGCGACGACAGCCCCAACGACGAGGGGCACATCGTCTGGAAGGGCAAGATCGACATCAAGGGCGATCCGGGAAGCCGCACCACCACGGTGTTTCCGCTGGGCGCGGTGCTGAAGGAGATGAAGCCCGGTGGTTATGTCATCAAGGCCAGGGACGCCTCCGGCGGCCGGGACCTCGCGGCCGGCGAGGACGACGAGGGAACCACACCCGCCCAGGCGCGCCGGTGGGTGATCTTCACCGACATGGCGCTGATCGGCTACAGCGGGCAGGACGCCCTCGACGTGGTGGTCCGCTCGCTGAAGACCGCCCGACCGCTGGCGGGCGTCCCGGTCTCCCTGGTGTCCAAGAGCGGCGAGGACCTCGGCAAGACGGTCACCGACGCCGCCGGGCGGGCGACCTTCGCCCACAGCCTGCTGGAGGGCGAGAACGGCCTGAAGGCGAAGATGGTGATGGCCTACGGGCCGCAGGGCGATCTCGCGGTCCTGGACCTCGACCGCTCGCCCATCGACCTTTCCAGGCAGAACGCCGGGGCGGCCGCGACGGGCGCCGCCTCGGACGTCACCGCCGGCCGGAGCCTCGTGGGCGACATCGACGGCTACCTCTACGCCGACCGGGGCATCTACCGGCCCGGCGAGACCGTGCGGCTCACCAGCCTCATCCGCGACCGGCAGGCCAGGGCGGTGGGCGATCGCAAGGGGGAGATCGTGGTGCTGCGTCCCTCGGGCCTGGAGTTCAGGCGTTTCGCCTTCAGCGGCGCGCCGGGCGGAGCCTTGGCCACCGACATCGCGCTGCCGAGGACGGCGCCCAGGGGGCGATGGACCGCCGACCTCAGGATCGACGGCTATAAGGACCCGGCCGGCAAGGTCTCGTTCGAGGTCCAGGACTTCGCGCCGCAACGGCTGGCGGTGACGGCCGACGGGCAGGCCAGCGCGCCGGTCGCCGGCGCTGAGACCCGCAAGATCGACGTGACCGCCCGGTTCCTCTACGGGGCGGTGGGATCGGGCCTCCAGACCCAGGGCGACGCGCGGTTGCGGCGCGATCCCAATCCCTTCCCCGCCTACGGCGACTATCGCTGGGGGGACGAGACCGCCGCCTTCGAGGAGAAGGAGCTCGACCTCGGTTCGACGGTGACCGACGGCGCCGGCCACGCCAGCCTGGCTCTGGACGGGTCGCAGGCGGGCGACACGGTCGAGCCCCTGATGGCTGTGGTGACTGCCCAGGTCTTCGAGCCGGGGGGCCGGCCGGTGGCGGAGAGCACCACCCTGAAGGTGCGTCCGAAGGCGCTCTACCTCGGGGTCAAGGTCGATCAGGGGAATACCTCGGGCGAGGCCGCGCCGCCCGTGACCCTCGACGTCATCGCCGTGGACGCCGCCGGCGCCCGCATCGCCGCCCCCGGCGTGAGCTACCGGCTCGTCAGCGAGAACTGGACCTACGACTGGTACCAGCAGGACGGCCAGTGGCAGTGGCGGCGGACCAACCGCGACGTGGTGGTGAGCGCCGGCGCCGTCGAGGTCGGGGCCGGCCAGCCCGCCCGCGTCCCGAGCCGGCGGCTCGGCTGGGGGGACTATCGGCTGGAGCTCACCGGCGCCGACGGGGCGCGGACGGTGGTGCGTTTCTCGCCGGGCTGGGGTGGGGCGCCCGGCGACGCCGAGACGCCCGACTCGGTCCTGCTCACCGCCGGGAGCAAGTCCTACGCCCAGGGGGACACGGTCGCCATCGAGGTGAAGTCGCGCTACGCCGGTGAGGCCCAGGTGGCGGTGGCCACCGACCGGCTGATCGACTTCAAGACCTTCAGCGTCGGAAAGGGTGGGACGGTCGTCCGTTTGAAGACCTCGGCCGCGTGGGGCGGGGGCGCCTACGTGCTGGTTTCGGTGGTGCAGCCGCGCGACCCCGTCGCCTCGCCGCAGCCCCGCCGGGCGCTCGGGCTCCTCTATGTCCCCCTGGATCCCAAGGGCCGGCGCCTGACGGTGGAGCTGGGAACCCCGGATAAGATCGATTCCAAGGCCCCGGTGGTGGTGCCGATGCGGGTGAGGGGGCTCGGCTTCGGCCAGTCGGCGCATCTGACCGTGGCGGCGGTGGACGAGGGGATCCTGAGGCTCACCAAGGCCGCAAGCCCCGATCCGGTCGGCTGGTATTTCGGCAAGCGCGCGCTCACGCTCGACTATCGGGACGACTATGGCCGGCTGCTGGATCCGAACCTCGGCGCGCCCGCCAACGTGAATTTCGGCGGCGACCAGCTCGGCGGCGAGGGGCTCACCGTCACCCCGATCAAGACCGTGGCCCTCTGGTCCGGGATCGTCACCACCGGCGCGGACGGACGCGCCACCGTCACGCTGCCGGCCGCCGACTTCAACGGCCAGCTGCGGATCATGGCCGTCGCCTGGACGGACGGCGCCGTGGGCTCGGCCGATAGGGAGCTCACCGTCCGCCAGCCGGTGATCGCCGACCTCAACCTGCCGAGGTTCATCGCGCCCGGCGACAAGCCCTTCGCCACCCTGGAGCTCCAGAACCTCGAGGGCAGGCCCGGCGGCTACGTGGCCCAGACGCGAGGGACTGGGGGAATACTCGCCGCCTTCCGCCACCTCTTCCAGCTCGTGCTCGGGCAGAGGCTGGCGATCCACATCCCCTTCGCGGCCCCGGCCAGCACGGGTATCGGCCAGGTGGGATTCACCGTCGCGGGCCCCGGCTTCTCCACGTCCAAGGTCTATCCGATCCAGTCCCGCCTGGGCTGGGGTGCGGTCACGCGCACGATCACCGAGCTGCAGCAGCCCGGCCAGACCTACACGCCGCCGCCGGGCCTGGTCGCCGGGCTCTATCCCGGCAACAACGGCGCCCTCCAGGTCCAGGTGAGCTACTCCCCCTTCAAGGGCTTCGATCCGGGGCCGATCGCCGTCTCGCTCTCGGAGTATCCCTACGGGTGCACCGAGCAGCTGGTCTCCACCGCCTTCCCGCTACTGTACGCGACCGAGGTCTCGGCCGACCCGAAGTTGCGCCGCACGCCCCAGGCCCTCAACGACGCGGTGGGGCAGCTCCTCGACCGCCAGTCGATGGACGGCGCGTTCGGGCTCTGGCGGGTGGGCGACGGCGAAGCCGATCCGTGGCTGGGCGCCTATGTCACCGACTTCCTGCTGGAGGCGCGGGCGCGGGGCGCGGCCGTGCCGCAGGAGGCCGTCGACAAGGCCCTGAACGCCATGCGGCTCGTCAGCCTTCCGGACAGCTCGCCCTCGGTGGGCTACCGACTGGACTACCCCGACTGGTGGGGCGCCAACGCCGATGCGGCCAAGGCCGCCACGGCGCGCTTGCGGTCTAGGGCCTCGGCCTATGCGCTCTACGTCCTGGCCAAGGCCGGGCGCGGGGACCTGGCGCGGCTGCGCTGGTGGCACGACGTGCAGATGAAGTCCGAAGGCTCGCCGCTGGCGATCGCCCAGGTCGGGGCGGGTCTTGCGCTGATGGGAGACCGGGCCCGGGCGCGGGACGCCTTCGAGAAGGCCGCCGCGGCGCTCGCCTACAAGCGCCCGCTGCTGCAGATCGGCCCGCTGGCCTTCACCGACGACTACGACTGGTACCAGAGTCCGCTGCGCGACCTGGCCGCGATCATCGCCCTCTCGCGGGAGGCGGGGCAGCTCGATATCGCCGGCAGGCTGGAGCCGCGTCTCGAGGGCGCGGTGCGCGACCCCGACGACCTCAACACCCAGGAGAAGGCCCAACTGCTCAGGGCGGCGCACTTCATGCTGGCCGCCGTCGGCCCGATCAGGGTGCAAGCCGGCGGCGCGGTGGCGGCCATGACTTCGGGAGGGCTGACGCCGCGGTGGGCCGTGAACGGCAGGCTGCTCGACGCCCACTTCGTCAACGCCGGCGCCCGCCCGCTGTGGCGGACGGTGACGGTGCGGGGCGTCCCGGTCGCGCCGCCCGACGCCGAGCAACACGGGATCTCGGTGGAGAAGACCTACTTCAGCTTCTCCGGCGGGACGGTGAACCTGGCGAGCGTCAAGCAGGGCGACCGCATCATCGTGCGCCTGGCCGGCGCCTCCCAGCAGGGCCGCACCGTGGCGCTGGCGGTGGACGACGCGCTGCCGGCGGGGTTCGAGATCGAGACGGTGCTGGGACCCGACGACGCCGACAAGGGACCCTTCAAGTTCCTCGGAAGCCTCACCGCCCCCAAGGCCCAGGAGACCCGCGACGACCGCTACGTGGCCTCCCTCGATCTCGCAGGCCATAAGACCTTCGCGCTCGCCTACGTCGCCCGGGCGGTGACGCCGGGCGACTTCTACCTGCCAGGGGTCCAGGCGCTCGACATGTACCACGCCGGGATCGAGGCCCGCAGCCGGGGAGGCCGGTTGGCGGTGGCGCCGGGGGCGTAGGATGGCGGCCGGCGCCACCGCTCGCCTCGTCGTCGCCCTCGTCGCCCTTTTGACGTTCGAGATCGCGCTGGTCGGCCTCGACGCCGCCTTTCCGCCGGATCTGGCGCGCGCCGAGCGATCCTCGCCGGTGGTGCTCGACCGGAACGGCGCGTGGCTTAGGGCGCTGCCGGTGGAGCAGGGCCGCTGGCGCATCCGCGCCGACCTTTCGCGCACCGATCCCGTCTTCGTGCGCCGCCTCGTCGCCCTGGAGGACGGGCGGTTCTACCTGCACCCGGGGGTCGACCTCGCATCGGCCGTGCGCGCCACGGCCTCGGCGGCGCTGCGCGGCCAGATAACCTCCGGCGCATCCACCCTGACGATGCAGACCGCCCGGCTCCTCACCCCGCACCGACGGACCTTGGCGGCCAAGCTCGTGGAGATGGCGCGCGCCCTCCAGCTGCAGGCGCGGCTGAGCAAGCCGGAGGTGCTGGCGCTCTACCTGACGCTTGCCCCTTACGGCGGTAACCTGGAGGGGGTGCGCGCGGCCAGCCTCGCCTACTTCGGACAC
>JAFBAO010000065.1 GCA_019247715.1 Caulobacteraceae bacterium
CTCTTCAACCCGGCGGCGCTCGAGAAGTCTGAGATCGACCTCAAGACCTGCCGGGTGGAGACCTGGGGCGGCTGCGCCTTCATCAACTTCGACCACAACGCCGCACCCTTGCGCGAGTGCATCGAACCCTTCGCCACCATGCACGACATCCGCCACGTGGAGAAGATGCGGGTGGAGTGGTGGCTTTCGAGCATCCTGCCGTGCAACTGGAAGCTGGCGATGGAGGCCTTCCACGAGGGCTACCACGTCATGCGCACCCATCCGCAGCTGCTGCCGGCCGCGGTGCGCGGCGAACGGGCCCGATACTTCACGGGCAAGGGCTCCACAGGTTATAGCCAGTCGCTCACCTACAAGACCCGCGAGGAGGTGGTCGAGGGGTCGATCAAGTACATGAAGCGGCTGAGCGAGGGCATGGCGGGCATGATCCATGCGCGCGACGTCGCTGTGGCCGAGAAGCTGCGGGGAATCGAGCTTCCCGAGGATGTCGAAGCCGCCAAGATCGAGTGGAATCGGCGCCTGCGCGAGGAGATCACGCAGCGGAGCCTGGCCGCGGGTCTCGACGCGCCTGACTTCACAAGGGTCGACGCCGAAATGCTCACTTCGGGGGTGAACTACTGCTTCCCCAACTACTTCCTCCTGCCGGCCTACGGGAACGCCTCCTCGTACCGGATCCGGCCGCTCGGACCGGAGACCTGCCTCTTCGAGCTGTGGTCGCTGACCCTGATGCCGGAGGACGAGAAGCGCGATCCGCCCCGGCCGCCGACGCCGATGCCGCACGACGACCCGAGCTGGCCGCCGATTCCGAAGCAGGACTACAGCAACCTTCCGGGGGAGCAGCTCGGCCTGCATTCGGGGGAGTTCGAGTACATGCGCCTGTCGCGGGACGTCGAGGGCCTGATCAGCAACTACCAGCGCCTGATCGACGGCTTCCTGGCCGGCGTCGAGCAGGAGAAGTTGGTGGCCGCCATGTCGAAGGTGAGCGGCGGGATCGACGCGTCCATCAACGACTTGGGTTTCTAAGGTCCGCAACCCAAGCAGTCGGAGCTAGGAAAATGGTCGACATGAAGCGGGCCATGGCTAAGCGCGCAGCCTTCTACCAGGACCACTTGCGACGATACCTCACCACCGACGGGCAGGACGGTTATCTGTACGACATGTCCGCCGGGAAGCCTTATCCGGCGAGCCCGGTGTTGCCCACTCTGGTCCTGCGCACCTACGGAAGGAAGACGGGCCGGGTCATGATGAACGTGCTGCTCTACGCGCCTTGGGGCCCCGAATACATCATTGTCGGGTCCAAGGGCGGAAACGATCTTCACCCGGCATGGTATCTAAACCTCGTCTCTCGCGCCGAGGCCGAGTTTCAGGTCCGCGCCAGCCGTTTTCGGGGCCGTTGGCGGGAGCTGTCCGGTGGCGAACGCAATACAGTGTGGGACTATTTGGTGAAGTTCTATCCGAACTACCAAGCCTATCAGGATCGCACGCAGCGGCTGCTGCCGGTCATCGTCCTCACGCCGGTCGCGGAGGTCCAGGAAAGATGGTCGGTCGCGGAGATCGGGTCGCAGTAAATCGGCCGCGACCGGGACCCGCGTAACGGCGCAATTGGTTGTCGTAACCGCGATGGGGGGCGAAGCCGCTACGCGGCTGCGTGCAGGGATCTTTCGCCGTAAGCCTCCGACGCCAACCGAGTATCGATCGGTTGCCAGTTCCTGATCGCCAGTCGCTCCCGCGCCTCGGCGGGTGTCAGGGCCAAGACCTGCTCGTAAGGCAGGCTGAACAACGGCGCCGACGCCTGGCCGATCAAGATTCCCTGACGCATCGCCCGCGCCACGGCGATCCAGCTGCGCGGATAGTGAATCTGGGTGCGCGAGACGAAGCGGAGCAGACCCAGAATGCGCCCATTGCAGAGCTCGCCGGCCAGGTCCGGGTCGAGGTCGCGGTACAGACTGACAACCATCGCCCAGCCTGGCATTACACCGTCGAGCGCGTCGCCCGTCCCGCCCAGGACGACGGCGAGGATCTCCTCGGCCAGCGCCACCTGGCGGTATAGCCGCTCCCAGGCCGTTCCCTCGCTGGAAACCAGCAGATCGAGGTCGCCGTTCGTGCGCAGGCGCCTGAGCAGGGCGGCGCCGAGGGCGCCGGAAGGCAGCTTCGACAAGCTCTCCCCATCGACCGGGCAGGGTTGCGACAGGCGGGCGCCCAACGCGGCGTCGTCGGCGACCGCTTTGGCCGTCAACGCATCCAGGCGCGGCCGGTCGCGCAGGCCCTGCAATATCGTTTCTAGGTGTCGGTATTCGGCGCGGTCGGGGTAGTCCGGCCCGGCTTTGCGCAGCATCGCCACCGGCGTCCACTCGCGCAGCCGCACGTCGTTCAAGTACTTGGACGAACTCACCGGCACGCTGCTGGCGGTCGTCACCTCGCGCGTGCCGCGCCTGATGTAGGGAAGGTGCGCGTCGGCGGCGAGCGCCTCCGGATCCGACGGGTTCAGAAAGTGGGAAGCCCACGGCTCGGTCTGGACTTCGTAGGCGCCGCGCACGCCCGCCTTCTCGCGCGCCTCTTCGAGCGGAAGGTTCAGCAGATCGTCTATCTTCAGGAGCCTGATCGGGTCGGAGTCGAGGCCGACTTTCACACCCTGGGCGATGCACTCGAAGAAGGGCCAGACGCTCTTGGGGTAGTGCAGGGCGGCCCGCGCCAGCAAGCGCATGGAGGCGAGGGCGCTTCTGAGACCGATGAAGGCCGCGAACTCCGGACTCATGTAGGTATGCGTGTTCGTCATCATCGCATAGAGCGGCACATATTCGCCCGGGAAGGTGAACTGCCCCCCGGTCAGGATGTGCTCGAAGTCATGGTTCCTCGAGTACCGCGCCATGGCGTACTCGTACCAGTCGCGAGTCTGCAGGTTTAGGCCGACGTCCAGTTCGAATCCTTGGTTCACCAGCTCGCAATAGATGCCCCCCAGCGATCCCGGCGGACATTTCGCTAGATCCTCGGCCGTGAAGGTCGAGATGTGCTTCTCGGCCATCCATCGATTAAGCGGCGGGCAGGTCAGCCGCTCGCGTTCGAACCACGCCTCGACGGCCGGCTTGTCGCGCAGCTCGTTCATCGACCGGCTGATGCCGAAATTGTCGGTGAACGGGACCCGGTCCTTGCCGTTCTTGCGCAGGAACTGAGTGGTGAAGAACTCCCGCATGCCCGGGTGGTTGAGGTATTGCGAGGAGCTGACCAGAACGCTGCTATCGGTCTCGATGATTTCAGGGCCGTTCATCCAGGCCTCCCGAAGTGAGCGATTTGACTGCGCGAGGCCGGGGCAGGGCGATGCCCTTGGCTGGCCGCGGCGGCCGCCTGCTCGGATTCAAGCCCCGCGGTCATGCCGGCCTGACTGCCCGCGACTGCTTGGCGACGGCGTCTGGCCAAAGGCTGCGGGCGGCTTCGACGGACTGATGCGACAGCCCTTTCAGCTCGCCTCGAAGAGCGCGCAGCCGATAAGCCCAGAAGTGCAGCGGGCAATCCAACGTCGTTCCGTAGGCGCCGTGGAACTGGGTGCAGTCGGCATGGATGAGCCCAGCGCTCTGCTGCGCCATGGTCGCCGCGAGCGCCGCATCCGCGGCCGCGCCTGAGGTAGCGGCGCGTCGGGTGAGCCATTCGATGCCCTGCACCAGGGTCGCGACATGCGCCAGTCGGTGCTGCACGGCCTGGAAAGACCCGATGGCGCGGTTGAACTGTCGCCTTTGCTTGACGAATTCGACGGTGGCCTCGAGGGCGGCGCGGCCGGCGACGCCGATTTCGGCGGCGATGACGACGCGCCACCACTGCTTGGCCGACTCCGGAGCGACGCCTTCCAGGACAACCGCCTTGTCGACGTTCAGGCGGCGAAACCGGCCGAACGGATAGGCGAAGACGGCCGGGACCCTTTCGACGTCCTGCTCCTCCACCTGAAGCAGACGGACATCGTCGTCCGTGATGATCACCGCCGCGCCGCCGCCCTGCAGGTAGCGGATCGGCCCGTCCGCCGGCGCGAGCGCGACAGCCAGCGGCCGCCGCACGGGATGGGCATCGAGGATCGCGCGCCCTAGGATTCCCGACGTCGCCGCCTCGATGGCGAAGGGCAGGCGTCCCACCTCCTCGGCGATCAGCAGGCCTTCGACGGGCCCCAGGCCCATCTCGCTGGTGGCGCCCAGAAAGCCGTTCTCCGTCAGCTCGCGCTCGACCACCGGCGCGTTGAGGACGAAGTCGGCGGAGGTGGGATCGGCCAGATGGCGCGCCACGATCTGACGCACCGCGCTGGCGATCAGGGCCTGGTCCTCGGTGAGGTCGAAATCCATGTCGGCTACTCCCGCGGAAGCCTGAGCACGTCGCGCGCGATCGCGTTCATCTGCATCTCGGCGGTTCCCGAGGCGATCCCGCTCGACGCGGTCCGGCGGTAGGCTGCGGCCAGCACCGGATTCTCGTTGAGGACGAGATCGTCCGACAGGAACTCTTCGAAAAAATCCGCCGCGAGACGGTCGGCGGCGTTCAGACAATAGCGCGCGACCGACGTCGAACCCGAGGGTGGCCGCCCCTTGGCGCGATCGTCGATGACGCTCAGGCACAACAGCTGGGCGGCGTGACAGGCGGCCATGGCCTGGGCGGCGCGGATCTGCGCAGGCTCGTCGAATTGGCCGCGACCGGCCAGAATCCCGACGCCGATATCGATGCCGCGCATGGTGAGCGCGTAACGCGGAGCGCCGACGCGCTCATCGGCGAGGACCGACATCACGATGTCCCAGCCGCGCCCCACTTCGCCCAGCACCGCGTCCTCGGGCGCCTGCACGTCGGTGAAGAAGACCTCGTGAAACGACCTCTCGCCGTTGAAGCTGGCGACGATCCGGACGTCGATGCCCGGGGTATCCATGGGCACGAGGAAGGCCGAAATGTCCTTGCGCCCCTGACCGGTCCTGGCGAGCAGGAAGCAGACGTCGGCGAGGCTCGCCCCCGAAGTCCAGATCTTGGACCCGTTGATCACGAAGCCGCCGCTCTCCGATCGCTCGGCCTTGGTCTTCATGGCCGCCAGATCCGAGCCGGCGCCTGGCTCCGAAAAGCCTTGGCAGAAGATCATCGTTCCGCCGGTTATCCGGGGCAGAAGCTCGGCCTTCTGCCGTGGGGTCCCGTATTTGCGGATCGCGGGTCCGGCCCAGTTGACGCTCATGTACTGGTAGCTTCTGGGCTCGCCGATCGCGAACATCTCCTCGCCCAGGATCCAATGATGGAAGGGGTCCAGGCCCTCGCCACCGTCCTGCTGCGGCCAATGAGGGATGAGCAGGCCCTCCCGCGCCAGCGTGGGGCAGAACTCCCTGGAGAAACGCGAGACGTATTCTGAACTCGGGTCCAGGCGCGACTTCTGCGGCCAGTCGTCCTGCAACTCGCGGTCCAGCACATCCCGAATGCGTTGGCGAAACGAATTCTGTGACGGGGTCCAGTCGAAATTCATTTGGCCGCCCTCAATCTATTCGAGACCGTCACCGCAAGACGGACATCGCCAAAAGAAGCCACGCTTACGCCTCCGAAATTGTCGACGCGGGGAGAGGCCGCGTCAAGTTGAGCCGCCGAAATCGGCGCCCGCGCCTGCTTGGCCGCCATCCAGGCGGCGGAGCGGCGATAGGCTGTGGTTTCAGGCGAGCTGCGGCGCCGGGCGTGGGGACCGTATCGCGTTACGATGAGCTGACAGCCAGTCCGTTCTCGCCCCTGGGGAGGAACCGACGACCGTTGGCGTACATGATCTTGTACGTCTGTTCGGCGGTCAGTCCTGCGCAAGCCTCATCCGCGAAATCACGCGGCTGCGGCACGCCCTCGGCATGGGGATAATCAGAGCCCATCAGCAAGCAATCGATGTCGCCGCCCATCTCTGCCGCCACCTTATGGATATCGTCCTCGGGAGAGGCGACCACGAAGCAGTGGCGCTTGAAGATGGAGGAGGGGCGTTCCTTCAATTGCCCCATCGGCCACCAGCCCAAGCGCGCCATGCCGCGCATCTTGTCCATCTTGTACAGGAAGCGTGGCAGCCACTCGCAGCCGTTCTCGATGCTCGCAATCTTGATGTTCGGGAACCGGGGTCCGCCAGCGGCCGAAGGGCGCATCGGCGGCGCCATGGGTGGACAGGCGCGTTCAGCCAGCGGCGCGTCCACCGCGACCTTGGCGACGCGTTCCAAAGCGGTTACTGCGAAGACAGATGCACAACCCACGAGTAGCGAGGTACTGATGGCCAGGGCGCCGCTTCGGGTCGGATTGGTGGGCGCGAACTCCGAGCGCGGCTGGGCGACGCACTCGCACGTTCCGGCGCTGCAGGCCCTGCCGATGTTCGAGATCGCCGGCATCGCCGCGCGCAGCCGGGCCCTGGCCGAGAAGGCGGCCCCCGCCTACGGGAACGCCCGCTGCTATGAAGACGCCTACGACCTGATCGCCTCGCCGGACATCGACGTGGTCACCGTCTCGGTGAAGGTGCCCGAACATCTGCCGATCGTCCTGGCGGGCCTGGAATCCGGCAAGCACATGTTCTGCGAGTGGCCGCTGGGTCGCAACGTCGCCGAGGCCGAGACCATGGCGGCGGCGGCGGCCAAGGCCCGGGGCAGGGTGATCATCGGTTGCCAGGGGACGGGGGCGCCGGCGATCCGGCGGGCCGCGGAGATCGCCGCCTCGGGGGCCCTGGGCGCGCTGCGGACCGCGCGGGTGATCTCGCCGTCGGCGGGCTGGGAGCCGGAGGCCGCGTCTCCCTACATCTACCTCAACCAGCATGTGAACGGGGCCAACATGCTGTCCATTCCGGGCGGTCACACCCTGGCGTGCGTGCTGATGACCCTGGGCCCGTACGCCGAGCTGCAGGCGCAGACCACGATCCAGCACCGGCGGATCCCGATCACCGACACCGGCGAGACCATCGAGCGGGACACGCCCGACCATCTCGCCCTTATCGGCCGCCACGCGAACGGCTGCGTCTCCACCGTGGAGGTCATCGCCGGCCATCCGCCCAGGATTCCGTTCCTGTTCGGCGTCTCCGGCGACCGGGGCGAGCTCAAGGTCACCAGCTTCGCCGAGGGGGCTTTCCAGACCGGGCAGTCGGATCTGGAGACCGATCTCGATGTCGCCCCGCCGCCGCCGCCGGTAGTCGCCGGCCTCGTCGGCCCGGCCATGAACGTCGCCGAGATCTATGCCCAGCTGGCCGAGACGATCCGGACCGGCGAGCAGCAGGGGTGCGACTTCGAGTTCGCCGCGACCCTGACCCGCCTGCTGGCGGCCGTGAAGCATTCGGCCGACACCGGCCGCCGGGTGCGGCTGGACGAGAAGGGGCGGGAGATCTCCGCGTGAACGTTGCCGGACAGGCGCGGGCCTTGGGCGCCGAGCCCGTCGCGGACGCCCGGGCCGCCGGTAGGTTCACCCTCGGAGTTCGAAACGAGCGGATAGTTCGGAGGCCGTGATGTCGACCAGCAAAAATGGCGAAGTCGTTCTCGACTTCCTGAAGGCGACGTTCAAAGGCGATCGCGTCAGGCGCAGCGAGCTCCTCGCCAAGGACGCGGTCTTCTGGACGGCGGGTGACCTGCCCATGAGCGGCCACCATTCGGCCGAAGAATCAAACGCGGGGGCGGGCAAGTTCTTCGCCAGCCTCGCGACGCCCTTCACGATGAACATCGGTGAGATCACGGAAGAAGGCGAATTCGTGTGCTTTGAAGCGGAAAGCCACGCCGTGTTGACGGACGGCCGGGCTTACAACAACCAGTACCATATGATGTATCAGGTGCGAGACGGTCTTATAGTCATGCACAAGGAATATTTGGACACGCTGCATTTTCAGGAGATGTTCTTCCCGGACGCATCGCTCGAGCCGTCGGCGCAAGTGCGAAAGACCAATCTTACAGCGGTGACTGCCCAACTCGCCGGCCCCTTCGTCAAGCAGGCGGCCGCGACAAGCTCGTCCGCGGTGGCGGACCCGACGGCGTCAGAGGGGCCGACGCCAAACGACAACAAGGAAATCGTTCTCCGGTATCTGCAGGCGAGCATGACAGGCGATGACGCGACCGTACAGTCAGCGCTCGCCGCCGACGCGCGCTTCTGGACGCCAGGCGACATGTCGATCAGCGGCTATGTTACACCGGAGAAGCTTTATGCAGACGCCAGGGCGATGTTCGAGACGATCAGCTCCCCCTTCGTCCTCAACATCGGCCAGGTGACGGCGGCTGAGGATCGGGTCTGCGTAGAAGTGGAGAGCACAGCGTCGCTCTCAGGCAGCCGGCAGTACAATAACCAGTATCACATGCTGTTCAAGCTGCGCGACGGTCGTATCGTGCTGCAGAAGGAGTATTTTGATACATTTCATGTATATAAACTGTTCCGACACACTCCGCAGGTGGGTGGCCCGCGTATTGAGCGAGCATCTAATATTGAGCGTATATCCCACACGCTGTCGACGTGAACCCGGGAGTGACATAGCGGCCCGAGGCAGCTCCTCTCGACCACGCTTGGCGACCCGTCCGATAGGGACGATCCGGCCGCCCGAGATGGCCACATCGGCGCAGCCCCGTTCCCCGTAGGCCTCGCGGTCTGATGCCTACTATACAGTAAGCTGGTCGCCGGCGGCGTCGCGCCGAGCTCGCCTCCGCGAACGCACAGGATAGATGACCGGAGAAGGAGTGAGAGGGTTCAGATGCTGCAGCTTGGAGACCGTTACATGGCGGCCCGTCCCCCACGCCCGGCGGCGGGATGGGACATCCAACGTCTGACGCCGGCAAGCCGGCTCTACGGCGCCAACGGATTGCGCGCGGGCGCGGACGGGCGGCTCTACATCGCGCAGATGAGCGGCAGTCAGATCAGCGCCCTCGATCTTTCGAATGGCGAAATTGAAGTCATCAGCCGTACCGGCGGCGATATCATCGCCCCGGACGACCTGGCTTTCGATGCGAGCGGGAACCTCTACGTAACCGAATACCTTGAGGCGCGGGTTAGTGTGCTGGAGGCGGGCGGGCGCGTACGCGTGTTGCGCGATGACCTGCCGGGCGCGAACGGGATCACGTTTCACGGGGACCGACTCTTCGTCGACGAATGCCGGTTCGGCGGGCGCCTGGTCGAGCTTGATGTGGCAGGCGGCGCGCCTTGCGTATTGCTCGAAGACATGCCCCTCCCAAATGCCCTGGCGCCGGGCCCCGATGGTCGGCTTTACGTGCCGCTCGTGCAGACGGGTGAGATCTGGCGCGTCGACCCCGACAGCGGCGCCCACGAGGTCGTTGTGGGCGGTCTCGCGCTGCCCTCGGCCGTGAAGTTCGCCCCGGACGGATACCTCGTCTGCACGCAGGGGGGGAGTGGGGAGGTGCTGCGGGTCGATCCCCGCAGCGGCCAAAGCACGGTGCTGGCGAAGCTGGACCCTGGCCTGGATAACCTGGATTTCGTCGATGGGCGGCTGTTCGTTTCCACAATGAGCGATGGCCGAATTACTGAAGTGCTGTCGAACGGAGACCTGCGCGCGATCCTGCCAGCAAGCTTCCAGAGTCCGCTGGGTCTTGCGGTTAGCGAAGACGGAGCGCTCTACGTAGCTGATAATTTCGCCCTCTATCGGGTTCGCGGCGGCGGCGGTCTGGAGTGCGTCGGGTGGATGTCGAGCCGCGGCTCACCCGGATGCGTTCGCGGCGTCGCGGCGAGGGGCGAGGGCGTCTTCGCCGTTACGATGACTGGCGGCCGGGCGGCGCTCTATCGGCCGTTCGAGTGTTCGCACGAGCTTCTCGCCGAGGGTCTCGACCAGCCTTACGGCGTGGCGAACCTGGAAAACGGAGGGGTGTTGGTCGCTGAGTTCGGCGGCGGACGGGTGCTGGCGATCAATGGCAGGGAGACCACCGTGATGGCCCGCGATCTCGACGGGCCCATGGATGTGGAGGTCGGCCCGGACGGCGACTGTTTCGTCAGCGAAGCGAGAGCAGGGCGCGTCGTCAGGTTCGGGCGCGGGCAAGCAGAGACGGTCCTCGAGGGGCTTGTCCGCCCGCAGGGGATCGCGGCGCATAACGGATGCCTGTACGTAGTCGACGCGGGGGCGAAGACCGTCGTCGCGCTTGAACTCGCCAGCGGCGCCAGTGAAGTCATCGCGGCCGACCTACCCATCGGTGCGCCGCCGGGCGTGACGGAGGTCAAGCCCTTGCGCGGACTTCCGCCTTTCGTGGGACCGCTCGGTCCATTCGCCGCAATCGCGGTCGGTCCCGACGGGAGGCTCTTCCTCGGGGCCGACGGCGAGGGCTCGGTCCTCGCCTTGAGACGGTCTGAGGCGTGAAGACCCGCCGCCGGGCGCCGTCGCGCCCGCGGCTCGGTCCAGGTAGGCGCCGGTGTCCGACCTGCGATCATTCGCCGTCGCGGCCGTTCTGGCCGTCGGCAAACAGCCGGCGATAGGTTCCTGCCAGTGGAATGGGGAGCGGTCCGTCTCCGAACGGCCAGTTGACGAAGCCGAGCGACGCCGACGTGCCGCCGTCGACAGGCAGGCTTGCGCCGGTGATGTAAGCCGAAAGATCCGAAGCAAGGAAAAGCGCCGCGTTCGCGAGCTGCTGTTCGGGTACGGCCTCCTCCATTGGAATGGCCATCCTGACGCCGGCCGCGTGAACCTCCGCCGGAAGCCGCTCGAGCTCGGCGATCGTCTCGGCCGCAAGGGCGTTGCGGTTTCCCGCGCTGGGGGTCGAGTCCGGCGCGATGCAGTTGACCCGGATCCGCTCGTGCCCCAGCTCGACGGCCAGCGCGCGGGTGAAGTTGCGTAGCGCCGCCTTTGCGCCCGCGTAGACCGAGAACCCTGCCGCGCCGCGTTGGGCCTCGATGGTGGTGAAATTGACGATGCTGCCGCCGCGCGCGCCGCGCCGCATGATCGGCACCGCGCGCTGGATGGAGTCGAGAACGTATCCGTAGTTCAGCCGGATATCCTCGTCGCGCTGCTCGGAAGTCGTCTCCATGAACGGCCTTCGGCGCACGCCGCCGGCGACATTGATGAGAATGTCGAGGCTGGGGAATTCCATGTCGACAAGGTCGTAGAAGGCCGACAGCTGGGAGCTGTCGCGGACATCGGCCACGGCCGAGACGATCCGCACGCCGGCGGCGGCCACCGATCCGGCCGTTTCCTCCAACGCCGCCGCGTTCTTGTCGGCGACCGCGACTGTGACCCCTTCGCCAACCAGCGCCAAGGTGACCGCGCGCCCGATGCCACCCCCGCCCCCCACGACGACGGCCCGACGTCCCTTCAGGTTCGCGAGATCAGCTAAGCTCGACATGACTGCGGTCTCCCGATGCGGGCGCCGCTCGCCGGCCCGCTTTTCGCAATTCAATATTTAGCCCGATATTGCTGCAGCGTATTAGTTGCGCACAGCCTCTGGCCAGTCGATCTCGTTTTCGACATTCAGCCGGCCGTATGCAGGTCGGAGGGCGGGGTCGGGCCGTGAATGTGGTTGCCGGGCTCTGCCGCGCTGCAGTACAACCAAGATGGGAAAGGTGGCGATTGACGATTTCAGGGCGATTCGTTTTCCGAGCGAGCCATTCGGGTCGTGAAGTTATTGGGCCTGCGCCGCCGTTTCCCGCCCCCCGGTCCCCGGTAAGCCATCCCGCTGCGTGCGCCGAGGCCGCGTACGACGCCAGGGCGGGTTCCAGTAACCCTGCGACGCCGAGCGAATTCAGTTCGTCGCGGCCGGCATCTGACGGTCGCAATTGGTGACGGGCGCTGATCCGGCTCGCGCCTACCTGAAGAAAGCCGCAGCAACGCTGGCTATTACTGTCGCGTTGGTCATCGCCCGCGCCGCTTCGGCCGATAGTCTCGAAGACGCGATATCCTTCGCATATCGGAGCAACCCGACCCTGTTGGCCGCCCGGGCGGATCTGCGTGTGCTGGATGAGCGCTACGTTCAGGCCCGCGCCGCCCTGGGTCCAACCGTCGGGGTGTCTGAGGTGCATGCGTTCGATGACGCCTACGTAGATCAGCCCGCGTCGATTTTCGGTCCGGCGCGTACGGCGCATCAAACCGCGACGACCGACAACGCTCAACTGGTGGTCAGTCAGCCAGTCTATGCCGGCGGTGAGCTGGAAACGGCCGTCAGCGCGGCGCTCGCAGACGTGCGCGCGGGCCGCGAAAACCTGCGCCAACAGGAAGCGGGGGTTCTCAATACGGTCATCACCGCCTACGCCGACGTTCTCCTGTCTCAGAATCTGCAAACCATCGCCCGCCAGAACGTGGAGGCGCTCAACCAGCAGTTGGCCGAAGTCGAGGCGAAATTCGCCGTCAAGGAAAATACGCTGACCGACCGCGCACAGGCGCGCGCCCGCCTCGTGGCCGCGCGGAACGGTCTCGTAGAGGCCCGCGCCGGATTCGCCGATGCTCAGGCGCGGTACCTGGCCGCGGTCGGCGTTGCGCCGGGCCAGCTCGAGCCGCTGCCGGACCTGCCGGGGATCCCGCCCAGCGTCGACGATGCGTTCGACGCCGCCGATCGGGCCAATCCCCAGATCCTGGCTGCGGTCTACACCGAGGAGGCCTCCCGGGCCCGCGTCGCCCAGGCCAGGGCGTCGGATCGCCTGCGGGTCAGCGTGTCGGCGCCCTGTCTCAGCAACCTGCGGCTCTCTACATCCCCGACCAGAATGCGCGGGGAGTCGTAGCGTCGGTCACCGTCAGTAAGCCCCTCTTCACGTCGGGCGACCATGTTTCGCGCGTCCGCGAGGCTATCGAGCTGAATAACAGCGACGCGGAGAAGGTGTCCGCCCAGCAACGGCAAGTCGTTGCGGCGGTCGCTCAGGCATGGGGCGACCTGGCCGCCCGACGCGAGCAGCTCGCCGGCCTGCGCGACCAGCTCGAGAACGAGGAGCAAGCCTTTCACGGGTCCCGGATCGAAGAACGCATTGGCCTGCGCAACACGATCGACGTTCTGAATGCAGAGCAGGAGTTTCAGTCGACGAAGTCTGCGTTGGCGCAAGCCTTTCACGATGAATACCTGAATCGGGTCAATCTGCTCGCCGCGATGGGGCTGCTTCAGGCGGAGTTGCTCGAGCCGAATATCCAGCCCTACCGACCGGAGCAAAACCTTCAGCGGCGAACGCTGCTGTTGAGGGCCATGCCGTGGATAAGCCTGGTGCGGGTGCTGGACTCGATCGGCGCCCCCCGCCTGGCGGCGGGCCGAATCCCCCGCGATGCTGCGGAGCTCCAGCGCCCCCCCACGACCTCCGTCATGCCCCCCGCGCCGCCATGGTCGGACCTGGCCAAATACCTGACCGATCCCGCGGGAAGTTGACCGATGCGCCGCGACGATCTTGACCTTGGCCCTCAACCTCAACTTTCATATAGACTGACGCCATGGTCGAGAATCGCCCCATTGGCGATGGGCTCTGGGCGCAGGTGAAGTGAACGCGGCGAAGTCCAGCGCGCCGAGCCCGCTGTTGGCGGCGTTCGAAGCCTGTCGCCGGCACCTCGTCTTTGCTGGGATCTTCAGCGCTCTGCTGAACGTGCTCTATCTCGCGCCCACACTCTACATGTTGCAGGTCTATGACCGGGTGGTGCCTACGCGCGGTCGCACGACTTTGCTGTTCCTGACCTTGGTCCTGTTGCTGTCGCTGGCGACTCTCGCGCTTCTGGATCTGGCCCGTTCACGCATCCTGGTTCGGGCCGGCGTCAGCCTGGAACGAAGTCTCGCCGCCGCGGTGCTGGACGCAGGGTTCTCCCGTTCCGGCGCCGGCCGCGACGTGCTCATGAGCCGAGCGACACGCGATTTCGACGTCATGCGCCAGGTGCTCACGGGACCGGGCATGCTGGCCCTGTTCGACGCGCCCTGGTCGCCGATCTACATCGTGGTCAGCCTGCTGATCCACCCTGTTCTGGGCCTCGTGTCCCTGGTCGGCGCGGCGGTTCTATTCGCACTGACCTGGTTGAACGAGATGGCCACGAGGGCGCCGCTCAGGCGCGCCAACGAGGCGTCAAACCTGAGCTACCTGAGCCAGCAGTATTCCACGGCGGCGGCCGAGCTCATCCGGACGCTCGGCATGCGTCGGACCATGGTGAACCGGCATCTGCGGGAGCGTCAGGTCGCCGCCAGCCTTCAGCTCAAGGCGAGCTTCGCCGCCAGCGGGCTGAACGCGGGCTCGCGCTTCATGCGCCTGACCTTTCAGTCGCTCGCGCTGGGCGTCGGGGCATTCCTGGCGATCGAGCAGCAGATTTCCGCCGGCGCGATCTTCGCCGCCTCGCTGCTGGTCGGCCGCGCCTTGTCGCCGATGGATCAGCTGCTGGCCGCCTGGCGCAGTCTCGCCCAGGCGCGCGACGCCTACCGCAACCTGAAGGAGCTGCTGCCGGCCGAGGCCCCCGGGGCCGCACCCACCGAATTGCCGCCGCCCAGCGGGGCCCTCGCCGTCGAACGCCTCTCGGTCGCCACCCCGGCGGGGAGGGCGCTGCTCAGCGACGTCAGCTTCAGCCTCGCCGCCGGCGAGACTTTGGGTGTGATCGGTCCGAGCGGCGCCGGCAAGTCGACGCTCGCCCGCGCCATCGCGGGCGCGGTTGCGGCCGACAACGGGGTCGTTCGCCTCGACGGGGCGGACAGAAGTCTCTGGGATCAGGAGCGACTGGCCCGCCACATCGGCTACATGTCGCAGGAGACGACCTTGTTCGCCGGCACGGTGAAGCAGAACATCGCCCGGTTCGACGACGTCGCCGACAGCGAGGCGGGCGAGGTCGACGCGCGGGTGGTCGCCGCCGCGCAACTGGCCGGCGCCCATGCCATGATCATGCGCTTCGCCAATGGCTACGACACACAGCTGGCATGGGGCGGCCGCGGTCTCGCCGCCGGCCATGCGCAGCGCATCGCCTTCGCGAGGGCGCTCTATGGCTCCCCCGCGCTGCTGGTGCTCGACGAGCCCAACGCCCACCTGGACGGCGAGGGTGAGGCCGAGCTGATGCGCGCCCTCGCCGAGCTGAAGCAGCGCGGGGTGACCGTGGTGATCGTGGCGCATCGAACCGGCGTGCTCGCGGCGGCGGACAAGCTGATGGTGATGCGCGAGGGCCGCATCGAGCTCTTCGGGCCGCGCGACGAGGTCGTCAGAAAGCTCACCGCCGCGCAATCCGGCCGGCCCATGGTCAGGCAACCGGTGGCTGGGGAGTAGGAGCGCCGCAGTGGTCGCGCCCGCCTCTTCGCCAGGGAAACCCCACCGGCCCGCCGCGGCGGGCGAAGACGATCCGCGCCTCGAGATATGGTTCGGCGGGGCGGTCATCGCCGTCTTCTTCGCAGGCTTCCTCGGGTGGGCGGCGCTGACCCCGCTGGATGCGGCGGCCTACGCCAGCGGACAGGTCGCCGTGGCCAGCCACCGACAGGAGGTGCAGCACCGCGAGGGTGGGGTCGTGCGGCGGATCGACGTCAGGGAAGGCCAGTACGTTCGCGCCGGGGACGTGCTCGTCGAGCTCGTCGGCGCCGACGTGGCGGCGGCGGAGCAGTCGTTGGTTTCGCAGGTCGTGGGCCTGCAGGCGCAGCGGGCGCGCCTTCATGCGGAAGCGGCCGGCGCCCGGGCCATTCAGTGGCCCGGGGAGCTTGCCGGCCTGACCGGTGAGGATCGACGACAGGCCGACGACGCCATGGCCGTGCAGCAGGCTGAGTTTCATAGCCGGGCCGCCGACCTCGCTTCGCATGCGGCGGTCCTGCGCCAGCGCATGGGCGAGCTCGACGAACAGGCCGATGGCTACAGGCGCCAGCTCGCCGCCTCGCAGGAGCAGCAGCGGCTGATCGCCGAGGAGCTGAAGGACGTCAAATCCCTGGCCGACCAGGGCTATGCGCCCATGTCCAGCGTCCGCGCTCTCGAGCGCAGCAAGGCCGATCTCGAGGGCCGACGCGGCGAGCTGAGCGCCGAGATCGCCCAGGCGCACCAGCAGAGCGGAGAGCTACGCCTGCAGATCCTGCAGTTGGTCGCCGACCAGAAGCAGGAGATCTCCAAGGACCTGCGGGACGTCGATTTTCAGCTGAGCGATCTCACGCCTCGGCTGGCGGCGGCGCAGGACCAGATGGCCCGCAGCCTGGTCCGCGCCCCGGTGTCCGGCACGGTTGTGGGTCTGACCGTCTTCACGGTGGGCGGGGTCGTCGCGCCCGGACAGAGGTTGCTCGACGTGGTGCCTGACCGCAGCCAGCTGGTTATCGAGGCGCAGATCGCGCCGGGAAATATCGACGGCCTGCATGTCGGCCAGACGACCGAGGTCAGACTGGGCGAACGCGACCGCGCCCTGCCGATCCTGAAGGGGACGCTGACGATGCTGTCGGCCGACAGCCTGGTGAACGAGAAGACCGGCGCCCGTTACTTCACCGCCGAGGTCACCATCCCCCCCAGCCAGCTCGCGATCCTGAAAGCCGCCCACCGAAGACCGTTCCATCGCCGCTTGCTCCCCCTTCCACGGTCGTGCCGAAGAGGTTGCCGTGGGCGTCGGCTATCAGACTGGCGTAGGGGTATGCCCCCCCCCGCACCGCCGCTGAAACTGACCAGAGTCTGGAGACCATAGCCGCCGCCAGTGTTGACCAGCTCGAACACGGTGCCATAGCCGCTTGCGCCCCCTCCCGAAGTCGTGCCGAACAAGTCGCCCTGGGCGTCGGCGATCAGACCGGCTTCGGGATACCTCCCATTCGCGTCGTTGAACGTGGCCAGGGTCTGAAGGCTGTAGCCCGAGCCGGTGTTGACCAACTCGAACACGGTTCCATCGTTGCTGCCGCCCCCATCTAGCGTCGTGCCGAACAAGTCGCCCCGCGCGTCGGCGATTAATCCGGCTACGGGAGCCGTCCCGTTTGCCCCGTTGAACGTGGCCAGGGTCTGAAGGCTGTAGCCCGAGCCGGTGTTGACCAGCTCGAACAAGGTTCCATCGTTGTTTGCGCCCCCTCCCGAAGTCGTCCCAAACAGGTCGCCCTGCGCGTCGGCGATCAGACCGGCAAGCGGAGCTGCTCCGTTCGCCCCGTTGAACGTGGTCAGGGTCTGAAAGCGGTAGCCCGAGCCGGAGTTGACCAGCTCGAACACGGCTCCATCGCTGTTTGCGCCACCATTTGCCGTCGTGCCGAACAGGTCGCCCTGTGCGTCGGCGATCAAACTGGAAGAACCAGGGTATACTCCATTTGCGTTTTTATCGAACGTGACCAAGGTTTGGAGGCTGTAACCAGCGCCGGTGTTGACCAGTTCGAACGCCGTTGCTTGAGTCGTGCCGAAAAGGTCGCCCCGAGCATCGGCTAGGAGGTCGCCTTGGGGGATACCTAGATTCTGGGTCAGGCTCCGGAAGGAATAACCGGCGCCGATTTCAAGTAACTCGAACGCCGTTCCGCCGCCCGAAAACCCGCTGCTAGCAGATGTCGTGCCGAAGAGGTTGCCCTGGGCGTCAGTGATGAGGCCAGTGTAGGGCCTCGACCCCATTGCGCCAGTGAACGAAACCAGCGTCGTAAGAACAGCGGACATCGGCCCCCTCATAGGGGGCCGCTCAACCGGCTTTCCAATAGAGGCCGGGTGACTGCGCCCCCGGAATAACCTTAGCCGTCAGGAACGGCGACAGCAACCGCGGGCTGCGTGCGCCGGGTCTACACGCCGTGCCAGTCGGCCTGGATGTGCCATGCGGTGGACTGAGACAGACCGGGGTCGTGGGGGGTGAAGCCGATGGTGGGGCCGGCGTTGGTGGTCCACTCGCTGACCTGGCCGGTGTCGGCGTTGCGCCACAGGATGTCGGCCCGGCCGTCGCCGTTGAAGTCGGCCACCTGCTCGATGTGCCAGTTGGAAGGCGCGGCGGCCGATCCGGGTGCGAACTGGGGGAAGCTGAAGCTCAGGCCAGGCCCGGCGCCCGTTTCCCATACGCTCAGCTGGCCGGTGTTGGTGTTGCGCCAGAGGATGTCGCCGTGGCCGTCGCCGTTGAAGTCGGCCACGTCCAGGATCTGCCAGCTGGTCGGCTGCACCCCGAGGCCGAAGGTGGAAAGCCCCCGTTGGCGTCGGTGAGCCAGACGCTGGTGTCGCCGTTGTCGTTGCGCCAGACGGGATCGGCGCGGCCGTCGCCGTTGAGGTCGGCCATGTCCTGCAGATGCCAGCTGGCCGGCGCGCTGAAACCGGCGAGCGAGAGCTGAGACCCTGGGGCCGGGCGTTGGCGGTCCAGACGCTGACCTGGCCGCTGTCGTTGCGCCAGACGATGTCGCCCTTGCCGTCGCCGTTGAAGTCGGCGACCCCCAGCAGATGCCAGCTGGTCGGCGGCGCGCCCAGGCTCTGGGCGCTGAAGCCCCCGCCGGCGTTGGCGAGCCACAGGACCGCCGAGCCGTCGTTGTTGCGCCACAGGATGTCGGAGCGCCCGTCGCCGTCCACGTCGCCGAACCCCGCGACCTGCCAGCTGGCCCCGTTGCCGGCGGCCTGAGTGCCGAACGCCGGTCCGGCGCCGGCATTGCCCAGCCACAGCAGGGCGTCGCCATTGTCGTTGCGCCACAGGACGTCCGAAGCCCCATCCGCGTTGAAATCCTGCGTATGGGGGGGCAGGTTGACCGCGCCGTTCGCGAACCGGAGCTGCTCGATGTTGGTGAGATGGTCGGCCCCGTCCGGACTGCCGGCGCGCAGGTCGGTCACGAGGAATACGCCGGGATCCTGGGCGGCGATGCTGTAGTCGGACCGGAGGCCGGAAAACACCGCGACGTCGGCGCCGTCGCCACCGTCCAGGGTGTCGTTGCCGCCCCCGCCGGTGAGGACGTTGTCGCCGGCGTTCCCGGTGAGGGTGTCGTTGAACGCCGAGCCGGTGAGGTTCTCGATGGAGATCAGGGTGTCGATCCCGTCCCCGCCGGTGTTCTGTGCGCCAGCGATGGCGAGGCTGACATTCACGCCTGCGCTGGCCGCCGCATAGGAGGCGGTGTCGACGCCGCCGCCGCCATCGAGGACGTTGTCGCCGGCGTTGCCGGCGAGGGTGTCGTTGAACGCCGAGCCGGTGAGGTTCTCGATCGAGATCAGGGTGTCGACGCCGGCGCCGCCGGTGTACACGGGGCCCGCGACCGCCAGACTCACGCCCACCGCCGAGGCAGCCGATACATAGGTCGCGGTATCGACCCCCGAACCGCCGTCGATGGTGTCATCACCGGCGCCGCCCTCGATGACGTTGGAGCCCGCATCGCCGGTGAGGGTGTCGTTGAAGGCCGAGCCGGTGAGGTTCTCGAAGTTGGTGAGGGTGTCGGTTCCGCCTCCGCCGGTGTTCTGGGGCCCGGAATTCGCGAGATTGACGTTCACGCCGGCGCCGGCCGCCGCATAGGAGACGGTGTCCACACCGCCGCCGCCGTCGAGGACGTTGTCGCCGGCGCTCCCGCCGAGGGTGTCGTTGAACGCCGAGCCCGTGAGGTTCTCGACATTGAGGAGGGTGTCGTTCCCGGCCGCGCCGGTATTCTGAGGCCCCGAAATCGCGAGGCTGACGGTCACGCCGGCGCTGGCCGCCGCATAGGAGACGGTGTCCACACCGCCGCCGCCGTCGAGGACGTTGTCGCCGGCGTTCCCGGCCAGGGTGTCGTTGAACGCCGAGCCGGTGAGGTTCTCGAAGTTGGCGAGGGTGTCGGTCCCGGCCCCGCCGGTGTTCTGGGGCCCGGAGACCGCCAGGCTGACGGTCACTCCGGCGCCGGCAGCCGCGTAGGAGACGGTGTCGACGCCGCCGCCGCCGTCGAGGACGTTGTCGCCGGCGTCGCCGGCGAGGGTGTCGTTGAATGCCGAGCCGGTGAGGTCCTCGAAGTTGGCGAGGGTGTCGGTCCCGGCCCCGCCGGTGTTCTGAGGCCCGGAGATCGCGAGGCTGACGGTCACGCCGGCGCTGGCCGCCGCATAGGAGACGGTGTCGACGCCGCCGCCACCGTCGAGGACGTTATCGCCGGCGTTGCCGGCGAGGGTGTCGTTGAACGCCGAGCCGGTGAGGTTCTCGAAGTTGGCGAGGGTGTCGGTCCCGGACCCGCCGGTGTTCTGAGGTCCGGAGACCCCCAGGCTGACGGTCACGCCGGCGCCGGCCGCCGCGTAGGAGACGGTGTCGACGCCGCCGCCGCCGTCGAGGACGTTGTCGCCGGCGTTCCCGGCGAGGGTGTCGTTGAACGCAGAGCCGGTGAGGTTCTGGAAGTTGGCGAGGGTGTCGGTCCCGGCCCCGCCGGTGTTCTGGGGCCCGGAAACCGCCAGGCTGACGGTCACTCCGGCGCCGGCCGCCGCATATGAGACGGTGTCGACACCGCCGCCGCCGTCGAGGACGTTGTCGCCGGCGTTCCCGGCGAGGGTGTCGTTGAACGCGGAGCCGGTGAGGTTCTCGATGGAGACCAGGGTGTCGACGCCCGCGCCGCCGGTGTCCTGAGCGCCCGCGACCGCCAGACCCACGGACACCGCCGAGGCAGCCGATGCGTAGGTAGCGGTATCGACTCCCGAGCCGCCGTCGAGGGTGTCGTTGCCGCCGCCGCCGTCGAGGACGTTGTCGGCCGCATCGCCAACGATCACGTTGTTCAGGCTGTTGCCGGCGCCAAAGACGGCCGTTCCGCTGAGCGTCAGGTCCTCGACGTTATCCGGGAGCGTATAGTCTATCGACGAGATGACCTTGTCGTGTCCCTGGTCTGGCAGCTCGGTGACCGTGTCTCCGGCGTTGTCGACGTAGTAGGTGTCGTTGCCCCTGCCGCCAGCAAAGCTGTCCGCGCCCGTCGTGCCAGTGAACGTCTCGTCGCGGACCGTGAGGTCGATCAGGTGCAGATTTCCGGCGGAATCCAGCGCGCTGACGTACCGGTCCAGGGATGAGGCAAGTATATTATTTCCGAAGGCTTGGTAATGGGCCGAGTCTGTTCCAGGTATATAAAAACTATCTACCATTGTCCATGAAGGCGTCGCGTATTCTTGAACAGTACCATCGTACAGATAAACGAAGGCGTGCTCGCCGGCGCTGTCGAATCCGATGCCATTTACCTGACTCCCGACATCCAATACTCTAGAGAAATGTATTGATGTATCATATATATTTATGTATTGTTGGTATATGTACTGTACGACCTCCCCCGCGGCTAAGCTAATAGCGTCGACTCCCAGGTTAAATCCAGTGCGGGACGACTGATAGTCATCTCCCGAAGCCACCACGGCGCCCGCGGCGATGCTGTAAATATCTAGTGGGCCATTACTACTTCCAGATTCAGCGATAAGAATATCGTCGCCGTCTCGAGCCATAGTTCCGTAAAAACCTCGTCCAGACATCGACGAAAATTCGCCAGTCTGTGTATTGAATATCGTGGGGATCTGCGGGTTTTGAACGCCGCCCGCTGTAATTACAGCGTGCGACTGGTCGATTATCTGTACATCAGAAAAACCAACTCCGGCGGTTTCGGAGAATGTCTGTACCTGTCCGTTCGCGGTGCTCACCTCATAGAGGCTGGCGGTTCCGGATGGCGGGTTGGGGTTGACGATCAGCAGAAAGGAGCCGTCGTCGGAGAGGCTCATCGCCCCGAGTGCGGCGCCCACGTGCCAGGTTGCGATCTTCTGGTGGGTTGCAACGTTGAAGACATCGACATCGCCAGCCGTCGTTGCGGCGTAGAGCAGCGATTGATCGTGGCTGAAGAGGACGTCGGCGACGCCGCTGTCGAGGTCGTAGACGCTGTAGGCGTCGCCGGTCGATGGTATTGTCGTCACCTGGATGCCCCCCGTCGCCCGAGTCGCGGCGGTAACCTCCACTGGCGCCGCGCCCCGTTACGACTTTAGGCCGTAGGAGAGGCTTGCCGAAGTGTCAACAAGCGTCGCCCTGCAGGTTAGGCGGACGCTCGCCGACCGGGGCCCCGCCTGGGGAAGACCGGAGGTTCATCTACTAGGCTTCGCGGCTTTGGAGGCGCGCCGGCGTCGACGTTCCGAACCCGAAGGATCAGCCCGCGCGGCGCGCAAAGCGCTCGGCTTCGGCGAAGTTGGCGAGCACCAGACGCGAAAAGAGCTCGCCGGTCTCCCTGGAGAGGATGCCCGCGGCGGACTGGGCCACCTTGTATTCGAGGATGCACCCGCCTTTGAACATCGCCAGGATCTGGTAGTAGTCGAACCGGCTGACGTCGCGTCCGACGCCCGAGACGTAGTAACGCAAGAGCTCCTGCCGGGTGGGCATGTTCCCCGCGAAGTAAAGTGCTTTGGCGGGCGCGCGGTCCGGTTCGCGTTCGTCGCGCAGGCCGTTGCACAGCCAGGCCATGTCGAGCAGGGGATCGCCGATCGTGGAGAGCTCCCAGTCGATGAGCGCGGTGAGACGCGCCGGCGGGCCGTCCGCGAATAGCGCGTTGGGGGTCCCCACGTCGCCATGCATCACGCCCGCCTTGAAGGTGTCGGGGATGTTGGCCTTTAGCCAGGCGCGCACATACTCGTAGCCGGGCAGCTCTCGGCCTGCGTAGCCGTAGAGCTTGCCGTAACTGCCCAGCTGGGAGGACCAGCGGTCCACCTGTCGCTCGAGGAAGTTGTCGGGCTTGCCGAAGTCCTCCAGCCCCACGGCCTTGTAGTCGACGTTGGCGAGGGCCACGAGGCCGTCCACCATGGCGTAGGGGACGCCATATTCGTAGGGCGGTTTGTCGAAGGGGGGGCGGTGATGGATCCTCCCGTCGCGAAGCTCCGCAGCCCAGCCGGGCGCCCGGTCCATCACATAGAAGGGCGCTCCGATCACCGAGGCGTCCGAGCAGCTTGCGTGGCAGAAGGGATGCGGGACGGGCGTGCCGTTCAACGCCTGGAGGACGCGCGCCTCACGCAGGATGACTTTCTCGCTGTTTGGCGGCGGAACCGCTGGCGGCCGGCGCAGGATCACCTCGCCTAGCCCGCGCCTCAGCGAGAGGATCACATTGCTGGTCCCGCCGTGCAGCATCGAGACCTCGAGCGGACCGTCTCCGAGGGAGGGGATCTGCACGTCGAGCCAGGCGCTCAGCCGTTCGACGTCGACCAGACCATTGAGCGGACCAGCTTCTCGCATGGGATTCTTTCCAAACGGGCTCGACGCGTTCGAGGCGCCGCCCCCTCAGGCGTCTCGCCTCAGGGCGGTTTCCAGCACGGCGAAGTTCTCCACGTGCTCCGGGTCCGCGCCCGTGCCGAACGATCCGAGTATCTCCGTGAAATGCTCCTCGAGAATGGGCCTCCATTCCGGATGGGTCATGACGTAGTAGCGGCCCTCCAGAACCGAGCGCGCCACGAGCTCACCTACCTTGTCGGGGTCGATCCCGCTCTGAAGGGCCGCAGCCATGGCTTCGTTCCCGCCCTTGCCCCCGCCCAGGACCTGCGCAGAGTTGGCGACGAACTCGGTGCGCACCATGGCGGGGCAAAGGACCGAGAGGCCTACCTTGGTGTCTCGCAGCTCTTCGCGCAGATCGCCGCTGAAACCGACGACCCCATGCTTGGAGGCGACGTAGGGAGACCCGCCTTTGGGGACCATGCCGGCCAGCGAGGCGGTGTTGACGATGTGGGCCTCCTCGTCGCGCGCCAGCATGCGCGGCAGAACGAACCGGCAGCCGTAGAACGTCCCGAAAAGATTGACCTCGATGATGCGCCGCCAGACGGAGATGTCGAAGTCGGCCACCTTTCCGCTGGTCCCGATTCCTGCGTTGTTGCAGAGAACGTCGATCGGCCCGACCTTCTCTTCCGTCGTTGCGACACATGCCTCCCAGGCGTCCGCAGAGGTCACGTCGAGGACCGTCGTCTCCGCTCGAACCCCGGTTCGCGTCAGCTCCTGGGCCCGGGCCGACAGTCTTCCTTGGTGGAGATCGGCCAGCACGACGTGGGACCCAAGCGCGCCGAACGCGCGGGCCATGCCCATCCCGATCCCGCCCGCGCCGCCGGTGATGAGGACGACCTTGTCTTTCAGGGATCGCATTCCGTCTTCCTCCTCATTCCGCTTTTTGGTTCGAGCTGTCAGCTCTCATCGAGATAGCGGTAGCCGGCGAGAGCGTGGTCAATCGCATCGCCGACCGCAATTTCGACCGGCGTCGACGCGCCCGTGGCCAGCCAATGCCATAAGGCGATCGTCGTCGAATTGATGAGGGCGCTCACAATGAGATGGGGGCGCATGTCACTCACGGGGTCGAGTCCGAGCCGGGCGCCGAGGAGCGGCACGAGCGTCATTCTGTAGGTTCGCAGCTGCTCGCTCGCCGCCGCCATGGTCTGGCGCGATTGTTCGAAGAGCTGGAGCCGTAAACGGATCAGCTCGGAGTCTGCGGCGGTCTCCGCGGCCAAGGCGATCAGCCGGCGTCGAAGCGCGGCAAGCACTGGCCCGGACCCTTCCTCCAGGGTCTCCGCCAGGGCCCTCTCGAAGCGGTGTTGCTCGCCGAGCAACACATTCTCCTTGCTCTTGAAGTAACGAAAGAAGGTCCGACGCGAGATGCCGCTGGCCTCGGCGATCTGATCGATCGTGACCTGGCCGAAGCCGTGGCGCGCGAACAGCTCGAGAGCGGCGCGCTCGATGTCCGCCGTCTTCCGGTCCCTCGCCCTTCGACGTCGTCCCCGATCCAGGGCTGGGGGAGGGGGAGGGTGCGAGATGACGTCGTTCATTCCGGCTCCAGCCAAAGGCGTCATGGGCGGGGCCGCGGATACGTGTCCCACCATCATGGCACTTGCGCCATTTTGGCATGAGTGCCATGAATTCCGAAGCAGCGAAAGGACGACGAGCCGATGAACCCAGCTTTGTCCCGTAACGCTCCGGCTTATCCGCCGCTCGAGGTTGGGCCACGCACGATCCCGGTGCCGCGTCACGTGAGCCCGGAAGCCCAGCATTTCATCGGCTCGCCTCGGCCAGTTGTCCTGAGGGGCGCCGACTACCCGGCCCTCGAGGACAAGGAGGGATGGCGCGGGCACATCGCGATGGTGAACGCCGGCCTGAAGGCGATGGAGGATATGATCCTGCCGCTGTGTGAGGTGACGATCAGCTGGACCGACATGGGCGGCGTGCGTGTCGCCGAGGTCACCCCGGCGACGATCGCCGATCGCCACAAGGACCGCGCGCTGATGAACATCCACGGCGGCGCCTACGTCTACGGCGAGGGATCGGTCATGGAGGCGGCGATCGCCGCCCACCTGGGCCAGATCAAGGTCTACGCCGTGGACTATCGCGTGCCGCCCGACCACTGCTTTCCCGCCAACCTCGAGGACACCACCGGCGCCTATCGGGCCCTGCTCGAACGCCACGCCCCGGCCGACCTGGCGATCTTCGGCACCTCGGCTGGAGGCACTTACACGGCGACGACGGTGCTCAAGCTTCGCGACCTCGGCCTGCCGCTGCCGGCGGCCGCCGGAATCCTGACCCCCGCTTCGGACATCTCCGGCAGGGAGAACGGCGGCGACACGACCTTCACCAATGACGGCGTCGATTCTGCGCTCTCCGGCTCCAAGCCCGACGCCACCACCGGGCCGAACCTCCTGTTCATGGACGGCCACGATCCTTATGACCCGCTGATCTCGCCTCTCTATGCGGACTACACGCGCGGTTTCTGTCCCGCCTACTTCCTGGCGGGCACCCGCGACTTCCTGCTGTCGGCGACCGTGCTTCTGCACCGCGCCGTGCACCGCGCGGGGCACAAGGCGGAACTCCACGTGTTCGAGGGGATGTCGCACGGCTTCAACATCATGATCCAGTTGCCGGAGGCGCGTGAGGCGACGCTCGACATGATCCGCTTCTTCGACGGTTGCATGGACGAGGCCGGCCGCTAGGCCGCGCCGGAACGGGGTTCCTGTAAGCGGCGTCATCACCTTTGGCATGCGCCCTGGCGCGCGCAACGCCAGGGCCGTTGGACTTGGACGAACGATGCTTCCCTATTCGCGTCCGAAGGTCTTGGTCACCCGAAAGCCGAACATTTGGGGATCCTGCGCGACGCCGGCCTCGATCCCATCGATCTGTGCGGCGACGCCCACCACCTGGTAGTGGTGGTTGAGCAGATTGGTGCCGAAAAATTCGAATGTCGTGCCCCAATCCCGGACCGTATAGGAGATGTTGGCGTTCAGCAGGCCGACCGCCTGGCGGAAGGACTGGAAGAGAGTCTGGTTGAACGTCGGGTCGACTTCATAGAGGTAAGGATTACTGGGCAGGTGGCTGCGCCATGACCAGTTGAGGTCGGCAGTGAGCGTTCCCGGACCGGCTTCGATGTGATAGTTTCCTTCGAGGCTGTAGCTCCAGGGTGGCACTTCCGCGAACGGCGAGCCCGTGGCGTTGACATACGAGGGTACGCCGCCGAACGCCGCGGGCGTGGAGCCGAGCAGGGTGGCGGGGAAGAATTTCCCGAATTTGCCGTATGTGTAGCCGACGGTGGCCGACAGCCTCAGCCCCTCGATCGGGAGCGCGTCGACCTCGGCCTCCCACCCCTTGATGTTGGCGGTGGTGGCGTTGAAGAGCACCGTGGTCGGCGGCGCGCCGGTGATGATCGTCTCCTGCTTGTTCGCGTAGTGGGTGATGTAGCCGGCGGTGTCGACGCGCAGGCGATGGTCCAGGAATTCGCCCTTGAACCCGATCTCGTAGTCGGTGGCGGATTCAGGATAGGCGGGCGCGAACGAGAAGGCCCTGCCCTGCAACACGCCCCCGTGGGTGCCCTTGGCCGTCTTGAAGTAGAGCAGCATGTCGGGCGTGATCTGAAAGTTGAAGCTCAGGAGGTATGACCAGGCGTTCGACGCGGCGTGCATCGTAGGAACCAGCGTGGCGGTGCCGGGAACCAGTCCCAAAGTATTTTGCCGCACCATGCAGGCGTAGGGACTGGCGGCGGACGCGAACGGGGTTGGTCCGGTGAGACACAGGTACGGCTTTCCGGTCAGATTGGTCAGGAGCGGCGTGTAGAGAAACTGGGCCGCGGTCTCGTTTTCGGCCTCGTGAGTGTAGCGCAAACCCCCCGTGATCGAGAACCAATCGGTTATCTTGTAGTCTTCCTGCGAGAAGATCGCCCATGTGTTGGTGGAGACGTGCGGCGTGAAGTAGGTATTGAAGGTAGTGGGTCCGAGGGCGGTGGTGACTGAAGACCATTGCTCGTTGGCCCCGTGATCCCAGCTGAGGAAGCCGCCGACAAGCCACGACAAACCGTTCCATTTGCCGTTGAGGTCGAACTCCTGGGTCAGCTGTTGGTCGGACTGGTCCGGGCCGGAAAGGGAGGTGGTGAGCGGGGCGATGGGAACGCCGTTGGGCCCGAGGATCGGCACGCCGACCGCCAAGGTGTTGCCCGGGATGCCGCTCAGGTCGAACTGGCTGAAGTCCTGGAAGTAGTGAAACCCGGTGATCGATTTGAAGGTGGCGATATCACCAATATTGGCCGTGATGGTCTCGCCGATGTGGAGCGTCTTCACCTTGTCGGACGTGGGAAACGAGGCGCCGTTCACGCCCGTCCCGACATAGTGGCCGAGGTTATAGAGCGAGGCGGGGCCGAGCTGGCCTGTAATGGCCGCCTGAGGATTTTGTGCGCCCGCCTGGAAGAACGGATTCCCGTTCACCGAATTCACGAACGGCACATAGACGCCGGGTGAGGGCTGCGACAGCAGCGGGAAGAGGATCAGGGGTTCGCTGTGGGCGGTTGCGTAGGCCTGCGCCGGACCGCAGCCGGCCGCCACCGCCGGATTGCAGATGACCGCGCCGTTGGGGACCAGGGCGTCGTAGCCGTTCGCGATGATCAGGTCGTTGGTGTGATTGAGGTAGCCGTATTCGACCGAGGTGTCGGAGGTGAAGGAAGCGGTCGGCGAGAACTTGATCCGGCCGCGCACCACGGTGTCGTCCCTGCTGTCGCCCAGGTGCTGGCCGGTGATGCCCGACCGCCCGAACCCGTTGCGGTTCCAGTGCTGGACCGCCAGCCGAAGGGCCAGTTTGTCCTCGATCAGCGGCAGGTTGACGGCGCCGCCGAGTTTCCAGTCGTCGTAGTTGCCGACCTCGCCCATGGCGAAGCCGTGGAGGCCGTTGAAGTCGGCGTCCCTGGTGGCGACGAGCACGGCGCCGCCGGTGGTGTTGCGGCCGTACAAGGTCCCTTGCGGACCCTTCAGGACCTGGATGTTGGCGAGGTCGAAGAAGGAACCGTTGGCGCCCACCGGGTGAGGAATGTTGACGCCGTCTTCGTAAAATCCGATCGGCGTGCCGAACTGCAAGGTGGTGTCCACTGACGTCTGGCCACGCACTTCGAAGACGGCGCCGGTTGTCTTTCCGGGAGCCGGACTGACGAGCAGGCCCGGCACGTTGTGGCTCAAGTCGGTCGGCTCCCGGATGCCTTGCTGAGAGAGCTGCCTGCCGCTGAAGCTCTGGACGACGAGAGGGACCCTTTGGGCGCTTTCGGTCACCTTCCGCGCCGTCACCACCACCGCGCTCAGGGTGGTGTCGTTTCCGGCCGAGGAGGCGCCTGCCGTTGCGGCCGACGTCGGGTCGGCGGCTCGCGCGGTCTGCGCGCCGGCGCCGTACGCCAGGAGCGCTGCGGCGGAAACAGCCAGCAGCCAACGATGCCTGTTCATGATTTCTCCCTTCACTTCGCTTCTTGTTGTGGTTTCGCCCCTGGTTCCGGTCTTCTCGGACACGAACCAGCCCAGGCGCTTGTTCTCGATGTCGCCATTGGAGCGACGCCGTCGACGTCGGTGCGCGTGTGAGCGCACGTCGCCCTAGCCCGGGGCCATTCGCCGGCGTCGTCTTCGCAGTCCAGGTTCCATCGTTCCCCCTCCTAGGCGATCGCGCCCTTGTCCTTGAGCTCGATGATCCGCTCCCATCCGACGCCCATCTCTTCCAGCACGGCTTCGGTGTGCTCCGAGGGCTCGGGCCCGCGTGTGTTCTCGATGGGCGTGTGGTCGAACTGCACCGGGCTCGCCACCAGCTTGATCGGCTTGCCCCCGTCCGGTGACTCGACCTCGAAGATCAGGTCGTTGGCCAGCACCTGCTTGTCCTTCGAGACCTCGTAGACGTCCTGGTAGGGCGCCCACTGCCCGCGCATGGTCTCGAGGCGCTCCAACCAGTATGCGAACGGGCGACTGGCGATGGCCTGAGTCACCAGCGCCTTGCACGCTTCGGCGTTCTGCATCACGGCCACGTCGGTGTTGAACCGGGGATCGCTCATCAATTCGGGCAGGCCGAGGTGCTCGAACGTGTCCTCGAGGTAGGGGCCCGGCTGAAGGACGCTCAGATTTATGTGGCGGCCGTCGGATGTCCTGAACGCGCCCATGAACGGGTTGGCGCCGGCCGGCGCCGTTCCGGGCATCGGGTTGTCGAACGGGCTGGCCCCGAATTCCATCGCCACGTCGATGCTGCAGGCGGTCGCCCAGACGCCCGCCGAGAGCAGCGAGACGTCGAGCTCGACCGGCTGGCCGGTGCGTTCGCGATGGAACAGGGCCGCCGCGATCCCGCCGGCGATGAACATGCCGCCGATGGTGTCGCCATAGGCGGGGCCGGGCTGCGTCAGCGGCCCGTTCAGCGCCTTGGGCGTGACGAGATCCGCCGAGCCGCCGCGCGCCCAGAACGCCGTCGAGTCGAAACCGCCCTTGTCGCGCTCGGGCCCCTTGTCGCCGTTCGCCGAGCCGCGGGCGTAGATGATCTTCGGATTGTGCTTCCGAAGGTCTTCGACGTCGATCTTCAGCTTACGGCGCGCGCTGGGCAGGTAGTTGGTGAGGAACACATCGCACGACTTCACCAGCTCGTAGATCAGCGCCTGTCCGTCCGGTGAGCCCAGGTCGACGCCGACGCTGCGCTTGCCCCGGTTCGGATGGTGCATGAGGGTGCTGCGTTGCGGATTGAGCGCCAGGCGCTGCAGGATCGTCAGCCCGCGCTGGGCGTCGCCCCGAACGGGGTGTTCGATCTTGATGACGTCAGCGCCCCAGTCGGAGAGCACGGCGCCGGCCGACGGCGTGAAAGTGAACTGGGCGACTTCGAGGATGCGGACCCCTGCGAGCACCTTGGTCATGGGGCGTCTCCAGATGCGTGAGCCGACGGCGGCGCCAGGCTTCCGCGCTTCACGCCTTTGCCGCCCGGGAGGCGAAAGCTCGCGCGCCCGCCTCGCAGGAGGGCCGCTCGAATGCTTCGACAGGAACCATGCGATCTTCCTCCTCCTGCGGCGTCGCGGCTTGGTCGCCACGCTTATATAACTAGGTGACCTATCTACAGGCTTGGCGCGTCTTGGCCATAGCGCTTGCGCGAAACCATCTGGCCCGCGCCGCCGCCTCGACGCGGAATCAGATGACAATGAAAGATTACCTAGTTAGATAAGTCCAGAGGCCGGACTGACCCGCGGAAGCTGGGCGAAGGAGGATCGATGAGGCCTCGGCGACGCATCCCCATGCGAGCTTCGCCGGGGCCCAGGTCTGTCTCCGCAAGTCTTCAGTCTCGCTGACAAAAAGGTGCGGGTGCGGCCGTGGCGCCCGCCGCCGCAACGTGGAGACCCCCGAGATGAGCCTGCCGCTGAAGGACGCCGATTCCATCTATTTCGGAGGCGACTGGAACAAGGCTTCCGGCGAGCCGGAGCCGATCCTCAATCCCGCCACGGAAGAAGTAATCGGGCTGGCGCCCGTCGCCACGAGCGGGGAAGTGAAGGCGGCGATCGCGTCGGCGCGCGAGGCGTTCGACCGTGGGCCGTGGCCGCGGATGTCGGCGCCGGAGCGCGCGGCCATCCTCTATCGCTTCCACGCGACGTTGATGGCGCGGCGCGCCGACATCGTCCGCATCCTCGTGGCGGAGGCGGGCGCGGTGGCTTCGATTCTGCCGATCCAGTTCGACTTTCCGATGATGCTCAGCAAGGACGCGATCGACCGCGGCGCGCGCTATCGCGACACGCCGCTCCCTCCCGGAACCATCCCGAACGCGGCCGGCGGGCGCAGTCTCGTCGGCGGAGTGATCCGGCGCGAGCCGGTGGGCGTCGTCGCTGCGATCACCCCCTACAATTTTCCCTACCTGCTGAACGTGGTGAAGCTGTTTCCAGCCCTGATCACGGGCAACACCGTGGTCCTGAAGCCCTCGCCGTTCACGCCCTTCAGCGCTCTCGTCGTCGCCGAAGCAGCCGCAGGGGCGGGCTTCCCGAAAGGCGTCGTCAATATCGTCACCGGCGGGCAGGACGTGGGAGAGCTGATGACCACCGACCCACAGATAGACCTGGTCACCTTCACGGGCTCGGACAAGGTCGGCGCGGCGATCGCGGCCCAGGCTGCGCCGACTCTCAAGCGCCTGCACCTGGAGCTGGGAGGAAAGTCGGCCCTCATCGTGCGGGCCGACGCCAACCTCGAGGCCGCCGTGAGGGCGGGCATGGCCTACCTGACCCATTGCGGCCAGGGCTGCGCGAACCAGACGCGCCACCTCGTCCACAACAGCGTTCGCGCAACCTACGTCGAAGCCCTGGCGCAGGCCCATCGCGCCATGAAGATCGGCGATCCGGCGGATGTCTCGGTCACCCTCGGGCCGCTCATCCGCGAGAGCCAGCGGGCCCGGGTCGAACATTATGTGGAGGAGGGCCTCAGGGGCGGGGCGGTTCTGGTGACGGGCGGCCGACGGCCCTCCCACCTCAGCCGGGGCTTCTTCTACGAGCCGACCCTGTTCAACGACGTCGACAACAATTCGGTGCTCGCCCAGGAGGAGGTGTTCGGCCCGATCGGAGCCGTGATCGGATTCGACACGGACGAGGAGGCGGTCGAGATCGCCAACGCGTCGCAGTTCGGCCTCTCGGGGGGTATCTTTTCCTCCGACCTTGGCGCGGCCTTCGACATGGCCTGCGCCATCCGCACGGGCGGGATCACGATCAACGAGGGAGGCTCGGCGCCCAATTCACCGTTCATCGCCCCGTTCGGCGGCTTCAAGCGATCGGGCATCGGGCGCGAGTGGGGTGAAGAAGGTCTCAACGCCTTCACCGAACTCAAGTCGCTCTCGTTCCGGCAAATCTGAGCCTTGCCGCGGGCTGGGGCGGTGGCCATGGGCAGGTTCACTTTCGATCTGACCGGTCGCACGGCGGTGGTGACGGGCGCCGGCCGGGGCGTCGGGCGCGGAATCGCCCGCGCCCTCGCAGCCCACGGCGCGCGGGTCGCCGTGAACGACTTCGTGCTCGAGCACGCCGTCGCCGTGGCCGCAGAGATCGAGGCCGACGGCGGGACTGCGATCGCGGCGGCGGCCGACGTCGCCGACATGGCGGCCGTGCGCGCCATGGCGGGCGTGGTGGAGCGCCGCCTGGGCGGCGTTGACATCCTGGTGAACAACGCCGGGAACGCCGGGCCCGACGCGCCCATGCCGAGGCTCGACTTCTGGCTCACGGACCCGACGGACTGGGATCGATATCTTCGCGTCAACCTGCTCGGCGTGATGCATTGCGCCCGCGCCTTCACGGCCGGCATGGTCGCGCGCCGGCGAGGCCGGGTCATCACCGTCGTCTCGGACGCCGGCCGCACCGGCGAGGCCGGGTACGAGGCCTATTCCGCGGCCAAGGCCGGGGCGGCCGGCTTTTCACGCGCGCTGGCCCGGGCGCTAGGGAGGTACGGCGTCACCGCCAACACCATCTCGCTCAGCAGCATGGCCCGCGCGCCAGCCGATCCGTCGCCGCAGGCGGCCGCCCAGGTCCAGGCGATACTCAAGCACTATGTGATCCGCCGGCAGGGGCGGCCGGACGACGTGGCCGCCGTCGCCGTTCTGCTCGCCTCGGATGAGAGCGGTTGGATCACCGGCCAGAATTATCCGGTGAACGGCGGCTTCAGCTTCGCCCTCTGAGCGCTCTTCCGGGCAGGCGCCGAACCGCTTTCATTCGGTGGCGGCTGCAAACATCTGTGCAAGCTGGCGACGCAGTTCGGCCTTTTGCACCTTGCCGGTCGGGGTGCGGGGCAAGTCAGGCAGGATAACGATCTTCTCGGGGGCCTTCTGGCGCGCCACGCCCATCTCCTGAAAGGCCGCGCCAATCGCCGCAAGCGTCGGGGCGGCGCCGTCCTCCACCAGCAGAACGGCGCATACGCGCTCGCCCATCCGCCGATCGGGCATGCCGATCGCCGCGGCCTCGCGCACGCCGGGCACGCGCAACAGAAGCTCCTCCACCTCGCGGGAGGAGATGTTTTCTCCACCGCGGATGATGATGTCCTTCTTGCGGTCGGTGATGGCGAGAAAGCCGTCCGTGTCGATCCTGGCGATATCGCCGGTCAGGAACCAGCCGTCCGGCAGGAAGCTGCTGCGGTCGAGCTCGGGGTCGGTATAGCCGAGGAACCGCTCAGCGCCGCGGACCGCCAGTTCGCCCTCGCTCCCGGGCGGGAGGTCGCGTCCCGCGTCGTCGACGATCCGCGCCTCGCAGCCCGGGTTGAGCCTTCCATCGGAGTTGAGCCGCTTGTCGAGGGGATCGTCGGGCAGGCATTGGGAGAAGGTCGGCATCTCCGTCGAGCCGTAGCTGCGGCAGCAGCGGATCCCCGCGGCCTCGCTGGCCTGCACGACCGAGGGCGGCACCGTGGTCGCGCCGATGATGAACTGTTCGAGGCTCGAAAGGTCGCGGCCGTCGCGCGCGGCGGCCTCCATGAGCCCGGCGAGATGGAAGGGCGTCCCCGAGCTCTGCGCGACGGCGAACCGCTCGATAAGCTCTGCGGCCGCCTCGGCGTCCCAGGCGTCCATCAGCACCATGGGTTGGCCGAGCACCGCATGACCAAAGACGCCGAGGGTTCCCGCGACGTGACCGGAAGGCCAGGGCGAGAGCCGGCACGGCGGCCGCCCCTCATTGGGCGCACGCGCACGGAGCTCGGCGATGAATGAATTGGCGCTGTACTGCGCGCCCTTCGGCGCGGCGGTGGTGCCGGAGGTGTAGAGCAGGATGGCCGGGGCGTTCGGATCCACATCCACCGAGGGCGGGTCGCTGCCGACGAGCTCACCCCAAGCGATCGAGCCGGGCGGCGCCGCCTCGCCGATCAGGATCCGGTGCGCCAGATGCGGGAGCTCTGGCAATCGCCTCAGCCGATCCAGAAAGTCGATGTTGCGCCAGCGGTCCGGCATGACCAGCGCCTTGGCGCGCGAGTCGCCCAGCACCTGACCAAGCTCCGCGGGCCCGAAAATGTGGACGATCGGCAGGATCACGCAGCCGATCGCGGCGGCCGCCTGGAACAGGATGGCGTTCTCCAAGCAGTTCGGCAGCTGCATGGCGATCACGTCGCCGGCGCGAAGACCCAGCCCGTGCAGCGCGCCGGCGAGCCGCCGGCCCGCCGCATGCGCCTCGGCCAGCGTCGCCTCGCTCGAGCCCCTCGCCGAGTGGATGTGCAGCAAGGCGTCGGGATGTTCGTAGGCCCCCCTCGCCATCGCCTCGGCCAGCGAAATATCCTGCCACAGCCCGAGATCGCGCCAGCGCGCCACCAGCTCGACCGGCATGTCGCGCGCCTCACCGGTCATTGCTTCCTCCCATCTCGTTCCAGGCTGCGGGCGAGTGTCGCGATCAAGCGAGCGCCGACGTCAGCCGATGACCTTCTTCTTGCGGAGGGCCGCGACCTCCCGCTCTGAGTAGCCGAGCTCGCGCATGATCTCGTCGGTATGCTGACCGATGCCCGGACAGCAGCGGACGATGTTCAGCGGCGTATCGACGAAATTCCAGAACGCCCCCGGCTGTTCGACCAGCCCGTAGAGCGGCTGGTCCAGCGCCGAGACGAGGCCCGCCTCGCGGTTGCGCGGATCGTCGAAGAAGCGGTTCATCGCGTCTTCGAAATTGACCAGGTCGCAGGGCACGCCCTGGGCCTCCAGAGCGGCCATCAGCTTGGTGCTGCTGCAGAGCTTGGCAGCCTTGTCGAAGTTGGCCTCGTCTTCGCCCAGCACCGCACGCACGCCGCGCTTGCGCGCCTCGGTATGGGCGGCAAGCGCGACCCAACCGTCTCGCGTCTCGAACAGTCGGTGGTAGGGCCCGAACCCGGTCTGGCCCGCGTCCAGATGGTAGGTCTCGCTGAGCGACCCGTCCGCCAGGATGAGCCGCTCGCCTTGGGAGAACGCCGCAACCCCCAGAAGCGATGTGGCGACGTGCCGCCCCGGCCGTAGCGCCCGCTGGGCGTAGAGCGCGGCCATCGTGCCGACTAGGCAGTTCTGCGCGGCGAGAACATCCATGGGTCCCGGCCGGCAGAACAGCGGCGGATTGCCCTCGCCGGCGTTCTCGAACTCCCAGCCGGCGATGGCGGTGAAGATGGAATCATAGCCCGGCCAGTTGGAGCGCTCGCCTCTCTGGCCGTAGGCGCTGACATAGCTGAACACGATGTCCGGATTGCTGCTCCGAAGCGCCGCTTCCGAAAGGCCGAGCTTGTCGGCCCCCTTGGCGCGCAAATTGTGGTGCGCGACCTCGGCCCATCGCAGCAGCCGCGCGAGCACCTCTTTGGCCTCCGGCCTGGCGAGGTCCAGCGCCAGCGAGCGCTTGGAGCGGGCGGCGGCCTGATAGTACCGATGCATGAAGCGGATGCGGTCGCCGGTCAGGGCCTCCACCTTGATCACGTCGGCGCCCATGTCGCCCATCATCGAGGGGCCCATGGGTCCGGCGAGGAACATGCCAAAGTCCGCCACGCGCACCCCTGAAAGGGGCCGGTCGGGCTTGCCGCCGCGTCCGATGGGCGCAGGCGGATCGCGCCACTTGTCGGCGCCGCCCTCGCCGAGCCGCGGAGCGGCTCGCCCCCGCGGCAGATCGACGTCGCAATGGAAGGGGACGTTTGGCTGGGTGGTCGGGCCGAGCTGCGGGTCGTCGACCTCGACGACGTAGCCGTTCAGTCGGACGTCGCGAAGCCGAAGCACCTCTCCCATCGGGTAGGCCGGCTCGACCGCCACGTCGGCGGCGCGCAGGTCCGCGATCCAGGCGTCGATGGGACGGCGGCGGAAGGCCTTCTTCAGACCCTGCGCGGTGTCGATCTGCGCGCCTTCGGCGAGCACACCCCACATGGTCGGCAGCGATGCGAAGTCGAACTGCCGCGTGGGATCCATGACCTGCATCCACGCCCCGCCGGCGCATTCGAAGAGCTGGGTGTCCTGGGGACGAGGGCCCGGCGCATAGGTCTGGGGATTGGGCATGGGGCCCGCCGAGTTGCGCCCCCACACCAAGGGCAGGCTCGACAATAGGCCCTGCAGGATCGAGGTATGGGCCGGCCCGCCACGGCCGCACTGAAGCCGCATCACCAGGCGCGCCAGGACCCCGGCCGCCGCGAGATGCGCAGCGCCCCAGCTTCCCATCCGGTATCGCAAGGCGATCGGCCCGGCGCGGTAACCGTCGTTCTCATAGAGCGCGCCCAGGCGGGCGGCCACCAGCAGCTCGTCGTCGGAGCGCTCGACGTCGGGGTGATTGTTGGGCGAGCCGGTGACCGCGCACACGACAAGACGCGGGTGGGCGCTGGCCAGGCTGGCGTCGTCGAGCCTGAGCGCCGCGGCCCGCCGGGGCGTGAACTGATGGATGAGAACGTCGGCGCCCGCGAGCCGTCCGGCCAGTTCCCTGCGGCCTGCCGAAGCGCCGAGGTCAAGCTCCAGGCTCCGCTTGCCCCGGTTCCAGTTGGCGAAAGTGGCTTGGCCGCGGCTAGGGTCGCCACCCGGCCGCTCGATCTTCAGCACCTGGGCGCCCAGCTCGCAGAGCATCAGCCCCGCCACCTGGACGGCCATGCCTTCGCCGATTTCGACAACCCGCAAGTCCCCGAGCATGGCGGCTGCTCACGCCTTGCGGAAATTCGGCAGGACCCAGCCGTCCTGGATCGGGGTCCACTCCACCGCGACCTGCATGCCGATGCGGACGTCGTCGGCGTCGCATCCGGTGAGGTTGCCGTTCAGGCGGGCGCCCGGGGCGCCGTCGAGGTCCACGACCACGGGCACGTAGACGTAGGGCTCGCCGTTGGCCGGGTTCTTGTTGCAGACGACGTAACTGAACACCGTCCCCGCGCCGGGCAGCGTGGGCCAGCGTTTCTCGCGGCTCGAACAATGCGGACAATAGGGCGACGGCGGCATGCGGAAACGGCCGCAGTCGGCGCACTGGCAGGCTGTCAGCCGGCGCGCCTTCGCCGCTTCCCAGAAGGGCGCCGTGTCGGGGTTGGTGGTGATGCGGATCTGCTCGCCCGGCAACACGCGGGCCGGGCCGTACTTGATCGGACCGCTCATCAGGCCCTCCTCAGGATCAGGCTCGAGACGGGGAGGGCGGCCGGACCGCCGGAGGCGAGGGCGAATTCGCAATCCTCCACCTGGTTGATGGCCGATCCGCGCACCTGTTCGACGGCCTCGACCACGTGGGTCATGCCGATGATGTAGGCCTCGTTCAGATTGCCGCCATGGGTGTTCACCGGCACGCCGCCGCCGACGCCCCTGCGGGTCGCGGGGTCATAGCGGATCTTTTCCGAAAGGACGTAGTCGCCGCCTTCGCCCTTCTCGCAGAAGCCGTAGTCCTCCAGCTGCATGAGCACCATGGGGCTGAAGTGGTCGTAGAGCAGGGCCACGTCCATGTCCTTGGCTTTGAGCCCGGACTGCGCCCAGATGCGGTCGGCGGTGAACTTGTGCCCGGAGCTGGCGAACCATGGATCGGGCATGCCCATCCAGGCGAAGGCGCGGCCCCACTCGCGCGCCCCGCCGTGGGCGCAGGCGTGAACCACGGCCGGCCTCTGGCGGCAGTCCCTGGCGCGGTCCATGGTTGTGGTGATGACAGCCACCGCCCCGTCGGTCTCGAGGCAGAAGTCGAGCCGCCGCAGCGGGTCCGCCAGCATCGGCGAGGCTTCGTACTCCACCTTGCTCAAAGGCGCCTTGCGGATCGCCTTTGGACGGTTGGCGGTGTTGGCGCGGGTGGCCATGACGATCTCACCAAAGGCGTCCTGCGTCGTGCCGTAGAGATGCATGTGACGGCGCGCGAGCATGCTCATCAAGTGCCCCGGCCCCACGAGCCCGGCAGGCTGCAGGAAGCTGTTCTCCGGACTGGGCGGGGCGGCGCCGAAAACCACGCCCAGTCGATGCTGCGGCAGCTGCTGGAGCGCCATCAGCGTGACGGCGTACCTGCAGTCCTCGTTGACGAGGCCGGCGGTCGCAAGGCCGATCGCGCCGACGCACCCGCCGCCGCCCGAGGTCAGCGTCGCCGAGAAGGAGATGTGGGGCATGCCCAGGGTCTCCATCAGCGACGCGCTGTCGAACCTGTCGAGATAGCCGGCGCCAGCCGTGGAGTAGTAGGCGAACCCGTCGATGTCCCTGATCGAGATGCCGGCGTCTTCGCAGGCCTTGAGAATGGCCTCGCCGGCCATGTCGTTGATGGTTCTAGGCCAGCTTTTTCCGCGCACGTAGTAGTCCGTGGCGCCGACGCCGACGATGGCGCACTTGTCCTGGTTCGCCCAAGCCACCGCTGCGTCCTCCGGCTTCTATTGGGTCATCTGAGACTTGAGGCGTTCCTGCAGGATGTCTCCGCGCCCGCGCGATCCGGGCGCGAGCGAGGAGCCGCCGTCCATGCGAATGCTCGTTCCGGTGATGTAGCCGGCCCTCGGAGAGGCGAGGAAGAAGCAGCCGAAGGCGATGTCCTCGGGCGTGCCAGCCCGCCCGACCGGCACGGTGGCGCCATAGGTCTTCAGCCCTTCCTCTCCGAGCACGGCCTTGGCGCGGTCGCTCGCCACCAGCCCCGGCAGGATCGCATTCACCGTGATGTTCTCGGCGACCACGTCGAGCGCCGCGCCGCGCACGAAGGCGTCCAGCGCGGCCTTGGCCATGCCGTAGGCGGTCATGTTGGGCACCACCGTCGTCGTGCCGTTGATCGAGCCGATGGCGATGAAACGCCCGCCGCCGGGCGCGCCAGAAAGATGTGGCCGCGCCGCCTCCAGCAGCCACCAGGCCGCCTTTGCGGTGCTGGCGATCCCGTCCTCGAGCGCCGCGTCGGTGACATGGCCGACGCCGCCGTGCGGAATGTCGGCGGCGCAATGGATGACCACGTCGACCCGGTTGAAGGCGGCGACCGTCGCGCCGACCAGGCGCTCGCAGTCGGCCCGCTTCTTGACGTCGATCTGGCAGAGCTCGACCCGGCCGCCCCGCTTACGGATCGCCTCCCGCGCCTCCTCTGCGTACGACATCGTTCGGGCCCCGATCATCACCTTGGCCCCCGCGTCCGCGAACGCCTCGGCGATCCCGCGTCCGAGCCCGCGGCCCCCGCCCGTGACGATGACCCCGCGATCAGCGAATTCCGCCATGGATTCCAGCCTCCCGCCTTCGCGCGGACATCTATCACCTAGTGTGATATCTGGTTTGGTGTTAGCCCGGTTTCGCGAGTTCGCCAATAGGAGGAAGCGGCATGGTGAAGGGCCTGGACGGCGGACAGAAGGCGGCGCTGCTGATCTCCGAAATGCAGAACGGGATCGCCAACTCGGCGTACGTTAGCAGCCCCCTCAGCGGCCAGGTCGCGGCGAGGGCCCTTCCGGAAAAGCTGAACGCGCTGGCTTCGAGATTTCGCGCCGGAGGGCTTCCGGTGATTCATTGCACGATCGCCGCCCGTCCTGCGTTCCAGGCCTGGCCGGTCAACTGCGTCTTGGCGGCCCAGATCTACAAGCGCGGCGAACTCGTCTCCGGGTCCCGCTATGCGGCTATCCATGATTCGATCGAGGTCGCGCTCAGCGACATCGTCAGCGAGCGGCATCACGGAATGGCCGCGTTCACCGGCACCGACCTCGCCGCGACGCTCCGCGCGCTGCGGGTGGACACGGTCGTCTATTCGGGGGTTTCCACCAACGTCGCCCTGATGGGCGGTTCGATCGAAGCGGTCGGATTGGGCTTCACCTCGGTGATCGCCGAGGACTGCGCCGCCGGCGGCACCGCCGAGAGCCACCAGTTCCAGATCACCATGCATCTTCCGCTCGTGGCCACGGTCTCGAGCGCCGACGCGGTCTGCGCGGCGCTCGGCGTTTGAGGGCCTAGGCGGCGGCATGGCCTTTACCAACCAGCAGTTCCGCCTCGACGGCAAGGTGGCGATCGTCACGGGTGCGGGCGCGCGCGGCAATTCCATCGGAGCGGCCTACGCCAGGGGCCTGGCGCAGGCCGGCGCCTCGGTCGTGGTCGCCGACCTCAACGGGGAAGGCGCCAGGACCGTCGCCGCCGAGATCGGGCAAGGCGCTTTGGCCGTCCAGGCCGACATCGCCGATCCGGCATCCGTCGGCGCGATGATGGCGGCTACGCGTGAGCGGTTCGGTGGGCTCGACATCCTGGTGAACAACGCGGCGCTGATGGTGGAGGCCGTCGGAACGCCCGCGCTGCAAATGCCCATCGCTGATTTCGAGCGCCTGATGCGGGTGAACCTCACGGGCGCCCTGATCTGTTCCCAGGCCGCCGTCCCGCTGATGATGGAACGCGGGCGCGGCAAGATCGTCAACCAGATCAGCGCCGGGGCCTTTCCCGCGCAGACCCCCTACGGCGTCAGCAAGATCGCCCTTCTCGGCCTCACGACGACGCTGGCCACCGAGCTCGGGCCGATGAACATCAACGTGAACGCGATCGCGCCCGGCATGACCATGAGCGATGCGGGGCGCTCGCTGACGCCGGACGGGAGCCCGTTCGTCCAGGCCGCGATGGCCCGGGTCGTAAAGCAGCCGCGCGGGACGCCGGACGATCTGGTGGGCGCGCTCTTGCTGCTCTGCTCGTCGGCGGGAGACTGGATCACCGGTCAGGCGCTGAACGTCGACGGCGGGTTCATCCTCAGGAACTGACCCGCGCGCCGCCCGCTTCGCTCACCAGACCAGCGGAAGGGCGTGCACGCCGAGAAGGCCGCCTGGCTTCACGGGCGCATCGGCGCCTGGCTCGAGGCTGAAAACCGGGGCCTTGGCCAGCCAGGTCTCCATGGCGATGTTGAGCTCGCGACGCGCCAGGTGCGAGCCGATGCAGCGGTGGGGGCCATAGAGGAAGGCGACATGCCGGTTGGGGGTCCGTTGGAGCTGGACGCTCAACGGGCGCTCGAACTCGTCGGGATCGAGATTGGCGAGGACCGTGGAGAACATCACCCGGTCGCCCGCCTTCATGGGCGCGCCGGCGAACTCGGTGTCTCGTCTGACGTTCCGGGTGCTGGTGACGATCGAGTATCGCCGCAAAAGCTCCTCCACCGCGTCCGGGATGGCCTCCGGATGGGCCCGCAGAAACGCCTGGTCTTGCGGATTCAGCGCCAGATGCCGGAACTGCAGTCCGAGCGAGGCGGCCACGGTGTCGAGGCCGGCGATGAACAACAGGAACGTCATACCCATGATCTCATCGTCGCTGACCGGCCGGCCCTCGATCCTGGCGTTGACGCAAAATGTCATCAGATCATCCGCAGGCTCGCGCTTCCGCTTCTGGATGAGCTCACGCAGGTAGTCGACGATCCCACGGGTCGCGGCCATCCCCAGGACCGGGTCGCGCGAGTGCAACAAGTCGAACTCCCACTTGTTGAACTGAGCCGTGTGCGCCTCCGGCAGCCCCATCAGCTGCATGAAGATCGACACGGGAAACGGCCGACCGAACGCCTCCATGAACTCGCATTCCCGAGCGCCGAGAAAGCCGGCGACAAGGCTCTCGGCCCGGGCTCGGATGCCATCCTCCATCGCCTTCATCCGCGCAGGCGAGAACAGCCCGTTCATGATGGCGCGGAACTGGGAATGCTTTCGGGCGGGTCGAGCTCCAGAGGGATCAGAGGCCAGGCCTCGCCGATCGACCTGGAAAATCCGACCGTGTCGTGGCTGGAGAACACCTCCGGCGTTTGCAGGGCCGTGCGGATGTCCTCGGCCTGAGTCAGCACCCAGATCCCACCCTCGTACTGAGGACCGTGGGCGGTCAAGTTGTAGAAGACCCGTCCCACCTCGTGCAGCGCCGCCGTGCTCTCGTAGGGCGACTGCGCGCCGACGAGGTCGACGTTCCGGACGAGTTCTGGCGGCACGTGCGGCGGCGCCGGCTTGGCGGTCCCGAACCTATCGGCGTCTGTCATGCTCTTGGTTCCTCATCGGCGATGGCTTGCGCGGCTGCCGGTTGTCGTCAACCCGGACCGAAGTCGAGGCCGTCCACCAGGCTCCAGCGGCCCTGGCGGCTGCGGAACCAACCGCTCGAGGCCCAGGTGCCGCCGTCCACCGGAATGACCGTCCCGGTGACGTAGTCGCTCATTTTCGAGGAGAGAAAGGCCGCGACCCTGCCGCACTCCTCGTCCACGCCCTCGCGTCCCAAGGGGATCAGCCGCGCGAAGGCGTCGCGTTGCTCTGGGCTTCGTTCGGGCCACGAAGCCGGGTCGACGGGCCCGGTCCGATTGCCGCGCGTGCCGGGCGTCGCGGTGTGGTCCGGGGCGATGGCGTTCACCCGTATCCGGTGCTGGGAGAGCTCCAGGGCCATGGTGCGCGTGAAGCTGACCATGCCCGCCTTGCAGGCGGCGTAGACGGCGAAGTTCGGGGCCGCCCGCGCGGCCTCGATGCTGGTTACGTTCACGATCGAACCCCCGCGGCCGCCCCGTATCATGACCGGCGCGGCGGCGTGGGTCCCAGCGAGCATGCTCACCAGATTGAGATCTATGTGCCGCCGCCACGATCGCTCGGACTGTTCCAGAAACGGCCGCCCCGTCACGCCGCCCGCATTGTTGACCAGGATGTCGATGCGACCGAACGCGGCGTCGGCGGCCTCGACCATCTCGCACAACTGGCCGGCGTCCATGGCGTCGACCGCCAGGCCGAGGGCGCGACGCCCCAGCGCGCGGACTTTGCCGACGACCTCCTCGCAGCGTTCCGGCGCAATGTCGGCGACCACGACGTCGGCCCCCAATTGCGCATAGGCCAAGGCGATGGCTCGGCCGATGCCGCCGCCGCCGCCGGTGACGATCGCCACTTGATCGGTCAGCAGAATGTCTTCGGGAAGCATTCGAGCCTGGTCCTCTGCGAGCAGCGGGCGCTGAGGCGCCTAGTTGTAGGAGGTTCCCGCTTCGACGCCGGGGATGCCCCGCCTCAGCTGCGGTGACGACAACATGGTCGCTCCGCCGTCGACCAGGATGGTGTTCCCGGTCACATAGGCCCCCGCGGCCGACGCCAGGAAGACGACGGCGCCGGCGATGTCGTCCGGCTCGCCGATGCGCCCCAGCGGAACCCCGTCGGCGATCGCCTTTACGGCTTGCGGGTTGTCCACGATCGGCTGGGAAGAATAACTGCGCACGAAGCCCGGGGCGACGCAGTTCACGCGGATCCGCTCGGCCGCCAGGTCGTCGCCGAGGTTGCGCGCCATGTGCGCAAGGCCGGCCTTCGCCAGCGAATAGGCCATGATCGAGGGCGAAGCGGTATGGCCGGCCGTGGAGCCGATCAGGATGATGCTGCCGCCGCCGCGCTCCGCCATCGAGCGCCTGAAAGCCTGACAGAGGCGGAAGTTGTGATGGACGTTGGTCGTCAGGATGCGGTCGAACAGCTCCGGCGGCGTCTGCTCGGAGGGGCCGATGAACGGAAGGATCGCCGCATTGCAGACGAGAATGTCGACGCCTCCGAAAAGCTCGAGGCTGCGTCGCGCGAGCGCGCCGATATCGGGAAGCTTGTCGATGTCGCAAGCCACGCCGCGGACCATGCCCGGCGCCGCGGCGCAGTCCCTCTCGATCTCGGCGGCGATCGCGTCGCACTGGCTCTGCGAGCGGCTGGCGACCACAACCCGGGCGCCATGCGCGGCCAGCTGGCGCGCCACGCCGAAGCCGATCCCCTTCGTCGCGCCCGTGACCACCGCGACTTTGCCGCTCAGATCGAAGAGTCCCATGGCCACCCCTTCGCGCGCCTTGCCCGGTCCTGGGCCTATCAAGCCAGTCCGATGTCGCGGGCGTATCGCTCCAGCGCCGCGAGGCCTTCTTCGCCCACCTCGCCGACCTTCGTGCCCGGCCAGGGAGTGACGACCACGCGATGCACGCCCTGGCGCGCCATCTCCTCCATGGCTTCCAGCGAGACCGGTCCGCTGAGCGTGATGGCCGAGAACTGGAACGGATCGCCCGCGCGGCCTTCGGCTTTCAACCGTTCACGGATCGCCGGGATGTTGGCGGGACTGCCGTACCAGCCGTCGCCGAGCGCGGCTGCGCGGCGCTCGGCGGCGGGTCCAAAGCCGCCGACGTGGATCGGAAGGCGAGGACGCTGGACCGGCTTGGGCTCGAAACCGATGGGCGGGAAGTCGAAGAACTCGCCATGGAACTCGGGCGTGTCCTGCCCGAAAAGGGCGCGCAGACACCGGATCAGTTCGTCCATGCGCCGGCCGCGCGTCGTCCACTCGTTCTCCGTGAAGCTGTATTCGTCCGCAGTCCAGCCGAGGCCCACCCCCAGGTCGAGGCGGCCGTTCGAGAGGAGGTCGAGCGAGGCTATGGTCCGGCCCACGAGCACGGGATTGCGCAAGGCGAGCAAGTAGATGCCGATGCCGAGCCGCACCCGTTTGGTGGCCGCGGAGATATGCGAAAGCACCACCATGGGGTCGAGGAACGGCGATTCCGGTCGGAACGGCGCCAGGTCGGCGGAGCCTTTTTCCCCCGCGGCCACGACACTCGGATAGATGCGCCACCAGTCGGCCTTCTGCGGCAGAGCGACATGCTCCCCCGACCAGACGGACTCGAAGCCCAGATCCTCGGCCAGGCGGGCGAACCGCACCACGAGCTCGGGCTTGGCCCAGACGATGTTCAGGCCGACTTTGACCGGCGGGCTCATCCGGGGGCTCCTACCGCTGCGCCGCGTGCGCTTTGTCGGCGTCCCAGACGAGCGGCAGGCGAGGGACGGCCATGAGGCCAGGATGGGCGGTGAGATCCGCGCCGGGCTTCATCTGGAACGAGGGGATGCGGCGCAGGAACTCTCCGAGCGCGAGCCGAAGCTCCCGCCGCGCCAGGTGCGATCCGAGACAACGGTGCGGTCCGCCGGCCAGAGTGAAGTGGCGGTTGCTCGAGCGGTCCAGGCGGAACTCGCGCGGAGATTCGAACTCCGAAGGATCGAAGTTGCCCGTGGCGTTGTAGCACATGATGTGGTCGCCGCGCTTGACCTTCACGCCATGCACCTCGTGATCCTTCTTCACGAGGCGGGTTGAGTTCACCAGAGGCTGGACACGCAGGAACTCTTCGATCGCGTCCGGGATGAGCTCGGGGCTCGTTCGCAGCCGGTCCTGCAGCCCCGGATCCAGCGCAAGTCTTCGAAACATCAGGGCGGTGGTCGCCGCGACGGTATCGAGACCGCCCAGCCAGAGGAACGAGACCGTCCCGATGATCTCGTCTTCGGTGAGCGGCCGCCCATCCACCTGACCGTGAACGATGTGGCTGGTCAGATTGTCGGCTGGCGCGCGCCGCATCTCCTCGATGAAGCTTCGCAGATACCGGATCGCCGAGCCGATGCCCCATTTCATGCGCTCGACATCGCCATAGGCATGCAGGATCGCGTATTCCCAGGCGAGAAATTCTTCTAGCCGTTCGGGCGGAAAACCCATCAGATCCATGAAGACCCGAACCGGGTAGATGCGGCCGTAGTCATAAGCCACGTCGCACGCGCCGCCCGTCGCGAACTGGTCGATCAGGCCGTTGATCGTCGCCTTGATCTTCGGCTCCAGCTCCGTGATCGCCTTGGGCGAAAACCAGGGGTTCAGCAGGATCCGGTACTTCCCATGTTCCGGGGGGTCGACCGCGAGCGGGATCATGCGGAATGTCTCGCCCACCAGCCGCTGGAAGCCGGCGGCGTCTGCGGTCGAGTAAAGCTCGTCGTTCTGATAGACTTCGCGAATGTCTTCGTAGTGGGTGACCACCCAGGCGCCGTCATAGAGCGACGGCACGAACTCGGGCGTGAAGAAGATCCTGGGGTAGGTCTCGAAGACTTCAAGCGACGGCGAATAGGGATCCGAAAGCTTGTTGGGGACCAGGAACCCGCTCACCTCGCGGACGAGGTGGAGCGGCACGTGCGAAGGCAGTTCGCTTCCGCTCTTAAGCTTGATCGTCGTGCCGGAGCTCACGGGGCGCGCCTCTCCTCCGCCATTGTCATGGCCGGCGTCCGCTCCGGTCCGAACCGTGCCGCCGAAGCCTTGTTGCGGAGAAGCATCCCCAATCGGCGGCTTTCGTCAAGACATATATAACTAGGTGATCGATCCGGTCCGCGGCGGAATCTGAGATCTAGCTCCGGCGTCCGCGACGCCTCGCCTCGAAGCCGGGCTTGAGTGCGGGAAACAAGGTGGCGTCCGCCACCCAGTCCACGCGCACGCGGCGATGTTGGATCCGCCAGCCCTCGGCGGTCTTCTGGAGCCGATCCAGATAGTGGCGGCGTGGTCGGGACCGATTTCGGTGTAGACGATGAAATAGGTGCGCGCCTCGGCTTGGTCCGCCTCCTGCAACTCGACGTGCGAAGTCGTCAGGTGATGGCGAACGAGCGTGGGGGCGGGGCCGTCGCGCCGCGAGCCGCCGGCAAGGCCCCTTGCGATTTCTTCGCGCCCGCGCAGGACCGCCGTGGGCGTCTCGAGGACGCCTGCCGGCGTGAAGGTGGCGGCGAGGGCCTCGAGCCGCATGCGATCCCCGGCGACGTTGTACGCCGCCAGCAGGGTCCGGATCTCGGACAGCGCCTGAGCGTCCTGTCTCATGGGCTTCCCAGTCGGCTTGGCCGTCGATGCATGGGACGCCTCGCTACCGGCTCCCGCCCGCCAGCTCCCAGTGGCGCGCCATCATCTGGGCGGTGCGTTGCTGCAATTCGCGGGGCGGCGGCGGATGAAGCGGCAGGCCCGCCGTCCGCGAAGGCAGGGCGATGGAGGCCGTGGCCTTCACCGTCACCTCGCCCCGCTGGTTGGTGAACTGCGCCGACACGTCCACCAGGCGCAGGCCGTCTTCCTCGCGCTTGCCGACGATCTGGCCGGTTATGAGCTGGGTGTCGCCCATGTAGCTGAACTTGCGGATCTCGTCATGGACGTGGGTGACGATCCCGTCGTCGCCGCACCAGTCGGTGAGGTAGTGGTAGAAATAGTTCTCCCGCATCACCGCATAGTCGTAGGCCATGGGATTGCCGATCGCCTGGGCCCACCGGTCGTCCCAATGGAGCCGCTGCGCGACGTCGGGCACGCCGTTCTGGTTCTTGACGTAGAAGGGCGCGATCCGCTTGCGGTTCTTGTAGGCGAGGCGCCCCACGGTGGGGGCATAGGGCACGAAGCCATAGCCGCCGGCGTGGAAACAGATCACGTCCGTGACGGTCAGCGGGCCCTTGGCCATGGTTCCAAGCCCGTCTCCGACTTTGACGTCCTCCCAATAGCGCTTCTGCGGGCCCTGAACCTTCTCCGCTTCGTAGATGCGGTCGATCTCGGCGATGTCGGCGTCGGTGTAGGTAGCCGGCTTGATGTCGAGGTACTTCCGCTTCTTGGCGGCGGTCTTGCGTTCCGTCAGCACCCGCAAGACCCGGTACACGCCCACGACCTCGCCGCGTTGGTTGACCTTGACGTTGCGGCTCACCTGGATGACCGAGCGGCCGGCGAACTCGGAGGGCTTCACCTCCAGTGTCTCCTCGCCGCCGTAGCTGAAGAGTGTGTCGCCGGGGAAGATCGGCCGGTGCCAGTCCCAGGTCGAGCCGGAGACGAAGACGTGGATCCCACGAAACAGGCTCTTGGTGCGGGCCTTGAGCTCGGGATCGACCGGATCGCCGAGCATCGGCGCGTTGATGACGCCGGCCATCATGCCGGGGGCGATCACCGAACCCCAGCGGGTGCGGCGGGCGTAGTCGGGATCGCAGTGCAGCGGATTGTCGTTGCCGCAGCCGTGGGCGAAGTTGCGGATGTTGTCGAGCGTCGCGGTCTGGATGTACTCGCGCGTCTTCGACGCGGTATCGACGCCGAGGAGCAACCTGGCGCGCTCGATGTCCTCGTCGGTTATCCTATAGCTGACCGCCTTTTCCCAATCGTCCTTGACGGTCTGCTCGACGGGCGTATCGGCGCTGGACGTCATGGAGGCCGCTCCCTCAATATGATCTCTGCGACTGACCTATATAACTAGGTGAGCGGAAAAAAGCCCCAACCAGCCGGCCGTGTCCGCGCCCGCAGATGGTCGAGGCGCTCAGGGCGGTTCAGGGGCCGCCGCCCCGACCCGCGAGTAAGCTTCGCTGCCTCCCAAAGGCGGCCATGCTCGTTGACGACCGTAACATAACTCACCTAGTAATATAAGTATGCTGTGTGTGTCGAGTGAATGGGCCGTTTCATGAGGACATCCGTCCGCAGGCTTTCCGATGCGCTGAAGGTCCGGGCGCTTCGCCAGCCCGAGGACGTGGCGCACGACGACACGCGCCGGGCGCTGACCTTCGCCGAATGGGATCGCGAGGCGGACGAAATCGGGGGGGGGCTAGCGGGGGCGGGTCTGTCTGCGGGGGAGCGCGTTTGGCTGCCGATCAGCAACGCCAATGCGGTCGAGATGGCGATTGCGGTGATGGCCGTATTGCGGGCCGGCGGGATCGCCTGCCCGGTGAACACCCGCCTCGCGCTAGCCGAGATTCGAGACTACCATGAGTTGGTAGAGCCGCGGTTCTGCATTTCCAATGCGCCGGACCTGGTGTCGGCCTTGCCGTTCGACGCGACATGGACGGTCGGCGAAATGCCCAGGAACGCGAACCGGCTGCCGGATCAGGCCTCCCTGGATCCAAACGCCGACGCCGAGATCCTGGCCACCTCGGGCACCACCGGGAAGACCAAGGGCGTCGTCGTTTCACACCCGGACCTGCTTTCGGGCGCAGACGGGCTTAGGCGGGATCGAAACTCGGGAACCCTGCACGCTCTGCCGTTCACCAGTTCAGGCGGAAACCTGGGGACCATGACCGCGCCGATCCGCGGCGGGTCGACGACCTTCACCCAGCCCAAGTTCGATCCGAAAAGCTTTTGCGAACTGGTCGGCCAGAAGCGGCCCCAGACCATCTATCTGGTTCCCTCCATGCTGCGGCTGATCCTCGACCTGCCCGGGGTCGCCGACTACGACTTCAGCGCGGTGCGATATCTGCTGACCGGGACGGCGCCGCTGCCCCACGACAGCGTGGCGCGCGCGCTGGAGCTGTGGCCGCACCTGCGCATGCGCAACAGCTACGGGATGTCCGAAGGCGGCGTCGGCGTCTCGACCCGCGCCGACGAGGTGAGAAAGCCCGGTTGCGTAGGCAAGCTGCCGGCGCACATGCAGATCCGCGATGATCGCGGGCAGGTCATCACCTCGGCCGGCAAGGTCGGCGAGATCTACGGCAAGCAGGCGCATCCGCGCCGCTATTGGCGCGACCCGGACGAGACGGCCCGCAGCTGGGTGGACGGCTGGACTAAGACCGGCGACCTTGGCTACGTGGACGACGACGGCGACCTTATTCTTTGCGGGCGCTCTAAAGAGGTGATCATCCGGGGCGGCTACAATATCACGCCTCTCGAGATCGAGACGGTTCTGCACGATCATCCGGCCGTGCAGGACGCCGCAGTCGTCGGCGTCCCCCACGAGGTGCTTGGCGAAGACATCGCCGCGGCTGTCGTCCTCCGACCCAGCCAAGAGGCGACCATCGAGGAACTTGCAGCCTGGTGCCGCGAAAGGCTTGCGGACAACAAGACGCCGCGTACGATCGTTTTGTACAAAACCTTTCCCTATAACGCCAATGGCAAGGTTCTTAAGCGGGAGCTGCGTCCAGAGCTCGAAGCGGCGGCGGTCCGGCGGCGCGTAACCGCCAGTCGCGAGCGGGAGCGCGGGAGCGGACGGGATTGATGCGAGTCAGGGCTCTACCAGCGGGTCATAATTCGTGCTAGTCGCGGCGAAACGGCGCATTGCTGAGCAACGGGGCTCGATGACGACAAGAAGATCGGCAATCATCCGCAAGAAGGGGCCCGAAGAATTGGGCCCCAGGTCCACCATCCGCACTCCGAAGACAGCGGAAATAGTGGCCGCTAGCATCCGAAAGATGATCATCCGGGGCGAGGTGAAGGAGGGGGACTTCCTCCAGCCGGAGGCCCAGTTGATGCAGCATTTCGGCACCTCGCGGCCGACCATTCGCGAGGCCTTCCGGATCCTGGAGAACGAGCAGCTCATCAGCGTCTTCAGGGGTTCGCGAACCGGCGCCCTGGTGCACGCGCCCAGCGTATCCAGTGTGACCCGCTACGCCGGCTTCGCCTTGCAGGCGCAGGGAACGCTGCTTTCGGACATCTATCTCGCCCGGTTGGCGGTCGAGCCGTTCGCGGTGCGACTGCTGGCCGAAAGCAAGGCTGAGCTGCCGATGGCGGCGCTGAGGGCTGAGCTCGACGACGTCTACGGCCTGCAGGAACGGTACGGCGGCCGCGAAGAGTTCCGGGTCGCGATCTTCCATCTTCACCATTCAATCGTGAGCGCGGCGGGGAGCAATACGCTCACCCTGATTTCAGAGATGATCCGTGGCGTGGCCGCCCAGCACATGTCGAAGCTGGTGGTGCGCGACGACCTGGCTGATGCGGATCGCCTGCGGCGCTACCGGCTGTGGGGTCTGCGCTCGTTCAACAAGCTGTTCGACCTGCTCGAGGCGCGTGATGCGGACGGCGCAGAGGCGCACTGGCGGACCCACATCCGCAATGCGAACCAGGAATGGCTGCTCGGCTACGGCGGGGCAAGCCTCGTAGACGTCCTCGACTAGCTCGAGCCGCCCTTCCTTCGCAACTGGAGCCCCGCCATCGGCCGCGGTCGCGCGGAGGCTTCGCCCGGACCGACGGCGATCTGCCCTGGGCAGTCTGAAAACGACCTGATATGCCTAGTTATATAAGTGCGGGCTGGCGCGTACGGGGAGGAAGCGGCAAGTTGGACCTCCATTTTGGAGACGAGCTGAAGCAGCTCCAGGAGGAGGTCCGGCGCCTTCTGACCGAAAGGGTCAGCGCCAATCTGTTGCGCCGCCTGATCAGCGAGGATGAGGGCTACGATCCCGCCTTGTGGCGAACGGCCGCCGAACTGGGTCTTCTCGGCGCCGCCGTCCCGGAACAATACGGCGGGTCTGGCCTCGGCGAGCGAGCGGTCTGCGCGATCGCCGAGGAGATGGGCCGCGCCGTGGCGCCGCTCCCGTTCTTCTCGTCCATCTGTCTCGCGGCCGAAGCGATCAAGCTGGCGGGCGCGCCGGCGCAGAAGTCGGCCTGGCTTCCGAGGCTGGCTAGCGGCGAGGCGATCGGAACCTTCGCCTGGCAGGAGGGGCTCGGCCCGCCCGAGACCGACGTCGACGCCCGTTTCGAGAATGGCAGGATTTCGGGGGTGAAGTCGCCCGTGCCGGACGCGCTGCTGGCTGATGTTGCGGTGGTGGTGTGCGAGGGGCCGCGCTTGGCGCTCGCCGATCTGTCCAAGGGCGTGCGGCGCGAACCCCTGCGAGGCTTCGATCAGCTGCGAAGCCACGCCAAGCTGGTCTTCGAGAACACGCCGGCCGAGGCGATGGACGTCCCCGATCCCAAGGACGCCCTGCGCCGTCTCTACGACCGGGCCGCGATCTATGCGGCCTTCGAGCAGCTGGGGGCGGCCGAAAGCGCCATGTTCATGGCGCGCGACTACACCCTGCAGCGCTACACCTTCGGGCGCCAACTGGCCTCGTATCAGGCGGTCAAGCACAACCTCGCCAACATCCTCGTGATGGTCGAGCTCGCCCGCTCGAACGCGCTCTATGCGGCGGCGGCCCTCGAGGCGGACGCTCCGGATCTGGGTGCGGCGGCGGCCACGGCGCGGCTCGCCGCCACCCGCGCCTACGAGACCGCCGCGCGCGAGAACCTCCAGTTGCACGGTGGAGTCGGCTTCACCTGGGAAGCCGACTGTCACTTCCACTATCGCCGCGCCCGGCTCCTGGCGCTGAGCCTGGGCTCGCCTGCGATCTGGGAGAACCGGCTGATCGAAGCCTTGACCAAGAAGAACGCGGCCGCGGCCTAGAGCGAGACCCGCCATGCATCAGACCGCTCCCCCAGCCCGCATCGACGAAAGCGCCTTCCGTCGGGAGGTCCGGGCGTGGCTCGCCGACAACGCGGCGGAGTACCGGGAGGCCCGCGCTTGGCCTGAAGCCGAACTCGTCGCGCGTAGCCTGGCCTGGCAGAAACGCAAGGCTGAGGCGGGCTTCGGGTTGATCACCGAGCCGCCGGGGCTGGGAGGCCGTGACGGGACGGCGGCGATGGCGTCCATCTTCGCCGAGGAGGAGGCGCGCTACCACACACCCACCTTCACGGGGCTGGGCATCGCCTTCGGCATGGCGTTGCCGACCATCCGCAAGCACGGCGCGCCCGAGCAGTACCGCCGGTTCGCCGAGCCGACCATCAAGGGAGAGGCGGCGTGGTGCCAGCTCTTCTCCGAGCCGTCGGCCGGTTCGGATCTGGCCGGCCTGCGTACGCGCGCCGTGCGCGATGGAGAGCGGTGGATCGTCAATGGTCAGAAGGTGTGGTCGAGCTGGGCCCATCACGCCCGTTTCGGGATCCTTCTCGCCCGCACCGATCCGACGGTGGTCAAGCACCAGGGCCTCACCTTCTTCGTGCTCGACATGCGCACGCCGGGGATCGAGGTGCGGCCGATCCGGCAGATCTCGGGAAAGTCGGACTTCAACGAAACGTTCCTGACCGATGTGGTCATACCGGACGCCAACCGGATCGGGGCCGAGGGCGAGGGCTGGGCCTGCGCGATGACCGTGCTCATGAACGAGCGTCATGGCGCCAGCGAGCGGGCCAGCGTCAGTCACGACAGCGTCGAGAACCTGCTCCGCGCCGCTCTGGCGGCCGGCCGGCTGGACAGTTCGTCCGTCCGCTCGAAGCTGGCGCAGTGGTGGGTCGAAGAGCAGGGCCTCAAGAACTTCGGCCTTCGTATCCGCGCGGCGTTGGAGCGGGGAGAGACTCCGCCCCCGGCCGTGGCCATGATGAAGCTCGTCTCCGCGACGAAGATGCAGCAGACCAACGCCTTTCTCATGGATCTGGGCGAATACGGAGGCCTGTTCTCGGAACCCGACCGGCCGGAGCAGGAGCAGGTCTTTTTTCAATACATATGGTCGTCGGCGATGATGATCGCCGGCGGGGCCGACGAGATTCTTCGAAACCAGCTGGCGGAGCGCGTGCTCGGGATGCCGAGCGAGCCGCGCATGGACAAGGTTCCGTTCAACGAGCTTCCGGGGATCAAGAGCTCATAGAGCCCGTAACCGGGGTTGTTCCCTCTAACGATCAGGGAGGCGGCTATGACGCCTGACGCGTTATTCAGGCCCGAAGACGATTGTTACCATCAGCTGTCGGGCGATCCTTACGAGACCGAGACGAACTGGTGGTGCTTCAACGTTCCGGAGCGGAAGCTCGGCTGCTGGCTTCACACGCCATACTACCCAAACCGAAGGACGGTGACCTGGCGGGTGTTCGTCTGGGACGGCGACGGGATCGATCCCGGCCACATGGCCTACTACAAGAAGGTCGAGGAAGCGCCGATGCCGGACGATCCCGACCTGCGCGACATCACCTTCCCGGCGGGCGGCTACAGCCTGAAGATGCTCCGGCCCGGCATGGAGTATCACCTCATGTACGAGGATTCCGATCAGGACTTCGCGCTCGACTTCACCTTCACGGGCTCGCACCCGCCGCATCGCTTCCAGCCAGGCGAGCCGCCTTTCCTGCAGACCCCGCACTTCGACCAGCTCGGCCGGGTCGAGGGGGTCATGACTCTTCGCGGCGAGCGGATCCCGATCGATTGCCACAGCGTGCGCGATCGCACCTGGGGGCCGCGCGGCGGGCCCTATACGACCAGCCCCAAGGCCTACGCCAGCGACGCCGAGCGGGTGAGGGCGCCGGGAGGCCCGCGCTGGCGCCAGATCGAACGCGAGCGCGGCCGCGGGCGCGTACAGTACATCTTCGGTCATGCCGGAGCGGATGCGGGCTTCCTCGGGTTCGTCCGGGTGCAGGACGCCGACGCCTCCGGATGGGCGCCGATGAACGTGGGCTGGGTCCTCAAGGACGGGGTCTTCGGTCGGATCGACAAGACAAGGAGCCGGATGCTCAATTTCCGCGACCCGCGGACCGGCTGGAGCGACCACATGCAGGTGGTGGCGGTGGACGAGGGCGGCCGCACGCTGGAGATCGAAGGCTTTGCGGTCAGCCGCATGAGCGAGCACGGCTATGGGACCAACAGCCTAATGCGCTGGGAGTTTGACGGTAAGATCGGCTGGGGCGAGGACCAGGACGTATGGCAGCCGGCGCATTTCCGCCGGGTCCTGGGCGCGCTTCGGTCGGTGCGCTGAGGCGCGCTAGGGCGCGTCCCGCAAAAGTGGAGCAGCCGCTTTTGCGATTAGAACGCGCTCCAAGTCCTTGAATTCTAGAGCACGACTCAACGATCAGACGATTCCGTTGATCGCATCGTGCGCTAGGCCGCGCCGCGCAGCGCCGGCGTCAGACCGCCGTCGATCCGCAGATCGCATCCGGTGATGAAGCGCGCCGCATCCGAGGTCAGGAAGGCGACGGCGGCGCTGATGTCGAGAGGCGAGCCCCAACCGCCCAGCGGGACCCTCGCCAAGAGGGCGCCGGCGTTGGGGTTGGTCTCCGCCTCGCGCCGCCCCATCGGAGTCCAGATGAGGCCTGGCGAGATTGAGACGATGCGGGCCGCGGAGGAAGCCCAGGCCGCCGCCCGCCGCTCGCCAACGCGGATCACCGCCCGCTTCGACTGGCCGTAGGCGGCAGTCGCCAGGCCGAAGGGGTCTTGCGGCGTCGCGTGGGATTTCAGCAAGGCGGCGGCCCGCTGGAGGAAATCCTCGGCGAGCGGCGCCTCCAGGACGGCGTCCAGGCTCGCGTCCGGGCGGGCCATGTGTCCGGCCATGGAGGCGACCAAGACGGCCGCCAGGCCTGGCTCAAGCGCCGCCTCCAGCGCCCAGAGCAGGCGCTCGGTCCCCACGGCATTGGCGCGAAGGATCTGGTCCCAGGGCGCGAGGGCGGGTGACAAGCCGGCGGTATGGACAACTGCGCGAAGCGGCCCGGCGAGGCGCGCGAGGGCGACGAGCTGGTCGGCCGCGCCGGGCTCGGCGAGGTCCCCGTGTGAAAGGCCCGCCACCCGGTAGCCTTCCTCGCGCAGGGCCTCGGCGAAAGCGACGAGGCGCGCCTCATCGACGTCGGCCAGGATCAGGCTCCAAGCGCGCCCGAGCTCGCGCGCGCAGGCGCGGCCCATGCCTCCGCAGGCGCCGGTGATCAGGGCGTGCGGGGTGACCGCCATCTTAGGGCGCCAGCGGCGCGAAATGGGTGCGCGACAGCGCCCCCATGGCGTCGGCCATCAGCGCCGTCTCCCGCGCCGCGCGGCGGTGGCAGAGATGGATCATCGCTTCGTCGTCCACCGACCGGTCCAGAACGGCGCGCCGCAGGCCGGCGCGCGCATCCGCCAGATCGGCGAACCGCCGGCCCAGCATCCGGCCTATCTCGTCCGTCTCGAGAGCGTCGAAAGCGGCCCCGAACCGTTCCCGCTCGCGCCAGAACTTCACCAGCCGGGCCAAGCCCTTGGCCTTTTCGGACGCCTGCTGGTCACGCGCGCCTGGAACGATGACGTCGCGCAGGTCCTTCAGCGCGATCTCGAAGCTGGCGGCGTTCGGCCCGGGCGGCAGTTCCGGGAGCGGCGTCGCAGCCAGCGCCACGCCGGCCAGCTCCGCCAGGGACTCGACCATGATGCGCATGTGCATGGCGTGGTAGACGAGACTCATCCCCAGCACCGGCGGCTCGGGCGAGCCGGCGGCCTGGGCGCTGGCCACGAAACCCAGCTGGTTGGACAGTCGATGGTGGCGGATCCGCGCCAGGTCGGCCGGCGCGCCGCCGGCCGCCTCGTAAGCGGCGAAGGCCTCCGGCAGGGGGATGAAGCTCTGCAGGAGGTTGCGGATGCAGAGCATGGCGAGATCCTCCATGGGATCGCCATAGCGGGTCAGCTCCCAGTCGAGGTGGGCCGTCACCCGGCCGCCCTGATAGAGGAAGTTGCCGGGGCCGCAGTCGCCGTGCAGGACCACGATCCGCTCCGGCGGGGGCGGCGCGTGACGCTCGAGCCAGTCGAGAGCGAAGAGGATCTGGGGGTCTCCCTGGCGCTCGGCCACCGCCGCTTTCAGCGCACGGATCCGCTGCAGGGAGTCCGTCCAGGCGCGGGCGGGGTCGCCATAACCGTCGAGCTCGAAGGCGCCGACGTCCAACGCATGCAGCGCCGCGAGCTGGCGCATGAAGTCCAGCGCCGTGGCGCGCCGTTCCGCTTGATCGTGGAGGCGATTGAAGTTCGCCTCGCCGGGAACGTACCCGGTGAGAAGCGCCAGGCAGGCGGGGTCGGCCGCGAGCACTCTAGGAACAGCCACTCCGGCGTCCGCGAGCGGCCCCGACAACGCCCGCAGAATCGCGACCTCGCGGCGGAAGTTCACCAGCCGCTGCGGGTCGCCGCCCCGGCGGGTATCGAAGGACAGGTAGGCGCGAAGAATGCCCTGCGACTCAAGATCGAGCTCGGCGCCGTCGCGGGACGCGCCGCCGCCAGCGCGCATCCGCACCGCTGCGATCCGCGCGCCCGTCTCGGCCTCCAGCCTGGAGGCGAGGCCGTCGGGCAGGGCGTCCCTAAGGTCTTGCACGGTCTCGCCTTCAGCGGACGTTATAAGCCTTCTTCTGTTTCATCAGGCTTTCGCGGCTGACTTCCTTGGTGCCGACCGCGTTGCCGATCACGCAGTACTTCAGCCCGGCGTGCAGCGCCGCGTTGCGCGTCATATCCATGGACTCCCAGATCGCGCGGACGGTCCCTTGCGTCGCCGCCGCGGGCTTGGCGGCGATGGTCGCGGCGATCTCGTGCGCCCGATCCCACAGCAGGTCGCGGGCGACGATTTCGGTGACGAGGCTGATCCGCAGCGCGGTCTCGGCCCCGATCCGTTCGTCGTTCCCCATCAGCGCCATCCGCAGCACCTCGGGGAGAGGAATCCGCCAGCGCAGTCCGATGGGCTCGAGCGCCGCCGTCATGCCGTAGGTGACATGCGGGTCGAAGAATTCCGCCTCGGGCGAACATATGACGACGTCGGATTCGTTGATCCAATAGAGCGCGCCGCCGCCGCAGAGGCCGTGCACGGCCGTGATCACCGGCTTCCAGCAGAGGTTCTGCTTCGGGCCGAGCAACTCGCCCGGATCGCGCTGGTTCCATATCTGGTCCGAACCCAGGACGTTGCCGCCGTTCCAGACGTCGACGCCGGTGGAGAATGCCCGTCCCGCCGCGGCCCGCAGCACGATGGCGTTGACCTCCTCGTCGTCGGCCAGCGCGGTCCAGAGCTGACGGAATTCCAGGCACATGGTCCGGGTGAAGGAGTTGAGCTGCTCTGGCCGGTTGATGGTGATGGTCGCCACCTTGTCCGCGGTCTTTTCGAACAGAAGGGTCTCGAACTGCCGATCCATCTGTTGTCTTCCTCCCGAGGCTAGTGCACCTAGTTAGCTATCTTAGGGGCGGGTCGGAACAGCGTCCAGCGCGCCGGGGCCCGGGTCGGCGCCCGGCAGAGTAGGGGAGGAGCCATGTTCGCATCCACGGAACCCCTCGCGGGCCGCATCGCCGTGATCACCGGGGCCTCGCGCGGGCTGGGCGGGGTGCTCGCCCGGGCGGTCCACGCCGCCGGCGCCAGGGTCGCGGCGCTGGCGCGCCCATCTCTGGCGCTCGAGAAGTTCGCCGCCGAACATCCGGAGATGCTTGTCGCCCCGTGCGACGTCAGCGCGCCGCAAGACGTCCGGCGGGCCTTCGACACGGTGGCCGCGCGCCTTGGGCCGCCGGACATACTGGTGAACAACGCCGCGCTCTGCCTCCTGCATCGGATCGAACAGGCCACCGACGAGGACGCGGAGCGGGAGGTCGCCACCAACCTTCTCGGGCCGCTTTGGTGCGCCCGGGCCGCGATCCCGCACATGAGGGCGGCGGGGCGCGGCGACATCGTCAATGTCTCATCCGAATCGGTGCGGCGCCCGGCGCCGTTCCTCAGCTTGTACGCGGCCACCAAGGCAGGGCTCGAAACCCTGTCCGAGGGCCTGCGCAGCGAGGTGCGGGGCGACGGCATCCGGGTCACCGTGCTTCGCTCCGGCAGCGTCGCGGGCGGCGAGATTTCCCGAAACTGGACGCCCGAAAGGAAGGCGGAATTCTTCGAGGCGCTCCAGAAGACCGGCTTCGCCGCCTTCACCGGCGAGGCGATCTCGCCCGAGACCACCGCCCAAACGCTGGTGGCGATTCTGAGCACGCCGAAGGAGGCCAACATCGATCTCATCGAGGTGAGGGCGATCTGACGGGGCCGGCTCGCGCGATCGGGTCCCTCCTCTGTCACAGGTCCTCGTTGGTGAGCAGGAGCGCGCCGCCGAAGCCGCCGCCGCCCACGCCGGTGACGGAGACCTTGAGGTCCTTGACCTGCCGCTCGCCCGCCTGGCCGCGAAGCTGGAGCACCGCCTCGTGCAGGTGGCCGAGCCCATGCAGCCGCCCCTCGGAGAGCTGGCCGCCGTTGGTGTTCAAGGGCAGCTCGCCGTCCAGCGAGATGCGCCGTCCCCCTTCGATGAACGCGCCGACCTCACCTTCCTTCATGAAGCCCAGGGCTTCCAGCCAAAACATCGCCAGGTAGGTGAAGCCGTCATAGAGGTGGGCGCTCCCCACGTCCTTGGGCTTGAGATCGGTCCGCCGCCACATGGCGCGGGCGGCGTCGTGCATCATCATGTGGGGGAAGTCGTCCCGGGCGAACCAGGTGTCCATGCGGTCGGTGGCGGCCGCGCCCACCGCTTCGAAGCGGATCGGCTTGCGCCGGAGGTCCTTCGCGGCGTCCAGGCGCGAGACGATGACCGCCGTGGCCCCGTCGCAGGGCACGTCGCAGTCGTAGAGGCAGAACGGCGTGGTGACCATTCGCGCGCCCAAGTAGGCGTCCATGGTCAGCGGCTCGCGATAGATCGCGTTGGGATTGAGGCCCGCGTTGCGGCGCTGGACGATGGGGATGGCCGCCATCTGCTCGCGGGTGATCCCGTACCTGTGCATATGCGCGCCGGCGACGAGGGCGGTCCAGTTGGCGGCCGAGGGCGCCCAGTAGGGGGCGGTCCACTGCATCCAGCCCGCCACCCGAGGGAGCGGCCCGCCGGCGGCGTTGGCATGGCTGTAGGTGGGCACCCATCGCTCGCCCACGGCGCGCCAGCACAGCACGTGGGTCGCATAGCCGGCGGCGATGGCTCCGATGGCGTTGATCACCGGGGCGAACATCGCCGCGCCCTCGCCGGAGCTGTACCAGTTGAGCTTCAGCCCGAGGCTGTTCTTGATGTCGCCCACGGCCGCAGCGGAAGGGCCCTCGCCGAGGAAGTTGACGCCCCCCGGCCAGCAGGCGGCGCCGTCGATGTCGTCGATCGTAAGGCCGGCGTCCTCGATCGCTCTGAGGCAGGCCTCGACCGCCAGCTTGAACGGATAGACGCTCGGCTTGCGGTTGATGCTCGACTGGCCGAGGCCGGAAACACAGGCCTGCTTTTCGCCGTAGCTAGCCACGGTCCGCTCCGGCCGCGGGACGGAAGAGCGGGACGAAGATGTCGCCGTGCTGCTCGAAACAGACCTCCACGGGCAGGCCCACGCGCACGTCCTCGATCGGACAGCCGGGGAGGTTGGCGACCAGGCGTATGTCGTCCTGCTCCTCCAGCTGCACCAGCGCGATCACATAGGGGACCGGCACGTGGGGAAACCACGGCTGGTGGTTTATCGTGAAGCTGGCGACGGTCCCGCGACCGCTCACCGGCTCTGGGCTCACCGCCTCCGAACGGCAGCGTGGGCAAAGCGCTGCGTAGGGGTGGATGTAGAGTCCGCAGGCCTCGCAGCGCAGGATCTCGAGCCGGCCCTTCTGGCCGGAGCGCCAGAAGTAGGCGTTCATCTCGGTGATCACCGGCAAAGGCCGGCTGAGCACGACTTCGTCGGACACGCGGCCTCCGGCTTTCTCCCCGCGATCAGCTTCGGTCGGCGTCCCGGCGTTTGTCAAGACATAGACAACCTAGTTATAGATGTGACGGCTTCTTCACCGGCGCGCCGGGCTCGCCAGTCCCAGCGCGGTGGCGAGCATGTAGGCGGCGGCCTCGCGCAGCTCGGCGTCGAGCTTGGGATTCGCCGCTCCCCATTTCGGCGCGGCCGCCAAACGCTCGAGCGATGCGGAGATCACCCCCGCCACGGCCGAAGGCGAGAGCGTCGTGGGCGCCAGGCCCGACTGCTGCGCGGCGGCGACCTTGGCCGCAAGGCGCTCGAGGATCGGCCACAGGTCCTTCATGCGCTGATCGAGGAACCGCGCGTCTCCCTCGTCGGCGGCGAGGTTGCGGGCGCGCAGCAGGGCGAAGTTGGTCTCCCACAGGCCCATGTAGGCGTTCACGTAGATGCGCGCGCTCTCGAGCCCCCCGGCGGACCAGTCCCGGTCGAGAATCTCCAACATCTCCGGGCTGGATTGGGGATGCAGCTCCAGGGCGGCCAGGACCACGGCGTCGACGTCCGAAAAGTAGACGTAGAAGGTCGGGGCCCCGACGCCCGCCTCCCGGGCGATGTCGCTGACACGCAGCTCTCGAAGAGGGCGGTCGGCGACGAGCCGCGCAGCGGCCGCGATCAGCCTCGAGCGGGTGCCATGGCCCTTGCGCCCCATCCTCTGGCCGATCTGGTTGCGGCGCTCGGGCTTCTCCTTGGTCTTGCGCATGCCTCCCTCGATCCCGACCGCCACCGTTGGGATATGACAGCCAGCGCGGCGCCGGCAAGCGGCGGGCGCAGTTGATCCGGAAGGGAAGTCCTTGTTATCTAACCTGGTTAGATAGGCGGCGGCGCCGGGAGGTTTCGATGGGTCTTTGGTCATACGAAGGAAAGCGCGTCGTCATCGCCGGGTGCTTTTCGGGCATCGGGGAGGCGACGGCGCGCGAGCTCGTGCGCCTCGGGGCCGAGGTCCACGGGGTCGACATCCGTCAGAGTCCCGTCCCGATGGCCTCGTTCCGCGTCGCCGACCTCAAGGACCCCGCCTCGATCGACCAGGCGGTGAAGGCGATCGGCGGCGAGATCGACGGCCTCTTCAACTGCGCCGGCTTGCCGCAGACCTTTCCGGCTCTGGACGTCATGAAGGTCAACTTCCTTGGCATGCGCCACTGGACCGAGCGGTGGATACCGCGCATGCGCCGCGGCGCCGGCGTCGCCACCATCGCCTCCAACGCCGCCTACCGTTTCCAGGACCGCATCGCCGCGACGCTCGAGCTGGCGCAGACGCCGGATTTCGACGCCGGCCTCGCCTGGTGCGAAAGCCGCCCCGACCTGGTGGGCGACGGCTACACCTTTTCGAAGGAGGCGATCGTCGTCTACTCCCTGAAGCGCGCCGCCGAGCTCGCCCGCCAGGGCGTGCGGATGAACGTGACGCTCCCCTCGCCGGTGGCCACGCCGATGATGTGGGACCACTTCGTCAAGGTCGCGCCCAAGCAGGTGTTCGACGCGTTCAGCGAGCCGGTCGGGCGCATGTCGGAGCCGCAGGAGCAAGCCTATCCGCTGGTGTTTCTCAACAGCGAGGCCGCCTGTTTCGTCAGCGGCCTCGCCATGCCGGTGGACTACGGCTTCACCGGCGGCGTCAACACGGGCGTCATCGACGTCCAGAAGCTGCTGGCCCGCGCCGCGACAGCCTAGGCCGATCCTCAAGCGTCCTGGGGCTCCGCGGGCTGGCGGCGGCCGGCCGCGGCGAACAGCTTCATGATGTCGGCGGAGGTGACGATGCGGGTCTCGCCTTCCGCGAGCGGGCGGTTGCCGCCGGCGGACCGGGGCAGGGTGTCGACGTGCCCGGCGCGGGCGCGAAGGGCGCCGACGACGCATTGCGCCCGGGGGAGGTGCTTGAACGGATCGAAACTGTAGGTCCGCATGGCGTTCAGGTGGGTCATCTTGTCGATGTCCGCGTCCGGAACGCCCTCGAAGCTGCGCATCAGGTATTCGGGGGTCTGCGGCCACACCGTGTCGGAGTGGGGATAGTCGCACTCGTAGCAGATGTTCTCGACGCCGATGTCGTGACGGTTCTTTACGCCGAACTTGTCGTCGATGAAGCAGGTGATGAAGTGCTCGCGGAAGATGTCGGAGGGCTTGCGCCCGCCGAAGTCCGTGTGGGTCCACTCGTGATGGTGCTCGAAGGTGAAGTCGGCGCGCTCCAGGAAGTAGGGTATCCATCCGATGCCGCCTTCGGAGAGGGCGATCTTCAGGTCGGGATACCGTTGCAGCGCCCGCAGCTGCACCCAGTCGGACGCGCTGTTGGCGATCGAGATCGGCATGCCGGTGATCCAGGCGTCGATGGGCGATTCCATCGACGGGTGGGCGGCCGCGGCCCCGGTGCCGATATGGCAGTTCAGAACCACGCGGTTTTCCGCGCACACCTTCCAGAGAGGCTCCCAACAGGCGTTGTGGATGCTGGCGAAGCCCTTGAGGCTGGGATTGTCGGAAAAGGAGATGGCGTGGCAGCCCTTGCGGGCGACCCGCTTCACCTCCTGGACGGCCAGGTCGATGTCCCAGATGGGGATGCAGGCCATCGGGATGAACCGGCCCGGGTAGGCGGCGCACCATTCATCGATGTGCCAGTCGTTGTAGGCCTGCAGCATCACGTGGGCGAGCGCCTTGTCCTTGGACTGGGCGAAGAAGGCGCCGTCGAAGCCGACGAAGGTGCCGAAGTTGAGCGACGCCAGGAGACCGTTGACGTTCATGTCGTCGATGCGCTTGTGAACGTTCCAGGCGCCTTCCCGCATCTGCGAAATCGCCGTGGGCTCCATGCCGTATTCGCTGCGCGGCCGACCCACCACGGCGTTCAGGCCGATGTTGGCGACCTTGCGGTCCTCGAACACCCAGAAGCCGTCGCCGTTGGGCTGTACGACGTATTTCGGCGCCTTGTCCTTCAGGGAGGCGGGGAGGTGCTGATCGAACATCTCGGGCGGTTCGACGATGTGGTCGTCGACGCTGATGATGATCATGTCTTCGGTCTTCATCGGGATCCTCCCTGCCGGGGCCGGGGCGTCGCCGCCGGGCGCTCGCGCCGGCCAACGAAAAAATTGAAGCCGCCTCTATTTTGTGGCAATCGGATCACGGGCGCAAGTACTTAGCGCATGCGCCAGGGCGTCGGCGGTCCCGTGGTCGGGCGCCGCTCGTGCGCCTCCAGCCGGCCAAGGGGAGGAGGCATGCACCTCGATCTGACGCCGCAGGAACGGCTGTTCCGCGAGGAGCTGCGAGACTGGCTGGCTGCGCACGTTCCGCGCGAGACGCCGCCCAAGGACCGCTTCGGCATCCGGGCCTTCGACATGGCCTGGCAGCGCATCCAGTACGACGGCGGCTGGGCGGGGATTGCCTGGCCCAAGGAGTACGGCGGGCGCGGTCTTTCGCTGGTGGAGCAGGTGATCTGGTACGAGGAGGCGGCCAGGGCCGACGCCCCGGACGCCCGTTGCGCCTTCGTCGGCCTCTACCACGGCGGCCCGACGCTGATCGTCAACGCGACGGAGGAACAGAAGGCGTTCCACCTCCCGAAGATCCTGAAGGGTGAGACGGTCTGGTGTCAGGGATTCTCCGAGCCCGGCGCGGGCTCGGACCTCGCCGGCCTCAGCACGCGCGCCGAGATCGACGGCGACGAGCTGGTGGTCACCGGCTCGAAGATCTGGACCAGCTACGCCCAGGTCGCCGACTACCAGGAGCTGCTCCTGCGCACCGATCCGCAGAGCCGGCGCCATGGCGGCCTCAGCTGGGTCATCTGCGACATGCGGGCCCCGGGGGTGAGCGTGCGCCCGGTGCCCATGAGCAACGGCTGGGACAGCCATCTGAACCAGGTCTTCTACGACGAGGTGCGCCTGCCGCTCGCCAACGTGGTGGGCGAGGTGGGCGGCGGCTGGAAGGTGGCCATGTCGACCCTCTCGTTCGAGCGCGGCACGGCGTTCACGGCCAGGCAGATGCAGATCGCCAAGTGGGTCGACGACCTCATCGAGCGGGCGAGGACGCGCACCGGGCCCGACGGGCGGCCGGCGTTCGGCGACGACGAGATCGGACGCCGTCTCGCCAGGTTGCGGGCCGAGACCGCCGCGCTGCGGGCGATGACCTTCGCGGCGGTGGCGCGCAACGAGCGGCGCCAGCAACCCGGCCCCGACGGCTCGATGCTGAAGATCCATTTGGCGCGGCTCAGCAAGGAGGCCAACCAGATCGCCCGCCGGCTCATGGGCGTCGACGCGCTGCTGATGACCGACGAGATGGAGGAGCACCTCTACGGGTTCGCCGCCACGGTGGGCGGCGGCACGGACGAGATCCAGCACAACATCGTGGCCGAGCGGGTGCTCGGACTGCCGAAGTCCTACTGAGGCCGCCCATGGACCTGCACCCGACGCCCGAACACGACGAGATCGTCGAATCCGCCGCCGCCTACCTCGCCAGCGAGCTTCCGGCCGCGCGCGCGCCGAAGCTCACGGAGCCTTCGCTCACCGGCGGCGAGTGGGCCGGCCTGGCCGCGATGGGCTGGTTCTCCATGGGGCTTCCCGAGGCGGACGGCGGGCTCGGCCTTGGCGTGGTCGAGAGCGCCCTGGTGGCGCGCGAGTTCGGCCGGCAGCTGGTCCCGCCGCAGGCGGTGGCGACCATGCTGGCGGTCCAGTTGGCCTGGCGGCTCGGAGACCGGGAGCTGACCGAGGCGCTGGCCGCCGGCGCGCAGCGGGCGGCGCTGGCCGCGCCGGTCCGCGAGGCGGGTCCGGCCGGCCCCTCGGCGCACGGCTACCGGCTCGTAGACACGCACCGGGCGGATGTCGCCATCGGCTGGTCGCACGGCGGCGCCTTCCTCGCGCCGATGGATGCTTTCGCCAGCCGGGTCGTCGCCCCTTCCCTCGACGCCGCCCTGGAGGTCTGCGTCGCCGACGGCCTCGATCGGGCCCAGGCGCGCTGGAGCGCCGAGCCGGCGAGCAGCTTTCTCCCGCAGGCGCAGGTTCTCACCGCGGCGGTGCTGGTCGGCGGGGCCGAGGCCTGCCGCGACCTCTCGGCGGAATACGCCAAGACCCGACACCAGTTCAGCCGCCCGATCGGCTCGTTCCAGGCGATCGCCCATCCCTGCGCTGACATGGCCGTGGCCTGCGAGGCGGCGCTCTCGTGCCTCCTCTACGCGGCGGTCTGCGTGCGGGACGGCGCGCCGGAGCGCGATCTCTATTCGGCCTCGGCGCGCAGCGTGGCCTACCACGCCGCCTATGGGAACGCGGCGGCCAGCATGCAGGTCCACGGCGGCTACGGCCAGACGTACGAGTATCTGCCGCACTTCTACCTGAAGCGGGCGATGATCTACGGGCTCGTCGGCGGCGGCGTCGAGGCGGATGAAGCGGCGGTGCTGCAGGCCGCGTCGCTGACCTGAATGGCGACGAGATAGGAGGAACACTTGGCGCCCCCGCTGAAGCTCGGACTGAACATCGTCTGGATGAAGCCCGAATTGCAGGTGCGGACCGCCCAGCTCGCCGAACAACTGGGTTTCGAGGGCGCCTGGTCGGGCGAGCATTTGGCGCTTCCGAAGAGCGATCCCGATTGGTGGCGGAAGTACCCCACCGCCGTGGCGCTTGGGGAAAGAGCCACGCCGGGCGTGGTGAACTTCAATCCGGACTCCGCGTTCCTGGATCCCCTGATCGTCCTGGCCGCCATCGCGGGCGCCACGAAGAAGATACGCCTGGGGGTCGGGATCTACATGCTGCCTCTGCGCGACGCCGTGCTGGCCGCGCGCATGGTCGCGTCGCTGGACGTGCTCTCCAGGGGCAGGCTGGATCTCGGCGTCGGCCTTGGATGGAGCCAGGACGAATACCGCTTCACCGGCAACGACTACTCCAGGCGCGGCCGCAAGATGGACGAGACGATCGCCGCCCTGCGGGCCTGCTTCGAGATGGAAGCGCCGGAATTCCATGGCGAATTCTATGATTTCGGCCCGATGGGGTTTCAGCCGAAGCCGATCCAGAAGCCGCTGCCCATCCTCATCGGCGGCGGCACGGCCGCCGCGGAGCAGCGGGCCGCGCGTCTGGGGAATGGCTGGCACGGACCGGCTTCGAGCATCCCTCGAATCAAGGCGGCCCTGGCCGCCGCAGGGCGTGGGAAGGAGCCGTTCCAGTTCAGCACCATAACCCTCGGGCCGGCTTCCCGCGCCGCGCTGGAGGAGATGGCCGAGCTGGGCGTAGAGCGGGCCGTCGTAACGCCGTGGGTGGGGGGCAAGCTTGGGGAATTCGGCGAGGAGAGCCTGAGAGATCTTGAGCGTTACGCCAAGGACATCGGGCTGATCTAGCCGGGCGGCGCGTGTCGCGGCTGCGCAAGGGGCGAGCGAGGTGAATCGGGAGAGCGACCAGTGAAGTTCAGCATCGAATATCCGGTCGACAGCCACACTGACGGCGGCGCCTGGATCCGCCCGGAGAACCTCGCCCGGTTCGCCGCCGGCGCGGAGGCGGCGGGATTGGACGCGATCGCCGTGACCGACCACCCGGCGCCGTCGCGCAAATGGCTGCAGGCCGGGGGGCACGAGTCCTTCGATCCGTTCGCCGCGCTGACCTTTTTCGCGGCCGTGACCAGGCGCATGCGGATCATGACCCGGCTGGTGGTCGTTCCCTATCGCAACCCGTTGCTTCAGGCCCGTTCGATGATGACGGTGGACGTGCTCTCCGGCGGACGGGCGATATTCGCGCTTGGGACCGGCTACCTTCGTTCGGAATTCGCCGCGCTGGGCGTCGATTTCGAAGAGCGGGGGGCGCTCTTCGACGAGGCGATCGAGGCGATCAAAGGAGTCTGGTCGCAGGACGCGCTTTCATTCGAAGGACGTCACTTCAAGGCGATCGGACAATGCATGTCGCCAAGCGTCGTGCAGCGGCCGCACCCTCCGTTCTGGCTCGGCGGCAACAGCGCGGCGGTCATGAACCGCATCGCCCGATGGGGCCAGGGATGGTCGGTGCTGTTCGGCTCCGAGCAGCTGGCGCGGACCTCACGCACCCGCGCGATCAGCAGCTTGAGAGAGCTGGCGGAGGCGCTGAGGGACCTGGAAGACCGACTAGCCGCTCATGGCCGCTCCCTGGCGGACATCGACATCGATGTCGTAAGCGAGGCCTGCGATCTGCGCGCCAATCTCTCGGCCCAGGAGCGGATCGATCAGCTCGGCGCGCTTCGGGCCATGGGCGTCACCTGGACAGGACTGAGGCTGCCGAAGGCGCCGGTGACAGAGGCGATCCACCTCGTCCACCGCTTCGCCGCGGAGGTCATCGCCAAGATTCGGTGATCGGCTGCGGAGGCTCATGCGGCGCCCATCGCCAAGGTTCGGGGAGGACATGTGAAGATCGGCATCAGCTGCATCGGGATGCGGGCGAGCGACCAGGTGGCCGGCGCGGTTCTCGCCGAGGAGCTGGGTTATGACTCCGTCTGGTGCGGTGAGCACATCGTCCTCCCGCGCCACACGGTCTATCCCGTCAATCCGCAGCCGTATGGGCCGCAGGAGCTCATGGATCCCTTCGTGCTGCTGTCGCACCTGGCGGCCAGGACGTCGCGCATCCGCCTCGCCACCGGCATTGTCATGTTGCCGCTGAGGCCTCCCATCATGGCGGCCCGCCAGATCCTGGGCGTCGACGTCCTGTCGAAGGGCCGCTTCGACCTCGCCGTCGGACTGGGCTGGTCGCAGGACGAGTACGACGCGGCGGGCGTCGACATGCGCAGCCGCGGGGCCCGGCTGGACGAGCAGATGGAGTTCATCAACCGGCTGTTCCAGCCCGGGGACATCGTCTTCGACGGCAAGTACTACAAGGTCGCCCAGACGAGCTTCGAACCGAAGCCCTTCCAGAAGCCGCGCCCGCCGTTCCTGGTGGGTGGCGTCAGCGAACCGGCCTTGAAGCGCGCCGCCAAGTGGGACGGCTGGTACGGCGTCGTGGGCGCGGCGGCCGAGTTCAAGAAGATGAGGGCGAAGATCGAATCCTACCGGCAGGCGCTGGGTCGGCAGAACGAGCGCTTCGAGTACGTCCTGGTGTTTCACGAGGGCATGGCCTGCAAGGGCGCGCCGACCCGCTCCGAGATCGAGGACATCCTGGCGGAGGGCGCGGGGCGGGTGGTGGTGACACCGTGGGGCTACGACTATCCGCGCGCGCTGACGCGGATCGCCGAGTACGCCGAGGAGATCGGGATTGGCTGAGGATCGCGACCGGCGCCCCAGATCGGAGGACGGACGCGACGCCGAACCTCCTAGAGCACGATGCGATCAGACGGAATCGTCTGATCGTTGAATCGTGCTCTAGAATTCAAAGACTTGGAGCGCGTTCTCGTCGCAAAAGCGGTTCCACTTTTGCGGAACGCGCTCTAGAGCGGACCGCGATTAGACGGAACCATAGCCAGCGTTGACGAGGTAGTTGGCGCATTCTTGGGGGCTGAAGAGGTCGAGGAGCTGGCCGGCTCTGCGCCAGGTGGCCTCGAGTTCCCTGGGCTGGGTTTTTCGCATGAGGTGCT
>JAFBAO010000053.1 GCA_019247715.1 Caulobacteraceae bacterium
CTGCGGGGAAGGGGGACCGCCACGCCGAAGGCGGGGTGGTGGAAGGGGCGCCTCCTTCCCCGCAGGCGGGGAAGGGGGACCGCCACGCCGAAGGCGGGGTGGTGGAAGGGGCGCTGCGCCCCCCTCCCTCCGACCGCTGCGAGAGGCGGGAGCGAAAAGAAAAGCGGGCCCGGCGCTGAGGGAGAGCGGGTGCGCCGGGCCCGGTCAGGGCCTTCTTCTGGAGACTGGGTCGGGTCCTGACCAGTTTGCTTGGGGGTTTGCCATGATCGTGCAGCCGCCTTTCGAACGACTGCCCCGCCAAGTTGGCTCAACACGCGGGGAGGCGCATCAGGTTCAACACCTAGTCTTGCTCGAATATCTTCTGAGACGAGACGAGACTGATTCGGCCTTCCACCGCATGATGACCTAATCTAATGGTGGAAATGGCCGACGACACGCGGCCTCTACAGCGCCATTCAAACAAACTTTACTTTGACATTTCGCCCAGCGGCGCGCGTCGCCCGCTCTTCATCGAGGGCTGGGCGGGCGCTCTGCGGAAGGCGGAGGCAAAGGGCGCAGGCCAGCGAACGGATTCGCTTCATAGGCGGGTTTCCCCTGGAGCGGCGAGCCCCTGGTCCGACCGGCCGAGAATCCGCCCCCGCCGCCGTCGCGTCATCGGCCGCAAAGCCGAGGCCGGGGCCGGGATGTTGCCGATAGGGCGCCTCAGGCGCGCGACGTCCGAGGGCGGGGCCGGCGCGGTCCTTCCGCTCACCGTCCGGGAGAACCGGACAACCAAGCTCGGAGCGCCGCGCCCCTCGCCTCCGGGAAGCACCCGAGTTCGCGCGCCAAGGCGCAGACTAGTGTCCCGAGTCCAAGTTCGCCAGTGGATGGGATGGGCGCAGAGCGAGCTTCGGACTCGCCGAGGACACCAACAACCCTTTGAATCTGGTGTGGTTTATGAATTTGAAGTTCGCTTCGGCGCCCGCCCCATCCATCGAGCGAACTTCAGATTCACCACACCAGGCTGTGGGCTTTCGGGCTGGATCTCGCCTCATGACCTTCGCCGCCGCCTCCGCCATTCCCTCGCGCTGGGCCCTCGGCTAGTCGCCTTGAGGTTTGCGCTCCCGAACGCCTGCTCATCCCGCGCCGGCGGAGAGCGAAGGTTCTTTCGGCCTCGCACGACCCGCAAAGCCCGCACGGCGCTCGTGTGGGCTAGAGAGGGTGGCGAAGGAACCCGCACCGCCTGGGAAACAGGCGAGATTGACGCGCCCCATGCTCCGGCGCCGAGCGGGCCTCAGCGCCGGCCTTCGAAGCTCCTTCCCCGGCGGGCGAAGTAGGCCCAGGCGACGACGTTCAGGAAGTTGATGAACACCGCCAGCGTGTTCCAGAGGATCACCGGGCGCGAGTAGGTGAGCAGGCCGTAGTAGATCCACATGAGCTGGAAGAGCCCGGTGATCGCCGCCATCCGCGGCCGGAACCCGGCGCTGGAGCGTCTGCGCAGCATGCGCCAGAGCTCCGGCGCGGCGGCGAAGGTGGTCCCGAAGCCGGCCAGGAAGCCGAAGATCTCCGAGCGCTGGAAGCCCGGCGCCAGCAGGCTCTGGGCGTCGCGCGCCACGAGGTCGCAGCCGCCCAGCAGAAGGAGGGCGAGAGCCAGAACGGCCCTCGCCCCTCCCCCGCCGCCCCGGCCAAGGCGGTCGCCCCGCTCACCTGGGGCGCCGGCTCGGGGATGGAACGCCGACCTCAGTTTGGCGGCCTCGGAGAGACGCCCCTCACGCCCGCCGAAAGGGTCAGTTGCCGACGACGTTGATGGTCACCCGCCGGTTCATCGCCTGGCCCTCGGGCGTCTCGTTGGCGCCCATGGGCTTGGTCTCGCCGTAGGAGATCACCGACATCCGGTGCAGGGGCACGCCCTGCGCGGCCAGGTAATGCCGCGTGGCCTCGGCGCGCTTGAGGCCGAGGATCTGGTTGTAGGAGGACGAGCCGCGCGAGTCGCCGTGGCCCTCGATCTCCAGGAACACGTCCTGATTGGCCGAGCTGAGCTTGCGGGCGAAGTCGGTGAGCGAGGTCTGGTCCTCGCCGGTCAGGTCCCACTTGGCGGTCTCGAAGTTCACCGAGCTGTCCGAGCTGATCACCCGGTGCGTGAAGCCCTGCGCCCCGACGTGCTGGGCGATCACCTCCTCGGTGTGCCGGTTGGCGTCCTGCATGGAGCCGTTCAGCGCCTGGATCTGGTTGGCGTTGCCCTCGACCTTGGCGTTCAGCGCGTCCACCTGCGACTTGACCGCCCCCACCTGCTCGTTGACGTAATCCTCGGTGGCGCAGGCGCTGACGAAGAGGCAGCTCGCAGCCGCCGCCGCGGCGATCATGAGGCCCCGCTTGATACCCTTCATCTCGACTCCCCTGCCTTCCTGAATGGGAGGCCGCAGCTTCGCGCCACAGCGCCAAGCTTGGCATCCGGCAGAGCACCGAGGCGGCTGGGGTCGAACCCTGATCGGGTCTGCGCCCCTGCCCCCTGCGGGAGCGGGACCATGCGGCGCCGTTCGCCGGGCGGGCCTGGATTTCGGCCGCCAGGCTTCTCAACAGGAAGCCAACCGGTTTTCCACAGGTTGGCGCCTTGGATGGCCGCCGCCGCCGTTGAACCGCGCCGAATCGGCGCCCACACTGTCGCCGGGGCAGGGCTGACGGAACTTGGGCGAGCAACTCCTTTTGGCCACCGACGCCTACCAACCGGCGCCCACGCGGACGCGGGGGCTGCGGGCCAATGAGCTCGGCGAGAAGGACGCCGAGTTCTCCCGCGCGCTGCAGCTGTTCGAGGCCGCGGGCGAGGACATCGGACGCCTGTGGGTGGTGTTCGAATGCGTCCGCGACGCCGTGGGGCATCGCGCGCTGGGGGCCGTCTGCAAGGCCTCCAAGCGCGAGATCGCCGCCCTCTGCGAGGCGGTGAGCGACTGGGAGATCCTGGAGCGCGCCGCCATGAGCCCGGTCCGGCGCCCGCCCATGAGCGGCCGCGACGCCCGGGCCCTGGTGCGCCGGCTGCTCAACGGCTGGCTCGACCACGACAACGGCCCGGCCGAGCCGGAAGCCGCGCCGGCCGAGACCGGAGCCCTGGCGCAGACCTGATCGCGCGCCTCGGCCCGGCGACGGGTAGATCCACGGACGATGCGAAAACACGAACGGCGTTCGTGAGGGTTCCCGAGGCTCGTGGAAGAAGCCGGACCCGACAATATTGTCCGGGCTGAGCATAGCCCCCCGCTCAATACCTCTACGTCCCGCGCCAGGACTCTGGCCCATAAATATGGGTTCTGGAAAGGACCCGGCGCCCGACGACAAACAAGCCATGGCCGTGAACGCCCACCGGCAGGCGCCGACCGATCCGGAGCGCAGGTCAGGTCTTTCCCGGATTGGCCTGCTAGGCTTGTTGAGAGTTCCCTAGGCAGGTCGAGCCTTGGGGGTTGGACATGGTGCGCGTTCTGGTATTCGGCCTTTTCTTGGCGATCGGTTTGTGGGCCGGCGGGAGCCCGGCGCAGGCGGCTTCACCGGCCTCCTGCGCCGAGCGCCTGCAGGCGGCGGGCGTCGATCCCGGCAAGCTGGTTCCCGGCCAGCGAGGACGGCTGGACGGGTACGAGTTCATCGTCGCAACCGGCGACGCGGCGGCGAAGATCTGCGCCCGGATCGCCGCCGAGAAGGAGCGGGCGGAGAGCCTCAAGACGCAGCTCAACGACACGAGCGTCCAGCTGTCCAGGGCGCAGGAACAGGTGGTCGAGCTGAGAGGCGGAGGGCCGATAAAGGACAACTACCTGGTCGTCGACGGATGTCTGCTCGGCTGGGCGGTGATCGCCACCATCTGGGCGAGCTATTTCGCGGGCCGCCTCAACCCGCGCCGCCGCCACTCGTTCTGAGCCGGGCGCTCCCGGGCGCCGAGGCGCGGGGAGGACGGGTGCGCGTCAGTCGGGGGCCAGTTCCGGATAGAGCGGCGAGCTGTTCTTGAGGAACCGCAGCAGGTGGCGCATGCGCGCGACGATGCGGCCCCCCTCGTCGCGGGTGGTGGCGTCCCACCAGAGGTATTCGGTCTTGGGGCTTTCCCCGACCCCCAGCGCCACGCCTTCCACCACATAGGGCCGGTCCAGGAACACCGGGCCGTTCTCGTAGACCACCTCGAAGGCGCCGAACATGCCGGCCGCCGCCCCGATGGCGGGGGAGATGTGCTCGTGATGGTCGCCCTCCCCGTCCCCGGTGAGCATGCGGAACATCAGAGCCGCCGTGGCGCCCACCGAGGCGATGGGCCCGCCCCAGGGCGAGGCTCGCCGATACCAGGCCAGGGGCTCGTTGTTGAAGCCGGCCGCGATCGCCGCGTCCTGCTCGTCGCGCGACACCATGGCCTCGAGGCGGCCGAGATGCTGGCCGGGCTTCACGCCCTTCAGCATCCGCAGCCGCGCGTCCTCGCAGGTGCGCCGGTCGCGAAGCGCCAGGTCCGAGCGCGAATGGTCGCCCAGCGCCGCGGAGCCCTCGCAGACGCGGATGCGCGGATCGTCGGCGCGCCTTGCGTGGATGCGGGTCTGGGCGCCCGGCGCCGGCGGCCGCTCCACCACCGCCTGCACGGACTCGCCCGACACCACCACATTGAGGAAATAGACCGACAGCCCGCCCCGCTCGAACCATCCTTCGCCATAGGTCTCCACCAGCAGCGGGGCGAAGATGTCCAGGTGCAGGTTGCCCCCCACCGCCGAGCCGCGGAATCCCAGCCGCTTGGCCGCCTCGGCGTCGTGGATGCTGCTGCCGACGTTGTTGCGCGCCACGCGCGCCGGCCCCACCAGCGATGCGGCCACCGCTTCGGCTTCGACATCGGTCATGCTGCACGGCCTCGCGAGGGGTTCCGACATGGCGACCGCAGAACCGTCGCCGGCGATCCCGCCGATATTGCGCCCGTCGCCCTGCTTCGTCACCCGTGCTGGGGTCAGTGGCCGAGGGCGGCGAGCAGGACCCGGACGGTCATGAAGATCAGGATGAGCGAGCCCGCCGTCCAGAAGGTGGCGCGCACTTCGTGGATCTGGCCGGTGAAATAGGCCGCGAAGTGCAGGAGCCGCGAGACCACGTAGCCGTAGAAGAGCCACTGGGCGAGCGCCAGCGAGGGACCGGTGAAGACGTAGAGCAACCCAGCGACCAGGAAGAAAGGCAGGTTCTCCAGATCGTTCATCTGGATCCGCCGGATCCGCTCGACCCGCTCGTTGGGCTCGAGCTGCTGCGGATTCGGCGCAGGGTTCAGAGGCGTCTTCTTGAGATCCTCCGGCGAGCGGAAGCCGCCCTTCGCCTGCATCATGCGCACGACCGTCAGCCATGACATGCCCACGGCCTTGAGGATCATCAGCGAGGCGGCCACCGCATAGGTCGCGAAGACCGGGTTGTGGAGCGTCAACGGATCCATAGGCGCAGCTATCCCCCCAACGAGTCCGGCGCCGGCCGCTTTCCGACGGCGGCCGGCCGGCCCGCAGGCGCGAAACTACCCGACTCTGCCCGGACGGCAGAGTCCCGTTTCCGGGGCCCGCCCGGAGAAACCGGTGACCGGCGCTCCTGTCCCCGAACTCACCCCGCAATACCGACGGACCCCAGGCCCGCCCTAGCTCCCTTGGGAATGGGCGGCGAGCGCGGGGCGAGGCGCGGGCGCCGACACAAGGCGGCGCCGGCGAGCCGCGTCCCGGCTAAGACCTCGGCAACGAGAAGTCGATGGGGATGACGACCGAGAGGCCGTCGGTCCAGATGCCGTCGTCGGTTACCGCCTTCATCCTGAAGCGGGAGGAGAGCTTCAGCAACGCCGCGCCGAAGCCCATGTCCGGGGGCGTCTCTCCAACCACCGCGCAATCCTTCAGCTCGCCGCCGCCGCCGACTTTGCACTTCATCGTGGCGACGCCGCCGACGCGAGCGCGGAGGGCCGCGCGCGGATAGTTTCCCGCATCGAGGGTCGGCAATCGGACCCAGTCCGGTCGAACGAACGCCCATCCCTGCCTCAGCACGTCCGGGTGGATGTCGGGCGGTGCGGCCTGGAAGCTGAAGGTGATCTTCATCGGCCCGCGATCGCTGGGCGCCAGCTCTTGGCCCTCGACGGCCTTTGCGGCGATGGCGAGCGCAGCCTGCCCGAAATCGTGCGCCGCCGGCGCTTCCGACACCAGGCTGCAACCCGTTAGGCCGCCGTGCTCGGTCCGCTCGCAGCTGACGGTCGCCGAACCGCTGATCCGCGCCGCCCTCGCCGCCGCAGGATAGTAGGCGAGAAGCAGCTCGTCTGGCAGGGGGGCGGGAACCACGTCGGGCGGCATTTGGAAATGGATCGGAATCACGACCTTGGCCCCCGCCACCGGGACCCCGTCTCTTGTCATCGGCCGCATCTTGAACAGATGCGACAGCCGCAGGGCGGCGTCGCCGAAGCCGTAGCCTTCCGGGGTTTCCTCTCGAACCACACAGTATTCGAGCAACTCATCAATACCGACACCGCACTCCAGTATCGCCCGGCCGCCCATGCTCGTGCGAACGGCCGCCGCCGGGTAGTACTCCGTAACGTCGTCGGCGGAGGGCTGGTGAACCCAATCGGGGTGGGTGATGACGGCGGGCCGGTGGTTCAACACGTCGGGCTGGATGGAGAGCGGCGAGGCGGTGAACCGGAAGGTGACGGTCTCGGGCCCACGGCGATCGGGGGGAAGCTCGACCCCCTGGTCCCCGACGGCCTTCGCAGCCATCGCCAGCGCCGCAGCGCCAAAGCCGTGGCCAGCCGGGTCTTCAGAGACAAGGTTGCAACCCGTGAAGCCGCCGTGCTCCGTGAGACCGCAACTCAAGGTCGCCGAGCCGCTGACGCCCCCCGACTTCGCCGCCGGCGGGTAATAGGCCAGGATGTCGTAGCGCGGGGGGGCTTGCGCCGGCGGGGTGGCAGGCTCGGCGGGGACCCGCATGGGCGCGCCGATCAACGCCGCCGCCGCGAACATCCGCGCTACGCGCCAAGCCCCCATGGACTTCATGCTTTAGCGCGAAGCGCCCAAACGGCAAGACCTCATCTGGCGCCGCGCGCCCGTCCCCCGGCGCCGCGCCGGGCATAAACCGAAACTTCAACGGCGGCTTCGGAAAGGCGCCGGGGCGCGTGTGGAGGAATTCCGTTTGCCGGCCCGATCCTTCACGTTAAAGTCGAGTGGGATGCGGGCGCATATATCGGGAATTCTAGCCGTTGCGGTGTTGATCGCAGCGCCTCTGCGGCTCGCCGCCGATCCCGCACAGCCTAGCCCGGCGGCGACTTCGGCCGACATCCTCGCTTACTACCCGCCCGCCGCGAAGGCGGCCGGGATACCCGGCTCCGCGATCCTCGATTGTGCGCGCACCGAACATGGGGGCCTCACGGGTTGCACGCTGGTGTCCGAAGACCCGAAAGGCCATGGCTTTGGCGACGCGGCCCTCGCGATGTCGGCCAAGGCCGTTGAGAGCCCGCAGGTCGATCTGTTCCCCGGTCACCGTGAACCCGTGAAGATCCTCTTCGTTTTCACCCCTTCTCCGCTTGGCGTCCGCCCGAACGTGTTGAACCCGGGATGGATGCTGAGCCTGCTCGAGGACTGGACCCAACAGAGCGACGGCGACGAGCGCTCTCGGCAGCTGCAGGCGAAGGCGAGAGCCTTCGACGCGGCGGCGGCGGCGGGCGACTGTGACGCAGCGCTCGCCGAAGCAAACCAGCTGACCACCTCGCCCGAATTTCCGTCCTTCGCCTCCGGATTCCAGGCCCATGTCTGGGCCTCCACGAGCATTTGCGCCTTTCGAAAGGATCGGATCGAGGAAGCCTTCGAGGATATCCGCCACGCCACGGACATCTATTCCGGGTTCGACAACTTCTGGGTCTTGCGCGCCATGATTGCGGCAGCGGCGAACCATGCCGACGATGTGCAGTCGAGCGTCGCGCGTCTGTCAAATGCGCCGGCGAGCCTAAGCCGGGAGCCAGCCGTCGTGTTTCTCCGGTTCACGCAGTTGGAGGTCCAAGCGGGCGATCTTGAGGCCGTGCGTGCGATCTACGGGGTCCTGGAGAAGAACCAGTACGCCCCGAAGGACGAGGCCGACCAGCTTTGGCTCGATTACGCCCAGCTCGAAGCCGATGCGGGTCAGACCGCGCACGCCCTGACGCTCCTTGGCCGCGTCTCCACGCCAAGAGCACTCATCCGGGCCAGGCTCGACGCTCGCTTCGCTGCGGCTGTGGCAGCCGATCCCGCGAAGTTCGACGTCCGCGCCGCCACGGAACGCGCCCTCGTCCACGACAGAGCGGAAGCGGCGGCGCACCCGAACCTGCTGAAACCGGCGCGCGAGGCGGCGCGCGATTTGATGGGGCTGGAGCGGCTCGACGAGGCGCTCGCCCTCCTCAAAGCGGTCGCGGTTCGCGCTCAGAGCGATCCAAGCGTCTTTGCCGACCAGGCGCAGGAGCTTCCCCGGATCTTGGATAGCGAAGCGCTCGCTCTGTCCGAACTGGGTCGCACGGACGAGGCGCTGCAAACCTGGCAGACCGGCTCGAACCTCGGCGAGAATGGCCACGCCAACTTAGCCGACACCCTTGATTTCGCCGAGTTCTTGAATTTCCTCGGCCGGCGCGACGCAGCCGCAACCCAGCTCGCCCGCATAAGCGATGAGGAGGCGAGCGCGGCAGGCCCGGCGGCCGTGTCTTGGGTGCGGGCCGAGCGGATCTGCGCCAAGGCCGGCGGCGGCCCACCCACAGACCAGGATCTCGCCTACCTCTCGGGCCATTCACGGCTCAATCCCCAGGCGGCCGTTCGAGCCCTCGCCTGCCTAGGCAGGACTGACGAGCTAGCAGCCGCCCTGATCGCCGACCTGCAGAACCCGTTGCTGCGCGAAGACGCGCTCGTCGACCTTTCCGACTTCGATGCGCCGCCGTCCTCTCCGCCCGGCGTCGAGGCGCTGCTCTCGATCCTGCGCACTGTGCGCCGGCGCCCCGACGTCCAAGCCGCGCTCGCTGGGGCCGGCCATACGGAACGGTTCTCCCTCTGCCAGTGCGCCTACTCAGGCCTATTCTGAGCCGCCCGCGCTGGCCGACGACCTACGCTTCCCGAAGGACATGGCCTCGCGGCCCTCACGCCCCGCGGTTTCAGACGCACTCCCCGTTTCCGCGCTTGGCCCGGAGGGGCGGCGCCGGCGTCAAGGTAACTTGACTCCCCCGCCGACGGTGACAAGGTTCCTTGTCTTCCGACAGCGAGTCCCACGCCCATGCCCAGCCGCCGACAAGCCGCGATCCTGTGGTCCATCGCCATCGCCGTGATCGGCGCGGTGGTCATCTGGTTCGGCGCGGCCGCGATCGTCCTGGCCATCTACGGCCGCCACGCGCCGGCGGCGGCGCCGTGGCTGGCGCTGGCGAAGTTCGCGAGCCTGGCCTGGGCGGCGGCGGTCGGTTGGTTGGTGACCTGGCGCCGGCTCGACGAGATGGAGCAGGAAGCGCGCAAGCTCTGCTGGTTCGTCGGATCCACGGCGGCCATCCTGCTCACCGCGCCGGTCATGCTGCTGTGGCTGGTGAACGGCGGCGCCTTCCTCGCCCAGCATCTGCGCCGCGGCACGCCGGGCGCCTACTTCGCCGTCGGATGGGTGGGGCTGGTCATCGCCCAGCTGCTCTGCTCGCTGCTCGCGCGGGTGGGGTGGTGGGCGGCCAAGCGCTAGCGGCGGCCTGCCGATGCGGAACCGCCTCAAGGCGCTGCGCAGCGAACGCGGCTGGAGCCAGGCCGAGCTCGCCGAGCGTCTCGACGTCTCCCGCCAGAGCGTCAACGCCATCGAGACCGGCAAGTACGACCCCAGCCTGCCGCTCGCCTTCAGGATCGCGCGGCTGTTCGGCCAGCCGATCGAGGCGATCTTCGAGGAGCGATGACGGGCGCTGCCACGTTGCCCGCGGCCCCGCCTTCTGCGAGGCTCCGGTCACGCCCTCGGCCCGAGGGCGTCCGCGCCGCAATTCGTAGGAGGCCCACCATGACGAGCCGGACCCCCGGACACGGTCGGCTGGCCGCCGCGCTCCTGGGCGCGGCTTTCGCGTCCCTGCCGCTCGGGGCGTCGATGTCCGGCCAGGCGGCCGCGCAGCCGTCGGGCGAGGCGGGCGCGGACGCCGCGCAGGCCGAACGCTCGAGGCTGCTCGCCGACCAGGTCCGGCCGCGCGCCGCCATCCCCTTCGATCCCAGCCTCTTCGACAAGTACGTCGGCTATTACCGGCTGGACGCAGGCCCGGCGTCGATCTTCACCATCACCCGCTCCGGCGAGCATTTCCTCACACGGCTGAGCGGCCAGGTGAATGTCGAGATCTATCCGGAGAGCGGGACGAAATTCTTCGCCAAGGTGGTCGCCGCGCAAATCAGCTTCGAGACCGACCCGCAGGGGAAGGTCACGGGGCTGGTCCTGCACCAGGGCGGCTTCGAACAGCACGCCACGCGCATCGACGAAGCCCAGGCGAAGGCCGTCGAGGCGGCGCTCGAGGCGCGCATCAAGGCCAACACGCCCAGCCCCGGAACCGAAGCGGCGCTCCGCAAGGACATAGAATCGCTGGAAAAGGGCGCGCCGGACTACGACGACATGTCGCCGGACCTGGCGAGCCTGGCCCGCCAGCAATGGCCGACCGTCGAACAGCTCGTCGCCCAGTGGGGCGCGCTGCAATCCATCCGCTTCAAGGCCGTGTCGCCCCAGGGGCTCGACATCTACGACGTCACCTTCGAGCACAGGCTCGTGGAGGCCAACGTCGCGCCCCTGACGCCCAACGGAAAGATCGCCGGCCTGAGCCTGCGCCCGCTCCCGTGAGCTAGCCGGTCAGCCGGAGGGGGCCGCCGCGCCGACCTGGACCGGGGACAGGGTCTTGAGCTCGTTCAGACCGCCGACGCTGTCCTTCGCCCACGACTTCGCCAGCTCCAGGAAGTCCGACCGGTTGGTGACGCTGCTGCGGTTGATCAGCCCGTTGTCGCCGGCCAGGCGCTGGTCCACGACCCGGCCGAGCAGCGCGTTGGTCTGGGAATCGCGGGCCTCGACCACGAAGGTCGCCGCGCCGGCCGCGCGGCTGTTGGCGAAGGTGCGGCCCCTCGTCATCACGTCGGGCGCGGCCACCACGATGTCGACGATCCCGGTCCGCACCGTGAGCACGTCGGGGCCGGGCGCGGTCACCACCTGATAGCCGCCGTCGGCGAACGCCTTGCCGAACACGTCGCTGGCGCGCTTCACGCCCTCGGCCACGGCGTTCTTGATGTCGTAGGCGCTGATCTGGCCTTCCAGGGTCATCTGCTGATTGTTCCAGTCGCCGATCCAGTCCTTGTTGAAGGCGACCTGCGTCGGTTCGATGATGACCTTGCCGTAGGGCCGGAAGTCGGCCCCGGGCGCCAGGTAGACGAGCTTGAACTTCTTGGAGGGCACGCGCACCAGGCCGTCCCAGGTGGTCGGCGGAGCTTCCGCGGCCCGCGCCCGCGGCGCGCCCAGAAGGGCGACCCCGGCGCCGGCGAGCAGCGCCAATTGGCGACGGTTCATCGGCTTCGCCCTCGCGACCTCGCCGGCCGACGATGGCGCCGCTCCCGGCGAGGCGTCCATCGGGCCAAACCCGCACTCGCGCGCGGCCTCGGCGCCGACCGCCTCGCCGCCGCCCGCGGGGGAACCACGAGGGGATGCTGTTCCTGTCCCTTTATTCCACCCAACGCCTCCAGACCTCGGAGGAATGGATCCAATCGGCGAGGGCGGCGTAGCTGGAGCGGTTCGGGTGGATGCCGTCCCCAGCCTCAGCCTCGCGTCGCCACAAAGGATAGAGGTCTTCGATGACCGGAGTGAAGCTGAGGAAGGGCAGCCCCAGCGTCTTGCACAGCGCGTGCAACGCCTGGCTCGTCTGGACCACCCCGTCGTTCAGGCGCGCGTCGCCCGTGACGGGGAGCGGCCCCATAGCCAGCGTGGGCAGCCATGCAGACGCCTCAGTCAGGATCGCCGTCGCGTTGGCCTTCGTCCTCTCCATCGGGACCCGCGGGCCGTTCTGCTGATCGTTCAAGGCGCTATCGTTGAGCCCGAACGAAAACACCAGCCGACCATCGCAGCCATCTGGAAGCCGCGCCCTCGCCTCGTCGCGCCACCGCGCAAGCATGTCCGCGCTGGTGTCCCGACGGACGCCGAGATTGTAGAGCGTGATGTCGAGGCCGGCCCGCCGCTCGGCGGCGCACAGCCGTCCCACCCACCCGAGACAGTCGTCATCTCCCGTTCCGTTGACGAAGCTGTCGCCAAAAAAGCAAAGGCGCATCGAGCCTTCCCCTCACACGGTCTCGGTGTCGGTCTCTGTCGCACAAGTAATTCGGTAATTCGGGGACAGGAGCAATATTCCCCTCGCCCCACAGCTTCGCGAGCGCCCGGTCGTCGCTGAGGTCTCCGCTGGCGTGTCCGCTGACCTGTCCGGGGACAATTGCTCCTGTCCCCATATTTCCGCTTCTCCTACGATGGCCGGAAGTACCGGCCAGTCCGGTGCGCTTGGCTTGGTTCGGACGCGCAGGGACGAGAGATCATTCGCCCTCGGCGCTGCAGCGGCGGAGACGGCTCGGCCGACGACCAGGCCGCCGGGGCCTTCCCGGACAAATGAGGCGGCATAGGCGGACAGGAGCATTTGTTATCGGGGATGTCGGCGGAGACCCCGAAGGAATAGTGCTCCCCTCCCCGTATTCCTCCTCCTGGTCAGGCAGCCCGGGTCCAGCGTCGGACGCCCATTCGTGTCCTCACTTCGCGACGCGGGCGGGCAACCTTGTGGACCTTGACCCAATGACCGTTCAGGTTCGCCAGCACCCTCGGCTGGTCCCGATAGCGAGCCTCCAAGCGCTCCTTGTCAGCTTTCAGCCTATCGCAACCAAGATCCTGGCGCGCCCTCCGATAGGACGCGTCCAGCCCGTGGCATTGCCAAGTTCGCTGTAGGAACGAGCCGACATCATTGGGGAGGTCGGGCGAGGCGCGGACGGCCATCGCTGACGTCAAGACCATCGCCGATCCCAGCAGCAGCGCTCGGAGGCTCTTCATCCGGCGCCTACCCCGGCCACCGCGGGGTGGCGGAGCTTTGAGGGCCGGCCCGGCGTCTACCGCATGGCCAGTAATTCGGGGCCAGTAATTCGGGGACAGGAGCAATATTCCCCTCGCCCCACAGCTTCGCGAGCGCCCGGTCGTCGCTGAGGTCTCCGCTGACGTGTCCGCTGACCTGTCCGGGGACAATTGCTCCTGTCCCCATATTTCAGATGCGGATCTTCCAGAAGGTCCATGCGTCGATGTCTGCGCCGCGGGCGGCATTGCAGCTTAGGCAAGCGCAGACGAGATTGAGCCGGTGTGAACGACCGCCGACCGCTCGCGGGACAACGTGATCGAGGGTCGCGTTGCTTCGGTCGAGGATGACGCCGCAGTAGGCGCAGCGCCAGTTCTGCGACTCCGCCAGAGCCGTCTTGAGTGAATTCGAAACCTCCGCCACGTCACTTCCATCGTCCCCCGCGCCAAAACGGTCAAGCTTGGAGGGGGGCGAAGATCGGGCGCCCGAACCGGTGGAGCTGACAGCCCAACCGCTCCCGCGCCGCGGTCTTATTTCCTGAAGAAAGCGGCGGTCCGGGCGACGCACCCAGCGGGCATCGGCCGCTTGGCGATCTGTTCGTACCCAAGTTCGTACATGACTTCCGCCTGGAAAGTGCCGGCCCAGTTGGTCGTGTCCTTGCCGCCGTAGTCCTCTCCGAGGCGGGCCTGGATCATCGGATCGACGCCGGCGAGCGCAGGCAGGCCGCGATCCGTGGCTTCGACGGCCGCGACGCGCGCTTCAGGCGTGCGAATGACCTCTTCGATGCCGCGGATGATCGGGTGGTGACGCGGAAGCCCGCCGCCGATCCTGCCCAGCAGCTTGTACTGCGACAACTGCTCGATGATCGCATCGGCCTCCGGCGAGCGACGCTTGAGGGCGTTTTCATAGAGGGCATAGCGGTCGGCCATCGACATAGCCCTCAGGCTCTCCAGGCTGATCGGCTTTGGCATTTTCGCGCGCCTTAATTCCCTTATGGCCGTTACGTACGGGATCGGACCATATTGACCATAACGCTTGACTGCAAGCGGTTTCTTTACCATACAGCTTTTATGGATTTAATTTCTCCATAAGGATCGTAAGGACATGCCGATGATTGAGATCACCGAGGCGACGGACGCAAGGCTCAAGGGCGTCGCCAGGCCGCTTCAGGACACCTACGACAGCGTGATCGCGCGACTCCTCGACGCGTACGAGGCCCATCAGAAAGACCAGCCCAGGAAGCCGGGCGAGCCCGTCAAGGTCGAGGACAACACCCTGTATTTCGACGCGAAGAGCCCGCCGCCCCTCGCCTTCACCACCCTCACCCGCGTTGTCCTGGACGGCGAGGAGTTCACCAAGGCGGACACCTTCTGGAACAAGCTCATGAACCGCATGATCGTCGAGGCGGCGAAGGCCGGCCATGACCCGGCGGCTATCCTCAAGATGCTGTCCGTGAACGCGGTCCCCGGCGAGAAGACCGACAACGGCTACACCTTCCTGTCCGACGCCGGCCTCTCCGTGCAGGGCACGGAAAGCAACGCCGCCTTCCGCCAGGCCTTCCAGCTCGCCGCGAAACTGGGTCGCGACCTCAGGGTCTTCTTCTACTGGCAGGACAACGAAAAGGCCGTCTACCCCGGCCACCGCGGGGTGGTGGAAGTGTAGGCGCCGGCCAATTGAGCTTCGGGCCCGCCGGATTAACCTGGCTGAACTGGCAGGGCCAGATCACTGGGCTAGCGACGTGAGCCTAACCGTTGGGAGATCTATATTTCCAGGCTCCCTCGCCTCATGCGAGCGGATGGGCCGTAATCAGCCTCGGCGGCGCTCCGTCGGCATGATCGTTCCAGACCACCCGAACGCATGGCTTCGCGCCTGACGGCGTCGCCAACGAGCAGTCCACCACCGACTTCTGGCCATATGGGTGCGGTTCGACCTTGGCGATCTTGTTCTGCGCCGCATGCTCGCGCAGCGCGGCCTTGAACTCCTCGATTTTGTCGAGCGAGAAGCCGACGCTCAGGAAGAAGCTCGCCTTCGCGCCACCCTTGGCGTGGGTGATGTTGAGCAGGTACTCGGTCACTTTGGAGTCGTCGATTCGGAGCAGGTGAGGGTCCGGGAGATAATCTCCCTCTGGCGCCCCCGCATCGCTCATCAGACCTCTTCCAGGGCTGCTTTGTCCAACGTGAGCACAAGCGCCGGTTCCCTGTCGAACTCGACCTCGTAGGCGTCGCCCCGACCATACACGTCGACGATGACACCCACCGTGCCCGCCGGGATGGCGACGCCGCCTCCCTCCAGGGCCTGTTTCGTTCGAACCAGCTGGTGTTCCTTGAAGGTCGAAGGCCGGGCGGGCCGGGCCTCGTCATAGGTCAGGCCGAACACGGTGTCGGCAAGCCAGCGCTTGAAGTCGGGATTGTCGCTGAACTGTTTGAACAGCTCGGTATCGTCCTTCATCAGCCCAACGATCACCCGCCCGAGCGCCTTGTCATGCTCGATCCGGGCATTCTGCCGATCGGAGTTGGCGCGAGCGTTCTGGTAGGCGACATCCGCCGACACCTTGGCCGGTATCTCTTCCGTGATCATCGCCCGGATGCGATCGGAGTCGGCCCACTCGACGTCGCCATAGAGCTCGTTGAAGGTCGTGAGGATGTTGGAGAGGCGGTCGAGCTCCGCCTCGGGCCTGTGGCCCCCGCCGGTCGTCGGCACCGGCCCTATCTCAGCGTCCTCGTCGGCTAGCTGGATCGAGCGGGCGGCGCGCTTCTCCACCCGGTAGGTGTCCATGTCGATCGCTTCGAGGATGCCCTTTGAAAGATCCTCCTCCTTGGGCGCAGGCAGCTTCGGAACCAGGAAGCTGAGGAAGATCGACAGCTTCTCCCATTCGGCGTTGGTGTAGGGCAGGATCGAAGAAAGGAAGCCGTAGGTGCGGGCGAACGTCTTCGCCTTGCCCTTGAAATCGACCTGACCATCCTCGTCCAGGTCCTCCAGGTAGGTCGCGACGCACGCATCGAGGATGGGATCGAGCTGGTCGCGGTCGGCGCCGCCGAGATACCGCGCGGCCAAGGTGTCGATCTGCGCCTGGCTGTAGACGCCCGCGCCATCCAGCGCGGCCTTCAGGTCGTGCAGCTTGTTGGGGTCGGTCTCTTCGCTGAGGATCGTGGTGCGGTAGTAGGGCTCGAACGCTTTCTCGATTCCGTCGGCGTCGTTCATGAAGTCGAGCACGAAGGTGTCGTGCTTTTTCGGGTGCGCACGGTTGAGGCGCGACAGTGTCTGCACCGCCTTCACGCCCGAGAGCACCTTGTCGACATACATGGTGTGCAGCAGCGGCTGGTCGTAGCCGGTCTGGAACTTGTCGGCGCAGATCAGGAACCTGTACGGGTCCTCCTCGATCGCATCGGCGATGCGGCTGGAGGCGAAGCCGTTCAGCGTGGCCTCGGTCACCTTCTGGCCGCCGTATTCGTGCTCGCCCGAGAAGGCGACGATGGCCCGATGGGGGCTCTTGCGCTCGGCAAGATAGGCGCTGAAGGCGTGGAAGTATTGGATCGCGCGCTCGATGCCGCTGGTCACCACCATGGCCCGCGCCGCCCCGCCGATCTTGTTCAGCGCGATCACCTGTTCGTGGAAGTGATCGACCATGATCTCGGCCTTCAGCCGTATGGCGTGGTCGTGGCTCTCGACGTAGCGCCGCAGCTTCTTCTTGGCCCGCTTGGTGTCGAACTCGGGATCGGCCTCCACGGTCTTGACCAAGCGGTAGTAGCTGTCGATCGGCGTGTAGTTGGCCAGCACGTCCAGGATGAAGCCTTCCTGGATCGCCTGTTTCATCGTGTAGCTGTGGAACGGAACGTGGCGCACCTTGCCCCCGTCTGGACGCGGCTCGCCGAAGATCTCCAGCGTCTTGTTCTTGGGCGTGGCGGTGAAGGCGAAGTAGCTGGCGCTGGGCAGCAGCTTCTTGGCTTCCATCAGCCGGTTGATCTCGTCCTCGACCGTCTCGTCGTCGTCATCGTCCGCCCCAGCGGCCGCCAGCGCCCGGCTCACCGCGGCGGAAGTCTTGCCGCCCTGGCTGGAGTGGGCCTCGTCGATCACGATGGCGAAGCGCCGGTCGCGGTGCAGGCTGCCGATGTCGTCGAGGATGAAGGGGAACTTCTGAACCGTGGTGATGATGATCTTCTTGCCGGCCTCGATGAAACCGCGAAGATCGCCCGACCGCTCGGCGTGGCCGACGATCGATCCCACCTGGGCGAAGCCCTTGATGATGTCCCTGATCTGCTGGTCGAGGATGCGCCGGTCCGTGACCACGATGATCGAGTCGAACGCTTCGGCGTCATCCCGCGTCAGCCCCACCAGCTGGTGCGCCAGCCAGGCGATGGAGTTGGACTTGCCGCTGCCGGCCGAGTGCTGGATCAGGTAGCGCCGCCCCGCGCCCGCCGCCCGGGCGTCAGCCAGCAGCCGGCGCACCACGTCGAGCTGATGGTAGCGGGGGAAGATCTGCTGTCGCTTCACCCGGCCGCTCTTGGCGTCCTTGGTCTCGAACACCTGGGCGTAGTTCTGGATGATGTCGGCGAGGCTCAGCGGGGTCAGCACGCTTTTCCAGAGGTAGTCGGTCTTGAGCCCCTCGGGGTTGGGCGGATTGCCGGCGCCGTCGTTCCAACCCTTGTTGAAGGGCAGGAACCAGGAGGCCTTGCCCTGCAGGTGCGTGCAGAAGCGCACCTCCGCGTCATCGACCGCGAAGTGGGCGATGCAGCGGCCGAGCTCGAAGAGGCGCTCGCGCGGATCGCGGTCGCGCTTGTACTGCTCCTCGGCGTCGGCCGCCGTCTGCTTGGTGAGGCTGTTCTTCAGCTCGAAGGTGAACACCGGCAGGCCGTTGACGAACAGGCCAAGGTCGAGCGCGTTGCCGGCGTCCTCGCGGCTGTAGCGCAGCTGGCGCGTCACCGAGAAGCGGTTCTGGCCGAAGCGCTCGGTGGCCTTGACGTTGCCGGCCGACGGCGCGCCATAGAACAGCTCGACGTGGAACTGGTGGTGCTTGACCCCATGGCGCAGCACGTCGACCACGCCGCGCTTGCTGATCTCGCCCTGGAGCCGGGTCAGGAACTGATGCCGCCTCGGCCCGCCGCCCTTGAGGTCCAGCGACTCGACGAGGTCCTCCTGGGTGGCGGCGATGAAGGCGGTGAGCTGGGCGAGGTCGACGGCGTAGGCGCGCTCGTAGTCGGCGCCATCGCCGAGAAGCCAGTTGGTGAGGCCCACGAACGGCTCCGGACGCTCGGCCACGCCGCCCGCTTCGGCGCGCGCCCCCGCCGCGCCGGTCATCTGCGCGACGATCAGCGCCTCGAGGCCCTTCTCGCTGGTGTCCGCCGCCGCCAATTTCAGGCCGCCTCTTCCTCCGTCAGCTCCTCGGCCAGCTCTTCGCCGGCGAGATCGTCCGCCGCGTCGAACATTTCAGCATCTTCGCCGCCAACTTCAACCGGAAGCCGCGCCGCCGCCTCGCGAACGTCTAGCTTGCCGGTCACCACATCGGCGATCAGGCGGGTGCGGTACTCGCGGAGAAGGGCGATCTCCTTCAAGGACGCAGCCATTGTCTCACCTAAAACCGAAACTCTAGATCGAAGTTCGCAGACGATGGCATGCTGCTCCTCCTTCGGGGGCAACGGGACCGCGAAGTTCCGAATCTGAGCGGGGCTCATGTGCGGCACGCTGACGCCCGTGAATATCGGAGCTAGGTAGTTTGAGAATCCAGGCCCACGCAGCAGGTGTACCAGGTACTCGGCACTAAGGCTGCTAAGAGGGCGAATCCTTGCGACTCGTTGAAGTAACAGAGAGGGTAGGTCTTGTGTAGAAACGACAGCCACTCTCGTTCCGGAACCGACCATAGGCCGGTCCATTCCCAAAACGACATCTCCTTCGCGCAGCTCATATTCACGAAGGCTTGCCGCGCCAACGGCGGGCCAGCGTACGACGTCTTCCCACCTTATGGCCCCCGGAGTGACGTTGACGCCCCTCAGTAGCCGGATGTCGGTATCGCCTATCGTGAACCCTTCGCTCCTGAATGGAAATCCGGTCAAGAGATCGATATGGCGGCCTAGACTCGCGACCTGCCAATGGATCGGAATATCGCCCAGCCACCGTACGCCCGAGGACTTGAGACTGACACCGAAATCGAGACCGCGGGTCACGGCCTGGTGGATGATCGCCTGCTTCTGCTCCTCCAGCAGCTTGATCAGCGCCTGCTTGGCCCGGATGTAGCGCCCGATCAGCCGGTCAGCGTGTTCTACGAAGCAGACGATCGCTTCCTGTTCGCTCGGTGGCGGGACTGCGATCGTAAGATTGAGTAGGTCGCTAGCACCGAGGGTGGAACGGACACCTGCGCCGAGTTGGTTGTAAATGCCCCGCGCGTACAGGTCAAAGAATTGATGGTAAAAATAGCGAATGTATCCGTCAGAATTTAGGCTAATCCTAACATAAGCAGAACTCATTATCCCCCGCTCATGAACGAGTCCCACCCGACTTGTGCGGAGATTTTCAAGATCGATGAGTTTGAACACCAAGTCTTCCGCTTCGAAGATTTGATACGTGGCGTAGTCCTTCGGAACCAGTCCCTCGGGATTTTCAGGATCGTTGTTGACGACCCCCCTGAGCGTCAACGACAGCACATTTGTCTCGCGCCGATCACTGTTGACAACCTTCTTGCTGCGGAAGAGGTGCTTGACCCGTGTCGCCTCCCAATGCGTCGGCACGTCGCCGAGCCAGGTGACGCCGGACGGCTTCATCTCCGGATAGGGCTTCAGGCCCTCGATCACGCCGGGGCCCCGCCAACGATCTCCGCCAGCAGCCCCTCGGTCTCCCTCTCCAGCGCCAGGATGTCGGCGCGGATGGCTTCCAGCGGACGCAACGGCTGGGGCTTGTAGAAATAGCGGGTGAAGCTGATCTCGTAGCCGATCTCGGTCTTGTCGTCCTCGATCCAGGCGTCGGGCGCGTAGGGCAGCACCTCGCGGCGGATGAAGGCTTCGACGCCGCCGGGCTCGGTGAGCGGAACCTGCTCGGTGTCGCGCAGCTCGGCGTCCGGCTCGTATTCCACCACCCAGTCCCGACCCTCGATCCGCCGCGCGAAGAGGCCGGCCAGCGGATCGGCCTCCAGCTTCCCCGGCCGATGGATGCGGCGGATCACCGGATGCCCGTCCTCGGCGATCCGGCCGTCGTCCTTCAGCGCCTTGATCTCCTTCGGGCTGTAGGCTCGCTCCGGGTCGATCCCCCGCGCCCTCAGCGGCCGTTCCACCGTCACCTTCCAGTAGCCGAACGCGGCGTTGTCGAAGATCTTCGACTGCTCGGTCTCCTCGAAGGCCTGGAAGGCCGCGAGGATGCGGTCGATATCCTCCGCCGAAAGCTCGCAGTTCTTCTTGCCCAGGTTCTTGCGCAGCGGCTTGAACCAGGCGGTGGCGTCGATCAGCTGCACCTTGCCCTTGCGGTGCGCAGGCTTGCGGTTGGTCAGCACCCACACGTAGGTGGCGATGCCGGTGTTGTAGAAGAGGTTGAGCGGCAGGGCGACGATCGCCTCCAGCCAGTCGTTCTCGATGATCCAGCGGCGGATGTTGCTCTCGCCCTGGCCCGCGTCGCCGGTGAACAGCGACGAGCCGTTGTGCACCTCGGCGATGCGGCTGCCGAGCTTCGTGCCATGCTTCATCTTCGAGATCAGGTTGGCCAGGAACAGCAACTGGCCGTCGCTGGAGCGGGTGACGAGGCTGTAGTCCGGGTCGCCCGCGTGCTCGATCAGGAAGCGCGGATCGCGGATCGAGCCTTTGCCGCCCATCCGCTCCTGGTCGCTCTTCCAGCTTTTGCCGTAGGGCGGGTTGGAGAGCATGAAGTCGAACTCGCGCGACGGGAAGGCGTCGTTCGACAGCGTCGACCACTCCGAGCCGCCCACCAGGTTGTCCGCCGCCTCGCCCTCGCCCTTGAGCAGGAAGTCGGCCTTGGCGATGGCGTAGGTCTCCGGGTTGATCTCCTGGCCGTAAAGGTGCGGCGAGACCTGCTTGCCGCGCGCCTGGGCCAGGCCGACCAGCGTCTCCTCGGCCACGGTCAGCATGCCGCCCGTGCCGCAGGCGCCATCGTAGAGCAGGTAGGAGCCTGACTCGAGCTCGCCGGCGATGGGCTCGAAGATCAGCCGCGCCATCAGCCGCACCGCGTCCCGGGGCGTCCAGTGCTCGCCGGCCTCCTCGTTGTTCTCCTCGTTGAAGCGCCGGACCAGCTCCTCGAAGAGCGTGCCCATTGCGTGGTTATCGAGGCCGGGCAGCTTCACCGAGCCGTCGCCGTTCTTCACCGGGTTGGGGCTGAGGTTGATCGCCGGGTCGAGGAACTTCTCGATCAGCGTGCCTAGGGCATCGGCCTTCGAGAGGCGGGGGATCTGGTTGCGCACCTCGAAGTTCTCCAGGATCTCCTGGACGTTGTCCGAGAAGCCGTCGAGGTAGGCCTCGAAGTCTGACGCCAGCTGCTGGCGGTTGGCTCTGGCGCGCAGGTCGCGCAGCGTGAAGCGCGAGGTGTTGTAGAAGGCCTGGCCGGCGGCTTGCCGCAGCGCCGCGTCCTGGTTGGCGATGCCGGCCTTGTCGAGGCTCGCCTTCATGCCGAGCACGGCCTGCTTGCTGGCCTCCAGCACCGCGTCGAGCCGGCGCACCACCGTCATCGGCAGGATGACGTCCCGATACTTGCCGCGCACATAGATATCGCGCAGCACGTCGTCGGCGATGCCCCAGATGAAGTTGGTGATCCAGTTGAGGTCGCCGTTACTCATTGAATCTCCCGCCTTGAGTCAGTCGAGTGTGCGAACCTGTGGCAGGTACGCTCCTTCGAGACTCGGCGCCGCCGGCACAACCAACACGACAAGAACAACCAATGCAATTGGCCTGTTGTCTTCCCGTTCGTCATGGGCCCCGGCGCCCATCAGCGGTATCTGTCGCCGATGATAGCTCGCTCGCCGGCCGCGTCCGCCTCCCCGAGCCATAGAGTTCCGATGTCCGGACGTCCGCTTTTTTCTGGCGAGACGTCAAGCTTCCATGCTGCCGCAATTCGGTGCGCAGACGGGCATCCGCTTGCCTCAATGTTCCACATGAGAGGGGGTTGAGGGCGCCGTTACGCTACTTGCCGTCTTGGGTCGGAGCACAACCGCCGACGCTGGGGCCGAAGTGACGCCGCCCGGCGCCACCGCGGCGCATGCGGCGCCCCGTCCCCCCATCCCCTTCCCCACCGCCCTCAGCCCCGCCACCAGCACCCGCCGGCGCTCGTCCCCGCCGCCCCGGAAGCGCCGGTAGACCGCCGCCTCCTCCGCCTCGGTGAGCGCCCGCCGTTCCTCGTGGGCGGCCTTCCTCAGCGCCTCGGCTTCCAGCCTTTGGCCGATCCAGGCCGGCCAGCGCTCTTCCACGCAGACGGCGAAGAGCTCGGCGCGCTCGGCCGCCGTCAGGGCGGCGTTGACGGCGCGCCAGCGCTTCAGGGCGGCGGCGGCCTGCGCGTCGCGGGCGGCGGGGTCGGCGGGGCGCGCGCCGGGGCCGAAGGCGGCGTCCCAGGCGGCGGCGATCTCGGCGTCGGTCATGTCGCGCAGGCGCAGCGACGCGCGCTCGGGGTCGGGCGTGGCGGCGCGCTCCTCGAGGTGGGCGGCGGCCAGGCGCGGGGCGAGCTGGAGCGACCGGCGCCAGAGGGCGGCGTAGGCGCGTCCGGCCCGGTGCTCGGCCTCGGTGAGCCAGCCGTTGGCCAGCGCCGCGTCCAGGGGGTTCTCGGCCATGGCCGGGTCGGCGGCGAGGGCGCGGCGGCGCGCGAGCACCGCGGGGTTCGGGGCCTCGGGCTTCAGCCCGCCGCTCCGGTAGCGGGCCCCGGCCTTGCGCGGGCGCCCGCGCTTCTTGCGGGAGAAGAGGCCGCTCACGCGGCTGGCTCTTGGGACGGCGGCCCCTCGAGGACCAGGGCGACGCCCCGCTCGGCGAGCAGGTGCCCCACGTAGAGCTCCAGGCGCCGGCGGGTGAGGGGGCGCGGCGCGGTCACCGCCGGCGGGTCGGGGCGCCAGCCGCAGGGGTCGAGCCAGGTGGCGGTCCAGGCCTCGCCCTGAGCCCCTGCCACGGCCTCCCGGATCTGCGCCGGGCCGGGCCAGCGCCCCGCGCCGGCAATCGCGCCCGAGCCTGCGTCAGCATCCTTCTGGACTCTGGACTCTGGATTCGCCGGGTTTTCGCCGGGGTTCCGGCGGAGCGGAATGCAAGCGTTCGCCGGGGCGGACGCCCGTCTTTTCAAGGCGCTGGCGCGTCCGCCCAGGGCGCCGGATGCGGCGTTGGCGGCGCGCTTGCGGCCCATGGCGGCCCGCTCGGCGGCCACCCGCCCGTGGGTGAGCTGGCCACCCTCCACCGTGAAGAACCCGCCGAGCCGCGCCCACCTCTTGGCCCACTGGCCGGGCGGGCAGCGGGCGATGCGGGCGAGGGACGCGGGATCCAGGTCGAGCCGGCCGCCGGCGTTCCACATGGCCCCGATCAGCAGCACGTAGCTGCCCATCTCGGCGTCGGAGAGGTGCAAGGTGTCGCCGGCCAGGTCGGAGAAGTAGAGCCGGAACCAGGGGGCGCTGCTCATGGGCCCTCACCCTCCCACGCTGCTGACGCAGCGCGGGTCCCTCCCTCTCCCCAGGGGAGAGGGATACCCGAGCGCAGGCCCTCGCCCTCCCACGCTGCTGGCGCAGCGCGGGTCCCTCCCTCTCCCCAGGGGAGAGGGATACCCGAGCGCAGGCCCTCGCCTTCCCACGCTGCTGGCGCAGCGCGGGTCCCTCCTTCTCCCCAGGGGAGAGGGATACCCGAGCGCAGGCCCTCGCCTTCCCACGCTGCTGGCGCATTGCGGGGCCCTCCCTCTCCCCAGGGGAGAGGGATACCCGAGCG
>JAFBAO010000049.1 GCA_019247715.1 Caulobacteraceae bacterium
GGTGTTGCCGGAGAAGGCCGACGAGCCGCCGTTGTTGGCCGAGCCCGAGCCTTGGCTGTTGCTGGCGCTGTCGGTGTTGCCCGAGAGAGCGGAAACGCCGCCGTTGTTGGCCGAGCCGGAGCCCTGGCTGTTGGTGGCCGAATGGCTCGACGTGTTGCCCGAGCCAAGCGCCGCGCTGTCGTTGTTAGCCGAGCCCGAACCCTGGCTCGTGCCGGTGGAGGTGTTGGCGCCCACGACCGACGCCATGGCCGCGCCGCTGAGCGCCAAGCCGAAGGCGAGCGCCGACGCGCCCAGGAGAAGCTTGTGCATGGTTGTCCTCACAATCTGCGGAAAGGAGGAAGATCCCGCTCTTTATCAGCCCGCGGCGAAGCTAGCGGCGCCTTCACGGCTTGTTAAGGCGATGTTCCTCGCTCGCGAACTTTTCACCCGGCAAGCGAATCGATCGCGCCCGGGCCAGAACAGCAATTTCGCGTGGTGAGCGAGTCCACCTCAAGCATGGGCTGGTCGACCACACTGGAGCGGATGAGGTAAGACCATCGGGACTCTCGAGCTTTCTTCGAGGGGGCCGTGGTTGTTGTGCCGGGCCAAGGCGGAAAGCTTAGGGATTGCGGGCTGAGACGGCGACGCCGTCCTTCACCGCGTCCGATGGGAAGGTGACCACGTCGTCCCCCTCCGCCAGCCCCGAGAGGACCTCGGCGTCCTTGTCGGACATGGCGCCCAAGACCACCGGGACGAGCCGGGCGTGACCGTGGTCGATTCGGTAAACGGCCCAGCCGCCCGCCAGCCGCTGCAGGGCGCCCAGGGGAACGATCAGCGCCCTCGCCGACCGCCGCAGGAAGACCCGCCCCCAGACGCGGTAGCCCGGCGCCAGGGCCGACCATCGCGGCGGCGAGGCGACGATGGTCAGCCAGACATAGACCCGCTGCTCCTCGATCCCGAGCGCCGAGACCTTGGTGAAGCCGGCCGGCTCGACCAGGCGGACGCGCGCGCGCAGCGTCGGGCCGCCCCAGTCGTACACCTCGGCCTCCATGCCCGGCCGGATCCTGGCGGCGTCCTCCGACAGGAACTCGACCACCGCCTCGAGCTCAGCATCGGCGCTGACTTCGATGAGCGGCGCCCCGGCGCCGACGGTGCGCGCGGAAGGCTCCATGACCCTGGTGACCCAACCCGCGGCGGGCGCGGCGATGGCGACCCGCTCGCCGCCGGATGCGCCCGGCCCGATCAGCGCCGCCCGGGCCTCGGCCAGGGCCTGGGCGGCCGAACGCGCGGCGGCGGCGGTCTCGTCGGCGGTGGCGCGGGCGTCGTCGAGGTTCTGCTGGGAGGCGACCCCGGCGGCCGTCAGCGCCCGCTCGCGCTCGAACGCCTGCGCCGCTCGGGCCCGCTCGGCCGTGGCGCGCTGGAGCCCGGCGGCGGCCGCGGCGACCGCCGCTTGCCGTTGGGCCCTCAGAGACGGATCGAGCAGCGGCGCGGCGGCCGGAGCGATGCGCGCAACGACTTGGCCCGCGCCGACGCGGTCCCCGACCTTCAGCCGGATGCGCTCGAGCGAGCCGGCCACCGGCGCGGCGGCGACGTAGGAATCGCGCACCCGCGCTTGGCCCTGGTCGTAGACCGTCTCGGCGATCGGACCCCGGACGATCTTCGTCGCATCGACGGGAACCGGCCTCGGCATGAACAGGAAGACCAGCAGCACGGCGGCCAGCAGGGTGGCCCCGATGACGATGGCGCGGCGGGGGGCAGGTCTGGCCGCCACCCCTATTCCCTCGTCTTCAGGACGGCGACCAGGTCGAGCCGGGAAAGCTGCCGGTGCAGCAGCAGGCAGCCCAGTCCCACCGCCGCGCCGTAGGCGCTGATGGACACCGCCAGGGTCCGCGGCGTGATCGCCACGGGCAGGCGCAGCTCGTCGCGGGCGAAGGCCTGCACGAGTCCCTGCGCGAAGAGGGTTCCGAGCCCCACGCCGAACGGCAGGGCCAGGAGGGCGAGGGCAGCCAGCTCGCCGTAGAGGATGTAGGCGCACTCCCCGCGGGTGAAGCCCAGCACCTGCAGCGTCGCCAGGTCGCGCGCCCGCTCGGCCAGGGTGATGCGGCCCATGTTGTAGGCCACCCCGAGCGCGATGGCGCCGGAAAAGGTCAGGTAGAACCAGACGGTCACCGAGAACTCCTTGGCGGTGATGTTGCGCCAGTTGGCGACGGTGGCGTCGCGGAACGAGGCGGCGCTCACCTGCGGCAGGTCCACCAGGCGGCGATTGAGCTTTTCGGCGGCGTCCGCCGTAGCGATGAGGTTGGCGCCGGAAGCGACGTCGCCGTCGCCCATCAGGCGGTTGAGGACCCCTCGATCGACGTAGACGATCAGGCCCGAGTAGTCGTCGGCCAGCGCGGTGATCGGCAGGTAGAGGTGGGGCCGGCGCCCCTCGAGCACGTCGAGGTCGACGCCGTTTCCGGCGCGAAGGCCCAGCCGCTCGGCCAGGGCCCTGGAGACGATGACGCCCGCGCCTTCGAGCGGGATCGGACGCCCGCTACCATCCAACGGCCGGACGAGTCGCGCGTCGGGGTCGATCCCCTCCAGGGCGACCTGCTTTCGTCCGCGAGGCCCCTCGGCCCAGGCGCCGGAATCGCGGACGGGCTCGGCGGCGACCACCCCGGGAAGGCGCCTGGTCTCGGCGATCGCTCGGATATCCCGAAGGTGGGCGAAGGTGAGTTGGGCGCTCCAGCGCTGGGTCCTGTAGAAGGCGCTGTCGACCACCCGGTCGAGGGCGTCCTCGAGGAACTGGGTGCAGACGAGGAGCGCCAGGCTGACCGCGAAGCCGGCGGCGGTGAGGCCGGCCTTGGCGGGGAACCGCTCGATCCGCCGCAGGATCATCCGGGTGGGATGGTCCAGGCGCCGCCCGAGCCGCGGCAGCTCCAGCCGCCCCCGCCGGTAGCTCGGCGGCGAGGGGGGCCGCATGGCCACGGCGGGCGCCAGGCTGGCGGCGCGCCGGGCCGCGAGGCTCGCGCCGGCGAGGGTGGCGCCGATGGCGATCAGGCTGGTGACGGCGAAGACCGCCCAGTTGAACTGGGCGGCGAACACCGGGAAGCGGAAGTACTGGGCGTAGAGACCGGTGAGCGCCACCGCCAGGCCCGCGCCGGCCAGGCCTCCCGCCACCGCCCCGACCAGGCCGATGATGGCCGCCAGCTTCAGGTAGGGGACCGCGACTTCCGCATGGCTGAAGCCGAACGCCTTGAGCAGGCCGATCTGCTCGCGCTCCGTCTCCACCAGCCGGGCGGTCACCATGTGGGTGAGGGCCGCGGCGACGGCGAGGAAGATGGGCGGCAGGATGAGCGCGAGGATCCGAAGGCGCCGGAGCGCGTCGGTGATGAACTTGTCGGAGATCTGATCGGCGCGGGCGACCGTGGGCGCGGCGCCGTAGGGGGCGAGCAGCCGGTCGACCTGCGGGACGACGGCCGCCGCGGGCGCGCCCCGCGCGAGCTTGAGGGCGACCTTGGCGAAGGCGCCCACCTCGCCTGAAGCGCCCTCCACCGTGGCCCTGCGCGCCCACAGCACCGCCTGGTGGGCGTCGTCGGGCAGCAGGGTCTCGCTGGGGGAATAGACGTACTCGGGCGAGATGCCGGCCCCGACGATGGTCAAGCCGACCTCGCGGCCGGCGATGACCGCGCCGAGCCTCTGGCCGAGCGGGACGTGGGCGGCGTCCACGAACGCCTTCAGCGCCACCGCCTCGTCCGGACGGGCGGGCATCCGCCCGGCGAGGAGCTTGAACCGGTCGAGGCTACGGGCGTCGTCGTCAGGCAACGCGACCAGCGTCACGTGTGCGGGACGATCGAGGCCGGGCACCGGCATGAGCCCGACGCCACTCGCCCGGGCGTCCACGGCGACCACGCCCTCGATGGCCGCGAGCTTGGCGGTGAGCGCCTTCGGCGCGCGCACCGCGCCCCCGAATACGTCTGCGAACCGCGTGTCGGCGTAAAAGCGGTCCTCGGCGACCTGCACGGCCTTCAGGGCGTTGTTGGCCATCACCCCGACGCAGACGCCTATGGCGCCCAGCATGGCGATGGCGGCGACCTGAGGCGCCAGCCGCCGGAGGTCGCGCAGCAGCTTGACGTCCAGCGTTCTCACCAGCGGACCTCCGCCGCGGGCTTGCGCCGGGCGTTGGCGGTCACCTCGGCCACCTTGCCGTCCCGGAAGCGGACCACCCGATCGGCGATCTCGGCGATGGCGGCGTTGTGGCTGACCATCATCACCGTCGCTCCGGTCTCCCCGGCCGCATGGACGATCGCCTCCAGCACCTGCACGCCGCTGGCGCTGTCCAGCGAGCCGGTCGGCTCGTCGCAGAAGAGCACCTCCGGGCGCTTGGCGATGGCGCGGGCCACGGCCACCCGCTGCTGCTGGCCGCCGGAGAGTTCGGCCGGGAAGTGATCCAGCCGATCGGCGAGGCCGACCATGGCCAACGCCTGCGCCGCGTCCATGGGATGCTCGGCGATCTCGGTGATCAGCTCGACATTCTCGCGCGCTGTCAGGCTGGGCGTCAGATTGAAGAACTGGAAGACGAAACCGACCGACCTGCGCCGGTAGCGCGTCAGCTCGGCGTCGCTGGCTTCGACAAGGTCGCGGCCCTCGAAGATGACCCGGCCGCTGGTCGCCCGGTCCAGGCCGCCCAGGATGTTGAGCAGGGTCGACTTCCCCGAGCCCGAGGGGCCCAGAAGCACCAGGATCTCGGCTCTGGCGACGTCGAGGTCCGCGCCGTCGAGGGCCCGCACCTCGCCGGCGGCCGTGGGATAGATCTTGGTCAGGCCGCGCACCTGGAAGGCCAAGGCGGCCTGGCCGGCGGATTCGGAAGCGGCGGGCGGCATCGTCCCGGCCTGTGGCGAATCAGGTCCCGAATGCGCGCCCGATGCGCTCCGGCCCCGCCGGCCGGTCGTCGAGCTTCCGCGTCGTGCGCCCGCGTTCGTTCATCACCCGCCGTCCCTCCGTCGCAGCCGATTCCGAACCCCGGCGCCCGCACCTGACATATCACGCCCGGCGAAGCCGCGACGAGCGCCTCGGCGTGGATCAAGCCGCCCGCCCTAATCCGGCCTCATAGCCAAGTTCTCATGCGTCGTCGGCGGCTATCAGCCCCAAGCATGGACCTCGACACAAGGCCCCGGTCTGGCGAACAGGCCGGGGCCTTGTCTATTTCGCGGCCAGGATCCCAACCCGATCTGGATAGCCAAGGCGAGCGCACCCCAACGTCTTCCGGCGTGGGTGAGAAATACAGGGCTTCGGTGAACAGCGCTACGCCGGAGAGCCGCGAAGTCTGACCCGTCCGAGAAGGCGTCAATAGATGCGTCTCCTTAAGGGAGAGGTTGATTGGACATTTCACAAGGTATTCAAGAGTTGGTCTGAAAGACGATCGAAATCCGTTGTCTTTTAATTCAGTGTTCGGTTCAGATCGCTCGGTCGCTTGCTGCCCCCTACAACGCTGAGGTCCTTCGAAAGGCGGGCGCCGACTGATTCGCCTGTCAGGTGAAAAGCGCATTCAGCATGAAAGGCGTCTTAACAACGTCACCTAATGCGGCTACCTTCGCCGTGGGCTGAGGAGGGGAGGACTCCTCCTTTCTCGGATTGTGAGGACAACCATGCACAAGTTACTCCTGGGCGCGTCGGCGCTCGCCTTCGGCCTGGCGCTCAGCGGCGTCGCCATGGCCGATACGAACACCTCCACCGGCACGAGCCAGGGTTCGGGCTCGGCCAACAACGACAGCGCGGCGCTGGGCTCGGGCAACACGTCCAGCCATTCGGCCACCAACAGCCAGGGCTCCGGCTCGGCCAACAACGGCGGCGTTTCCGCTCTCTCGGGCAACACCGACAGCGCCAGCAACAGCCAAGGCTCGGGCTCGGCCAACAACGGCGGCTCGTCGGCCTTCTCCGGCAACACC
>JAFBAO010000098.1 GCA_019247715.1 Caulobacteraceae bacterium
GTTCTCGGGTTTCTGGGCCAAGTTCTACGTCTTCAAGGCGGCGCTGGCCGCCGGCCCCCTGGCCACCTGGGCGGCGGTGGCGGCCCTGGTGGGCAGCGTGGTGGCGGCCTTCTACTACCTCAGGCTCATCAAGGTGATGTGGCTCGATCCGTCGCCAGGAAGGGTGGACGCCTCGCCGGGCGGCGCGGTGGCGATCGCCTACGCCACGGCCCTCTTCGCCCTGCCGCTGGTGATGGCCGCCCTGATCGCCCTCGATCCCCTGGCGCTCAAGGCCGCCGCCTCGCTCGTACGCTAGGTGACCCTTCCCCCGATCGTGGCGCTGGAGGAGACCGACTCCACCAACGCCGAGGCGCGCCGGCGGGCCGAAGCGGGCGAGCGCGGTCCGCTCTGGATCACCGCGAAGCGCCAGACCGCCGGCCGCGGACGCCGCGGCCGGGCCTGGGAGGGCGGGGAGGGGAACCTCGCCGCCACCTGGCTCTCGCTCACCGGAAAACCGGCCGGCGAGGCTGCGCAGATCTCCTTCGTGGCGGCGCTGGCGGTCTTCGACCTGGCGGCGGCCTATGTCCCCGCCGTCCTGGCGAGTCTCAAGTGGCCGAACGACCTCCTGATCGCCGGGCGCAAGGCGGCCGGCATCCTGGTGGAGTCCGGCCCCCAGGCGGGCGGCGGCCTGTGGCTGGCGGTGGGGATCGGGGTGAACCTCGCCGAGGCGCCCGTGATCGCCGCGCGCCCGGCGACCGCCTTCGCCGAGCACATGCGCGTCCCGCCCCCCGCACCCATCGACGCCCTGGGCGTCCTCGCCGAGGCGTTCCGGCGTTGGCTGGAGCTCTGGGAGCGGTCGGGATTTGCGCCCATCGCCGAGGCCTGGACCGCGCGAGCCCATGGTCTCGGGCGCCGCTGCACGGCGCAGCTGCCGGCCGAAGCCGTGGTCGGGATCGCCGAGGGACTGGACGGCGACGGCGCCCTGAGGCTTAGGACGGATGCGGGCGAGATCCGGCGGATCACCGCCGGCGACGTCTTCTTCGGAGAGGCCTGATGCTGCTGGCCATCGAGCAGGGCAACACCAACACCCTCTTCGCCGTTCATGACGGCGAGCGCTGGATCGCCCAGTGGCGGGCGGCCACCGACGCCACCCGCACCGCCGACGAATATGCAGTCTGGCTTTCCCAGCTCCTGGCCATGGCCGATCTCAGTCTGGCGAGCCTCGACGCCTGCATCATCTCCAGCGTGGTGCCGCAGTCGATCTTCAACCTGCGCAATCTGTCGCGCCGGTATCTGCACACCGAACCCCTGGTGGTGGGCGAGAACGCCGAGCTCGGGATCGCGGTGCGGATCGAGAAGCCTTCGGAGGCGGGCGCCGACCGGCTGGTGAACGCCATCGGCGCCCATATGGCCTATCCGGGCGACCTGATCATCGTCGACTCCGGCACCGCCACCACCTTCGACGTGATCGCCGCCGACGGCGGCTTCGAGGGCGGCGTCATAACCCCGGGGATCAACCTCTCCATGCAGGCGCTGCACGAGGCTGCCGCCAAGCTGCCCAGGGTCGCGATCCGCCGGCCGGCCCGCAACCGGGTGATCGGGACCGACACGGTGGAGGCCATGCAGGCCGGGGTCTTCTGGGGCTACATCGCCATGATCGAGGGTCTGGTCGGCCGGATCAAGCAGGAGTGGGCCAAGCCGATGACCGTGGTCGGCACCGGCGGCATCGCCTCGCTCTTCGAGGGCGACACCCAGGCCATCGACATCTTCGACCACGATCTCACCATCCGCGGCTTGCTCGAGATCTACCGGCGCAACACCGCCGGCAAGGGCGCCTCGTGAGCGGCGCGGACGAGCTCGTCTTCCTGCCGCTCGGCGGCTCGAACGAGATCGGGATGAACTTCAACCTCTACGGCTTCGGTCCGCCGCACGCGCGCAAGTGGATCGTGGTCGACCTCGGGGTCACCTTCGGCGACCAGACCACGCCGGGGGTCGAGATCATCCTGCCGGACCCGGAGTTCATCGCCGACTACGCCAAGAACATCCTGGGCATCGTGCTCACCCACGCCCACGAGGACCACATCGGCGCCGTCGCCTGGCTCTGGCCGCGGCTGAAGGCGCCCCTCTACGCCACGCCCTTCACCGCCTTCCTGCTGCGCGAGAAGCTGCGCGAGGCGGACCTGCTGGAGGAGGCGCGGATCATCGAGGTCCCGCTCTCGGGGACCATCACGCTCGGCCCCTTCGAGCTCACGCTCATCACCCTCACCCATTCCATCCCCGAGCCCAATGGCCTGGCCATCCGCACCCCGCTGGGCGTCGTGCTCCATACCGGCGACTGGAAGATCGACCCCGATCCGCTGCTGGGGCCGGTGACCGACCAGGAGGCCATCCGGCGCCTGGGCGACGAGGGCGTGCTGGCCATGGTTTGCGATTCCACCAACGTCTTCGTGGAGGGGGAGGCGGGGTCAGAAGCCGAGGTTCGCGAGACGCTGCACGCCCTGATCGGGGGCCTCAAGGGCAAGATCGCCGCCGCCTGCTTCGCCTCCAACGTGGCGCGCATGGACTCGGTCATCCGCGCCGCCGAGGCCGCCGGGCGGCGTGTCTCGCTGATGGGCCGCTCGATGATCCGCATGGCCGCCGCCGCCCGCTCGGTGGGCCTGCTGGCCGACGTCCAGGCCTTCATCCCCGACCAGCAGGCCAAGGACTTCGCGCCCGACAAGATCCTCTACCTCTGCACCGGCAGCCAGGGCGAGCCGCGCGCGGCGCTGGCCCGGGTGGCCGATGGGACGCATCCTTACCTGAAGCTGGGCGCCGGCGATTCCTGCATCTTCTCCTCGCGGGTCATCCCCGGGAACGAGGTCCCGATCCGCAACCTGCAGAACAAGCTCGCCGACCGAGGCGTGCGCCTCTACACCGAGCGCGACCATCCGGGCATCCACGTTTCCGGCCATCCCTGCCGCGAGGAGCTCCGCCGGATGTACCAGTGGGCGAGGCCCAAG
>JAFBAO010000080.1 GCA_019247715.1 Caulobacteraceae bacterium
CTCCTATCTGCGGCCTATGAAACCGCCGAAGCCCACCACGACCGAGACCTACATCATCGCCGCATTCGACCAGGACCGGCCCCGCTACGTCTATAGGGATCGCAAGCACGGCCATCTCGTGGTGACGCTGGACCAGGCCAAGGCCCATCCGTTCGAGAGCCTCGCCGAGGCTGAGCTGGAGTGCGCCCGCTACCAGCGCCAGCACACCGGAACGTCCTCGGGACGGTCGGCGGCGACTTCCGGGTCTGCCGGTGCGTGACGAAGACCACGCTGCAGGCGGTGGAGCGGGAGGAGATGACGGCACAATCCGCTTAGGTCGGCCGCTTGCCAAGAGTGGGAACCTGTGTGGGTAGGGAAATGACCGAAACCCTAAGTCACTGACCAAATGGAGGAATTTCGAACAAATGGCGGTGAGAGAGGGATTCGAACCCTCGATAGGCTTTCACCTATACACGCGTTCCAGGCGTGCGCCTTCAACCACTCGGCCACCTCACCATCGCCAGGGCGGACCCCTTCGAGGGCCCACCTTCGCGGGAGGCGGCCAATATATGATGAACGCGCGCCCCACAAGCGAGCGTGAATGCGGGACGCAAAAGGCCTATCGTCGCCTCCGAAGGAGACCGCCCATGTTCTTCAGAAAGCCGCTCGAGAAGCCCAGCCGGGAGACGGCCCTGCCGGGACGGGCGCAGCCGATCCCCACCGCCGAGCGCCACTTCGTGAACGGGCGGCCGCTGAAGGGGCCGTATCCCGAGGGAACCCGGAGCGCCCAGTTCGCCATGGGGTGCTTTTGGGGGGTGGAGCGGATCTTCTGGCAGATTCCCGGCGTCTGGGTGACCGCGGTGGGGTACGTGGCCGGGTTCACCCCCAATCCCACCTACGAGGAAGTCTGCAGCGGACGCACCGGCCACACCGAGGGCGTGCTGGTGGCGTTCGATCCCAACGAGGTCGCCTACGAGGCGCTGCTGAAGAGCTTCTGGGAGGGGCACGACCCGACCCAGGGAATGCGCCAGGGCAATGACGTGGGGACCCAGTACCGCTCGGGAATCTACGTCTATGACGAGGCCCAGAAGGCGGCGGCGGAGGCTTCGTGCGAAGCCTACCAGAAGGCGCTGACCGCGGCGGGCCTGGGGCGGATCACCACCGAGATCGGCGAGGCCGGCCCCTTCTACTTCGCCGAGGACTACCACCAGCAATACCTGGCCAAGAATCCGGGCGGCTACTGCGGGGTCGGCGGGGTGGGGGTCTCCTGCCCGATCGGGGTGGGACTCAAGGCCTAACGCCGGGCGCGCGCCTGCCGGACGTCAGTCTTCCAGGATCCGGCTGGTCGTCTGGGTTTCGCGCATGCGGGCGGCGACCACGAAGGCGATCAGGCAGCCGGCGCTGACGTAGATGTAGAAGCCGGACTCGATCCCGGCCTGCTTGAACCAGAGGGCGACGTATTCCGCCGTACCGCCGAAGACCGCGTTGGCCATGGCGTAGGGGAGGGCGACGCCCAGGGCCCGGATCTCGGCGGGGAAGAGCTCGGCTTTCACCACCGCGCTCATGGCCGTGTAGCCGCTGATCATGGTGAGGGCCGCGGCGATCAGCAGGAAGGCGAGAAAGGGGCTGGCCTGGGCGCTGAGCGCGGTGAGGATCGGCCAGGTCGCCAGCCCCAGAAGGCCGAAGCCGGCGGCGAGCACCCCCCTGCGTCCGAGGATGTCGCCCAGCCATCCGCAGGCCGGCTGGCAGAGCATGTACCAGACCAGCGACCAGGCGGTGATTTCGGTGGCCTCCGCCTTGGAGAAGTGCGCCGTGTTGGTGAGGAACTTCTGCATGTAGGTGGTGAAGGCGTAGAAGGCCAAGGAGCCGGCCGAGGTCAGGGCGAAGATGATCGCCGTCTCCTTGGGATGCTCGAGGAAGAGCAGCATCGTCTTCGACCGTTCGCCGTCCCGCTCGCGGGCCGCGGCGAAGGACGAGGTCTCCTCCAGGCCCAGCTGGATCCAGAACACCACCACCGCCAGGCCAGCCCCGATGACGAACGGGATCCGCCAGCCCCAGGTTTCCAGCGCCGCCGTGGACAGCAGATGCTGGAGCACGATCAGCACCAGGAGGGCGCAGAGCTGGCCGGCGATCAGGGTGACGAACTGGAACGAGGACCAGAAGCCCCGCCGGCCGCGCCCGGCCATCTCGGAGAGGTATGTGGCGCTCGCCCCGTACTCGCCGCCCACCGAGAGGCCCTGGATCAGCCGCGCGATCGTCAAGGTCGCCGGCGCCCAGACCCCGATCGTCCGGTAGCCCGGGACGAGCGCCACGATCAGCGAGCCGGCGCACATCATCGCCACCGAAAGGCTGAGCGCCGCGCGCCGCCCCACGCGGTCGGCGTAGATCCCCATCAGCCAGGCGCCCACCGGCCGGGCGAGAAAGCCTACGGCGAAGACGGCGGCGGCTTGCAGCCACTGGGTGGTCTGGTCGCCCTTCGGGAAGAACGCCTTGGCGAAGTAGATGGTGAAGCTCGCGTAGGCGAACCAGTCGTACCATTCGACGAGATTGCCGGCCGAGCCGCCGACGATGGCGGCCAGACGCTTCAGCGGCGGCAGGGTCTGCGACTCGGCCGCGGCCGCCTGTGACCTAAGCATGCTCCCCCGCCGCCGATCCCCTTAAGCGCCGCCGCCCTCGGGGTTGAGCTCGCGCCAGCGGGCCAGCGCCTCGGCGGGGCCGGCGTAGGCTTCCTGGAGCTTGGGGTTCCAGTAGCGCAGGGCCTCCAGCGGGATCTTGCGGCCTGAGACCGCGCAGACGACGAAGCGGCCGGGTCGGAGGACGGAAATCTCGCCGTCGCCGTATTGGACGAGGGCGATGTCGCCGCTCTGGCCGAGTTCCTTGTCGTAGGCGTTCATCTCAGGCCCCGATGTAGCGCGCCCGCACCAACATTAGAAGAGATCGCCTTGGGTCGAGGGGACGGGGGTCTTGGCGCGCGACTTCGGGGCGGACGCGCCGTCGATCACCGCCTCGCGCTTGCCGTCGTGGAACTCCAGCTCCACCTGCTCGCCGGCGCCGAGCGCCTTGGCGGACCGGGCGATGAGGCCGCCAGCCCGGTGGACGAAGGCGTAGCCGCGCTGCAGGGGGCCGCGGGGATCCAGCGACTGGCGGACCTTCTCCAGCCCGGCCAGCCGGTCCCGCTCGCCTTTCAGCCGCCGCTCGATCAACGGCGTGAGGCGCCCGCTGATCTCGGCCAGCCGCGCGCCTTTCAGCTCCAGAGGCCGGCGCAGCAGGCCGGGCTTGAGGGCCGCGGCCGGGCCCGCGAGGTCGCGGGCGTGGGCGGCGACGTTGCGGTGCAGGGCTGCGCCCAGGCGCCCGGAGGCGATGTCCAGACGCTGGCCCGCCAGACCCAGGAGGTCCTGCGGGCGGGGCAGGCCGCGGGCGGCGGCGGCAAGGCGGGTGCGGCGGTGCTCCACCGCGCGCGCGCCGCACATCGTCAGGCGCCGCTCGTAGTCGGAAAGCGCCGCCGCGAGCTCGGCCAGGACCGGGGTGGCCATCTCGGCCGCCGCGGTAGGCGTCGGAGCCCGGCGGTCGGCCACGAAGTCGATGAGGGTGGTGTCGGTCTCGTGGCCGATGGCGGCGATGAGCGGGATGGCGCAGGCCGCCGCGGTCCTGGCCAGCGCATCGTCATTGAACGGCCAGAGGTCCTCCACCGAGCCGCCGCCGCGGGCGACGATCAGCACGTCGGGACGCGGAACCGGGCCGACGGCGGGGAGGGCGCAGAACCCCTCGATGGCGGCGCAGACCTGCCCGGCGGCCTGGTCGCCCTGCATCAGCGCCGGCCAGACGATGACCCGGCAGGGCCAGCGCTCGCGGATCCGGTGCAGGATGTCGCGGATCACCGCCCCGGTGGGGCTGGTGATCACCCCCACCACCGCCGGCATGGCCGGGATCGGCCGCTTGCGGGCGGCCTCGAACAGGCCCTCCTCGGCGAGCCTGGCCTTCAGCCGCTCGAGCTGGGCGAGGAGGGCGCCGACCCCGGCCGGGGCCAGAGTCTCGATGATGATCTGGTACTGGGAGCGGCCGGGATAGGTGGTGATGCGGCCGGTGACGATCACCTCCATGCCGGTCTGCGGGCGGACCGCCAGGCCCCGGACCTGGGTCTTCCAGATCACTCCGGAGATCGAGGCGCGCTCGTCCTTGAGGTCGAGGTAGACGTGGCCGTTGGAGTGGAAGGTGACCTTGGAGAGCTCGCCGCGCAGCCGCACGAAGCCGTAGGCGTCCTCGATCGTCCGCTTCAGCGCGAAGGCGAGCTCGGAGACGGTGTAGGCCTGAAGGTTTCCGTCTTCGGAGGCTTGGGTCGCCAGATCGGTCATGCCGTCCAACTTAAGCCTCCCTCCCCATCATGGGGAGGGTGGCCGAGCGCAGCGACGCCGGGTGGGGATGTCCGGGGCCATGCGCCCCGGCCGATCCCCAAGCGCCACAATGGCTCCGGACACCCCCACCCTGGCCGAGGCTGCGCCGCGTCCTTCCCTCCCCACGTGGGGAGGGATGGGTAGGGGCGGCCTCAGATATAGCGGCGCAGGGACCGGGCGAGCTCGGCGGCGGTGGTCTTCTTGCGGGCCTGCGGCGGCTGGTAGGCCACCCGGGCGTGGTCGATGCAGTAGGGCCCCTCGTTCGCCGCCCGGCGGCCGCAAAAGGTGAACTCGTCGGTGGCCGGATCGCCGATCGGCCACTTGCACATGTGCGCGCCGAGGGTCAGCACCGTGGCCGTGCCCGGCAACTCCACGAAGGGAGCCGGCCTCGGCGCGGGAGCGGCGTGGATGCGCGGCTCGACCGAGCGCGGGCGTGGGGGGGCGTGGGTGATCGGCCTGGGCGCGCGGGGCGCCTTGAAGGCCGGGCGGCTGGGATGGGAGGGCGCGGCCCTGCCGGAGAGCCCGAGCCGGTGGACCTTGCCGATCACCGCGTTGCGGGTGACGCCGCCCAGCTGCTTGGCGATCTGGCTGGCCGAGAGGCCGTCCAGCCACAGCTTCTTCAGAATCTCGACCCGTTCGTCGGTCCAGCCCATCGCCCCGCCTCCGACATTGCGGCCCCGGCCTGTCCCCACAGGAGGGCGACGCAATATATTGTGCCCCGGCGCCGCCACCTCGGCGACGACCTACTAGATATCGTAAACGCATCGTTAAGGACCACAATAGGCGCCGTAGCAACTGTCCACAGAAACTAGATGTTGATTGCGAAAGGGGCCTGCTTGCGCTGGAGGGAAGGCAGGGGCACATCAGCCCCATGCGCGACACGCCCGCTCTGCCCGCCGTCCTCCCACCGGAACCCCGCGTCTACCGAGGGGTGAATTGGGACGGGCTCTGGGCGCTGTGCCTGCGGGAGGTGCGCCGCTTCTGGAAGGTGGGGTTCCAAACTCTGGCCGCCCCCGTGGTTACTGCCCTGCTTTATATGATGGTGTTCGTGGTGGCCGTGGGCGGCATACGGCCGCAGGTGGGGGGCGTAACCTACGGGGCCTTCCTGGCGCCCGGCCTGGTCATGATGCAGATCCTCACAAACGCCTTTTCGAACTCCTCCTCGTCGCTCCTGCAGGCGAAGATGAACGGGCTGATCGGCGACTTCCTGACGCCGCCCCTCTCGCCCGGCGAGCTGGTGGCGGGGTTCGCTTTCGGCGCGGTGGTGCGGGGCCTCCTGGTGGGGACGATCTCGGCTGCGGCGGTCTTCCCGTTCGCGGGGCTCGGGTTCCCGCATCCCTGGGCGGTCGCCTATTTCGCCCTCGCCGGCTCGCTGATCATGGGCCTCTTGGGCGTCATGGCCGCCATCACCTCGGTGAAGTTCGACCACATCGCGGCGGTGACCAACTTCATCGTCACCCCGATGACCTTCCTGTCGGGCACCTTCTACATGGTGGCCCGGCTGCCGGAGCCGTTCCGGACCGCATCGCAATTCAATCCCTTCTTCTACCTGATCGCCGGATTCCGCTACGGCTTCACCGGCCACGCCGACGGCTCGCTGGCGATCGGGGTCGCGGTGACGGCGGCGATCGCGGCGGCGCTCTGGTGGGGCTGCTGGGGGATGTTCGCCAGCGGCTACCGGCTGAAGACCTGAGCGCCTACCGGAGCGGCTGGTCGGGGACGAGGAGGATCGGCGCTCCCAGCGAGACGTCGAGCACGATCGCCTCCGGCTCGTAGCGGCCCGCCGGCACCCAGTGGAAGGGAGCGCCCCGCTCGGTGAGCGCGGCGGCCATCGCCTGCAGATCGAAGGCGCCGATGGTGATGGCGTAGGCCCCGGGGCCCTGGGTGACGTAGTCGCGACCGACGGGGAGGTCCGGATCGAAGGTCTCGGCGACCCTCAGCGCGGCGCCGTGGCTGTGGTTGAGGCTCATCTCGGCGTAGCGATAGCCGCGCGACGGCTCCTCGCGCACGGGCCCATCCGGGGTCCAGCCGAGCACGGCCTCGAGCCGCCGCAGCGTCTGCGAAAGGTCGTCCACCAGGAAGGACCGGTAGCGGATGCGGCGCAGACCTGCATCGCCCCGCTGTGGCCTATCTGCGGGCCGGCGGAACGCCTCTGGCGGCAGGGCCGCCGCGCTCGAAGGAACGAACTCAAGGCGCAGGCCGGAGTCGACGGCGCCGTCGTAGTCGGCCGTGTCGCCCTGCGCCGTTCCGATCCACAGCCGGTCGAAGCCGACCTCCTTGCCGGCCGGCTGCAGCCAGTGGCGGGCGCCGGCGGCGCGCACGCGCTCGACGAGCGCCGGCAGGTCCGGGGTCGCCACCACCGTCGCGTGGGTGCGCCAGAGCCTCGGCGCCTGGGCGTCGTAGATCCGGCGCCCGGCCCTGGGCGCGCGGGCGTCGGGCGGGTCGAGCGGCGCGATGATCTCCAGGCGCGTGGGGGCGGCCGCCAACGGCTTGTTCACCAGGGCGAAGATCACGTCCCAGCCGCCCTCGTCGTAGCGGGCGTAGGCGCCGGGGACCGGCGAGGGGAAGTCCAGCGCCGCCTGCAGCCGCTCGAGCGCCGTCTGGGCGGAAGCGACGCAGACGTCGGCGGAAAGCAGGAAATCGCAGATGGACACGCGGTCGTCCCTTTCCGGCGCGGGGGCAAACGCCGGCTGCAAATTTTCGGCCCATGCAGCGCGAATGGCAACAGCGGCCTCAAGAAGGCTCCCCTGCCGCGCCGGGCTTGCCTAGTATGGCGTGGCCCATGCCGCTCGACGCCCTGCTCGCCGAGATCCGCGCCTGCCGCGCCTGCGCGAGCGAACTGACGCACGAGCCGCGGCCGGTGGTGCGGGTGACGGGCGAGACCCGGCTGCTCATCTGCGGCCAGGCGCCCGGCCGGCGGGTGCACGAGAGCGGCCTGCCGTTCGACGATCCGTCGGGCGAGCGCCTACGCGCCTGGATGGGCATCGACCGCGCCACCTTCTACGGTCATCCGGCCATCGGGGTGGCGGCGATGGCCTTCTGCTATCCGGGGACCGATCCCGGCGGCGGCGACTACCCGCCGCCGGCCCGCTGCGCCGCCCTCTGGCGCTCGCGGCTGCTGGCGGAGTTGCCCAAGGTCGAGCTGACCCTGCTGGTGGGCCGGCACGCCCAGGCCTGGGCGCTGGGGGCGCGGGCCGGAGGCTCGATGACCGAGACGGTCCGGCGCTGGCGCGAGCACCTGCCGGCCTTCCTGCCGCTGCCGCATCCCTCCTGGCGCAACGTCGCCTGGCTGAAGCGCCACCCCTGGTTCGAGGCCGAGGTGGCGCCCTACCTCAGAGAACGCATCGCCGAGATGGTCGGCGCATGAGGGGCCTTGGCCGCCTCGCCGCCATCCTCCTCGTCCTCGCCCTCGGCGCCTGCGCGCCGATGGTCCAGCACGCCCTCACCCCGGCCGCGGGCTTCGAGGGGCCGCGGCTGGAGGAGCACGCCTTCGTAAGCTTCGACGGCGCGCGGCTGGGCATCACCCACTGGGATCCGGCGGCGGGCGAGCCCTGGGCGGTGGTGGTCGGTGTGCACGGCTTCAACGACTACGCCAACGCCTTCCACCTCGCCGCCCCCTACTGGGCGCGCCAGGGGATCGCCACCTGGGCCTACGACCAGCGGGGGTTCGGCCGCTCGCCGGACCGCGGCGTCTATGGCGGCGACAAGCTGATGACCGAGGACCTGCGCACCTTCATCGCCCTCGTCCACGCGCGCTTTCCGCACGCGCTGGTGGCGGTGGCGGGCGAGAGCATGGGCGGGGCGGTGGTGATCGAGACCTTCGCCTCCGACCACCCGCCGCCGGCCGACCGGCTGATCCTGCTCTCGCCGGCGGTGTGGGGATGGTCGAGCGAGCCGCTCGCCTACCGCGTCTCGCTCTGGCTGACGGCCCACGTCGCCGGCCCCCAGGTGATCACGCCGCCGAGGTTCGTCACCCGTCACCTCTCGGCAAGCGACAACATCGACGAGCTGATCGCCATGGGGAAGGACCCGCTGATGATCTGGGGCTCGCGGTTCGACACCCTCTATGGCCTCGTGGGCACGATGCAGAAGGGCTGGGCCGAGACCAGGCGGCTGAGAGGGAAGGTGCTCTACCTGATGGGGGCCCACGACCAGATCATCCCCCGTCGCCCGCACCTCCAGGCCGCCGATCGCCTGCGCCCCGGCGCCCGAACGGCGTTCTACGCCGACGGCTGGCACCTGCTGATGCGCGACAAGCAAGGCCCCCTCGTCTGGAAGGATATCGCCGCCTTCATCCGCGACCCGGCCGCGCCCCTGCCGTCCGGCGCCCCGCCGATCCCCGGCGCCCCGGACGCGAAGGCCGCGCCGGCCGAGATCGCACCCGCTCCGACGAGCGCCGGGCCGGCTCGCTGACTTCCGCACGGACCGCCAAGGTCCGCCTTGCGTCGGACGCAGGGCGGCGAGGATCGACCCGCAGGGGTCGTCGCACGAACCGGCTGGATGCCGAGTCGGAAGCGAAGCGGGTCCTGGATTTGAGAATTGCCAATGGATTAGCATGCCCGAAGGGCAAGGGCGGTGCGAGGGACCATGTCGCACGAGCATCTTGGGCTGTTCGACACCCCACCGGGCGGTCGGGAAGACCGATTGGCCGTAGCCGTCGTGGGCGGATTACTGCTGATCCTCCTCGTCGTGCTCCCGGCGAGCAACCTTCCCCTGGGCGAGGTTTCGGCCTTCATCCCCACCGTTTGCGCGATGATGCTGGTGGGGGAACTGCTCATCGCCGCGCTCCTCTACGCTCAGGCGGCCGTCTTCAGGTCGCTAGCCCTGACCATTCTGGCGTCCGGCTATGTCCTGACCGCCCTGTTTCTAATACCGTTCGCGCTCACCTTTCCGGGCGCCTTCTCGCGTGGCGGACTGCTGGGCGCCGGCGCCAACACCACGGCGTGGCTGATGGCCTTCCGCCGGGGGGCGGATCCTCTTTCCGTCATTCTCTACGTCTGGCTCAAGCAAACGGATCGGGCGCCTCGCAAGGCGCAGCGGCCCGCTCCGGCGCTCCTGTGCATATCGTCTGCCGCAGCGCTCGCCCTTGCGCTGACGCTCTTCGCGACCGTCGGACACGACCTGCTTCCGCCGATCTTCGCCAATCGCAGCGATGCGATCTACGCGCACCTCTTCGTTTTCAACATCTTGAACATCGCGTTGGTGGCCATCGCCCTCGGCATGTTGCTGTCGCGGCGAGCTTCGGTTCTGGACACCTGGCTCGGGGTCTCGCTCGCGGCGGCGCTGATCCAGTCGCTGCTGAACCTGCCGCTCCATGGCCGCTTCAGCTTGGGCTGGTACGCGTTGTTTCTCGTGATGCTGCTCTCGCACCTGGTGGTGCTTCTCGCCCTGATCGCCGAGGCCAACCGGCTCTATGTGCGCCTGGCGCTGTCGACGGAGGCGCGGCGTCGGGAACGAAGCGCCCAGCTGATCTCGATCGACGGCGTGGCGGCGGCGATCTCGCACGAGATCGGACAGCCGCTTGCCGCCGTCTCCCTCTCCGCCAACGCCGCGCTGAACTCGCTCGCCCACCCGCGGCCCGACCCCGAGAGGGCGATCAAGTCGATCCGCGACACGCTCGACGCCACCAGACGCGCCTTCGCCGTGGCCAGGAGCGTCCGGGCCACCTTCAGCAAGCGCGCGGAGTCCGTGTCGAAATTCGACATCAACGATCTCGTGCGCGACAGCGCTTCGCTGCTGGAGAGGGAGATGGCCGCGGAGAGGGTCTCGCTCCGCCTCGCGCTCACCCAGCCGCTGCCGCCGATCCTGGCCAATCGGATCCAGATCCAGCAGGTGTTCGTCAACCTGCTCTTGAACGCCATCGAATCTCTCGCCGCCACCGATGGGCGGGCGCGACGCATCGTCATCCGTTCCGTGACGCCGGATCGCCAGACCGTGCAGGTCGAAATCAGCGACTCGGGCCTGGGTATCGCGCCGGAGCGGGCGACGCAGATCTTCGAGCCGTTCTTCACGACCAAGCCGTCGGGGACAGGCCTCGGCCTGTCGCTTTCAAGAAACTTCGTCGAGGCCCACGGAGGACGGCTCTGGGCTTCCCAGGCCGAGGACGGCGGCGCGATATTCCACGTCGAATTGCCATCCAGTTAGGTCTCGCGGGCGCGGATCCGCTCGCCGCGGCGCTTCTGCTTCGCCCGGCTCTGCGCTATGCCGCCGCCGATGCTCTCCGCCGGACGCCTCGCCGAGCTCGACGCCTTCCTGATCGAGCTGAACCGCGCCTCGGCGGCGGCGATCCTGCCGCTGTTTCGGGGCGACCATGGACTCGATGACAAGGCGGGCGCCGGACGGGCGTTCGATCCGGTGACCGAGGCCGACCGGGGCGCCGAGGCGGCGATCCGCCAGCTAATCGGCGCGCGCTATCCTGACCACGGGGTGATCGGCGAGGAATTCGGCCAGGATCGCCCGGACGCGGAGTTCGTCTGGGTGCTCGACCCCATCGACGGCACCCGCTCGTTCGTGGCCGGCCTGCCGCTCTGGACCACCCTGATCGGGCTCAGGTTCCAGAACCGGCCGGTGCTGGGCTCGATCGGTCAGCCGGTGCTGGGCGAGATCTTCATCGGAACCAAGGCCGGCGCGCGGCTGATCAGCCCGGCCGGCGAAGCGCCGCTGCGGGTGCGCCAGGGAGGAACCCTGACGGCGGCGGTGATCGCCACCACCGATCCGGAGGGCTGCTTCGACGGGGCCGAGCTCGGCGCCTGGCGCCAGCTGCGGGCGGCGGCGCGGCTGGTGCGCTTGGGTTGCGACGCCTACGCCTACGCCATGGTGGCCGCCGGCGCCATCGACCTGGTGGTCGAGGCGGGGCTGAAGAGCTGGGACATCGAGGCCGCGATCCCGGTGATCGAAGGGGCGGGCGGCCTCGTCACCGACTGGCGCGGCGCGCCGGTGGGCCGCGACGGCGGCCAGGTCGCCATCGCCGGCGAGCGGGCGGTGCTGGACGAGGCGCTGGTGGCGCTCAAGCGGTCGGCGAAGTAGGGGCGACCTCGGCGGCGAGGGCGTCGAACGCCTTCCAGAACAGTGCGCGGGCCGCGTCGGTCTCCTGCAGGATCTCGTGCATGGCGCCGGGGATCTCCACCAGGCGCGCCGCCGGCGCCCGTTCGGCCAGGCGCCGGACCGCCGCCTCGTCCACCAGCCGCTCGTCCCCCGCGCCCACCACCAGCAGCGGGATCCGGACCGCCGGCGCGGCCTTGATGGCTGCATCCATGGCTTCGAAGGCGAAGTTCAGCCAGCCCCAGGTGGGGCCGGCCAGCCGCAGCGCCGGGCAGGCGGCCATCTGGGCCTGGGCGCGGACGTAGCGGGGCCGGTCGCGGGTGAGCATGTTGCGATCGAAGGGGGCGGCGGCCGTGTCGCCGCCGGGCGTAAAGGCGCCGCCGGCGCCCAGCGCGGTGATCGCGGCGGCCAGCGACCTCGCCACGAAGGGCGGCGCGCCGGTGCGCACCCCCAGCATCGGGGCGGTGAGGGCGGCGGCGGCGATGCGGCGCTCGCCGCCCGCCAGCGCCAGCAGTGTCAGGCAGGCGCCCATGGAGTGGGAGAGGGCGATCCAGGGCCGCGGCAGTCGCGCCTCGAAGGCCGAGAGCAGCGCCTCGTAGTCCGCCACGAAGTCGCCCCAGTGCTCGGCGTGGCCTTTGGCCGGATCGGGCAGCAGGCGCGCCGAGAGCCCCTGGCCGCGCCAGTCGTGGGCCAGCACCGCAAAGCCGCGGGCTCGCAGCTCGTCCGCGACTTCGAAGTATTTCTCGATGGTCTCGGTGCGACCGCCGCTGACGATCACCGAGCCGCGGGGCGCGGCGCTGGCGGGGAGATAGGCCGCCCGCAGCCGGGCGCCGCCGGCCCCGGCGAACCATTCGGCGGCGGCGCCGGCCGGAACCGGGGCCTCGGGGACGCCGACCAGCGGCGCCGGTTCACCCATTCAGCTTGGAGAACAGGGCCGTCATCTTGCTCTGAAGGTTCATGGCCAGGCCCATGTCGGAAAGCCCGAGCGCGCCGGTGAGCACCGCGGTCATCGGATCGAGCCGGCCCTCGCCCAGCGCCACCAGGTCGGCCATCGAGATGGTCAGGGTGAGGTCGGCGGGCTTGTCCTCGTTGCTGACCTCGCCGCCGTTTATGTAGACGAAGCCGTCGCCCTTCAGGTTGAACTTCAGGCTCTTGCCGAGCCCGGAGTCGGTCCCGACGGCCGTCTTCATGCGATCGGTGAGTTCCTGGAGGGTGGTCATTGGGCCTGGTCTCGGAGCAGGTGGGTCCTGACGGCCAGGGCTAGCGTGACGGCGGAGCCGGCGCAAGCGACGACAGCGCCGCTCCCGGCCCGCGCCCCTTGACGACGCCCGCCGCGCCCCTACCTGAAGCGGTGAAGGCGCTGGTTTCCGGGCCTTCCGGGTCACTCGCGGGGCCAATCTGGACCGCGGCCGGCCTGCACATCATGCAACCTTGCTTAGCAAAGAAGGATGCCGCTATGCGCACCGTCGATTTCTCCCCGCTTTACCGTTCCGTCGTCGGCTTCGACCGCCTGGCCGATCTGCTCGACGCCGCCTCCGCCGAGACGGCGAACGGCTACCCCCCCTACAACATCGAGCGGACCGGCGATCATGAATACCGCATCGAGATCGCGGTGGCCGGGTTCAAGGCCGACGAGCTCGACATCGAGGTCAAGGAGAGCGTGCTCACCGTCAAGGGCCGCAAGGCCGCCAACGACGAACCGCGGCGCTTCCTGCATCGCGGTCTGGCCGAGCGCAATTTCGAGCGCCGCTTCCAGCTGGCCGAATATGTGGTGGTGACCGACGCAGGCCTGGCGGACGGCCTGCTGCACATCGCCCTGAAGCGCGAGCTTCCCGAGGCGCTCAAGCCTCGCCGGATCGAGGTGAAGGCCGGTGCGCCGACCGTGATCGAGGCCGACAAGGCCGCCTGATCCGGCGCCTCTCCAGCGATAGGCAGGGGGCCCGCTCTCGGAAACGAGGGCGGGCCTTTTGCTGTTCAGGGTCCAATTCCGCTTTTCCCGCAAGCGGAGAGCCAGGTTCTTTCCATGAACCTCACGAACGCACACGAACGCCGTTCGTGTTTTTTCGTGTCGTTCGTGGCCAAAGGAAAATTGGGCGCGCCGGCGAAGGGCGGGCTGGCGCGCCTGATACTTTGATAATGCTCAGATCCGATCGGGTCTGGAGCCTAAAGCACGTCGAGGCCGCGCACGCCGTCGCGGATCGCGCCGGTCACGTCGACGCCCTTGAGGATCGCGCCGGTGAAGTTGGCCCGCGAGAGGTCGGCGCCGACCAGGAGGGCCTGGCGGACGTCCGCGCGGGCGAGGTCGGCGTTCTTGAGCGCCGCGCGGGTGAGATCGCACGGCAGGGGGCGGTTGGGACCGAGCACCAGGGGGCCTAGCTGGGCGTCGCGCAGGTCTGAGCCGGAGAGCCGGGCCCCCGCCAGCCGCGCGCCCCGCAGGTCGGCGCGCCGCAGGTTGCAGCACCGCAGGTCGGCGCCTTCGAGCCGCGCGCCCTGCAGCTGAACCCCTTCCATGTCGAGGCCGTAGAAGACCGCGCCCTTGGCCGAGAGGGCGGTGAGGTTGAGGCCCCGGATCGACTGCAGCGCTCTCAGATCGGCGCCGTCGAAGATCGAGGGTTGGCCGGAGCGGCCGCCGGTCTCGCACCAGAGGGCGTGGGCCCGGAGCATCTGGTCGAAGGGCAGTTCGGAAGCGTCCTTGCCGGCCGGCTCGTCGGCGAGCACTCCGGCCATGTTGGCGTCCTGGACGTTCCAGGAGAAGGTCTTGGCGCCCATCAGCACGGCGTCGCGCAGGTCGGCGCCCGAAAGGTCGGCCCCTGAAAGGTCGGCGCCGGCGAGGTTGGCGCCAGTCATGTTCGCTTGTTTCAGGTTGGCGCGGATGAGCTTGGCGTCCTTCAGCACCGCGTCGGTGAAGTCGGCCTTCAGGGCGATGACGCCGGAGAGCCGCGAGCGCTCCAGGTTGGCGCCGGCGAGGATCGCGCCCTGGGCGATGGCGGCGGTCCGTTCGGTGTGCTCCAGGATCCTGAGGCCGCGCTCGGCGTCGGCGGCGGCGATGGTGCCTTCGCGCAGGTCCGCCTCGAAGAGGTCCGCGCCGGTGAGGATGGCGCCCCTGAGGCAAGCGCCCCTGAGGTCCGCCCGGCGCAGCGAGGCCTCGCTCAGGTTGACGTTCTGCAGGTCGGCGCCGAACAGGTTGGCGTTGTCGAGCCGGGCCCCGCGCATGTCGCATTCGGCCAGGATCGCGCCGGTGAAGTCGGCGTCGCAGAGGTTGCGGCCGGCTAGGTCGAGGCCGGTGAGGTCCTTCCAGGTGAAGACCGCCCGCGCGCCGCCCATGCGCGACGACCAGAGCCGGTCATGGCGCACGCACACGCCGTCGACCTCGGCCTGGGTGAGGCGGCGGTGACGAACGACCTGAGCGGCCTCGACCATGAGCTTCCGCGCTATAATCAGCCAATTAGCCTGAATCCTAAGGACCGCGGATTAACGGGTCCTTCACGACGCCGGTCGGTTCTCAGGCGTTGTCCGGAAGCGGCTGGGCGCGCGCCGGATCGAGGTAGCGGGCCGCCGTCGGCTTCAGGGCGGCGTCCAGCTCCACCAGCAGCGGGTTGCCGGTGGGGATCTCCACCCCGACGATGGCCTCGGCGGAAAGGTCGAACAGCAGCTTCACGATCGCCCGCAGGGAATTGCCGTGGGCGCCGACCAGCAGCCGCTCGCCGGCCGTGAGGCGCGGAGCGATCTCGCCGAGCCAATAGGGCTGAACCCGCTCCAGCGTCGTCTTGAGGCTCTCGGTTCGCGGCGTCTCGATCCCGGCGTAGCGGCGGTCCGCCGAGACGTCGAAGGGGCCGCCCTGCGCCAGCGGGGGCGGGGGCGTGTCGTAGGACCGGCGCCAGACCTTCACCTGCTCGGCCCCGTGCTGGGCGGCCGTCTCTGTCTTGTTGAGCCCGGTAAGGCCCCCGTAGTGGCGCTCGTTGAGCCGCCAGCTCTTCTCGAGCGGGATCCAGAGCTGGCCCGCGCCGGCGAGCGCGATGTCGGTGGTGCGGATGGCCCGGGTGAGGACCGAGGTGAAGGCCCGGTCGAACTGAAGCTTCGCCGCGCCGATGAGCTCGCCGGCCCGCCTGGCTTCGGCCTCGCCCTGCGCGGTGAGGTCGACGTCGACCCAGCCGGTGAAGCGGTCCTCGAGGTTCCACTGGCTCTGGCCGTGACGCAGGAGGAGGAGCAGGGGCATTCGGGGGGGCCTCTGATGGGGGGCCGCACCTCGCACGGCGCCGGCCTCCCTGGCAAGGACATGGCTTCCGGCTGGGCCGCCGCCGGTCTATACGGCGCCCTGATGCCTGACCGGATCGCCTATCCCGCCCTTCTGCTGGTGAGCCTGGCCATGGTGGCTCTGGCGCTCGTCTGGCCGCAGGGGCTGGGCGCGCCCTCGCCGGCGCCGTTCGGTCATCCGCTGGCGCCCATTCCGGCCGAGGCCGCGCCGCCGGCCGAATCCGACTCGCTGCTGGGCGTGCTGGCGCCCGCCGCGCCGCCCGCTCCGGCGATCACCATCCCCAAGCCGGCTCACCCTTAGCCCGCCGCCTTCGACCCGGAAGAAGAGATGTTCCCCAAAGCCCGCGCCGACCTCGCGCCCATGACGGTCGCCTACGAGACCCTGCCGCTGGTCAAGCCGACGGGCTTTCGCGAGTACGACGCGCGATGGCTGTTCGGCCCGGAGATCAGCCTCATGGGGCTGGAAGCCCTGGGGCTGGGCCTCGGGACCTATTTCCAGGAGCTAGGCAAGCGGCGGGTGGTGGTCGGCCACGACTTCCGCTCCTATTCCCTCTCGGTGAAGCAGGCGCTGTCGCTCGGCTTGGTCTCGGCCGGCTGCGAGGTGCTCGACATCGGTCTGGCCGTGACTCCGATGGCCTACTTCGCCCAGTTCGACCTCGACGCGCCCTGCGTGGCCATGGTCACCGCCAGCCACAACGAGAACGGCTGGACAGGGGTGAAGATGGGCGCCCAGCCGCCGCTCACCTTCGGCCCGGACGAAATCGGGCGGGTGAAGGAAATCGTGCTCGGCGGCGCTTTCCGCGAGGCGCCTGGCGGCTCGATCACGCGGGTGGAAGGCGTGGCCGAGCGCTACATCGCCGACGCCGCCAGCCACGCCAAGCTCTCGCGGCCGATCAAGGTCGTCTGCGCCTGCGGCAACGGCACCGCCAGCGCCTTCGCGCCCGAGGCCCTGAGGCGGATGGGGGCCGAGGTGATCGAGGTCGACTGCACGCTCGACTGGACCTTTCCCAACTACAATCCGAACCCCGAAGACCATGAGATGCTGAAGGCGATGACCGAGGCGGTCCGTCAGCACGGGGCCGAGATCGCGCTGGGCTTCGACGGCGACGGCGACCGCTGCGGAGTGGTGGACGACGCGGGCGAGGAGATCTTCGCCGACAAGATGGGCCTTCTCCTGGCGCGCGACCTCGCGCCGAGGCATCCAGGCGGCAAGTTCGTGGTCGACGTGAAGTCCACCGGGCTCTTCCTCACCGACCCGGTGCTGAAGGCGGCCGGCGCGGAGGTGGTCTACTGGAAGACCGGCCACAGCTACATCAAGCGCAAGACCGCCGAGATCGGGGCGGTGGCTGGCTTCGAGAAGTCCGGGCACTTCTTCTTCCGTCCGCCGCACGGGCGCGGCTACGACGACTCGCTGATCGCCGCGGCGGCGATCCTCACCATGCTCGACCACAATCCGGGCAAGACGCTCAGCCAGCTGCGCGAGGCCCTGCCGGCGGCCTACACCTCGCTCACCATGTCGCCCCACTGCGCCGACGAGGCCAAGTACCAGGTGGTGGAGAAGATCGTGGCGGCCTACGAGGCCCTGGCCGCCAGCGGCGGCTCTATCCTCGGGCGCAAGATCGTCAGCGTGAACACCGTCAATGGCGTGCGGGTGGGGCTCGAAGACGGTTCCTGGGTGCTGGTGCGGGCCTCGTCCAACAAGCCCGAGCTGGTGGTGGTGGTGGAAAGCATGCGCTCCGAGGACGACATGCGCGCCCTCTTCCGCCAGGAGGTGAAGCCGCGCCTCGCCAAGGAGCCCGAGGTGGGCGCGTATAATCAGGAAATCTGAGCGGCCTTCCACAGGGAAGGAGCGTCAGCCCCGCAGCACGGCGCCGGCAGCCTTGGCGGCCGCAGCGACGATCTTGGCCGAGAGGGCCTCGATCTCGGCGTCGCTGAGCGTCTTCTCGCGCGGCTGGATGACGACCTCGACGGCCACCGACTTCTTGCCCGCCGGCACGCCCGGCCCCTCGTAGACGTCGAACACCCGCGCGCCGGCGATCAGGGCCCGGTCGGCGGCCTGCACCGCGCGGACCAGCTCGGCGGCGGGCAGGCCGGCGTCGGCCACGAAGGCGAAGTCGCGCGTCAGCGGCATCAGGGGCGAGAGGGCGAGCGCGCCCTTGGTCTTCGCCGCCCGCTTCTTCGGATCGGGGATCGCCTCCACCCAGGCCTCGAAGGCGTAGATCGGCCCGGAGACGTCCAGGGCCGCCAGCACCCTCGGGTGGATCTCGCCCACTTCCGCCAGCACCGCCTTGGGGCCGAGCTGAAGGCGCGCGGCGCGGCCGGGCCGCCACCAGGGCCGCGTGGCCTCCTGGGCGGTCTGCAGGTTCGCGACCGGCGCTCCGAGCTCGTCCAGGAGGGCGATGAGGTCGCCCTTCAGCGAGAAGATATCCTCGCCTGCCGACTTGTCCCAGCGCCTGGGCGGATGGGGGGCGAGCACGGCGGCGACGGCGGTCTTCTGGTCCGCCGGCCCCGCGCCGGCGAACACCGGCCCGATCTCGAAGAGGGCGCAGTCGGGAAAGCCGCGCCGGGCGTTGCGGCCGGTGGCCTGGATGAGGCCGGGCAGGACCGAGGGGCGCATGCAGTCGAGGTCGGCGGCGATGGGGTTCTCGAGGAGCAGGGTCTCGTCGCCGCCCCCGAAGAGCTCGGCCGCCGCGCGGCTGACGAACGACCAGGTGACCGCCTCGCCATAGCCCATGGCCGCCAGCGCCCGGCGGGCGGTCTTGATCCGCGTCTGACGAGGGGTCAGCACGCCGCTCGCCGCCGCCCCGAGCGGCGGCAGCGGCTCGGCCGGCAGGGCGTCATAGCCGGCGATCCGCGCCACCTCCTCCACGAGATCGGCCTTGCCCTCCACGTCGCGCCGCCAGCTGGGCGGCCAGACGCGAGACCCTTCGATGTGGAAGCCGAGCGCGGTCAGGATCGCGGCCGTCCGTTCGGCCGGCAGATCGAGGCCGGCGAGCCTCGCCACATAGGCCGGGTCGAAATCGATGGGCGCGGGCGGGGCGGGGACGTCGCCCGCCATGCGCGCCTCGGAAGGCTCGCCGCCGCAAAGCTCGATGATCAGCGCGGTGGCGAGCTCCAGGCCTGGGACCACGAAGCCCGGATCGACGCCCCGGGCGAAGCGGTACTGGGCGTCCGAGACGATCCCGAGATCCCGCCCGGCCTGGGCGGTGCGGATGGGATCGAACCAGGCGCTTTCGAGGAAGACCTCGGTGGTGGCCTCGGTGACGCCGGTGCTCTCGCCCCCCATGACCCCGCCGAAGCCGATGGCGCCCGATCCGTCGGCGATGACGCAGATCTCGGGGCTCGCCGGGTAGGTCCGCCCGTCGAGCGCCGCCACCTGCTCGCCCCGCCGCCCCAGCCTGGCCTCGATCCAGCCGCCGGCGAGCCTCGCCGCGTCATAGACGTGCAGCGGCCGGGCGCGGTCATAGGAGATGAAGTTGGTGACGTCCACCAGGGCGTTGATCGGGCGAAGGCCGATGGCCCGCAGGCGCCGCTGCAGCCACTCCGGCGAGGGCCCGTTCTTCACCCCGCGGATCAGCCGCCCGGCGAACACTGGGCAGGCGCCCGAGCCGTCCACCCGGATCTCGATGGGGCATGGGAAGGTTCCCGCAACCGGCGCCGGCGCCCGGTCTTTGAAGGTCCCGACCCCGGCCGCGGCGAGATCCCGGGCGATCCCGGCCACGCCCAGCCAGTCGGGCCGGTTCGGGGTCACCTCGAAGTCGATCACCGCCTCGAGGCCCAGCGCCTCGGCCGCCGGCGTCCCCACCGGCGTCTCGGCCAGCTCCAGGATCCCCTCGGAGTCCTCCGCCGTCTCGAGCTCCTTGGCCGAGCAGAGCATGCCGTTGGAGACGATCCCGCGCACCGGCCGGGCCTCCAGGGTGATCCCGGAGCCCGGGACGAAGGTCCCGATCGGCGCATAGACGGTGACGAGCCCGGCGCGCGCGTTGGAGGCGCCGCAGACGATCTCCTTCAGGCCGTCTTTCGTCTCCACCTGGCAGACGCGCAGGCGGTCGGCGTTGGGGTGCTGGACCGCCTCCTTGATCCTGGCCGCCGAGAAGGCCGCCAGCTTCGCGCCGGGATCCTCCACGTGCTCGACCTCGAGGCCGGCCATGGTCATGGCCTCGGCCACCGTCGCCACGTCGGCGTCGGTTTCCAGGTGGTCCTTCAGCCAGGAGAGGGTGAATTTCATCAGCTCAGCCCCGAGGCGGGGTTAGGATCGGCGAAGGCCGAGAAGCCGTAGTGGCCCAGCCAGCGGACGTCGGCGGCGAAGAAGTCGCGCAGGTCCGGCATGCCGTATTTGAGCATCGCCAAGCGGTCGACGCCGAGGCCGAAGGCGAAGCCCTGCCATTCGTCCGGATCGAGGCCGCAGTTGGCGAGGATGTTGGGGTGGACCATGCCGCCGCCCAGGATCTCCAGCCAGTCCGATCCCGCGCCGATCTTCACCTGGCCGGCGGAGCGGTCGCACTGGACGTCCATCTCCGCGGAGGGTTCGGTGAACGGGAAGTGGTGCGGGCGAAAGCGGGTGACGACGTTGTCGGCCTCGAAGAACCGCCGGACGAAGGCGTCCAGGGTCCACTTCAGGTGGCCCATGTGGATCGCCTTGTCGATCACCAGCCCCTCCAACTGGTGGAACATCGGGGTGTGGGTGGCGTCGGAATCGCACCGGTAGACGCGGCCCGGCCCGACGATGCGGATGGGCGGGTCCTGGAACACCTCGAACTGGGGCGCGCCCACCGCGACGTTGGTCCGCCGCATGACCCGGACCTGGATCGGGCTCGTATGGGTGCGCAGCAGCTTGCGCTCGCCGTCCGCTCCCGGCTTCAGGAAGAAGGTGTCGTGCATCTCCCGGGCTGGGTGGCGCGGCGGGAAGTTGAGGGCGGTGAAGTTATGGAAGTCGTCCTCGATGTCGGGCCCTTCGGCGACCGAAAAGCCCATCTCGGCGAAGATGGCGATCATCTCGTCCATCACCTGCAAGGTGGGATGCACCTGGCCCCTGCGCCGCGGCGGGGCCGGCAGGGAAAGATCGAGACGCCCGGCCTCCAGCTCGGCTTCCAGGGCGGCCTCCTCCAGCGCCGCCTTGCGCGCGCCGATCTTGGCGGTCAGCCGGTCGCGCAAGCCGTTGATCGCCGGCCCCTCGGTCTTGCGCGCCTCCGGGCTCATCTGGCCGAGCGAGCGCAGCAGCGCCGAGACCACGCCGGCCTTGCCGAGCGCGGCCACACGCAGGCCTTCCAGCGCCTCGAGGTCGGCGGCGGCCTCGATCTGGGCAGAAAGATCGGCTTCGAGCTCTGAGTGGTCGGTCATCTATCTGTCGTTCGTGGCAAGCGTCTCGTGATGCAGAAAAGGCCCTCCGACGGTCCCGCCGGAGGGCCTTTGAAATCGGCTGGGACAACGTCCCCGAACCTTCAGGCCAGAGCGGCGCGAACCTTGTCGGCGATGGCCTTGAACGCGGCCGGGTCGGATCCCGCGATGTCGGAAAGCACCTTGCGGTCCATCTCGATCCCGGCCTGCTCAAGGCCGTGGATAAATCGCGAATAGGTGAAACCCTCGAGCCGGGCGGCGGCGTTGATCCGCTGGATCCAGAGGGCGCGGAACGAGCGCTTGCGGACCTTGCGGTCGCGGTAGGCGTACTGGCCGGCCTTGTCCACGGCGGCCTTGGCGGCGCGGATGGTGTTCTTGCGCCGGCCGAAGAAGCCCTTGGCCTGCTCCAGCACCTTCTTGTGACGGGCGTGGGCGACGACGCCCCTTTTGACGCGAGCCATGATCTAAGCTCCTAGCGCAAGCCGTAGGGCAGGAAGCCCTTGATGGTCGCGGTGTCGGAGTCCGACATCACCTTGGTGCCGCGGTTCTGACGGATGTACTTGGCGCTGTGGCTGATCAGCCGGTGCCGCTTGCCCGCCACCCCGGCCTTGATCTTGCCGGTCGCAGTGATCTTGAAGCGCTTCTTGGCGCCCGATTTGGTCTTCAACTTCGGCATTTCATCCTCGTCAGGGAGGTGTGAGAAGAGCCGCCGTGGCATGCCTTAGGCCAGGCGGCTCGATGGAGGCGGGGCTTCTACGCGAGCGGGGCGGCAAAGGCAAGCACGCCTCTCCCTCGCCCCCGCGGCGGCTACTCCCGCGGGTGGCGTGACCATCCGCGCCGGGCGGTCTCGATGGCGGCGAGCTGGGCGGCGAGGGCCGAGGCGTTTGCCGGGAAGACGCCGTCGATCGCGGCGGTTCCCACGGTGAAGCCCCAGGCGCCGGCCTCGCGCAAGGCCCGCACCTGGTCCGGGCGGTCGATCGAGCCGGCGACGATCACCGGCTTGCCGATGGCCGCGCAGACCGCGCGCATGATCCCCGCCGGGTCGCCGTCCGACCGGTAGGCCAGCAAGTCGAGGCCGTCCACGTGCGGCAGGGCGGCGATCTCGGCGGCGCTGGCGGCGATTTCGTCCGGGGCCCCCAGCAGCACGCTCGGATGGCTCGCCACCCTTCCGGCGAACGGGAAGTAGCGCAGCGAGCGGCCGCCAAGCATGGCCGCCAGCGCCCGCGGCCTGACGCCCCCCAACAGGTTGTCCACCCCGAGCCGCAGGGCGAGCTCGGCGGAGGCCACCTCGCTCGCCTCGTCCAGGCTCACCACCTCCAGGTAGCTGGCGGCGCCGGCCTCCCTGATGGTCTTCACCAGCGCCGCGAGGACTTCGGGCGTCGCGCCTTGATCCTTGAAACCGATGTGGCGCACCCCCGCTTCCAACGCCTCGCGGGCCAAGGGCAGCGGCTCGGGGACGGTGCGGTCATGCCGGGTCAGCATGAAGATGAAGACCGGATCGGGCATCGGCGGCTTTCGTGGCCCGCCCTTGTAGCGCAGTCCCCGGCGCGCTCGCTACTCGGCCGGCGCGCCCGCGCGCGCGTCGCCGGGGGCGATGGCCAGGGCGCGCTGGCGTCGCCTTTTCCAGCCTGCGTCCATAAAGTGTCCGCCTTCGCCGCTCACCGAGGGGAAGAATCGTGCCCGCCGATCCGCTTCGACCCTACCGGGCCATGGCGCACAACAACCACTGGGCCAACCACCGACTGCTGAGCGCCTGCGCGGCCCTTTCCGAGGCCGAGTTCCTCGCCGTGCGCACCGGCTTTTTTCCAAGCCTGGCGGGGACCTTGAACCACATCCTCGTCGTCGATCGTTTCTACGTGGATGCGATGGAGGGCGGCGACCTAGGACCGGCGGCGTGGGCGGATCCCGAGCCCTGCAAGACGGTCGAGGCCCTCAAGGCGGCCCAGGACGAGATCGACCATCGGCTGATCGCCTCGGTCGCCGGGGCCGACGCCTCCGATCTCGAACGCATCGTCGCCCTGCGCCGCGAGGACCACGTCCAGCGCGAACGCCTGGACTGCGTGTTGCTCCATCTGTTCCAGCATCAAATCCATCATCGCGGCCAGGCGCACGCGATGCTGAGCGGAACGCCCGTGGCGCCGCCGCAGCTGGACGAGTTCCTTCTGGCCGCAGACGCGCCGCTGCGGGTGACAGATTTCGAGGCCCTAGGCTGGGTCGAGGGCGAACCCTGGCGGCGATGAGAGGCGCTACCTAGGCGCCAGGATCATCACCATCTGGCGGCCTTCCATGCGGGGCTCGTGCTCCACCTTGGCCACCGGCTCGAAGTCGGTGCGGACCTGGTCGAGGAGCTTCACGCCGAGCTCGGGGTGGCGCATCTCGCCGCCCCGGAAGCGCAAGGTGACCTTCACCTTGTCGCCCTCCTCGAAGAAACGGTGCATGGCCTTGGCCTTCACCTCGTAGTCGTGCTGATCGATGTTGGGCCGGAGCTTGATCTCCTTGACCTCGACCAGCTTCTGGCGCTTGCGCGCTTCGTTCTTCTTCTTCTGTTCCTGGAACCGGTATTTACCGTAGTCCAGGATCTTGCAGACCGGCGGATCGGCGGTGGGGGAGATCTCCACCAGATCCAGGCCTACTTCCTCGGCCGCCTCGATGGCGGAGGACGTCGGCATTATGCCCTGTTTTTCACCGTTCTGATCGATGAGCAGAACGCGGGGGACGCGGATGTCTTCGTTGATCCGCCAACCCTCCTTGGTCGGCGGCGCGGGCATGGGACGACGAATAGGGTACGCTCCTTATCAGTTGCAGCAAAGGTTGTGGGAAGGAAGCTCCTCCAACCAGGTTGAAATATGACCAAGGCCCCCCCGCCGATCAAGACGGCTGCTGTGCGAGACCGAGGGCGGCGCGCGCCACCGTTTCTACCGAAAGATTCTTGAGGTCTTGTGACTGCAGCACCGTCACATGTCCACGCGGGCCGCTGATTGCGGGGTCGGAAGCCGCCGAGAAGAGCGCCAGGGTGGGGGCGCCGGCCGCGGCGATGAGGTGCATGGCGCCCGAATCGTTGCCCACCGCCAGCGCCGCCCGGGCCCCAAGGGTGGCGACCTGGGCGAAGTCGGTGCGCCCGGTGAGGTCGCGGGTCCGCGAGGCCTTGCGCTGGATGGCGTGGGCGAGGGGGCTCTCGTTGAGCGCCCCGATCACCACGATGTCGAATCCGGCCTGCTGCAGCCGCTCGGCCAGTCCCCCGTAAAGCTCCGGCGGCCAGCGTTTCTCGGGCCGCGTCCCGCCCGGCGCCAGTATCACCACCGGGCGCTGGCTTCCGGCGGCCGGCGCCTTGGTCTTGGCCGACGAGAGGATCCAGGAGATGTCCGGCGGGGGGGCGGCGAGCGGTCGGGTCGGCGCGTCCGGCCAGATTCCGGCCTCCATCAGCTGCTCGGCGTGCCGCTCCAGCGGGTGCATCTTGCGCCGCTCGGGGTTGCGGTGGGGAAGGGCGCAGCCGGGCGCCGTTCCGGACCACTCGGGCGGAAACGGGCGCAGGGCCTCGAAGATGAGGGTGGCGCCGGCGTCGTTCTGCAGATCGTAGACCCGGTCGTACTTGGCGCGTCGAAGGCGGGCGATCAATCCGAGCCAGGCGGCGGGCCCGGCGGGCCTCCCGTCGGTCTCCACCTCGTTGAAGTAGGCGCTGGACTTGGCCAGCGAAGCGAACTCCTGGACGGTGAGCAGCGTGATCTTGGCCTTCGGGTGCGCCTCGCGGATGCGGGCGAAGGCGGGGAAGGCCAGCACCAGCTCGCCGATGCCGCCGAGCTGGATGACCAGCACCTTGCGGATCTCCTTCATGCCCAGGACCCAGGCGGCGAGAGCCGCCCCGCGAGGGGCGGCAGGGCCGCGATCCCAGGGTTCGTCAAGCGTCGGCGGATGGACTTAGCTCCGGAGAGGGTGGGATGAAGGCGGACATCCTAACTAGCGAAACGCGGGCGCGGACGCCATGACCGAGGAAGCTGGATGGTTGGAAGTGGGCGGGACGCGCCTCGCCTGGCGGCGCAGGCGCGGGGCAGGGCCCACGGCGCTGTGGCTCGGCGGCTACCGCTCGGAGATGAACGGGACGAAGGCCGAGGCCCTGGCGGCCTGGGCCGAACAGGGCGGCCGCGATTTCCTGCGGTTCGACTATTTCGGTCATGGCCAGTCGGAGGGCGACTTCGAGGCGGGCTCGATCACCCGCTGGCGCGCCGACGCGCTGGCGGTCATCGATGCGCTCACCGAAGGGCCGCTGGTTCTGGTGGGCTCCTCCATGGGCGGCTGGATCGCCTGTCTGGCGGCCATGGCGCGACCCGAGCGGGCAGGCGCCCTGGCGCTGGTCGCCCCCGCCGCCGACTTCACCGAGAGGCTGATGCGTCCGCGCCTGCCGCCGGATGCCCTGGAAGCCATCGCCGCCGACGGCGTCTGGCGGCGGCCTTCGCCCTACGATCCCGCCGGCGATCCGGTGACGCGCCTGCTCTTGGAGGACGGGGCCCGCTGGTCGATCCTGCCGGGTCCTGTGCCCATCGAGGCGCCGACCCGCATCCTCCAGGGCGGCCAGGACCCGGACGTCCCCTGGCGGCACGCGCTCGAACTGGCCAACACGCTGAAGGCGAGCGACGTCGTCTTTACGTTGATCCGCGACGGCGACCATCGGCTTTCCCGAGCGCAGGATCTGGCGCGGCTGGCGGCGGTCGTGGAGGAGGCCGCGAGCCTAATCTGAGGCGCCCGGCGCCAGCCCCCGCCGCCGGGCGACGCCCGAATCTCGCGCGGATTTCACCGGGCGGTAAGGCTGACGATGTATCGTCGGGGTTCGGCGGTCATAGGGCGACCGCCAGGGCGGAATTCCGACATGGCGGGACCTCCTAAACCTTCCGCAAAACTGGCCGCACGCAAGCCGGAGACGCTGCGCCTGGCCGGGATCAGCATCGAAATCTCCACCGGGATGCGCAGGCTGATCATCGCGACGGCTGCGCCCTGGGTGATCTTCTGGTCGATCGTCTTCCTCTACGCCTCCTTCCGCCTGGTGGCCCTGAACCACCAGTACGACGATGCGCTCGCCGCCTACTACCGCCCCGCCTTCGCGGACGACCGGGCCACCGAAGTCGAGTTGATGGCCTCAGTGGCCGACGAAATGGTCGGGTTGCGCCACTGGACCCTGCTGGCGCCCATCGCCGGCCTCGGCGCGCCGCTCGCCGCCGTCCTGGCTTTCGTCGGCAACCACTGGGTGCGGGACGGCTTCAAGGCGCGGATGTCGACCTGACCGACGCGCGGGGGGCTTCAGCCTTTGAGAAGCGCCGCCACCGCGGCCCGGGCCTGGCCGCCCAGTTCCGGATCCTTGAGGGCGAAGGCCACCGTGGCTCGCAGCAGCCCCAGCTTGTCGCCGCAGTCGTAGGTCGACCCGTCGTATTGCAGGGCGTGGAACGACTGGACAGTCATCAGCTTGGCCATGGCGTCGGTGAGCTGGATCTCGCCGCCGGCCCCCGCCTCCTGGGCCGACAGGATGGCGAAGATGTCCGGCTGCAGGATGTAGCGGCCCGAGATGAACAGGTTGGAGGGCTCTGTGCCCGGCGGCGGCTTCTCCACCATGCCGGTCATCCGGTTGAGCCTGCCGGCGAAGCCGGGCGCCGGCTCTCCGAGGGCGACGATCCCGTACTTGTGGGCCTCGCCGGGCGGGGCGGGCTCCACCACCACGACGTTGCCGCCCACCGCCTCATAGGCGGCGATGGCCTGGGCGAGGGCGGGCGGGTTCGCATCCATCAGCATGTCCGGAAGGATCACCGCGAAGGGCTCGTCGCCGATCACCTCCCGGGCGCACCAGACCGCGTGGCCGAGCCCCAGCGGCGCCATCTGGCGCACGAAGCTCATTTCCCCCGGCCGCGGCAGCTCTGCGTGCAGGGTCTCCAGGAGGTCGGTCTTGCCCCGCGCCTCCAGGTGAGATTCCAGCTCCACGTGGCGGTCGAAATAGTCCTCGATGGCGCCCTGGCCGCGCCCCATCACCATGACGACGTGCTCGATGCCGGCGGCCCTCGCTTCGGCCACCACATAGGCGAGGATCGGGCGGTCGAAGACGTTGAGCAGGTTCTTCGGCGTCGTCTTGCCCCCCGGAAGGACCCGCGTGCCGAGTCCGGCCACCGGCAGCACCGCTTTTCGCACCGTCTTCATGGGCGAGCCCTTAGCGTGGGTTTCAGGGCGCTGGAAACTCCTTTCGCGGCGCCTGAGGCGCCGGCGGCCGCTTTGCTGAACGGACGGTGATCCAGCCGCGGAACAGGGTCGCGAACAATTGACTTTTGGCAGCGGGAAATGAACATTCCCGCGTTCTTACTGCTTCGCTTACACCCCAATCGCGCCGCAACCGGAGACACCGATCATGACGCATGCGCGCACTCTGGCCCTTGTTTCGCTCGCTGTCCTCGCGGCTGCGAGCATCTCCGCCTGCAAGAAGAACGAGGCCGCGAACACCGCCGACAACACCGCGGCGGCCGAAAACACCGCGACCACGACCGAGACCAACGCCATGAGCGGCGGCAACGAAATGAGCGGCGGGAACGAGATGAGTGGCGGCAACGCCATGACCAACAGCCCGAGCTGACGTCCTAGAGCCATCGCTCGTCCGGGCCACCGGACGCTCCTTTCCGATACGGCGGCGTGGAGCGAGCGCTCTGCGCCGCCGCGCTATTCTACGGTCACCGATTTGGCGAGGTTGCGCGGCTGGTCCACGTCCGCGCCCTTCTGCACGGCCACGTGATAGGCCAGCAGCTGGATCGGGGCGGCGAAGACCAGTGGCGCGATCAAGGGATCGCAGGCCGGCGCGACGATCACCTGGGCGCCTGGAGGAGCGTGGACCGCGCCGGCCAGATCGGTGATCAGCACGATGCGGCCGCCGCGGGCGGCGACCTCGCTCATGTTGGAGAGGGTCTTCTCGAACAAGGCGTCCGTGGGCGCGATCACGATCACCGGCGTCGCCTCGTCCACCAGGGCGATCGGCCCGTGCTTCAGCTCCCCCCCGGCGTAGCCCTCGGCGTGGATGTAGCTGATCTCCTTCAGCTTCAGGGCCCCTTCGAGCGCCAGGGGGAACATCGGCCCGCGCCCGAGGTAGAGGACGTCGCGGGCCTTGGCGATCTCCAGGGCGACGGTGTGGACGCGGTCCTCGGCGCTGATGGATTCGGCGATCAGCCGCGGCGTCTCCAGCAGCAGGGCGGCCAGCCTCGCCTCCTCGGCGGCGTCGATCCGGCCCCGCTGGCGGGCGGCGGCGATGGCCATGGCGGTGAGCGCGGCCACCTGGGAGGTGAAGGCCTTGGTGGAGGCGACCCCGATCTCGGGTCCCGCATGGGTGGGGAGCATCACGTCGGCCTCGCGGGCCATGGTCGATTCGTGGGCGTTGACCAGGGCGGCGGTGGCGATGCCGCGCCCCTTGCACCAGCGCAGCGCCGCCAAGGTGTCGGCGGTCTCGCCCGACTGCGAGATGGCCAGCGCCAGGGCGCCCGGGGCCAGGGCCGGCTCCCGGTACCGGAACTCCGAGGCTATCTCCACCTCGGTGGGCAGGCCCGCCAGCCGCTCGAACAGGTAGCGGCCGATCATGCCGGCGTAGGAAGCGGTGCCGCAGGCGACTACCTGGAGCCGCTCGAAGTCGGAGAAGTCCAGACCGCGAGAGGCGGCCGAGCGCGTCACCGGGTCGAGGTAGGCCGAGAGGGTGTGCTGGCAGGCGTCCGGCTGGTCATGGATCTCCTTCTCCATGAAGTGCCGATAGTTGCCCTTCTCGACCAGGGCTGCGGCGGCGGGGATCCGGCGCGTGGGCCGCTGCGCCTGCGCCCCGGAGGCGTCGAAGATCTTGGCGCCCGCATGGTCGATGGCGACGAAGTCGCCGTCCTCCAGATGGGTGATGCGGTTGGTGAAGGGGCCCACCGCGAGGGCGTCCGAGCCTAGGTACATCTCCCCGTCGCCGTGGCCCACGACCAGCGCCGGGCCGTTGCGGGCGCCCAAGATCAGGGCCGGCTCGCCCTCGATCAGCATCACCAGGGCGTAGGCGCCGCGGAGCCGCTCCAGGGTCGCCTTCAGGGCGTGAAGCGGCGAGAGCCCGGCGGCCAGCTGCTCGTCCATCAGATGGGCGACGACCTCGGTGTCGGTCTCGGTCTCGAAGCGGCGCCCCTTGGCGGTGAGCTCCGCCTTCAGCTCGGCGAAGTTCTCGATGATGCCGTTGTGGACCAGGGTGACGCGCCCGGCCTGGTGGGGGTGGGCGTTGCGCTCGGAGGGCTTGCCGTGGGTGGCCCAGCGGGTGTGGCCGATGCCGACGCTTCCCGCCAGGGGATGCTCGGCCAGCGCGCCCTCGAGGTTGGCGAGCTTGCCCTCCGCCCGCCGCCGCTCGATGCGCCCGTCCACGACCGTCGCCACGCCGGCCGAATCGTAGCCGCGATACTCCAGCCGTCTCAGGCTCTCGATGAGACGTGGCGCGACCGGTTTGGTCCCGACGATGCCGATGATGCCGCACATGTTGGATCGGTCCTTTGTGCCCCCGCCGGCTCAGCGTAGACTGCGCCGCGGCCCTATGGGCGCCTTTAACATTCGCCAAGGGTCGCCCGGATAAATCTCGGTTTCCGCACGTTTCTGGACCCACTGATGACCAAAAGACGCGGCTATTTCGGCACCGACGGCATTCGGGGCCAGGCGAACATCCATCCGATGACCGCCGAAGTGGCGCTGCGCGTGGGATTGGCGGCCGGCAAGCTGTTCACCAGCAGCAGCGACCGGCGCCACCTGGTGGTGATCGGCAAGGACACCCGGCTCTCCGGCTACATGATCGAGCCCGCCCTGGTGGCCGGCTTCACCAGCGTCGGCATGGACGTGCGGACCTTCGGGCCGATGCCGACGCCCGGGGTCGCCATGATGACCCGCTCCATGCGCGCCGACCTCGGGGTGATGATCTCGGCCTCGCACAACAATTTCGCCGACAACGGCATCAAGCTGTTCGGCCCGGACGGCTACAAGCTCTCGGACGAGCGCGAGGCGGAGATCGAGGCCCTGATGGACGAGGGCCTGCAGGAAGGGCTCGCCGGCCCCAAGCAGCTCGGCCGGGTGGTCCGCATCGACGAGGCGCCGGCGCGCTACGTGGAGATCGTCAAGGCGACCTTCCCGAAGAACCTGTCGCTGAACGGGCTCCGGGTGGCGGTGGATTGCGCCAACGGCGCGGCCTACCGGGTGGCGCCCACGGCGCTCTACGAGCTCGGCGCCGAAGTCATCCCGGTGGGGGTCTCGCCGGACGGCTTCAACATCAACGAGGAATGCGGCTCGACGCATCCGCAGACCATCGTCCAGGCGGTGAAACAGTACCGGGCCGACATCGGGATTTCCGTGGACGGCGACGCCGACCGGCTGGTCATCTGCGACGAGAAGGGCCAGATCGTCGACGGCGACCAGATCATGGCCCTCATCGCCGGCGCGTGGGCGGCCACCGGTGACCTCACGGGCGGCGGCGTGGTGGCGACGGTGATGTCGAATCTCGGGCTGGAGCGGTACCTCGCCACCCGCGGTCTCGCCCTCCACCGAACCCAGGTGGGCGACCGCTACGTCATGGCCAAGATGCGCGAAGGGCGCATCAACCTCGGCGGCGAGCAGTCCGGCCACATCATCCTTTCGGACTTCTCCACCACCGGCGACGGGCTCATCGCCGCCCTGCAGGTGCTGGCCGAGCTGGTGCGGGCCCAGAAGCCGATGAGCGCGCTCGCCCGACAGTTCGACCCGGTGCCCCAGAAGCTCGAGAACGTCCGCTTCGCCGGCGGCAAGCCGCTGGAGAACGCGGTGGTGAAGAGCGCCATCGCCGAGGCCGAACAGCGGCTCAACGGGGCCGGCCGGCTGCTGGTCCGGGCCTCTGGCACCGAGCCGATCATCCGGATCATGGCCGAGGGCGACGACGAGAAGCTGGTGGGCAAGCTGGTGAGCGACATCGCCGGCGCCGTGCGCCAGGCGGCGGCCTAGTCTGCGCCCTACCCGCTGTCGGGGCGGCCTCCCGCCTTCAGCCGCTTGATCTCGTCGAGCAGGGTCTGGCGCAGCGAGCCCTGGTCGGGCGTCACGATGTCGTGGATCCGCCAGGCCCCGCCGACCTTGACGAGGTCGAAGGCGTCATGGCGCGACTTCTCGCCGGGCATGCCGAGATCGGTGACGTCGGCGGTGGCCTTGGCCTCGGTCGGGGCGGCCGACTGGACGGCGATGGCGGCGCGGAGGCTCACGAAGTCCTGGCATTGGCAGAGCCAGTCGCCGTCGATGTCGCCGAGCTCGCCCTTCAGCGCCTTGGTGTCGGCGTCCAGCAGCCGGACCATGTCGGGGTCGAACACCTCGTGGACGTTGGCGTCGAACGGCTGGAAGGTGTTGTCCTTGGCCGAGGCGTAGTGGGCGTAGAGCCCCTCGAGGAACGCCTTGGCCGAAGCGGCGTCGGGATTCGGGGCCGCGGCCGGCGCCGGCGCGGCCGCGGCGGGAGGCGACGGCTCCGTATGTTGTTGCGCTGGTTTGCCGCAGGCGCCTAGCGCCAGAACGCAGCAGGCGAGGGGAACGACGCCGCCCCGCACAAGGAACTGACAGGTCATGCCGGGCCCCGAAGCCGCGCTCCCCAGGGAAGCGAGACTAGCACGTTCGGCCAGACGTGGCGCTAATATTGCAGGCTGGACACCCTCGGCGATTTGCACTTAACTTCTTCTTAAGGCGGCCCTCGAGCGTCGCCGCAAACAGAACGCCTTTTAGGGAGGCGACATGGCGCACGACCCGACCTGGGACTTTCCGGCCGATCGGCGCGCACGGCGCAAGAGCGCCGCCGGCTCCATCGCCTGCATCGTGTTCGTCGGCGCCATGGGCGTGGCCTTCTGGCTCGGCGCCGTATGGGCCTCCC